>NZ_JBIVHT010000001.1:640878-665587 GCF_044749325.1 Pseudomonas sp. NPDC089428
GTGGGAGCCGCGCTTGCCGGCGATGGGCCGCGAAGCGGCCCCACGATTTCAAGGTTGTTGCATAAATTGCTGGGGCCGCTTCGCGGCCCATCGCCGGCAAGCGCGGCTCCCACACGGATCGCGCCAGATTCTAGAAATTGAGCAAGACAGCTGCTCCCACAAGGCCCGGGTCACCTAAACGAAAGATGTACTTAAAGGACTGAACCATGACCACATTTCAACGTTTCCCCACCCAGACGCCTGCGACCGACGTCGTGCAACTGAAGGCCCGCATCGTTGCCTTGTTGCCCGCTATCGGCGAAGGCGCCGCGCAACGTGAGCGCGAACGCCAGCTGCCCCACGAAGCCATCGCCCAGCTCGCGGCCGCAGGGCTTTACACCGTGCGAATCCCGCCCCAGTACGGCGGCCCCGGCGGCACGGTCAGCGATGTGATCGAACTGCTGCTGCAGATTGCCTCGGTCGATTCCAACGTGGCCCAGGCCTTGCGCCCGGGCTTTGCCTTCATCGAAGGCCTGCTGGCCGCCCAGGCCGAGGGCGCAGAGCAAGAGCGCGAGCGCTGGTTTGCCCGCTATCTGCAAGGCGCCGTTATCGGCAATGCCGGCTGGGAACTGGGCGGCGCCAACGGCTCGATCGCTGCACGGCTGGTCCGCGAGGGCGAGCATTACCGTGCCAACGGCAGCAAGTTCTACAGCACCGGCGCATTGTTCGCCGACTATGTCAGTGCGGTGGCGCTGGATGAGGACGAGCAACCGGTTTCGTTCATCCTGCCACGCGACCGCGAGGGCCTGGAGCTGGTCGACGATTTCGATGCCATGGGCCAGCGCCTGACCGCCAGCGGCACCACGCACCTGCGCAACGTGCGGGTGGAGGCCAGCGAGCTTCGCACGCGCACCGTGGAGGAGGGCAAGCGTACGATCGTCACACCGTTCCTGCAGCTGTTCCTCGGCACCGTGCTGGCCGGCATCGCCCGCAACGCACTGGACGATGCCACGCGCTTCGCCCGCGAGCATGCCCGGCCGATCAAGCACAGTACCGCCAGCCGTTCGGTGGATGACCCCTACGTGGAGCTGTCGGTAGGCGATATCGCCGCCCGTGCCTATGGCGCCGAGTCCCTGGTGCTCAAGGCCGCCGCCAGCATCGACAAGGCCTGGGCCACGCAGCTGGATGAAGCCGCCGTCGAACAGGCCGCCATCGAGGTCGCGCAGGCTCAGTATCTGGTGGCCGAGCTGGCGCTCAAGGCGGCCGAAACCTTGTTCGATGTCGGCGGTGCCTCCACCACCGGCCGCCAGCACAACCTTGACCGGCACTGGCGCAACGCCCGCACCGTGGCCAACCACAACCCGCGCCAGTGGAAGGCGGCGGTGGTGGGCGCCTGGCAGCTCAAAGGCACCCGTCCGCCCGTCTCGGGGCTGTTTTGACCGCCCAACCGGCCTTGCTGGCCGGGCATCTGCAAAGCCCCAAGGTGCCGGTGATCATCGGCGCCGCGCTGTTCATGGAACTGCTCGACAGCACGGCGGTGATGACTGCCTTGCCGCAGATGGCCGCCGATTTCGGCGAGCCAGGGCTGCGCATGAACCTGGTGGTGTCGCTCTACATGCTTGCCCTGGCGCTGTGCGTGCCGGTCAGCGGCTGGGCCGCCGAACGCTTTCGCCCGCGCCAGGTGATGTTGCTGGCGATGGGCTTGTTCACCAGTGCCTCGCTGGCCTGTGCCCTGGCCGAGACGCTCTGGCAGCTGTGCGTGGGGCGCATGCTGCAGGGCGCGGCGGGTGCGTTGATGACGCCCGTGGGGCAGGTCATCATCCTGCGCTGGTCAAGCCGCGAACAATTGCTGCAAGCGATGTCATGGCTGGCCTTGCCGGCCCTGGTCGGGCCCTTGATCGGGCCACTGCTCGGCGGGCTGCTGGTGACGGTGCTGTCGTGGCACTGGATCTTCCTGGTCAACCTGCCGATCTGCCTGGTCGGCTGTTGGCTGATCCTGCGCTATGTGCCGGACTATCCGGCACGACGGGTGCCGCCGCTGGATGTGCGCGGGCTGCTGCTCAGTGGTGGCGCCTTGGCCATGCTGGTGTTCGGCCTGGAGTCGCTGGGGCTGGGGCAACTGCCACCGGCCTGGGCGCTGGCGCTGGTGGCCGCGGGCCTGGCCTGCGCCTTGGGTTACCTGCTGCATGCGCGGCGCCACCCCAGCCCACTGGTCGACCTGTCGCTGTTGCGCCTGCGCAGTTTCGGCCTGGCCCAGGCCGGCGGCGGGCTGTTTCGCCTGGGTTCGGCGGCGCAGCCGTTCCTGATCGTATTGCTGTTGCAGAACTGCCTGGGCATGAGCCCGCTGGCGGCCGGTTGGCTGGTGGTCAGCGGTGGCGTGGGGGCGTTGCTGATGAAGCTGCTGGCCGTGCCATTGGTACGGCGCTACGGCTATCGACGGGTGCTCAGTTGCAATGCTGTGCTCAGCGCGGCGGGGATTGCCCTGTGTGCCGGCTTCGATCGCGACACCGCGGTGTGGCTGATGGCGGTCGTGCTGTTCGCGGCGGGCCTGGTGCGGTCACTGCAATTCTCGACCTTGGGTGCTGCCAGTTACCAGGATGTACCCGGTGATCGCTCGGCGGCGGCCAGCTCGCTGTCGGCGATGTCGGTGCAGTTGACCATGGCCATGTCGGTGAGCCTGGCCGGGGTGCTGCTGGGGCTGTTGGCCGGGCTGGACGGGCGCAGTGAAACCTCGGTAGCCGACATCGCCACCGTGATGCTGCTGTGCGCTGGCGTGTGCGGGGCTTCCAGCCTGGTGTTCCGGCGTTTGGCGGGTTGATTGTGCGGATGACCGGCTGGTGACAGGTGAAGCGGCGGGCTACGCTCAGAGCTCAAGAAACATTCTGTAACAGTGCGACTCCATGCGGAGGCTCATCATGCTCAGGAAATGCTTGTTGGCTTTGGCTATCGGCGCAGTGCTATCGGCTTCGGCAGTGTTGCTGCCTGACTCGCTCGGCGGCGCGTCCAGCGCGTATGCGAAGGATGGCGGTGGTGGTGGCGGAGGAGGCGGTGGCGGCCACGGCGGAGGCGGCGGTGGCAGCGGCGGTGGTGGTGGCCATGGCGGTGGAGGTGGTGGCAGCGGTGGCGGTGGCAGTGGCGGTGGCAGCGGGCACAGTGGCGATGGCGGCGCCAGCTCGGGCCGTAGCGGCGCGGATGACGGCGGCAATCACGAAGCCAACCACGAAGCCAATCATGAAGCCAATGAGGCGGGTGATGATAGCGGTGCAGGGCAGGGCGCGGATGACGGGGCCGATCACGATGTCGGGGATGATCGCGGCGTCGATCGGTACTGAGCTTTGAGTTACCTGCACTGGCCTCTTCGCGGGTAAACCCGCTCCCACAGATACGGCCCCGACATCAGCCATGGTGCAGTACCTGTGGGAGCGGGCTTGCCCGCGAAGAGGCCGGTACTGGAGATACCCAGCTCAGATGGATAACCGCACCACCCGGTTATCCAGCACCTGGGGCTCCTGAGCCCGGCGCTTGTTCACCACCAGCTCCCCGATCGCGATCAGCCGGGTACGCGTGACGTTGCGCGACAACCCCAGCAACTGCGCGGTATGCACCTGGTTGTAATGGCAGAAGTGGTACGCCGAGCGCAGCAGGGCATTCTCGACCTTCTCGTACAAATCCCCGGGCTGTTCCTCGTACAACCGGCTGAACGCCTGTTGCAGCAGGTCCTCCACGCCGTGGTTCGCCGGCTCATCCTCCTGGCGATCCAGGCGCAGGTTGGACAGGCGCAGGTCCTGCGCCTGCACCAGCCCGTCGCCGCAGGTCAGCAGGCTGTGGTGGATGACGTTCTCCAGCTCGCGAATGTTGCCTGGCCAGCTGTACTCGACCAGTTTGGCCTGGGCCTTGGGGCTCAGGTCCACCGGCCCATAGCCCAGCCGTTCGCTGTAGCTGCGGATGAAATGCCGGGCCAGCGGCAGGATATCCCCCGGCCGGTCGCGCAGTGGGTGCAACTGCAGGGTCACCACGTTCAGCCGGTAATACAGGTCCTCCCGGAAGTGCCCGGCGTTGATCGCTTTCTCCAGCTGCACGTTGGTCGCCGCCAGCACCCGCACATTGATCGGGATGCTCTTGCGCGAGCCCAGGCGCACCACTTCACGCTCTTGCAACACGCGCAGCAGCTTGACCTGAATCGGCAGCGGCAGGTCACCGATCTCGTCGAGGAACAACGTGCCGCCGTTGGCCTCTTCGAACCAGCCGGCCTTGGCCGCCAGAGCGCCGGTGAAGGCGCCTTTCTCATGGCCGAACAGTTCGGCCTCGACCAGCGACTCGGAGAACGCTCCGCAGTTCACCGCGATGAACGGGCCGTTGCGCCGGCCGCTGAGGTTGTGGATGTGGCGCGCGACCAGCTCCTTGCCCGTGCCGGTTTCGCCAATGATCAGGACGCTGGCCTCGCTGGGGGCGACCTGTTGCAGGTGGGCGAGCAGCGCCTGCGACCTGGGGTCTTCGAAGACCTGTGCGGTCGCCCTGATCGAGGTAGCCAATGTCGGTGACGGGGGGAGGGTCAGCAGTTGCATGAGCGATCCTTAGGAATAGAAGGATGGGGCGGGGCGCTTGCCGCCGAGGGCCCACTCGCCGAGCTCGTGGATACGGTAATCCACCGGGTCGTGCAGGGTTTGCGTCCTCAGGTTGCGCCAGTGGCGGTCGAAGCGCAGCGAGGCATGGGTGGCGCGGGCGCCGGTCACCTCGAACAGGCGGTTGCAGATGTCCAGGCCGTGGCGCGTGGCCGCGACCTTGGCGGTGCCGATGGCCAGGGCCAGGTCACCGCGCTCCTCGGCGCTCAGCGCCTGCTCCTTGGCCCAGGCACTGTCGAGTTGGCGGGCCGCGCGGGCGATCAGCAGGCGCACGCTCTCCAGGCCCACCCAGAACTCACCGTAGTGGCGCAGCACGTAAGGGTCTTCGGCGCTGCTGGCAGCGCTGGAGCGGAACCACGGCCGGCTTTCCTTGAGGCTGTACTGGCGCGCTTCGTCAAAGGCACCTTCGGCAATACCGAGGAACAGGTTGGCGAAGTGCAGCTGGGCGATCAGCGGGCGCAGGGCGGCGAAGGGGGTGCTCAACGGGCCGGGGTCGAGCAGCAGTTCGCTGTGCTCGACCCGCACCCGTTCGAAGGTGGCGCTGCCACTGTCGGTCTGGCGCTGGCCGATGTTGTTCCAGTCGTTGTGCAGGGTGATGCCGGTGCGCCCGCTGGGGATGGCGGCGATCAGCAGCTTGCCGCCAGCACGCTCGTCCACTGCCGAAGCGATCAGCATTTCCGAGTCGCTGGCACCGGAGCAGAAGCTCTTCTTGCCCGAGAACTCGCACCAGCCGTCGAAGTGCTTGACCACGGTGCGGGTGTCCAGCGGATTGAGTGCATTGCCCCAGAACCAGTGCTTGCGGGCGGTCTGCTCGAACCAGGGTTGCCACTGGTCAGGGCGCGAGAACAGGCGCACGGTGGCCAGCATCAGGTGATGGAAGCCAAACACGTGGGCGATCGAACTGTCGACCCGGGCGAACTCACGCACCACCTCGAAGGTGTCATGCCAGTTCGCACCCTGGCCGCCGAACGCCTGAGGGATCACCAATGACAGCAAGCCGCTGCTGCGCAGGGCATCGCGTTCGGCCTTGGGCGTACCACCGCGCTCGTCGCGCTCCACTGCGGTCTGGGCGAACTGTGTGGCCAGTTCGCGCGCGACCGCCAGCGCCGGGCGGGCGGCATGCAAAGGTGCATTCATGGCGGTTCCTCAGGCGCTTTGACGGAGTGCGTGATGGGCGCCGAACAGCGGCACGGCACGCTCGGCGGCCAGGCGGATGCGTGCGCCAAGGGCATCGCTGGAAACCTGGTAGTCGGCCAGCTCGGCCTGGCTGGCATACACGCCGATTGGCAGGGTCAGGGCCTGCAGGAAGCTGAACAGCGGGCGCAGCTGGTGGTCGAGCACCAGCGCGTGGCGTTCGCTGCCACCGGTGGCGGCGAGCAGCACCGGGGTATCAACCAGCGCGTCCTGGCCGATCAGGTCGAACAGGTGCTTGAAGTGGCCGGGGAAGCTGCCGCGGTAGACGGGGGCCGCAACCACCAGCAGGTCGGCTTTTTCCACCAGGCGCAGCTGTTGCTCCACGGTGTCGGGCAGTTCGCTGCGCCACAGCGCGGCACCTAGTGGGCGGGCGATGTCGCCCAGTTCGATCAGGTGTGGCTTGATGTGCAGGTGCTGGCCGAGTTCGGCGAGGATGGCCTCGGTCAGGGCCAGGGTGCGCGATGGGCGGGTGGTGCCGCCGGACAGGGCTACGACGTTCAGTGGGGTGCTCATGGGCAGGTCTCCGGTTCTTGTTGAGCGGGGGACTTTGCTTGAGCAATCGTCGTGCCGAGTTATTAATTTGTTGTAGATCAACAGGTTGCGAATTTCAGGGCGCTACCGGTGTTGCCTTGTGGGCGTTGATTGTTGATCAGGTGTTGCGCTGCAGACAGTTGGCCGGGTGTTGGCGGCTGTACAGTTGGGAGAGTTATAGCGGAATTGATTTTGGTTAAAAAAGAATAAGAATTTATATTCTTATGCGATTTTATTTTTTATCGTCGCGGTAGGGTGTCGGGGGCACACAGGTGTCTGCCTTTAGATGTTCTGCGCTTATGAGATCGAGCGCCGCGCGGGCGGCGCTCGATCTCACAGGCACAGAACATCTGAAGGCATAAAAAAGCCCGCTGACCGAGCGGGCTGAAGGGTACAACGCTTGCGTGATTCAGTGAACGCAGTGTGCCCACCGGCCCGGCGTGGCGATTTGCCCTGCGTGACATTCTCTTGAAGCTGCCTGACAAAACGCCGTGCGGGGCTGGCAGGCGAGTGGGCGGGCGTTTGAAGATCGGCCGACACACCTTTGTGCACTGCCATCCAGGAGTCATGTCATGAGCGATATCCAGCTGTTACCTGCCGTGGTCGAGTTCCTCGCCAGGCCCCATGGCCATTTTATCGAGGGCCAGTACCTGGCGGGTGAGGCGGGGCCGTCGATCGCTATCCATGACCCCTCCAGCGGCGCGGTCATCGCCCGGGTTGCCGAGGCCAGCGACGCCGAGGTCGAACGTGCGGTGCGCAGTGCGCGGCACGCCTTCAAGGGGGCCTGGGCCGAGGCGTCGCCGTATCAGAAAGGTGTGGTGCTGAACCGCCTGGCCGACCTGATCGAGGCCAATGCCGAAGAGCTGGCGCAGCTGGAAACCCTGTGCTCGGGCAAGTCGATCAACCTTACCCGCGGCCTTGAGATCGCCCAGAGCGTGGTGTTCCTGCGCTACTTTGCCGGTTGGGCGAGCAAGATCACCGGGCAGACCATGACACCGTCGATCCCGTCGTTCGCCGGCGAGCGCTACACCGCCTTCACCCTGCGCGAGCCGGTGGGCGTGGTGGCGGGGATCGTGCCGTGGAACTTCTCGGTGATGATCGGCATCTGGAAGATCGCCTCGGCGCTGGTCACCGGTTGCACCGTCATCATCAAACCCAGCGAGTTCACCCCGCTGACGTTGCTGCGCATCGCTGAACTGGCCGTCGAGGCCGGTGTGCCGGCGGGCGCGCTCAACGTGCTGAACGGCCGTGGGCAGGCCGGGCAGCGGCTGATCGAGCACCCGGACGTGGCCAAGGTGGCCTTCACCGGTTCGGTACCGACGGGCATCGCCGTGGGCAAGGCGGCCATGGCGGCCAACCTGACCCGCGCCACCCTGGAACTGGGCGGCAAGAATGCCGCGGCACTGCTGGCCGATGTCGATGTCGACGGCGCGGTGGCCGGCATCGTGCAAACGGCCTACGTGCACCAGGGGCAGGTCTGCGCATCGCCAGAGCGCCTGTACGTGCACCACAGCAAGGTCGAGGAGTTCACCCGCAAGCTGGGCGCGGCGCTGGGGCAGATGAAGATCGGCTCGGCACTGGACCCAGAGGCGCAGTTCGGGCCGCTGGCCAATGCTGCGCACCTGCAGAAGATTCTCGGCTTCTTCGAGCGGGCGCGGGCCAACAACACGGTGGTGTGTGGTGCCAGGGTGGTTGACCGGCCGGGGTATTTCGTCGAGCCGACCGTGGTGCTGGCCAACGGTGCCAATGACCCGTTGCTGCATGAGGAAACCTTCGGGCCGATCGTCTGTGTGCTGCCGTTCGATAACGAGCAGGAACTGGTCGAGCTGATGAACGACAGCCCGTATGGCCTGACCGCCAGCCTGTGGACCAACGACCTGTCCAAGGCGCTACGGCTGATCCCGCAGATCGAGGCCGGTACGGTGTGGGTCAACATGCACACTTTCCTCGACCCGGCGGTGCCGTTTGGCGGGACCAAGGCTTCCGGGGTGGGGCGAGAGTTCGGCAGTGCGTTCATCGAGGACTACACCGAATTGAAGTCGGTGATGATCAGATACTGAACTGACGCGGACTCTTGTAGGAGCGGCCCCGGCGAGGCCGCTCCTACACACAATCACGTTTACCGGGTGCTGCGCCCATAGGCCTGGCTGATGCGGTCGATCACCATCGCCAGCGCGACGATGGCCAAGCCCGCTTCCACCCCTTGGCCGACATTAAGTGTCTGAATCCCGGCCAGCACATCCTCGCCCAGCCCTCGGGCACCGATCATCGAAGCCACCACCACCATCGACAAGGCCATCATCACCGACTGGTTGAGCCCGGCCATGATGCTCGGCAACGCCAGCGGCAGGGCGATGCGCCGCAGCCGCTGCCAGCGGCCGGCGCCCAGGCCATGGGCGGCCTGCAGCAATGAGGGGTCGATCTGGCTCAGGCCCAGCTCGGTCAGCCGCACCAACGGTGGCAAGGCATAGATCAAGGTGGCGAACACCGCCGGCACCTTGCCCAGGCCGAACAGCATCAGCACCGGGATCAGGTAGACGAAGGCCGGCAGCGTCTGCATCACGTCCAGCACCGGCAACAGCATGCGCCGGGCCAGTGGGCGGGTGGCCAGGAGTATGCCCAGCGGCACGCCGACCAGCACACACAGGCCGGTACTGACCAGCACCAGCGCCAGGGTCTGCAGCAGTTTGTCCCACAGCCCGAGCATGCCGATGAACACCAGCAGCGCGACCAGCACCACGCTGCGCAGCAGGCTGCGGCTGGCGTGCCAGGCGAGCAGGCCGACCAGCAGCAACAGCAGCCACCAGGGCATCAGGCGCAGCAGGTTCTCCAGGCCGACCAGCACTTGCAGCAGCTGGTCGGAGACACTGCGCAGGTGGTCGCCATAGTGCAGCACCAGCCAGTCGACCAGGCGGTTGATGGTGTCGGCGAAGGACAGTTGCAGGGCTTGGGGGAAGCCCGTGTTCACAGGCTGGCCTCGACCTTGGCGGCCACGTCAGCCGGAAGCCAGGCCTTCCACACAGCCGGGTTGGCGCGCAGGAACGCCTTGGCGGCATCCGCGGGCGGCTGGCGTTTTTCGTTCATTTCAGCCAAGGCCTTGTTCAACCGGTCGATGGGCAGGTCTACCTTCTCGAATACCGCCACCAGGTCCGGGTAGCCATCGCGAAACGCCTTGGACACGCCGACCGACAGCTTGGCCGGCAACGACTGGCTGCCTATCGGGTTGGGGTTCTTCGCGTCGGTCAGGGTGGCCCACGCGGCCGCGTCGAATGGCGGCTCCTGCAGGCGCACCAGTTTGTAGCGGCCAATCAGCGGGGTGGGGCTCCAGTAGTAGAACAGCACCGGCTGGCCACGGCGGATGGCTGAACTGATCTCGGCATCCAGCGCGGCGCCCGAGCCACTGCGGAAGTTGTTGTACAGGCCGTCGAGGCCATAAGCCTTGAGCTTCTGACTATTGACGGTCTCCGAGGTCCAGCCGCTGGGGCTGTTGAGGAAGCGGCCTTTTTCAGGCGCTTCGGGGTCGCTGAACACCTTGGGATAGCGCTTGAGGTCTTCGACGCTGCTCAGGTCTGGGGCCAGCGGCTTGAGGCCGCGGTCCGGATCGCCCTCGATCACGTAGGCCGGGACCCACCAGCCTTCCTCGGCGTTCTTCACCGTATCGCCCAGGGCGAACACCTCGCCGGCCTGTTCGGCCTTGACCCAGGCGGGGCTGCGCCCGGCCCATTCCTCGGCGATTACCTGCAGGTCGTTGCGCGCCAGCGCCACCTCCATGCTCACGCTGCTGCCAGGGAGGGTGTCGGTGGGGTAGCCGTAACCGTGCTCGACGATGTGGCGCAGGATTTCCGTGGTCAGGGCGCCGCTTTCCCAGGTGATGGCGCCGAAGTGGATGGGCTTGCCAGCTTCTGCCGATGCGGCGCTGTCGGTACTGGCCAGGCCGATGGTGAGCAACAGGCCGGCCAGCAGCGCAGGGATTTTCTTCATGGGGAGCCTCGTCGGTTACTGCTCTTGCGTTGCGGGCAAGTGTAGACGAGGTGGGTTTCGGGGCCGCGCACGGCCCCGGCGGGTCAGACGCGGAACTGGTCCATCAGCGCCTGTTGCTGGTTGGCCAGGCTGTTCAGCGACTGGCTCACCCGCGCCGATTCGTTGGCCTGCCCGGACAGCGACTCGGTGACATCGCGGATGGTCGCGACGTTGCTGTTGATCTCTTCGGCGACTGCGCTCTGTTCTTCGGCGGCCGACGCGATCTGCAGGTTCATGTCGGTGATCACGCTCACCGCCTGGCCGATGCGCTGCAACGCGGTAACCGCCTGGCCGACCTGCTCGACACCGCCCTGGGCCTGGCGGTGGCTGCTGTCCATGGCACCGACCACTTCACGGGTACCGGTCTGCAGGGCTTCGATCACCTGGCGGGTTTCTTCCACCGATTCCTGGGTGCGCTGGGCCAGGTTGCGCACTTCGTCGGCGACCACGGCAAAGCCGCGGCCGGCCTCACCGGCGCGGGCCGCTTCGATGGCGGCGTTGAGCGCCAGCAGGTTGGTCTGCTCGGCGATCGAGCGGATCACCTCGAGCACCGAGCCGATCTTCTCGCTGTTCTGCGCCAGGCCTTCGACTTCGGCCATGGCGCTGCTCATGTCGGCGGCCAGGGCATCGATGCTGTTCGTGGTACGGTCGATCACCGCCAGGCCTTCGCGGGTGGCCTGGTCGGCGTCGCGTGCAGCCTGTGCGGCCTGGGCGGCGCTGCGGGCGACGTCCTGGGCGGTGGCGCTCATTTCGTGGGAGGCGGTGGCCACCTGGTCGACCTGGCGGTACTGCTGCTCCATGCCGGCACTGGTCTCGCTGGCGATGGCCGAGGACTGGTCGGCGGTGCCGCGGGCGGCCTGCACCGAGCGCTTTACCTCGGCGATGGTCGGTTGCAGCTTGTCGAGGAAGCGGTTGAACCAGCCGGCCAGCTCGCCGAGTTCGTCGCGCTTGTCGTAGGTCAGGCGGCGGGTCAGGTCGCCTTCGCCGCTGGCGATGTCCTTGAGCATGGCGGCGACGCCGAGGATCGGCTTGGTCACGCCACGCGCCATCAGCCACACCAGCAGCAGGCCGGCGATCGCCGCGGCCAGGCCCAGGCCCAGCTCCAGCAGGGTGCCGCTGGTGTTCAGGGTGTCCAGCTCTTGCTTGAGGGCTTCGGCGGGGCCGGTCAGGGCGTTTTCCGGCACGTCCAGCAGCACGCCCCAGGGTTGGGCGCCGGGAATCGGTTCGAAGGCGGCCAGCACTTTCAGGCGCGCCTGATCGTGCAGGGTGGTCAGCTTGCCCGCGGCCAGCTTGCGCACCAGCTCGGCGCCCTGGCGCGGGTCGACCTGGTCGAAACGCTGGGCCAGCTTGCTGGCGTCGGCGCTGTAGCCGGCCAGCAGGCCGACCGGGCTGAGGATACCGACCGTGGTGCGGCCTTCGTAGAGGCTGCGGCTGGCGTCCTGGCTCAGGGCCTGCAGGCTGTTGAGGTTGATGTCGATAGAGAGGGTGGCAATGATCTTGCCGTTGACCGCCAGCGGGAAGACGATGCTGGTCATCAGCACGCGCTGGCCGTCGATGTCATAGAAGTACGGCTCCACCACGCAGACCTTGCCGGTGCTGCGCGGGCAGTTCCACCAGGTATTGGCCGGCTGGCCGCTGGGGCCGATCTCGGTGTTGGCCATGTCGTGTTCGGGCAGGGCCATGGCGGTCAGCTGGCCGGCGCGCGGTTGCGACCAGTACAGGGCGAAGCGCCCGGTTTCGTTGCTGCCCAGTTCGGCTTTGCCGGCGAACAGGCTGTCCTTGTTGTCCAGCGCATTGGGCTCGAACACCAGCGACAGGCCGAGCAGGTCGGGGTTGGCCTGCAGCGCGGCGCGCACCTGGCGGGTCATGTCTTCGCGCAGGTCGAAGGCATCGAGGAAGCGTTTTTCCGCCTGTTCGCGCAGGAACAGCACCTGGCGCGAGAAGCCCGCACCGTATTGGTAGGCATCCATGAACTGGCGGCGGATGTTCAGGGCCTGGACTTCACCTTGCGACTCGATACGCGACTGCGCGGCCTCGGTGAGCATCTGCATGCTGCTGGCCTTGACCAGGTCCGAGCTGTGGTCCATGCGGTACAGCGAGAGGCCGACGAGGAGGGTGACGATGCCGGCGAGGCAGAGACCGGCGAGCAGGGTAATTTTCCACTGGATGGAAAGTTGTCGCAAAGGCATGGGGGGAATCCCTTTTTTTGGCAGTCAGGGTTTGGCGGTGGGGCTGGAAGGTGTTTGCCTTGAGGGTTGCGGCGCCTGTGAGATCGAGCGCCGCCCGCGCGGCGCATCGCGGATAAATCCGCTCCTACATTTGTTGCAACGTGCCGAACCTGTTACGCCATGGTTGCCAGCCTTGGCGCATGTCTTGAGTCGTGCAAACCGGCTGACAACCATGGCCTGACAGGCATGGCCACGTTGCAACAAATGTAGGAGCGGATTTATCCGCGATGCGCCGCGCGGGCGGCGCTCGGTCTCACAGGCGCTGAATACCTCAAGGCAAGCACCTTCCAGCCTCCCCCCTATATCGGCCCCGCCGATTTTTTCTTTATTCAAACATTCAATTTAAAATTACAGCGAAATACGCCGCAATATGGCGCTTTTGACATATCCCTCCCACTCCGTCAGAGTGCGCGCTTTTTTGTCTGCCGCTATGAGGAACCCCAAACCATGAATGCAGTGATCGCCGCGGTCGGCATCATGCTGATACTCAGCCTGTCCCGTGTGCATGTGGTCATCGCCCTGATCATCGGCGCCCTGGTCGGTGGCCTGGTCGGCGGCCTGGGGATAGAAGGCACACTCAAGGCCTTCAACGGCGGCCTCGGTGGCGGTGCCACGGTGGCACTGTCCTATGCCTTGCTCGGCGCCTTCGCCGTAGCCATCGCCAAGTCCGGCCTGGCCCATGCCATGGCCGACCGTGCGCTGAACATGATCGACCGCCAGGGCCATGCCAACGGCGGCAAGGTCAAATGGCTGCTGATCGGCCTGATGCTGGTGGTGGCGGTGTCGTCGCAGAACATCCTGCCCATCCATATCGCCTTCATCCCGCTGCTGGTGCCGCCGCTGCTGTACGTACTGACGCGCCTGCGCATCGACCGGCGGCTGATCGCCTGCGTCATCACCTTTGGCCTGATCACCCCGTACATGTTCCTGCCGGTGGGCTTTGGCAACATCTTCCTCAACGAGATCCTGCTGGCCAACGTCGCCCGTGCCGGGGTCGATGTCAGCGGGGTCAACGTCACCCATGCCATGGCCATCCCGGCCGCCGGCATGTTCGCCGGCCTGCTGCTGGCGGTGTTCATCAGCTACCGCAAGAAGCGCGACTACGACCTGGCGCGCATCGAGCAGGTCGAGCAGGTCAGCGTGCAGTACAACCCGATGACCCTGCTGGTGGCGGGGCTGGCGATCGCCGCTGCATTCATCGTGCAGCTGTGGCTGGACTCGATGATCATCGGCGCCATGGTCGGCTTTCTGATCTTCTCGCTGTCGGGCATCGTGCGCTGGAAGGACACCGACGACCTGTTTACCGAAGGCATGAAGATGATGGCCATGATCGGCTTCATCATGATTGCCGCCTCGGGCTTTGCCGATGTGATGAAGGCCACCGGTGAGGTCAGGAGCCTGGTCGAGACCTCGGCGCAATGGATCGACCACAGCAAGGGCATTGGCGCCTTGCTGATGCTACTGGTGGGGTTGCTGGTGACCATGGGCATCGGCTCGTCGTTCTCGACGGTGCCGATCCTGGCGGCGATCTTCGTGCCGCTGTGCGTGCAGCTGGGCTTCGACCCGCTGGCCACAGTGTGCATCGTCGGTACCGCAGGGGCCTTGGGCGATGCCGGCTCGCCGGCTTCGGACTCGACCCTTGGCCCGACCTCCGGGCTGAACGTGGATGGCCAGCACCACCATATCTGGGACACCGTGGTACCCACCTTCATCCACTACAACCTGCCGCTGCTGGCGTTCGGCTGGCTGGCGGCGATGACGCTGTAGGGCGTCAGCCCTTGTCGGGCGGTGGTGAAATGCTGTTGAGGACGGTGCTGCCGTCCTTGCTGCGGGTCAGGTAGATCGGCAGCACCTTGGGCAGGTTGTCCACCAGCCGCCCGACCTCGCGGGTGTTGTAGATGCCGCTGATACGGATGCGCCCGGTGCCGGGGTCGGCCAGCAGCAGCGGGGCGTCGAGGTAGCGGTTGATTACCGGCAGGGCCTGTTCCAGGCTCAGGTTGTCGAGCACCAGCTTGCCGTTACGCCAGGCCAGGCTGTTGTCGTAGTCGCTGTTTTCGGCCAACTGCGGCTCGAAGTCGCCGGTGTGGTAGCTGGCCTGCATGCCAGGGCCAAGGCGGTAGCCGCCCGCGCTGCCATCACTGCTGACCAGCACCGAACCTTCTACCAGCGTGACCTTGACCTGGTCCTGGTACTTCCACACATTGAACTGGGTACCGGTGACGCGGGTCTGGCCACGGCCGGCGCGGACGATGAACGGGTGGCTGCTGTCGTGCTGCACCTTGAAGAACGCCTCGCCACGCTTGAGCGTGACCTGGCGCTGGTCCTTGTAGTTGAGGTAGGTCAGTTCGGTGTGGAGGTTGAGCTCGACCGTGCTGCCGTCGCTCAACTGCACGGTCTGCATGTCGTTGCCCGCTTCGAAATGCTGGTAGTGGTTGGGCAGCCAGCCTTGCTCCCAACCCACCCACCCAGCCAGCGGCAGCACCAGCAGGGCCAGCGCCGCAGCCGACGCCAGTGGCCGCCAGTTGCGTGCCCGCGGCGCATGCCGGGCAGGCGTGTTGAAGTCGATGACCGTGGCGGTGCGCGGCAAGTGGTCGGCGGTTTGCCAGATTTCCAGCATCGCCTGGTATTCCTCGGCGTGACGCGGGTCGGCCGCCAGCCAGCGGGCGAACGCTTCACGTTCGACCAGCGTGCAATCGTCGGCATGCAGGCGCATGCACCAGTGCGCGGCGGCGTCGGTGATGGCATCGTCTGGGCTGGGATTGAGGCGGTCGTGGTTCATCGTGGCTCCGGGTTTTGCGTATTCTACCCCTGCAAAGGGGCTCCCGAGAACCGAGCTAATGGCGAATGACTATCAGTTGTGTGGGTTTTTCGTCGGTTTCGCAAGGGATTTCCAGCGTTTGAGAACGCTTCGCGGCAAGCGCGAAGCGCTCCCTTGCTGGCTCAGAACTGCTCGGCTGCCATCGCGTACAGGCTGGCGCTGCCGGCGCGGATGCTGGCATCCAGGGCCAGACTGCGCGGCAGCAGGCGCTGGAAGAAAAACGCCGCACAGGCCAGCTTGGCGCCATGGAAGGCCGGGTCGTCGGCCTGCCTGGCCTGGGCCACCGCCGCCATGCGCGCCCACATGTAGGCATAGGCGGTCAGGCCGAACAGGTGCAGGTATTCCACCGCCACGGCATTGACCAGGTTGGCGTCCTCGCCTGCCCGGGCGCGCAGCCATTCGCTGGTGGCTTCAAGGCGCGCCAGGCTGGCTTGCAGGGCTTCGCGGTGCAGCGCTGCCCCGGCACTGAAAGCCCGCACTTCGGCGGCGAAGCAGGCCAGGGCCTGGCCGCCATCGGCCAGCACCTTGCGCCCGAGCAGATCGAGGGCCTGGATGCCGTTGGTGCCTTCATAGATCTGCGCGATGCGCACATCGCGCACCCGTTGCTCCTGGCCCCACTCACGGATGTAGCCATGGCCGCCGAATATCTGCTGGCCAAGCACGCAGCTTTCCAGGCCGTTGTCGGTGAAGAACGCCTTGGCCACCGGGGTCAGTAGCGCGACCAGGCGCTGGGCATGCTCGCGCTCACCTGCGTCCTCGGCATAGCGCGCCAGGTCCAGCTGCTGGCCGACGTAGGCGGCGAACGCCCGGCCGCCTTCGGTGAAGGCGCGCATGGTCAGCAGCATGCGCCGCACATCACCGTGCTCGATGATCGGGTCGGCGGCCTTCTCTGATGCCTTCGGGCCACTGGCGGCGCGGCTTTGCAGGCGCTCGTTGGCATAGCGTGCAGCGCTCTGGTACGACGCTTCGGCGCAGCCGATGCCCTGGATGCCGATGGACAGGCGCTCGTAGTTCATCATGGTGAACATCGCCGCCAGGCCCTTGTTCGGCTCACCGACCAAATAGCCGATGGCACCGTCGAAGTTCATCACGCAGGTGGCCGAGGCCTTGATGCCCATCTTGTGTTCGATCGAGCCACAGTGCGCGGCGTTGCGCGGGCCGAGGCTGCCATCGGCGGCCACCTGGTACTTGGGCACCAGGAACAGCGAGATGCCCTTGGCCCCGGCAGGGGCGTCCGGCAGCTTGGCCAGCACCAGGTGGACGATGTTTTCGGTCAGGTCCTGTTCGCCACCGGTGATGAAGATCTTGCTGCCGCTGATGCGGTAGCTGCCGTCAGCCTGGGGCTCGGCGCGGCTGCGGATCAGCCCCAGGTCGGTGCCGGCGTGGGGTTCGGTCAGGCACATGGTGCCGGCCCAACGGCCTTCGTACAGTGGCGGCAGGTAGGTGGCCTTGAGCGTTTCGCTGGCATGGGCATCAATGGCCAGGCAGCTGCCGGCGCTCAGCGCCGAATACAGGCTGAAGCTGCAGTCGGCGGCGTAGAGCATTTCTTCGAACAGCACGCCGAGCATTTTCGGCATGCCCATGCCGCCGTACTCCGGGTTGCCGCCCAGGCCGACCCAGCCACCTTCTCGGTAGATCTGCCAGGCGTCGCGAAAGCCGGCCGGAGTGGTGACCTGGCCTGCCTCGAAACGCACGCCTTGCTCGTCGCCATTGCGGCTGAGCGGGGCGATCAGCTGGCCGGTGACCTTGGCGGCTTCTTCAAGAATGGCATCGGCGGTTTCGCCGTCGACGCGCTCGGCCAGGGCGGGCAGGCGCGCCCACAAGGCAGGGCCCTGAAACACGTCATGGAGGATGAAGCGCATGTCGCGCAATGGAGCGGTGTAGTCGGTCATATCAGGCTCGATAACGGTTCACAGGGCCTTGGCGCGGTCGCGCAGGACGTATTTCTGGATCTTGCCGGTGGAGGTCTTGGGCAGCTCGCCGAAAACCACGGTCTTCGGCACCTTGAACCCGGCCAGGTGCTCGCGGCACCAGCTGATGATGTCGCCCTCGCGGGTATGCTCGTGCCCAGGCTTGAGGGCGACAAACGCGCAGGGCGTTTCGCCCCACTTGTCGTCGGCGCGGGCCACCACCGCGGCTTCCAGCACGGCAGCGTGCTTGTACAGGGTGTCCTCGACTTCGATGGTCGAGATGTTCTCGCCACCGGAAATGATGATGTCCTTGAGCCGGTCCTTGATCTCGACATAACCGTCGGCATGCCACACGGCCAGGTCGCCGGTGTGGAACCAGCCACCGCGGAAGGCCTCGGCGGTGGCTTCGGGGTTTTTCAGGTAGCCCTTCATCACCGTGTTGCCGCGCATGAAGATCTCGCCCAGGGTGTTGCCGTCTTGCGGTACCGGTTGCAGGGTTTGCGGGTCGGCGACCATCAGGCCGTCGAGGGTGGGGTAGCGCACGCCCTGGCGCGACTTGATCCGCGCCCGCTCCTCCAACGGCAGGTCATCCCACGCTTCATGCCAGGCGCAGACGGTGACCGGCCCGTAGACCTCGGTCAGGCCATAGGTGTGAGTGACCCGGATGCCCATCTGCTCGACCGCGCCGATGACCTTGGCCGGTGGTGCAGCACCGGCGACCATGGCCTGCACCGGGTGTTCGATGGCGGCCTTGGCGGCTTCGGGCATGTTGACCAGGGCATTGAGCACGATCGGTGCACCGCACAGGTGGCTGACCCGGTGTTCGCGGATCAGGGTGAGGATCTTCTGCGGGTCGACCCGGCGCAGGAACACGTGGGTGCCGGCCAGCGCGGTGATGGTCCAGGGGTAGCACCAGCCGTTGCAGTGGAACATCGGCAAGGTCCACAGGTACACCGGGCGGTGGCCCATGGCCCAGGTCATCTGGTTGCCGATGGCGTTCAGGTAGGCGCCGCGGTGGTGATAGACCACGCCCTTGGGGTTGCCGGTGGTGCCCGAGGTGTAGTTCAGCGAAATCGCCTGCCATTCGTCTTCGGGCCATTCCCAGGCGAATGCCGGGTCGCCTTCGGCCAGCAGCGCTTCATAGTCGAGGTCGCTGACCGCACGGCCCTCGCCGTATTCAGGGTCATCCACATCGACCACCAGCGGCGGGTGTTCGAGCAAGGCCAGGGCAGCGGCGATCACCGTGTGGAATTCGCGGTCGGTGATCAGCACCTTGGCCTCGCCATGCTGCAGCATGAAGGCGATGGCTTCGGCATCCAGGCGCACGTTGAGGGTGTTGAGCACGGCACCGATCATCGGCACGCCAAAGTGCGCTTCGAGCATGGCCGGGATGTTCGGCAGCATCACCGCCACCGTGTCGCCGCGCCCGATTCCGCGCCCGGCCAGGGCGCTGGCCAGGCGCCGGCAGCGCTGGTAGGTCTGGCGCCAGTCGCGGCGAATGGCGCCGTGGATCACGGCAGGGTAATCGCCGTACACGGCGGCGGTCCGTTCGATGAAGCTCAGCGGGGTGAGGGCGACGTGGTTGACGGCAGCGGGCATCAGGCCCTGGGCGAAGATCGACATACGGTAGTCCTGTAGCGGAGGCAGACGCAGCCTGTGCGTGTGGCCCCCCGGTGGCTGATTGTTAGCTCTGATCAGGGTGCGGGCAGCGCGCCGATGGCCGCTTGCCCCTGTCGCAGTTTTACGCGAACCGCTATCGTAGATGGAATATCGACTATAGCAATATAGTAAAACTACTATAATAACGAGCACCGACAGTGGACCAGACCCTTTCACCCTTGCTCGCCAAGGACCCACAACCCAGCGCGCTGTTGGCCGCCGATGCCCGTGCGCTGGCAAGCAACCCGGCCTTGCAGGCGCTGACTGGCACTGACACGGCGCTGGCCGACTGGCTGCCGAGCAACTGCGCAGCGCTGGTGCGTGCCTGCCTGCGCCAGCACCGGGCAATCGCCGATGTGGAAAAACAGGTCGGCGAACGCATTCTGCTGTGGACCTTCATCCCCGATGACCAGGGCCAGCGGGTATTGGCCCGTTGCCGTGATGCCAGCGAAGAGCGCCAGGGCGCCCGTGAAGCCAGCCGCGCCCGGCGCCTGTATCGGCTGATCATCGAGAACACTACCGACCTGATTTCCCGGCACAGCCCGGACGGACGATTTCTCGACGCCTCGCCGGCCGCCTACCGCCTGCTCGGCCTGTGGCCAGAGCAGTTGCGCGGCATGCCGGTGCGGGCCTTGCTGCACCCGCGCGAGCGGCGCCAGGTGCTGCGCCAGGCCGCCGCAGCCCTGGACCAGGATGGTTACCACACCATGACCTGCCGCGTGCGGCATGCAGACGGCGGTTATCGCTGGTTCGAGATCGCCAGCCGGGCGATCCGCGAGACCTACACCGGCGCCGTGGTGGAGGTGGTCAGCGTGTCGCGTGACATCACCCTGCGCATCGAGGCCCAGGAGAACCTGGCCCACAGCGCCCGGCTCGCCACCCTGGGCGAACTGGCGTCGGGGATCGCCCACGAGATGAATCAGCCGCTGGCGGCGGTGGTCAACTATGCCAATGCCAGCCAACGCTACCTGCAAGGCCTGGAGCGCGACCCGCAGGCGCGTGAACGGGTCGGCCAGGGCCTGCAACGCATCACCGAGCAGGCGACCCACGCCGCCGAGGTGATTCGCCGCCTGCGTGCCTTTCTGCGCAAGGGGCCGCGGCGCCTGCAAGCGGTGGAGGTGGCCGAGGTTGCCGCCGAAGCCATGCGCCTGTGCGCCTGGGAGGCGGCACGCGACCAGGTCGCTGTCGAACTGCGCATCGGCGGGCCATTGCCGGCGGTGTTCGCCGACCGGGTATTGCTCGAGCAAGTGCTGCTCAACCTGCTGCGCAATGCCATCGAAGCCAACCGCGAGCAGCACGCTGCGCAGCCGTCACGTATCCTGCTCGGCGCCGTGCGCGAGGGCGACGGGGTGCTGATCGAGGTCGCCGACCAGGGACCGGTCGTGGCCGCCGAGCGCCTGGATGAGATCTTCACCCCGTTCAGTACCAGCAAGGCCGATGGCCTGGGCCTTGGCCTGAGCATGAGCCGCAGCCTGATCGAAGGCTTTGGCGGCAGCCTTTGGGCGCGTGCGGGTGAGGCCGGTGGGCTGGTGTTGTGCTGCCGTCTGGCAGTGAACCGAGGATAAGGAGAGGGCAGGGTGCAAGCCAAGGTGTATGTGGTCGACGACGACCAGGGGATGCGTGATTCGACCGTGTGGTTGCTGGAGTCGGTAGGCCTGCAGGGCGTGCCGTTCGCCAGCGGCCAGGCGTTTCTCGATGCCTGTTTGGACGATGGGCCGGCCTGCGTGCTGCTCGATGTGCGCATGCCCGGGCTGGGCGGCATGGCGGTGCAGCAGGCATTGCGCGAGCGCGGCCTGCAGATCCCGGTGATCTTCGTCAGCGGCCATGCCGATGTGCCGATCGTGGTGCGGGCATTCAAGGCCGGGGCGAGCGATTTCATCGAAAAGCCCTACAGCGACCAGTTGCTGCTCGACAGTGTGCAGGCAGCACTGGAGCGGGCTGGGCAGGCGCGCCAGGACGACCTTGCGCTGGCCGCGGTGCAGGCACGCCTGGATGCCCTGACGCCCCGCGAGCGCGACGTGTTCGTGCCGCTGGCCCAGGGCCTGAGCAACCGCGAAATTGCCGAGCGGCTGGGCATCAGTGTGAAGACCGTGGACCTGTACCGGGGGCGGGTGATGAAGCGCTTGCAGGCGGGCAGCCTGGCCGAACTGGTAGGCATGGCGATTGCCTGCCGGGCAGTGCAGGCACTGGGTTTGCGCGCGCTGTGAAACGTCGCCGGCAACGGCCGTTTCATGAATATTTGCATAGCCCCCTAATCAAAGCTTTGACATTCACTGCCTAGGCAGTAATATTTTTAAACAATTGCTTGAGCAGACCGCCGATGTCCCATTTCACCCCGGAAAATTTCCAAACCTGCGCCATTGGCATGCTGTTGGGCCGTGCGGCGATCCTCAAGGACCGCATTCTCGACTGGCACCTCGAATCGGAGGGCGTCACCGCCGCACAGTTCAAGGTGCTGATCATCGTCACCCAGTACGAGGTGGATACCCCGGCCGAACTGTGCCGCTTCCTGGGCCTGGACAGCGGTTCGATGACCCGCATGCTCGACCGCCTCGAGCAGAAGGGCCTGATCCTGCGCAACCGCTGCGCCGATGACCGCCGCCAGGTGCGCCTGGCATTGACCGCCGATGGCCAGCGCCTGGCCGACCGCCTGCCAGAGATCGGCGCGGCGGCGATGAACGAACTGGTCGGCGTGCTGCAGCCAGACGAGCTGAAGACCCTCGAAGGTCTGCTGGCCAAGGTTCTGCTGGGTGCCGGCGACCCGCTGACGATCCGCCGCTTCGGCGATCGTTGATCCCTGTTACGCATATTCCAAGGTATTGTGATGGCCACTCCCGCAGACACCTCAACTCCCTCCACCGACGCGCCCGCGTCGGGCAAGCGCAAGGCCTGGCTGCTCGGCCTGCTGCTGCTGGTGCTGCTCGCCGGTGCCGGCACCTGGGCTTGGTACAGCCTGGTCGGGCGCTGGCACGAAAGCACCGACGACGCCTACGTCAATGGCAACGTGGTGGAGATCACCCCGTTGGTGACCGGCACCGTCACCAGCATCGGCGCCGATGACGGCGACCTGGTGCATGCCGGCCAGGTGCTGTTGCAGTTCGACCCCTCCGACAGCGAGGTGGCCCTGCAGTCCGCCGAGGCCAAGCTTGCCCGCACGGTGCGCCAGGTGCGCGGCCTGTACAGCAACGTCGACTCGCTCAAGGCCCAGCTGGAAACCCGCCAGGCCGAGCTGCAGAAGGCCCAGCAGAACTACAACCGGCGCAAGGTGCTGGCCGACAGCGGCGCCATCGCCGCCGAAGAGATCTCCCATGCCCGTGATGACCTGACCGTGGCTCAGGCCGCTGTCAACAGCGCGCGCCAGCAACTCAACACCAGCACTGCACTGGTCGACGACACCGTGGTGTCCTCGCACCCTGAGGTGATGGCGGCCGCGGCGGACCTGCGCCAGGCCTACCTCGACCACACCCGCACCACCTTGGTGGCGCCGGTGACCGGCTATGTCGCCAAGCGTACCGTGCAGCTCGGCCAGCGCCTGCAGCCCGGCACCGCGACCATGGCGGTGATCCCGCTGGATGAAGTGTGGATCGACGCCAACTTCAAGGAAACCCAGCTGCGCGACATGCGCATCGGCCAGCCGGTGGATATCAGCGCCGACCTGTATGGCAGCGAGGTCAAGTACAGCGGCACGGTCGACAGCCTCGGCGCCGGTACCGGCAGCGCCTTCGCCCTGCTGCCGGCGCAGAACGCCACCGGCAACTGGATCAAGATCGTCCAGCGCGTGCCGGTACGCATTCACCTGAGCCCTGACCAGCTCAAGGACCACCCGCTGCGCATCGGTCTGTCCACCGTGGTCGAAGTCGACCTGCACGACCAGAGCGGCCCGACCCTGGCCCAGCAGCCACCGCAGCAGGCCAGCTACACCACCCAGGTGTATGACCGCCAGCTGGTCGAGGCCGACGACCTGATCGCCCGGCTGATCCACGAAAACAGCGCCACTGGCAAGACGGCCCAGCGATGAGCAACAACGCCCCGGCCCAGTTCACCCCGCCGAGCCTGCTGCTGACGACCATCGGCCTGTCGCTGGCGACCTTCATGCAGGTGCTCGACACCACCATCGCCAACGTGGCGCTGCCGACCATTTCCGGCAACCTGGGGGTGAGTTACGAACAGGGCACCTGGGTGATCACCTCGTTCGCGGTGAGCAACGCCATTGCCTTGCCACTGACCGGCTGGCTGAGCCGGCGCTTTGGCGAAGTGAAGCTGTTCATCTGGGCCACGTTGCTGTTCGTGCTGGCCTCGTTCCTTTGCGGTGTGGCGCAGTCGATGCCAGAGCTGGTGGGCTTTCGGGTGTTGCAGGGGGTGGTGGCCGGGCCGTTGTACCCGATGACCCAGACCTTGCTGATTGCCGTGTACCCACCGGCCAAACGGGGCATGGCCCTGGCCTTGCTGGCGATGGTCACGGTGGTGGCGCCGATTGCCGGGCCGATACTGGGTGGCTGGATCACCGACAGTTACAGCTGGCCGTGGATCTTCTTCATCAACGTGCCGATCGGCCTGTTCGCCGCTGCCGTGGTGCGTCAGCAGATGCGCACGCGGCCGGTGGTCACCAGCCGCCAGCCGATGGACTATATCGGCCTGCTGACGCTGATCGTCGGCGTGGGCGCGTTGCAGGTGGTGCTGGACAAGGGCAATGATCTGGACTGGTTCGAGTCGTCGTTCATCATTGTCGGCACGTTGATTTCGGTGGTGTTCCTGGCGATCTTCATCATCTGGGAGCTTACCGACCGTCACCCGGTGGTCAACCTGCGGCTGTTCGCCCACCGCAACTTTCGCATCGGCACCATTGTGCTGGTCGGTGGCTACGCGGGGTTCTTCGGCATCAACCTGATCCTGCCGCAGTGGTTGCAGACGCAGATGGGCTATACCGCCACCTGGGCAGGTTTGGCCGTTGCGCCGATTGGGCTGTTGCCGGTGATCATGTCGCCGTTCGTGGGCAAGTACGCACACCGCTTCGACCTGCGGGTGCTGGCGGGGCTGGCGTTTCTGGCGATCGGTAGCAGCTGCTTCATGCGCGCAGGCTTCACCAGCGAGGTGGACTTCCAGCATATCGCCCTGGTGCAGTTGTTCATGGGGATTGGCGTGGCGCTGTTCTTCATGCCGACCTTGAGCATTTTGCTGTCGGACCTGCCGCCGCATCAGATTGCCGATGGCTCGGGCCTGGCTACGTTCCTGCGCACATTGGGGGGGAGCTTTGCGGCTTCGTTGACGACGTGGATCTGGATTCGTCGGGCAGATCAGCATCATGCGTATTTGAGCGAGCACATCAGCCAGTTTGATCCGGCGACGCGGCATACGCTGGAGCAGATGGGGGGGGCGAGTGCGCAGCATTACGCGCAGCTGGAACAGATCGTCAATGCGCAGGCGTACATGATGTCGACGGTGGATTACTTCACCTTGATGACTTGGGTGTTTGCCGGGTTGATATTGCTGGTGTGGTTGGCCAAGCCGCCGTTTACGGCGAAGGCCGGGCCGGCCTCGGCGGGGCATTGAAAGAGTAGCGTTGCTCTTGCTCTTGCTCTTGCTCTTGCTCTTGCTTTGGCTTCTAAGCGCGCGATAGTTCAGGCGACACAGAGTGCGACTTCAGGAGGCCGAACGCAGGCGTCTGGAGGGCCAGGGTGCGTAGCACCCCTTCGGCGTAGCCGAAGGCGCGAGATGTAGACTTGCGCAGCAAGTCGTAGGCCGCGCGGG
>NZ_JBIVHT010000002.1:0-370515 GCF_044749325.1 Pseudomonas sp. NPDC089428
TTAAAGAGCGTTTGGTTAAGAGCTTTTCGTCTCAACCGAGGCGCGCATTCTACGCTTTCCTCATTTGCTGTCAAGCGTTTATTTTGAAGTTTTTTCGAGAAACTCGTTTAGCTTCAAACACTTGACTCGCTGCGATCTCTCGTAGCGGGAGGCGAATAATACAGCGTTTAAAACCGCTGTCAACCTTCATCTCAACCGCTATCGATCATTTGATCGAAGCCCTTTCAGCACCTTCCGAATCGTCTAACTCGTTGAATCTCAAGGAGTTTGTCGTTCCGTTGTCGCTGGAAGTGGGGCGCATTATAAGGGGATCCGGAAGGGCGTCAACCTTTAATTTCAAGAAATTGAAATATAAGAGGAAAAGACCGTTTCAGGGCCACCAGGTGCTTGCCACGAGCCTTGCTGCGCCTGTGAGATCGAGCGCCGCGCGGGCGGCGCTCGATCTCACAGGCGCCAGACAACTAAAGACAGGCACATCTCAAAACCAATTCAGCCTCAAGACAAGCCCCCACCAGCCCCACCGCAAAAACAAAGCGGGGAGGCCTGTCGGCCTCCCCGCTTCTATATAGTTACACCATCTGGCGATCACTCAGCCTTCAGGGTAACCCGGCCAAACGACTTCTTGCCTGCCTGGCAAACATGCGTCGCACCAAGGACAAAGATGAAGTCCTTGTCGACCACCGCACCATCGACCCTCACCGCACCACCACTGAGCAGGTCACGCGCCTGTGCCGAGTTCTTCACCAGGCCCGCGCGATTCAGCACGGCGGCGATTGGCAGATCTTCAGCTGCAGCCACTTCGATTTCCGGCAGATCTTCCGGCAGCTCACCTTCCTTCATACGGTTACCCGCAGCACGGTGAGCGTTAGCCGCCGCCTCTTCACCATGGAAGCGCGCGACGATCTCTTCAGCCAGCTTGATCTTGATGTCACGCGGGTTGGCGCCATTGGCAACGTCGGCCCGGAACTGATCGATCTCTTCCATCGAACGGAAGCTCAGCAGCTCGAAGTAACGCCACATCAAGGTATCCGGGATCGACACCAGCTTGCTGTACATCACGCCCGGCGCTTCCTGAATGCCGACATAGTTGCCCAGCGACTTGGACATCTTCTTCACGCCATCAAGCCCTTCGAGCAATGGCATGGTCACGATGTTCTGTGCCTCCTGACCATAAGCGCGCTGCAACTCGCGCCCCATCAGCAGGTTGAACTTCTGGTCGGTACCGCCCAGCTCCACATCAGCCTTCAGCGCCACGGAGTCATAGCCCTGCACCAGCGGGTAGAGGAACTCGTGGATGGCGATCGGCTGGTTGGTGGTGTAGCGCTTGTCGAAGTCATCACGCTCGAGCATGCGCGCCACGGTGTACTGCGATGCCAGACGAATGAAGTCGGCCGGGGTCAACTGGTCCATCCAGGTGGAGTTGAACGCAACCTCGGTCTTGGCCGGGTCGAGAATCTTGAACACCTGCTGCTTGTAGGTCTCGGCGTTTTCCAGCACCTGCTCGCGGGTCAGCGGTGGACGCGTGGCGCTCTTGCCGCTCGGATCACCGATCATGCCGGTGAAGTCACCGATCAGGAAGATGACCTGATGCCCCAGCTCCTGGAACTGGCGCAGCTTGTTGATCAGTACCGTGTGCCCCAAATGAAGGTCAGGTGCAGTCGGGTCGAAGCCTGCCTTGATACGCAGTGGCTGGCCGCGCTTGAGCTTCTCGACCAGTTCCGACTCGACCAACACCTCTTCCGCACCGCGCTTGATAAGCGCCAGCTGCTCTTCAACCGACTTCATAGACAGACCCGCAAGGCTCAGATTCAAAGGGAGCCAACCATACAAGATCGGCCATCAATTACAAGTTTCGAAATGAAATGTGACCCGACCGACGCGTCACGGCGTCTACGCGCCCTTGCGCGAAAGTAGATTTGGTTATATTTTATACAGTTATTTCATCTTCATCATGTCATTCATCTTTTCCATATTCATTTTTCTTCAAAGTCACCTTACCTATGACCAACGAAACGCCTAAAGCGCCCCCGCTTTATCCGAAAAGCCATCTGTTGGCCGCCAGCGGCATTGCCGCCCTGCTCAGCCTGGCACTGCTGGTATTCCCCTCCAGCGAAGTGGAAGCCAAGAAGACCACCCTCAGCCTGGAGCTGGAAAGCCCGGCCGAGCAGTTGAAGGACGAGTCCAGCGCCGCCCCGCTGGTACAGACTCAGGGCGATCAGGGTTCTCCCTTCGCGCAGATCGACGGCGCTGAAACCAACACCGAGCAGGCTGCACAAGAAGCACCTGTCACCGAGAAAAAGCCTGAAGCCAAAGAGCCAGGTCACCGCGAAGTGACCGTAGCCCGCGGCGATACACTGTCTACTTTGTTCGCCAAGGTCGGCCTGCCAACCAACGCAGTGCACGACCTGCTGGCCAGTAACAAGCAAGCCAAGCAGTTCAGCCAGCTCAAGCATGGCCAGGTGCTGCAGTTCGAACTCGACAAAGATGGCCAACTGGCCAGCCTTCACAGCAAGGTCAGCAACCTCGAAACCATCCGTCTGACCAAGACCGCCAAGGGTTATACCTTCGATCGCGAGATCAGCAAGCCAGTAGTCCGTACCGCCTACGCCCATGGCGTGATCAAGAGTTCGCTGTCGGCTTCGGCCCAGCGCGCCGGCCTGTCCCACAGCATGACCATGGACATGGCCAAGGTACTGGGTTACGACATCGACTTTGCCCAGGATATCCGCCCTGGCGACGAGTTCGACGTGGTCTACGAACAGAAGGTGATGGACGGCAAGGTGGTAGGCACCGGCAACATCCTGTCAGCGCGCTTCACCAACCGCGGCAAGACCTACACCGCCGTGCGTTACACCAACAAGCAGGGCAACACCAGCTACTACACCGCCGACGGCAACAGCTTGCGCAAGGCGTTCATCCGCACCCCGGTCGACTTCGCCCGCATCAGCTCGCGCTTCTCCGCCGGCCGCAAACACCCCATCCTGAACAAGATCCGTGCGCACAAGGGCGTGGACTACGCCGCCCCGCGGGGCACCCCCATCAAGGCAGCGGGCGATGGCCGCATCGAGCTGGCTGGGCGCCGCGGCGGTTACGGCAACACCGTGATCATTGCTCACGGCAACAGCTACAAGACCCTTTACGGTCACATGCAGGGCTTTGCCAAGGGCATCAAGACCGGCAGCAACGTTAAACAGGGCCAGATCATCGGTTACATCGGCACCACTGGCCTGTCGACCGGCCCGCACCTGCACTACGAGTTCCAGGTCAACGGCGTGCACGTCGACCCGCTGAGCCAGAAGGTGCCGATGGCAGACCCGATCGCCAAGAATGAACGCCAGCGTTTCCTGCAGCAAAGCCAGCCACTGATCGCCCGCATGGACCAGGAAAAGGCCACCATGCTCGCGGCGAACAAGCGCTGACTCATGGCGCTTTACCTGGGGGTGATGTCCGGTA
Organism: Pseudomonas sp. NPDC089428; assembly: GCF_044749325.1. Taxonomy (NCBI): domain Bacteria; kingdom Pseudomonadati; phylum Pseudomonadota; class Gammaproteobacteria; order Pseudomonadales; family Pseudomonadaceae; genus Pseudomonas; species Pseudomonas sp. NPDC089428. The sequence continues at coordinate 3,454 of NZ_JBIVHT010000002.1, forward strand.
CCAGCCTCGACGGCTTGGACATCGCCCTGATCGAACAAGGCGAGCATCTGCAACTGCTCGCCACTCATTACCTGCCGATGCCGGACGACCTGCGTCAGGATCTGCTCAATCTGTGCAGCAGCGGCCCAGACGAGATTGCCCGCGCCGCCCTGGCAGAAAACTGCTGGGCCAGCCTGGCAGCTGAAGGTGTACGGCAATTGCTCGGCCAGCAAGGGCTGCAGGCCGAGGCCATCCGAGCCATCGGCAGCCACGGCCAGACCATCCGTCATGAGCCGGCTCGCGGCTTCACCGTGCAGATCGGCAACCCGGCGCTGCTGGCCGAGCTCACCGGTATCTGCGTGGTCGCAGACTTCCGTCGTCGCGATGTGGCGGCGGGCGGCCAGGGCGCACCACTGGTGCCGGCCTTCCATGAAGCCCTGTTCAGCCACCTTGGCCAGCGCCTGGCGATTCTCAATGTGGGTGGTTTCAGCAACCTGAGTCTGATCGAGCGCGACAAGCCCGTGCATGGCTTCGACTGCGGGCCAGGCAACGTGCTGATGGATGCCTGGATCGAGCGCAAGCGTGGCCAGGCCTATGATGCCAATGGCGCCTGGGCTGCCAGTGGTAACGTGCAAGACGATTTGCTGAGCAGCCTGCTGAGTGACCCGTTCTTCGCAGGCAGCGGCCCGAAAAGCACCGGCCGCGAGGTGTTCAACCTGCCCTGGCTGGATAGACACTTGACGCGTCTGCCGGCCTACCGTGAAGAAGATGTCCAGGCCACGCTCCTGGAGCTGACCGCGCGCAGCATCATCGAATCGCTACTGAACGCCCAGCAAGGCACCGAGGCGCTGCTGGTATGCGGCGGCGGCGCTCGCAATGGGGCCCTGATGGCTCGCCTTGCCGAACTGCTGCCACAGACCCGGGTCACCAGCACCGGTGCACAGGGCGTGGACCCGGACTGGGTCGAGGCCATGGCCTTTGCCTGGCTCGCCCACTGCTGCCTCGAGGGCATTGCCGCTAACCGCCCAAGCGTGACTGCGGCCAAGGGTCCGCGCGTGCTCGGCGCGATCTACCCGGCCTGATCCCAAGTCAGAATGCAAAACGCCGCGCTATTGCGCGGCGTTTTCGTACAGCCTGGTTCAGATCGAGAACGAAGAACCGCAACCGCAGGTCGTCGCGGCATTCGGGTTCTTGATCACGAAACGCGAACCTTCCAGGCCTTCCTGGTAGTCCACTTCGGCACCGGCCAGGTACTGGAAGCTCATCGGGTCGACTACCAGCGAAACACCCTCACGTTCAACAATGGTGTCATCTTCGGCCACGTCTTCATCGAAGGTGAAACCATACTGGAAGCCCGAGCAGCCGCCACCGGTGACGAACACGCGCAGCTTCAGGCGGTCATTGCCTTCCTCGGAAACCAGGTTCTTCACCTTTTGCGCGGCGCCATGGGTGAATTCCAAAGCCGTAGGGGTGAAGGTTTCGACGCTCATGTTGATTCTCCCGGCGTTGTAGCCGCCATAAAACTCGATGACGCGCATTATCCGCTTCTCCGAGAAAATTGGTCAAGAATTGTGCGGCTTTAGTCGCGACAAACAAAAAGGCCCGCACAGTGCGGGCCCTTTCAAGCGACAAACACTTATGGCAGCAGGCCGGCGTGGGACAGGCCCATGCGCTCATCCAGGCCGAACAGGATGTTGAGGTTCTGCACCGCCTGGCCCGACGCGCCCTTGACCAGGTTGTCGATCACCGACAACACCACCACCAGGTCACCACCCTGCGGGCGATGAACGGCAATGCGGCAGACGTTGGCACCACGCACGCTGCGGGTTTCCGGGTGGCTGCCGGCCGGCATCACGTCGACGAACGGCTCATCGGCGTAGCGCTTCTCGAACAGCGCCTGCAGGTCGACCGACGTATCCGCGACGGTCGCGTACAGGGTGGCGTGGATACCGCGGATCATTGGCGTCAGGTGCGGCACGAAGGTCAGGCCGATGTCCTTGCCGGCAGCCAGGCGCAGGCCCTGGCTGATTTCAGGCAGATGACGGTGCCCCTTGACCGCGTAGGCCTTCATGCTTTCGCCTGCCTCACAGAACAGCGAACCAACCGCAGCGCCACGGCCCGCGCCACTGACGCCCGACTTGCAGTCGGCGATCAGGCGCGATGGATCGGCCAGACCGGCTTCGAGCAACGGCAGGAAACCCAACTGGGTGGCCGTCGGATAGCAGCCCGGCACGGCAATCAGGCGCGCCTGGCGGATCTTTTCACGGTTGACTTCAGGCAGCCCATAGACGGCGTCCTTGAGCAGCTCTGGAGCACCATGCGGCTGACCATACCACTTGCCCCATTCGGTCGCGTCCTGCAGGCGGAAGTCTGCCGACAGGTCGATGACTTTGGTCCCGGCAGCCAGCAGTTCGCCAGCCAGGGCGTGGGCGACACCATGCGGGGTGGCGAAGAACACCACGTCACAGGCCGCCAGGGTCTTGCTGTCCGGCACGCTGAAAGCCAGGCCGTCGTAGTGGCCGCGCAAGTTCGGATACATGTCGGCGACCGCCACGCCCGCCTCGGAGCGCGAAGTGATGACCGCCACTTCGGCCTGTGGATGCTGTGCCAGCAGACGCAACAGTTCGACGCCGGTGTAACCCGTGCCGCCGACGATACCGACCTTGATCATAACGCTTGCCCCTTCTCAACGAGCCGTCTGGAAAGCGCACGATAATAGGGGCGCAAAGCGCCTGTAACAACTCTTGGGGTGCCCCTTCAGGCGCTTGGGCTCTACTATCTGACGACCGTGATTACCTGAAGGAACTCCCTCCATGCTTTACCTATGGATCAAAGCGCTGCATATCGTCAGCGTGGTCTGCTGGTTCGCCGGCCTGTTCTACCTGCCCAGGCTGTTCGTCTACCACGCCCAGAGCCAGGACAGCATCAGCCAGGATCGTTTCGTCACCATGGAGCGCAAGCTGTACCGCGGGATCATGAACCCGGCAATGATCGCGACCTACGTGTTTGGCGCCTGGATGCTTTACCTCACCCCTGGCTGGCTGAGCCAAGGCTGGCTACATGCCAAGCTCACCCTGGTGATTCTGCTGACCGGCTACCATCACATCTGTGGTGCCCAGCGTAAACGCTTCGCCGCTGGCACCAACACCCGTAGTCACGTGTACTACCGCTGGTTCAACGAAGTACCGGTGCTGTTCCTGCTGGGCATCGTGATTCTCGTGGTGGTCAAACCGTTCTGACATACAACGATGGAGCCTCGCCCATGCCCCTGCCTGCTTCGCTCGAACAACGCTTGCGCCTGCCTGTGGTCGCAGCGCCGATGTTCCTGATTTCCAACCCTCAGTTGGTACTGGCCTGCTGCGGCAGCGGCGTGGTCGGCAGCTTTCCGGCACTGAACCAGCGTGACAGCGCCGGCTTCAAGGCCTGGCTGGAAGAAATCGAGGCAGGCCTGGCGCAGTTGCAGGCGCCAGCGCCCTATGCGGTAAACCTGATCGTGCACCCGACCAACCCACGCTTGCAGGCCGACCTGACACTGTGCGTCGAGCATCGCGTGCCCATCGTCATCACCAGTCTTGGCGCCGTGAAGGAAGTGGTGGATGCGGTGCATGGCTATGGCGGCCTGGTGTTTCACGACGTAACCACCCGCCGGCACGCCGAAAAAGCCGCCGAGGCTGGCGTCGATGGCCTGATCGCCGTGGCAGCGGGCGCCGGCGGGCATGCTGGAACCTGGAGCCCGTTCGCCCTGGTGGCCGAGATTCGCCAGTTCTTCGACAAGACCTTGCTGCTGGCCGGCTGCATCAACCACGGCCACGAGGTTCTTGCCGCACAGTTGCTCGGTGCCGATCTGGCCTACATGGGCACACGCTTCATCGCCACCCAAGAAAGCCATGCCCAGAACGGTTACAAGCAGATGCTACTCGATGCCCAGGCTGCCGACATCATCCACACGCCTGCCGTGTCCGGTATCCCGGCCAGCTTCCTGCGCCCCAGCCTGGAACAGGCCGGCTATGACATGGCGGCACTGAGGTCCGGGCACGAGCAAGGCAAGCTCAAGCCGATCGACGACGAAGCCAAGGCCTGGAAAACCGTCTGGTCCGCCGGCCAGGGCGTAGGCGAGATCCATGACCTGCCCGCAGCCGCCACACTGATCGAGCGTCTGCACGGCGAGTACCACGACGCCCTGGAGCGTTCCCTGGCATTGCGCGCCAAGGCCGTGTAGCAAAAGGCAACAACTCGCCTGGCCAGGCTGTACACTAGGCGCCCTCTTCAGCCCCCAGGAGCCTTGCATGACCCGTTACGCCATGATCACCGGTGCTTCCAGCGGCCTGGGCCTGGCCCTGGCGGAAGCCCTGGCGCGGCGCGGGCGTAACCTGATCCTGGTAGCACGCCATCGAGAAACGCTGGAGCCGGTCGCACTCGAACTGGCTCAGCGTTTCGGCGTCGAAGTGCTGCTGCGCGCCTGCGACCTCAGCCAGCCCCTGCGCCTGTCGGGTTTCGTACTGGAACTGGAAGAAGGCGAGCGACGTATCGACCTGCTGGTCAACTGCGCCGGCCAACGCACCTACGGCCCTTTCCTGGCCCACGAATGGGCCGACGAGCAGGACCTGCTGGAGGTCAATATCCTTGCCCTGAGCCGCCTGTGCCACGCCATTGGCAACCTGATGGCGGTGCAAGGCGGCGGGCAGATTCTAAACGTCGCCGGCCTGGCCGCCGTCGCGCCAGGCCCGGGCATGGCCACCTATGCCGCCAGCAAGGCCTATGTGATGAGCTTCACCGAAGCGCTGCGCGAAGAGCTCAAGCCTACCGGCATCAAGGTATCGGTACTTTGCCCCGGCCCGGTACGCTCGTCGCGTCGGCGCATCCCCAGGCTTGAAGGCAATAGCCGTTGCCTGAGCCCTGAAGAAGTGGCGTTGTACACCGTGCGCGCCCTGGCCAGGAACCGCGCGGTGATCATGCCAGTACGGCGCAATCGCTGGCTGGCCTTCGCTCCGCGCCTGCTGCCGCGCTGGATGGCGCGCAAGCTGGCCGGCTTCATCCACCGCCGCTACTGCCCGGTTGGAATGGAATAGCCTCTGGGCGAGTGGCGCCCGGCTGAGTACACTCGGCCGACACTCACCATGGAGCAAGTGCTGTGGAAGATTTATTCATCAAGATCATCAACCGGGAGATCCCGGCGAAGATCATTTACGAGGACGACCAGGTTCTGGCGTTCCACGACATCGCGCCGCAGGCACCGGTGCATTTTCTGGTCATTCCGAAGAAGCACATCCGCACCCTCAACGACCTGACCGAAGAGGACAAGGGCCTGGCCGGTCACATCCTGTTCACCGCCCAGCGCCTGGCAAAAGAACTGGGCTGCGAGGAAGGCTTCCGCGTGGTCATGAACTGCAACGAGCAAGGCGGCCAGACCGTCTATCACATCCATATGCACGTGCTTGGCCAGCGCCAGATGCACTGGCCGCCGGGCTGATCCAAGGCAAGCCCCCTCCGGGCGATTAAGGTAAACTGTCGGGCATCACTTCAGCGGAGGTGCCCGATGGCTACCGAACGTCACTACTCGCCGCTCGACCGCTTGTTGCTGCAGGCCGATACCGCCATGCGCACCTTGCTGCCCTTCAGCGGCCAACCATCCCGCCCATCGCCGGCGATCATCCAGCCCGATACAGAACTGGATGACAACCAAACCCGCCACATCGCCGGGCTCATGCGCATCAACCACACCGGCGAAGTCTGCGCGCAGGCGCTGTATCAGGGCCAGGCATTGACCGCCAAGCTGCCGGAAGTACGCAAGGCCATGGAACAGGCGGCCGAAGAAGAAATCGACCACCTGGCCTGGTGCGAACAACGCATCCGCCAGCTGGGCAGCCACCCGAGCGTGCTCAACCCGCTGTTCTACGGCATGTCGTTCGGCATCGGCGCCCTCGCCGGCCTGGTCAGCGACAAGGTCAGCCTCGGTTTCGTCGCCGCCACCGAGCATCAGGTATGCAAGCACCTGGACGAACACCTGGAGCAGCTCCCCCAGCAGGACGAAAAGTCCCGCGCCATCCTTGAACAGATGCGCGTGGACGAAGAGCAGCACGCCGAGTCCGCGCTCGATGCTGGCGGCTATCGTTTCCCGATGCCGGTACGTTTCGGCATGAGCCTGCTGGCCAAGGTCATGACCAAGAGCACCTACCGCATCTAAAGGGCGTACCCATGACGGACCGTATCGACGCCAAGGACCTGGCGCGCGCCGTACAAGCCGGCATTCTCCAGCCAGGCCAGGACCAGGCCCTGCTGGCGTTTCTGCGCCAGCAACCACCAGCCCGGGGCAGTTTCCAGCTTGCCCATGTCGCCTTCTACTTCGGCGCCCTGCTGATCATGGGGGCGATGGGCTGGCTGCTCACCGAAGCCTGGATGACCATTGGCGACGGGGCTTTGCTGGCCGTCGCCATCCTTTATTTAGTTCTTCTCACTTCTTTCGCCCTGACCCTGCAGCGGCGCAAGCAAGCCGTTGCCGCCGGTGTGCTGGCCGCCGTCGCGGTCAGCATCGTGCCATTGATCGTGTTTGCCATTGAACGCCTCACGGGCTGGTGGCCACTGGATGATGCGCAAGCGGACTATCACCAGTACTACACCTACGTGCAGGGCGGCTGGTTGCTGATGGAGGCCGCCACCGTGGTTGCCGGGCTGCTGATGCTGCGCCTGATTCCCTACCCCTTCGTGGTGATGCCGATTGCCGTAGCGCTGTGGTTCATGTCGATGGACCTGAGCGAATGGGTGTATGGCTCGCCCTTCTCCTGGGAACAGCGGCGCACGGTGTCACTCTGGTTCGGGCTCGGCTTGCTGCTGGTGTTCCTGGTCGTCGACGGGCGTACCCGCGAGGACTATGCACATTGGGGCTACCTGGCCGGCCTGGCGGCGTTCTGGGGCGGGCTGACGATGATGGAAAGCGACAGTGAACTGGGCAAGACGCTGTACTGCCTGATCAACCTGGGGTTGATGGGCATGGCGGTACTGTTGCGCCGCCCGGTATTCATGGTCTTCGGGGCGCTGGGGGTAGCGGCTTATCTGGGGTACCTGTCTTACGAAGTGTTTGCCGAATCACTGCTATTCCCCGTGGTGCTGACCTTGATCGGGTTGGGGGTGATCGGTTTGGGGCTGGGGTATCAGAAGCGGCGAGAGCGGTTGAGCCAGGCGGTCAGAAGCAGCTTGCCGGAATGGTTGCTCACTGCCCTTCCAGCGCTGCGCGACTGACTGAAGATTGCCGGGGCCGCCTTGCGGCCCCAATGTCCGGGACTCAGCCCAGCTCTACGATCTCGTAACCATGGGTGATTTCAACACCAGCACGCTCGAGCATGATCGACGCCGAGCAGTATTTCTCGGCCGACAATTCCACCGCACGCTTGACCTGGGCCTCTTTCAACCCACGCCCTTTCACCACGAAGTTCATGTGGATCTTGGTGAACACTTTCGGGTCTTCACTGGCACGCTCGGCTTCCAGGAACGCTTCGCAGCTTTCCACCGCCTGGCGCGACTTCTTAAGGATGCTCACCACGTCGAAGCTGCTGCAGCCACCAAGGCCGAGCAGAAGCATTTCCATCGGGCGCACGCCCAGGTTGCGGCCACCGGCCTCGGGGGGGCCGTCCATCACTACTACGTGGCCGCTGCCCGACTCACCGAGGAACATCGCCTCACCGGCCCACTGGATGCGTGCCTTCATCTGTCCGTACTCCTGGATTTCGCAAAAGGGTGTCAGCTTAAGCCTTGTATGCCTGTCGGAAAAGCTCAATGCGAGTCGCTTTAGTGCCAAAACTTCCATCGCTGTCTGATAAGCTGGCGCCAATTGACTGGCGCGTCGCGTCAGACAAGCTCTAACAAGCGCCTATGCCTCGCATCGAACAGGATTTCGTGATGGTTGCCTCAGCTCTACCTGCCAAGATCAAGAATATCGACAAGCTGTTGGTTCACTGCCAGCGCCGCCGCTACACCGCCAAAAGCAACATCATCTGCGCCGGTGATCGTGCCGAAACGCTGTCGTTCATCATCAAAGGCTCGGTCACCATCCTGATCGAAGACGACGAAGGTCACGAGATGATCATCGCCTACCTCAACAATGGCGACTTTTTCGGCGAACTGGGGCTGTTCGAACCGGCTGGCAGCGAGCAGCAACGTAGCGCCTGGGTGCGCGCCAAGACCGAGTGCGAAGTTGCAGAGATCAGCTACGACAAGTTCCGCGAACTGGCCCGCCAGGACCCGGAGATTCTCTACGCCCTGGGCAGCCAGATGGCCCAGCGCCTGCGCAACACCACGCGCAAGGTCGGCGACCTGGCCTTCTTCGATGTCACCGGCCGCGTGGCCCGTTGCCTGCTCGACCTGTGCAAGCAACCGGATGCCATGACCCACCCGGACGGCATGCAGATCAAGATCACCCGCCAGGAAATCGGCCGTATCGTCGGTTGCTCGCGGGAAATGGTCGGCCGCGTCCTCAAGGACCTCGAGGAACGCAGCCTGGTGCAGGTCAAGGGCAAGACCATGGTGGTCTACGGCACCCGTTAATCTTTCGGCAGGGCTGCCAGCACATCGCGATAGGCCAGGGACAGGCGCTCGAACCAAGGCGCCTCAGGGGCCACTTCGTGCAGGGCGATATGGCTGTCGGCACGGCAGCGCTGCTCCAGGCCACAGCATTCATTGAAGCGGTTGACCGCGGCGACCATCGACTCGCGCTCGTTGTCCAGCAGCAGCGCACCATGCACCAGCACCACCGGGCGCTTGCCGCCCAGCCCCTGGCGCCAGCGCTGGGCCGTACCGACCAGCTTGCGGCCATTGAGGTTGACGTTGTAACGGCCATCGCAGAAGGCACCGTCGATCTCGCCCACCGAAGCCACACCGCCCCACTCGCGCAGCACCTCACACAATGGCAGGCACAGGCGCTCATAGGCGCTTTCGATGCGGCCATGATCACCTTCGCTGCGCGGGGCCACGTAGACCAGCGCAATGTTCACCGTCGCGTGCGACTGCGGCACAGGCTCGCCCCCGGTCTCCCGCAACAGCACCGGCCAGCCGGCAATCGCCAGTTCCGCGCAAGCGGCTTCGAAGTTTTCCAGGCGGCTCATGCGCCGGGGCATGACCAGTGCGTGGTCGGTTGGCCGCCAGAACAACACACCGGCATCGCGCTCGCCACGGCAGACGGCGGCCAGCAGCTCTTGCTCGGCATGCAAACCTTGCTCGACAGTGAGCGCCAGGGGTTGATCGGTCATTGATCCACCTTTGATGTTGGGTTTACCGGCCTCTTCGCGGGCAAGCCCGCTCCTACAGGATTTCTATCGCCCTCGGGCGTACACAGTACCTGTGGGAGCGGGCTTGCCTGCGAAGAGGCCAGGACAGGCATACAAAAAAGCCGGCATAAAGCCGGCTTCGAATCGATCAGTCCAGAGACTGAACGGTCTTTTTCACCTGATCCGGGAAGAACAACCGCTGCAGTTCCAGCCCCGGCTGCGCGGCGCGCATGAATGCTTCACCGACCAGGAACGAGTAGACCTCGTTGATTTCCATCAACTCGACATCGGCACGGTTGAGAATACCGCTCTCGGTAACTGCCAGGCGGTCACGTGGAATGCGTGGCAGCAGGTCGAGTGTGGTTTCCAGGCTGAGCTCGAAGGTATGCAGGTTACGATTGTTCACCCCGACCAATGGTGTATCGAGGGTCTTCAGCGCACGCTCCAGCTCATCGCTGTCATGCACCTCGACCAGCACGTCGAGGCCGAAATCCTTGGCCACCGAACCCAGCTCGGCCAACTTCACGTCATCCAGCGCCGACACGATCAGCAACACGCAGTCAGCGCCCAGGGCACGAGCTTCGACGATCTGGTACGGGTCGACCATGAAATCCTTGCGGATCACCGGCAGCGAAACAGCGGCGCGGGCCTGTTGCAGGTATTCGTCTGCACCCTGAAAGTAATCCACATCGGTCAGCACCGACAGGCAAGTCGCGCCACCCTTCTCGTAGCTGACGGCAATATCGGCCGGCACGAAGTTCTCGCGGATCACGCCTTTGCTCGGCGAAGCCTTCTTGATTTCGGCAATCACCGCCGGCTGCTTGCGCTTGGCCTGCTCGATCAGCGCATTGGCAAAGCCGCGCGGGGCATCGGCAGCCTTGGCCAGGCGCTCCAGTTCAGCGAGGCTTACGCGCGCGCTGCGCTCGGCCACTTCCTGGAACTTGCGGGCGATGATCCTTTCCAGCACCGTCGGCACACTCATGCTTCGTTCTCCACTTTGAATACTGCAGTAAAGGCGCCCAGTTCCTGCAGCTTCTCCCAGGCCAACCCGGTGTGCAGTACGTCGTGGGCCAGTTCCACGCCCCCCTTCAAACTCATGGCATGGTCAGCGGCATACAGCGCCGCGCCAGCATTGAGCACGATCATTTCGGCAGCCTTCTGGCCGTTTTCGGTCTTGCGCCGGCCCAGGGCATCACGGATCAGCTCCAGCGAGGCCAGCGGCGTCTCGACGGCCAGGCCATGCAGGCTCTGGCTCTTCATGCCGAGGTCTTCGGGTTCGACCCAATATTCACTGATCTCGCCGTTCTTCAGCTCGGCGACGAAAGTTGGCGCAGCCAGGCTGAACTCGTCCAGGCCATCCTTCGAATGCACCACCAGCACATGCTTGCTGCCCAGGCGCTGCAGCACCTCGGCCAGCGGGCGGCACAGCGCCTGGGTGAACACGCCGACCACCTGGTGCTTCACTCCGGCCGGATTCGTAAGCGGGCCGAGCATGTTGAACAGGGTACGCAGCCCCAGATCGCGACGCGGGCCAGCGGCATATTTCATGGCGGTGTGATGGCTTTGGGCGAACATGAAGCCTATCCCCAAGCTGTCGATGCAGCGGGCGACCTGGGTCGGGGTCAGGTTCAGGTAGATGCCAGCAGCTTCCAGCAGGTCGGCGCTGCCGCTCTTGCCAGATACCGCACGGTTGCCGTGCTTGGCCACGGTGCAGCCGGCGGCGGCGAGGACGAACGCCGACGCGGTGGAAACGTTGAAGATGTTTGCACCATCACCGCCGGTACCGACGATGTCGACCACGCCATCGAGGCTTTTCAGCTCGACCTTGTCAGCCAGCTCGCGCATCACCGAGACCGCACCGACGATCTCGTCGATGCTCTCGCTCTTCATGCGCATGCCCATCAGGAAGGCACCGATCTGCGCTTCGCTGCACTGACCCGTCATGATCTGGCGCATGACATCGCGCATTTCATCGGTGCTGAGGTCCAGGTGGCCGACGATGCGGCTCAACGCGCTCTTGATATCCATGATCGATCCTTAGCGGCGGCCGCCGGTCTGCTTGAGGAAGTTGGCGAACAGCTCGTGGCCCTGCTCGGTGAGGATAGACTCGGGGTGGAACTGTACCCCTTCGATGTTCAGGGTCTTGTGGCGCAGGCCCATGATCTCGTCGACCGAACCATCTTCATGGGTAGTCCAGGCGGTGACTTCCAGGCAATCCGGCAGGGTTTCGCGCTTGACCACCAGCGAGTGGTAGCGGGTCACCGTGAGCGGGTTGTTGAGCTCGGCGAACACGCCGAGGTCGCGATGGTGCACCGGGCTGGTCTTGCCGTGCATGACCTGACGGGCACGCACCACATCACCGCCGAAGGCCTGGCCGATGGACTGGTGGCCCAGGCATACGCCGAGGATCGGCAGCTTGCCGGCAAAGTGCAGGATGGCTTCGATGGACACGCCGGCTTCGCTTGGCGTGCACGGGCCCGGGGAAACGACGATGCGCTCAGGGTTGAGGGCTTCGATCTCGGCGATGGTCATTTCGTCATTGCGAATGACCTTGACCTCGGCACCCAGCTCGCCAAGGTACTGAACGACGTTGTAAGTGAATGAGTCGTAATTGTCGATCATCAGTAACATCGGGCTAAACCTCTTGAATCTACTGACTTCAAAAATCGAACCTTCCTACACCGGCCGCAGGCACGGCTTTGCCATGAAGGGCGGTCGCTAAACGAACAGGAAGGCAAACGGGGACGGGCCGGACAGGCCGGCAGGAGATAAAGTCAGGCGCGCCAACGCCAACGGGCGTGGGCCTTGATAACGCGCATCAAGAGTTTGCTGACGATCAACACAGGATAAGTCTCGCTCATACTTGCACGCACAGTAGCCTACCGGGGCGGCGGGCGCAATATGCCCGTAAACACGGGGAAACGAATGGACTTGGGAGCGATGCACAGTGATTTGCTAAGGTCGATCGGGTTGTCCTTATAAAAACAAAGAAAAGGATGTTCTCCGATGCGAAAAGCTCCACTGCTGCGTTTCACCCTCGCCACATTAGCCCTGGCCTGCAGCCAGGCCTTCGCTGCGCCCTCGCCTTACTCCAGCCTGATCGTGTTTGGCGACAGCCTCAGCGACGCTGGGCAGTTTGGCGGGGTGCGCTTCACCAACCGTGATGCCAATGGCAACTATGCCCCGGTGTCGCCGATGATCCTCGGCGGGCGGCTGGGTGTAGCCCCGGTAGAGCTGGGCCCTTCCACCTCTGCGCTCAACCCGGCGCTGGGGCTTCCCGACGGCAACAACTGGGCGGTGGGCGGCTATACCACACAGCAGATCCTGGACTCGATCCTCAACACGTCCGAAACGGTCATCCCACCCGGGCGACCGGGCGCAGGGATAGTCCTGCGTGAAAAGCCAGGCTACCTGGCCAACGGCCTGCGCGCCGACCCAAACGCGCTGTACTACCTGACCGGCGGCGGTAATGACTTCCTGCAAGGCCTGATAAACAGCCCGGCCGACGCCGTGGCCGCCGGTGCCCGCCTGGCAGCCAGTGCCCAGGCCCTGCAGCAAGGTGGCGCCCGCTACATCATGGTCTGGCTGCTGCCCGACCTCGGGCAGACACCGAACTTCAGCGGCACACCACAGCAAAACCCGCTGTCACTGCTGTCCGGTGCATTCAATCAGTCGCTGCTCACCCAGCTGGGGCAGATTGATGCCGAAATCATCCCGCTGAACATACCGGTGCTGCTGAGCGAGGCTTTGGCCAGCCCCAGTCAGTTCGGCCTGGCCACAGGCCAGAATCTGGTGGGTACCTGCTACAGCGGCGAAGGGTGCGTGGAAAACCCGATCCATGGCATCAACGGCCTCTCGCCAGACCCGACCAAACTGCTGTTCAACGACTCCGTACACCCGACTATCGCCGGCCAGCAACTGATTGCCGATTACGCCTATTCGATCATCTCTGCCCCCTGGGAGCTGACCTTGCTCCCGGAAATGGCCCACGCCAGCCTGCGCGCGCACCAGGACGAACTGCGCAACCAGTGGCAAGCGCCCTGGCAGGCAGTTGGCCAATGGCAAGCCTTCGTCAGCACCGGCGCCCAGGACCTGGACTTCGATGATCAGCGCAGCGTCGCCAGTGCTGACGGTCGCGGCTACAACCTGACCCTCGGTGGCAGTTACCGACTGAACGACGCCTGGCGCCTCGGCCTGGCCGGTGGCGTGTACCGGCAGAAGCTGGAAGCCGGTGAACAGGATTCGGACTACAAGCTCGACAGCTACCTGGCCAGCGCCTTCGCCCAATTCCGTCAGGACCGCTGGTGGGCGGATGCCGCGCTGAGCGCCGGCCATCTTGATTACCACGACCTCAAGCGCACCTTCGCACTTGGCGTCAACGACCGCAGCGAGAAGGGCGACACCGATGGCGAGGCCTGGGCCGTGACTGCCCGGCTGGGCTACAACCTGGCGGCCGAGAAAAGCCGCTGGCAACTGGCCCCCTTCATCAGTGCCGACTACGCGCGGGTGAAGGTCGATGGCTATGACGAGAAGAGCGGGCGTTCGACGGCGTTGGGCTTCGATGATCAGGAACGGACTTCGCGGCGCCTGGGCATCGGGCTGCTAGGCAGCGTGCAGGTACTGCCGAGCACCAGGCTGTTCGCCGAGGTGGCGCAGGAACATGAGTTCGAGGATGACCAGCAGGACGTGACCATGCACCTGACGACATTGCCAGCCAATGACTTCACCTTGACCGGGTATACACCGCACAGTGATTTGACTCGGGCGAGTCTGGGCGTGAGCCATGAGCTGGTGGCGGGGGTGCATCTGCGCGGGAACTACAACTGGCGCAAGAGTGATGAGCTGACGCAGCAGGGGGTGAGCTTGGGCGTCAGTGTCGACTTCTAAACCGCTGGGGCCGCTTTGCGGCCCTTTCGCGGCTGAAGCCGCTCCTACAAGAGATAGCGATTCCCTGTAGGAGCGGCTTTAGCCGCGAAAGGGCTGCGCAGCAGCCCCAATCGGTTTACTTGACGGAAGTCTGTTCGGCCAAGGCCACGGCACGGAACATCGCCCGGCGCTTGTTGATGGTCTCTTCCCATTCCAGCGCCGGCACCGAGTCGGCGACAATACCGCCACCGGCCTGCACGTGCAGTTCCCCGTTCTTGATCACCGCAGTGCGGATGGCAATTGCGGTATCCATGTTGCCATTCCAGGCAAAGTAGCCGACCGCACCACCATAGACGCCACGCTTGACCGGCTCCAGCTCGTCGATGATCTCCATCGCACGGATCTTCGGCGCGCCCGACAAGGTGCCCGCCGGCAGGATCGCCCGCAGCGCATCCATCGCCGTCAGGCCTTCGCGCAGCTGCCCGGTCACGTTGGACACGATATGCATTACGTTGGAGTAGCGCTCGATCACCATCTTCTCGGTCAGGCGCACACTGCCGGTCGACGACACCCGGCCCACGTCGTTGCGGCCCAGGTCGATCAGCATCAGGTGCTCTGCGATCTCTTTTTCGTCCGACAGCAGGTCGTCTTCCAGCGCCCGGTCGGCTTCCTCGGTAGCCCCACGTGGGCGGGTACCGGCAATCGGCCGTACGGTGACCAGGTTGTCTTCCACCCGCACCAGCACTTCCGGCGAACTGCCGACCACATGGAAGTCGCCGAAGTTGAAGAAGTACATGTACGGCGTCGGGTTGAAGCAGCGCAGCGCGCGGTACAGGTCGATCGGAGCAGCCTTGAAGTCGATCGACATGCGCTGCGACGGCACAACCTGCATGCAGTCGCCGGCCAGGATGTATTCCTTGATACGACCCACCGCGTTCTCGTAATCGTCACGGGTGTAGCTGGAACGGAACTCCGGTTCGGCCGCCATCGGCCCGCTCAGATCCAGACCACGGCGTGGAGTGATGGGCTGGCGCAGTTTCTCCAGCAGGCCTTGCAGGCGCGCCTGGCCTTGCTCGAAGGCCTGCTCCTCAGCCGGGTCGACCAGCACGATGGCGTGCATCTTGCCCGCCAGGTTGTCGAACACCACCACCGCGTCGGAGACCATCAGCAGGATATCCGGCACGCCCAGCGGATCCGGATTCGGGCTTGCACCCAGGCGCTTTTCCACATACCGCACGCAGTCGTAGCCGAAGTAACCGACCAGGCCACCGTTGAAACGTGGCAGGCCTGGGATGTCGGCGACCTTGTAACGGTCCTTGAAACTTTCGACGAAGGCCAGCGGGTCCTCGACGTCGTGGCTTTCCACCTCGACACCATCCTGCAGGATGCTCACGTGGTAGCCATGCACGCGCATCACGGTGCGCGACGGCAGGCCGATCATCGAGTAACGGCCCCACTTCTCGCCGCCCTGCACCGATTCGAGCAGGTAGGAGTTGGGCTGATCAGCCAGTTTCAGGTAGATCGACAGCGGCGTGTCGAAGTCGGCCAGGGTTTCACAGGCCAAAGGGATGCGGTTATAGCCGGTAGCGGCCAGGCGCAGGAATTCTTCGCGGGTCATGGGTAGCCTCGTGGCAAGCAGCAATAGGGTCGGGCAAGCGGACGGGCCGGCAGGCGCCGGCGGGCAGGAGTCAGGCGCGCCAGCGCCAACGGGCCAGGGCCTTGATGACTTTCATCCAGAATTTGCCAGTGACCGCCACGGTGGACTCTCTGTCTTGGGAGGCTTGAAGGTCCGCCAACGTTATCCCAGTGGCCGGGTCTGCGCAACCGGGCAGCAGTGCGCGCAGGTCGTCGACCACCAGGCTGGGGGATTCCTCGGTGATTGGCCGGCCATGGTTGTAGCCGTAGGTGAGGCCTACACATTGCACCCCGGCCGCCTTGGCCGCCAGCACATCGCTGCGCGAATCACCGACGAACAGCGACTGCTGCGGGCTGACACCGGCCATCTGCATGACGAACAGCAGCGCCGCCGGGTCGGGCTTTTTCTGCGGCAAGGTATCGCCGCCGATGATCCAGCGGAAATAGCGGCCTATCTTCATCTGATCCAGCAACGGCGCGACGAAACGCTCCGGCTTGTTGGTGATCAGCGCCATTTCCACCCCCTGCTTCTGCAGCCAGCGCAGGGTGTCCTTCACACCGGGGTAGAGCACGGTGAGCTCATGGCTTTCAGCATAGGCCTCCATGAACAGCGCCAGGCCTTTTTCGGCCAGCGTATCGTCCACGGCTTCATGCTCGATGCCTCCTGCCAGTGCGCGGCGCACCAGTACTTGGGCGCCGTTGCCTACCCAGTGGCGCACCGCCTCAAGACCCGCGGGCGGGCGCCCCAGTTCGAGCAGCATACGGTCGACGGCGGCAGCCAGGTCGGGGACCGAATCGATCAGGGTACCGTCCAGATCGAACATCACCAGCCTGGGCAGCGTCCCCGGGAACAGCTGCTCGAAGCCACTCATGGGCGAGCCTGGGCCAGTTCGGCGCGCATCTTGGCGATGACTTCCTGGTAGTCCGGAGCGTTGAAGATCGCGGAACCGGCCACGAAGGTGTCGGCGCCAGCAGCAGCGATCTCGCGGATGTTGTTGACGTTGACGCCACCGTCGATTTCCAGGCGGATGTCACGACCGCTGGCGTCGATCAGCGCACGGGCTTCGCGCAGCTTGTCGAGGGTGCCGGGGATGAACTTCTGCCCGCCGAAGCCTGGGTTGACGCTCATCAGCAGGACCATGTCGACCTTGTCCATCACGTACTTGAGTGCATCCAGGCTGGTGGCCGGGTTGAACACCAGGCCGGCCTTGCAACCGCCGTCCTTGATCAACTGCAGCGAACGGTCGATGTGCTGCGAGGCTTCCGGATGGAAGGTGATGTAGGTGGCGCCGGCCTCGATGAAGTCGCCGATGATACGGTCAACCGGGCTGACCATCAGGTGCACATCGATCGGCGCGGTCACGCCGTACTTGCGCAGCGCGGTGCAGACCATCGGGCCGATGGTCAGGTTGGGTACGTAGTGGTTGTCCATGACATCGAAATGGACGATGTCGGCACCCGCGGCCAGAACCTTGTCGACGTCCTCGCCCAGACGGGCGAAATCGGCAGAGAGAATGGAGGGGGCAATAGCGTAGGGCTGCATGGCGCACCTGTTGGCAGAATCACGGTGGCGCGCATTGTAACTCAGGGAAGCGGATGAGCGCTGATTAGCATCAACCTGTACCGGCCTCTTCGCGGCTAAAGCCGCTCCCACAGGGATTGCGCAGGTCGTCAGATGTGCACTGTGGGAGCGGCTTTAGCCGCGAAGAGGCCGGTACAGGCAGCCATCATCAGGCGGGTTGTTGCGTCCTGAGCTTCTCGCTACGCCCGCGCAACCACTCCAGGGTCAGCAACAGCACCACCGAGAAAGCGATCAGCAAGGTCGCCGCCGCCGCGATGGTCGGGCTGAGGTTCTCGCGAATGCCGCTGAACATCTGCCGTGGCAGGGTCGCCTGCTCCGGCCCGGCAAGGAACAACGTGACCACCACTTCATCGAACGACGTGGCAAAGGCGAACAGCGCACCCGAGATCACCCCAGGGGCAATCAGCGGCAAGGTCACCCGACGGAAGGTCAGCAACGGCGACGCGCCCAGGCTGGCCGCAGCACGTACCAGGTTGTAGTTGAAGCCCTGCAAGGTCGCCGACACGGTGATGATGACGAACGGCACACCCAGCACCGCGTGCACCAGGATCAGCGAGATGAAGCTGTTGCCCATGCCCAAGGGGGCAAAGAACAGGTAGCTGGCCACGCCGATGATCACCACCGGCACCACCATCGGCGAAATCACCAGCGCCATTACCAGCGACTTGCCGGGGAAATCGCCACGGGTCAGGCCGATCGAAGCCAAGGTGCCGAAAACCATCGCCAACACGGTGGCCGCCGGCGCGACGATGATGCTGTTCTTCAGCGCCCGCATCCACTCGGCCGAGGCGAAGAAGTCGTGGTACCACTGCAGTGAGAAGCCCTGCAGCGGGTACACCAGGAAGCTGCCACTGTTGAAGGACAGCGGCACGATCACCAGCACCGGCAGCACCAGGAACAGCAGGATCAGGCCGCAAAGGGTGCGCAGGGTGTAGAACCACACCCGTTCGACGGGCGACATGTAGGGGCTCAGCATCTCAAGGCTCCTCAGCTCAGGCGCAGGCGGCTGGCGCCGACCAGCCAGCTATAGATCAGGTACAGCAACACAGTCGCCAGCAGCAGCAACCCACCCAGGGCGGTGGCCATGCCCCAGTTGATGCTGGTGTTGGTGTAGAAGGCGACGAAGTAGCTGACCATCTGGTCGTTCGGGCTGCCGAGCAGCGCCGGGGTGATGTAGTAACCGATGGCCAGGATGAACACCAGCAAGCAACCGGCACCTACCCCGGCGTAGGTCTGCGGGAAGTACACCCGCCAGAAGCTGGCGAACGGGTGGCAGCCCAGCGAAATCGCCGCGCGCATGTAACTCGGCGAAATCCCCTTCATCACGCTGTACAGCGGCAGGATCATGAACGGCAGCAGAATGTGCACCATCGAGATGTACACGCCGGTGCGGTTGAACACCAGTTCCAGCGGCTGGTCGATGATGCCCATCGCCATCAGCGCGCTGTTGATCAAACCGCCGGACTGCAGTAGCACGATCCACGCGGCCACCCGCACCAGGATCGAAGTCCAGAATGGCAGCAGCACCAGAATCATCAGCAAGTTGCTCTGCCGGGTTGGCAGGTTGGCCAGCAGGTAGGCCAGCGGATAGGCCAGCACCAGGCAGATGGCGGTGATCACCACACCCATCCACAGGGTGCGGGCAAAGATATCCAGGTAAATGGCCTGGTCGGGGGTGGCCTTGGCCAGCTCGCCGAGGTCATCGATACGGTGGTCGAGCGAAGCCAGCAGGTAGAACGAGGTCACCGAACTGGTATTGCGGCGGATCGCCTGCCAGTAGGCCGGGTCGCCCCAGCGTTCGTCGAGCGCCTGCAAGGCATCTTTATAAGAAGCAGGCTCGGCCTTGAATGGCAGCGCCCGTGCAGTCTTGGCCAGCAGGCTGCGGTAGCCGGCCAGCTCCATGTTCAGGCGTTTGGAAAGATCGCCCAGGGTCTGGTTCTTGCGCGATTCGGCCAGGTCCTGGCTCAGCGCCTTGTAGACGTCTTCACCGGGCAGGCTCTTGCCGTCCCACTGGCTGATCACTTCAACCGTGCGTGGCAGGCCGCCCACCACTTCCGGGTTGCCGACGCTCTTGTACAGCAGCGCCGCGATCGGCACCAGGAACACCAGCAGGAGAAACAGCGCCAGCGGCGCGATCAACGCCTGCGCTTTCCAGCGGTTGACCCGCTCGGCATGCTTGAGGCGCTGCTTGAGGCTTGGACCTGCGCCTTCGTTGAGGGGCACTGCAATGGCCATGGCGAACTCCGCGATACAGGCTGAAATTGGGGCTGCTGCGCAGCCCATCGCCGGCAAGCCCGGCTCCCACAGGTACTGCACTGGCTTGGAAGCTGCTGATCCCTGTGGAATCTCTCCTCAGTTGCCACACCGACCTCGGAAATGGCGTGGTCCCTGCAGGAGCTGGCTTGCCAGCGATGGGCCGCACAGCGGCCCCGCTTCCCGGTTTCTTACTTCTTCGCCGCCCAGGCGTTGAAGCGTTGCTCCAGCTGCTCGCTGTTGTCGGCCCAGAAGGCCACGTCGATCTGCACCTGGTTGGCAATGTTCTCAGGCGTGGTCGGCATGTCTTTCTTCACCGCATCGGCCAGCAGCGGTACGGCCTTGGAGTTGGCCGGCCCGTAGGCGATGTTCTCGGAGTAGGTCTTCTGCTGCTCCGGCTGCACGGTGTAGGCGATGAACTTCTTGGCCTCTTCCACATCCTTGGCGCCTTTCGGGATCGCCCAGGCGTCGAAGTCGTAGATGCCGCCGTTCCACACCACCTTGAGGTTGCTCTCTTTCTGCACGGCGGCGATGCGACCGTTGTAGGCCGAGCTCATGACCACGTCACCCGAGGCCAGGTACTGTGGCGGCTGGGCGCCCGCTTCCCACCACTGGATGCTCGGCTTGAGTTCGTCGAGCTTCTTGAACGCGCGATCCACGCCTTCCTTGGTGCCCAGCACCTGATACACGTCCTTCGGCGCCACGCCGTCGGCCATCAGGGCGAACTCGAGGGTGTACTTGGCACCCTTGCGCAGGCCACGCTTGCCCGGGAATTTCTTGGTGTCCCAGAAGTCGGCCCAGCTGGTCGGGGCGGTCTTGAGCTTGTCGGCGTTGTAGGCCAGCACCGTCGACCAGACGAAGAAGCCCACGCCGCACGGCTGGATGGCGCCCTTCACATAGTCGGACTCGTTGCCGAACAGTGCCGGGTCGAGTTCTTCGAACATGCCCTCGTCGCAACCACGGGCCAACTCTGGCGACTCAACCTCCACCAGGTTCCACGACACGCTGTTGGTGTCGACCATGGCTTTGACCTTGGCCATTTCACCGTTGTACTCGCCTGCGACGATCTTGCCCTTGCCGGCCTTCTCCCATGGCTCGTAGAACGCCTTGACCTGGGCCGCCTTGTTGGCACCGCCGAAGGAAACCACGGTCAGGTCCGCCGCCATGCTTTGGCCGGCGGCGCACAGGCCGAGGGCCAGGGCGGTCAGTTTCAACTGCTTGCGCATTATTATTCTCTCCACAGTACAGGGTTGGTGAAGCAATCCATCAGTGGGCTTCGGCAATCGGATCGAGCGCGCGGGCGTGCTCCACCTCCCAGCCCAGCGGTACCACATCGCCCACGGCCAGCGCCGGGTCGAGCTCGGCGATCGGCTGCTTCACGAAGAAGTCGGCCTTGCCGCAGACTTCCAGGCGCACCCGTACGTGGTCGCCCAGGTAGATGAACTCGGCCACTCGGCCGGAGAAGCGGTTGACGCAGCTTTCGCTGTGGCCGTTGAGGCGCACACGCTCGGGGCGTACCGACAGGGTCACCGCCTCGCCGGCCTGGCCGACATTCACCGCCAGCGCCTCGACCCGCTCGCCGCGGGCCAACTGCACCTGGCAACGCTTGCCATCGCTAGCCAGCAGGGTGCCGTTGATGCGGTTGTTCTCGCCGATGAAGTTGGCGACAAAGGTGTTGCAGGGCTCTTCATAGAGGGTGCGCGGGTCGGCGATCTGCTGGATCTCGCCCTGGTGGAACACTGCCACCCGGTCGGACATGGTCAGCGCCTCGCCCTGGTCGTGGGTCACGTAGACGACGGTCACGCCCAGGCGCTGGTGAATGTGCTTGATCTCCATCTGCATGTGTTCACGCAGTTGCTTGTCGAGGGCCCCCAGCGGTTCGTCCATCAGCACCAGCTGAGGTTCGAACACCAGCGCCCGGGCTAGCGCCACACGCTGCTGCTGGCCACCGGAAAGCTGCCCGGGGTAGCGCTTGGCGAAGGCATCGAGCTGGACCATGTTCAGCACCCGCTGGACCCGCTCGCTGATGTCGGTCTTGCTCAAGCCGCGCACTGTCAGCGGGAAGGCCAGGTTCTCGGCCACGGTCATGTGCGGGAACAATGCGTAGTTCTGGAACACCATGCCGATGTCACGCTTGTGCGGCGGCACGTTGTTGATCGAACGCCCAGCGAGCTGGATCTCACCGGCGGTAGGGGTTTCGAAACCGGCCAGCATCATCAGGCTGGTGGTCTTGCCCGAACCCGAGGGGCCGAGCAGGGTAAGGAATTCACCCTTGCGAATGTCCAGGTTGAGGTTTTTGACGATCAGCGATTCGCCGTCGTAGCTCTTCTGCACACCACGGAAGCTGACCAGCGTCTCGCCGGTGGCAGCGTTCGAATTCGCCTCGCTCATGCCTGCACCTTCTTGTTGGAATGACTGCGTAGGCAAAAGAGTAGAAGAGCCGCAAGCGCCCGAAAATCGGCGGTGCTGAGAGAATGCCATCATCCGGCTGGAAGTTTTGCTGTAGGGATTGCCCTACAAGAAAGGCGCTTTCAGCACAGAGACAACTCCCTGTGGGAGCGGGCTTACCCGCGAAGCCGACACCGTGGTGAATGGCACGGGCTTCGCCCGTGTTCGCGGGCAAGCCCGCTCCCACAGGGATCTGAGCGCCAGACTCTAGACATTGAGCAATACAGTTGCTCCCACAGGGTTCGCCACTGTGTCGGATATGGCAGCTGTCGCAATCAGAACACTCAGACCAGTTTGTGCTCCATGGCGTACTTCACCAGCTCCGCCAGCGAATTGACCTTGAGCTTCTGCATCAGCCTGGCCTTGTGGGTACTGATGGTCTTGCTCGACAGCGCCAGCTGTTGGGCGATGTCGTTGACGTTGGCACCCTGGGCCAGGCGCTCGAACACCGAAAATTCGCGCTCGGAGAGCAGCGTGTGCAGCGGCCGGGTTTCGGTCAGCCCCACCTCGAAGACCATGCGGTCAGCCAGCGCCGGGTCGATGTAACGCCCGCCGCTCGCTACCCGGCGAATGGCCGTCAGCAGCAGGGCCGGGTCGCTGTCCTTGGTCGCGTAGCCAGCGGCCCCGGCCTTCAGCGCACGAGCGGCCATCTGCGCCTCATCATGCATCGACAGCATCAGGATTGCCGGGGCATCGTGCAGCGCACGGATACGCGGGATCGCCTCCAGGCCGCTCACCCCCGGCATGGAGATGTCCAGCAACACCACCTCACAGGGCGTGTGGCGCAAGGTCTCGAGCAACTGCTCGCCATTCCCGGCCTCCCCTGCCACCTGCATGTCCTTGGCCAGGCCGATCAACTGTTTGATGCCTTCCCGGACAATGGTGTGGTCTTCGGCCACCAGCACTCGAATCACGCTCGCTCTCCTACTCCAAGGGAATGGCCACGCTCAGGCTGGTGCCCTCGCCTGGTTCACTGTCCAACGCCATGCTGCCACCAAGCATCAGCACCCGTTCACGCACGCCGACCAGGCCGAACGATGTGGGCCTGGGCTGGTCCCGGCAGAACCCGGTGCCATCGTCGCTGACGGTCAAGCGCAGTTGCCCGTCTTCTCGAACCAGCTCGATCTCCACGCTGTGCGCCTGGGCGTGTCGCATCACGTTGGTCAGCGCCTCCTGCAGGATGCGGAACAAACCGGTGGCCTTGGCATCGCTCAATGCTGGCAGATTATCCGGTACCTGCACCAGGCAGGGTATCTGCGTGCGCGCTTCGAAGCGCCGCGCCTGCCATTCGATGGCCGAGGCGATGCCCGCATCGAGAATCGGCGGGCGCAACGCGGTGGCGACGTCGCGCACCAGCTGGAACAGCTGGGCGATCAGGCGCTTCATGCTGCCCAGGCGCTCATGCAGCCCGGGGTCGAGTTCGGCGAAGGCCAGCTCGCACATCGACACTTCCAGCTTGAGCACGGTCAGCATCTGCCCCAGCTCATCATGCACTTCACGGGCGATGCGGGCCTTCTCTTCCTCGCGCACGCTTTCCAGGTGCGCCGACAGCTCGCGCAACTGCTCCTGTGACTGGGCCAGCGCCAGTTCGGCACGCTTGCCTTGGGTGATGTCCCAGACAACACCGTCCCAGGCCACCCGGCCATTGGACAAACGGCGGGCACTGGCCTTGATGTCGGCCCAGCGTTGCTCACCCTGGCGGGTGAGGATGCGCCCTTGCCACGACCAGTCCTTATCGCTGGCGATGGCCAGATCCTGTACCTGGTGGTAGTCGGCCCGATCGTCTGGATGAACGAGATTGCGCAGCCCCATCAGCGGGTGCTGGATCTGCGCAGGTGTGTAGCCGACCAGTGCCTCGCTGCCCTCGCTGATGTAAGGAAACTCCGGTTCACCTTCGGCAGGCGCGGGCTCGAGGCGGAACACCAGGCCTGGTACGTTGCCCGCAATGCCCTTGAGCCGCGCCTCGCTTTCCCGCAATGCCGCCAGGGCACGATGGCGATCGGTGACATCGGCGAGGTACACCACCAGGTATTCGGCATCGCGAAAACGCAGGAAGCTGAGCGACAATTCTACCGGCAGCAAGCTGCCATCGGCCCGCCGGCATTGGGTTTCGAACTGCCGGGTACCGCCATCGCCGGCACGGGCCCCCTTCCACAGTTCGAGCCAGCGATCCATGGTCAGGTTGGGCTCGAAATCGCTCAGCGGGCGTTCCAGCAGTTCGGCCTCGGCATAGCCGAGCATGTCCTCCACTGCATGGTTGGCGTAGCGCACATGGCTGTCCCAGTTGACCCAGAGAATGCCCACCGTGCTCTGATCGATTGCAAACTGGCTCAGGCGCAGCGCCTCCTCACGCCCTTGCCGCTCGGTCAGGCTTTCCCGCGTGGCCAGCAGGCTGCGCTCCAGCTGGCGTTGCTGCCGACGCTGCCACACCAGCGTGGCCAGGGCGCACAGCAGTAACAGGCCGAACAGCAGGGCCAGGTTCTGCCAGAAGCCAGGCGACTCGCTCAAGCGCGGGTATTTGGGTTGCAACCAACGCTGGTGAAGTTGCTCCAGCTCCTTGGCCGGCATTGCCTGCAACCCGCGCTCGAGCACATCGGCAAGCACCGGCCAGTCGCGTCGCGAGCCCACCCGCAGCAATTGCGGCAAGCCGATATCACCCACCACCACCAGCTCGGCGAACTCGCTTTCCCGTGACAGCCGACTCAGCTGTGCCTCATCGAGCACGGCATAACTGGCCTGGCCACCGACCACCAGTTGCAAGGCCTCGCGTTCGCTAGGCACGCCCTGCAGGTTGAGGCCGCTGTAATTGCCGCGCAGGTAGTCGGCCAGGACGCTGGGCATGCGCACCGCGACGCGGGTTTCGGCATCGAGCTTTTCCAGCTCCACGGCCATCGCCCCGGTGCGTTGCCCTACCACCAGCTGCGGTACCCGCATGTAAGGGTCGCTGAACAGCCACAGGCGCAGGCTGGCCGGTGTTTGCGTCAGACCGGGGGCAAAATCGATCTCGCCCGCCTGCAGGGCATGTTCAAGGCTGGCCTGGTCGGCGAAATTGCGCCAGGTCAGGTCAAGGCCCAATGCCTGCCCCAAGCTGTTCACCAACTCGACGTTGGCGCCGTAAAGCTGCTGCAGACGGCGGTCGAACTGCGCGTAGGGCGCTTGCAGCACCAGGCCGACCCGCAGATTGCGATGGCTATCGAGCCATTGCTGCTGGGCAGGCTCCAGCACCACCGTCGGCGGCACGTCCGGCCGTGCCAAGGCGATCAAGGGCAGGCATAAACCGCCGATAACCAACAGGCGACGCAATCGCTTCATCTACACGCTCGTCTTGGCAAGGGCGGCCATGCAGCATGGCCGCCGCGGGCAAATACTATTAGGCTGCCGGTATCATTCTGGCCTTGGGTTGATTCATGTCCACACTTTATCGCACGACGCTGGCAATGTGCTGCCTGGCCTCGCTCTTACCACTCGGCGCCGTGGCCGCTGATGCCACAAAGCCAGAGGCTGCAGCCGAGGCGCCCGCCGCCCCGGCGCCACGCCCGCCCCTGCTGGAACGCAGCCAGGAGGATGCACAAGCCCTGGAGCGGCTGGTGCCGAAGGCCGAACAGCAGACCCTGCAGGCCGGAGCGGACAGTTTCCTGGCCCTGTGGAAGCCGGCCAACGACGGTGATCCGCAGGGCGCCGTGATCATCGTCCCTGGCGCTGGCGAAAATGCCGACTGGCCCAACGTAGTCGGCCCGCTGCGGCGCAAGTTCCCGGATATCGGCTGGCACAGCCTGAGCGTGAGCCTGCCCGACCTGCTCGCCGACGCCCCGCAGGCACGGGTCGAGGCCAAACCGGCGGCAGAGCCTGAGAAAAAAGCGGGCGAAAGCGCCCCGGCCAAGGACACACCCGCCGACGCCAACGCCAACGTCGCGCAGGCCACCGCCGCCGACGCCGATACCGCAGAAAGCACCGACGCCGAGCAAGCTGGCGAGCAGAACGATGCGGCCGACGCCGAACGCATCTTCGCCCGCCTGGACGCCGCCGTGGCCTACGCTCAGCAGCACAACTCGCGCAGCATCGTGCTGATCGGCCACGGCAGCGGTGCCTATTGGGCCGCGCGCTACCTGAGCGAGAAGCACCCGCCGCAGGTGCAGAAGCTGGTGATGGTTGCTGCGCAGACACCGGCGCGGGTCGATCATGGCCTGGAAAGCCTGACGCCCACCCTCAAGGTACCGACGGCCGACCTCTATTTCGCCACCCGCACCGGCGACCGCAATGCCGCAGCGCAGCGCTTGCAGGCCAGCAAGCGGCAGAAGGACAGCCAGTACAAGCAGCTGTCCTTGATTGCCATGCCGGCCAACAAGAACGGTGAGCAGGAGCAGCTGTTCCGCAGGGTTCGAGGCTGGATCAGCCCGCAACAGTAAGCCGGCAAAGCCCTGTTTGCCGGCTTGCCGGCGAACTGGGCGTCAAAAACCGCGGCGCTTGCGAACGATGGCGTAGGCCTGGTGCAGTTCGCGGGTTCGCTCGGTCGCTTCGCGCACTTGCGCCTCGCTTGCTCCGCTGCCCGCCAGCTTGTCCGGATGATGCTTGCTGACCAGGCGCCGGTAAGCCTGCTTGATCTGGTCGCCTTCGGTGTCATCCTCGATGCCCAGCAAGCGCAGCGCTGCCGCATAGTTCATCACGCCACCAGACACTGGCACCTTGCGCGGCTCGTACTCAAGCGACATGGCCTGCACCTGACGCCGGCTCAGGCCTAGCTTCTGCCCCCAATCCAGCAGCAGTTCGCGCTCGTGCCGCCCGGCCTTGCCGTCAGCCCAGGCCATGCGCCAGCAGGCGCGCAAGGTGCCTTCGGCGGCATGCGGCTGCAGCCGGATGCGGCGCAGGTGGCCAGTCAGCCTGTCTTTGCCTGCCTTGCCACGGTTGAACGCGGCTATCGCCCGCAAACGCGCGGCCTCGGGCATGTCCAGACGGACCATTTCCTGACGTGCCTGCTGGATGTGTTGTTCGGCCACACGGCCATCGCTCTTGGCCAGGCGCCCGAGCAGCACGAACAGCAACTCATCGTCTTGCAAGGACGGGCGACCGCCCAAGCGCTCGCGCATGTCTTCCCAGCCCTGCAAGCGGATCCGCCGGTCCATCGCCTGGCCCAGCAAGGCACCGAGCAACGCACCGGGAATACTGGCGACCGCAAAGCCTGCGCCCAGTCCGATTACCGTGCCTGGCCACCACATGTCAGGCGCGCTCGCCGATCAAGCGCTCGGCTTCAGCCAGGCGCTCGAGGGTGCCGACATCCACCCAGTGGCCACGGTAGTGCTCGCCACTCACCTGGCCCGAGGCCATCGCCTGGCGCAGTAACGGCGCCAGTTTGAAGGCGCCCGCCTGGCAGCCTTCGAACAATGCCGGGTGCAACACCGAGAGACCGCTGAAAGTCAGCGTGCCGGGGGCGTCGTCACCATCGACCACCCGTTCGCCATTCAGTCGGAAGTCGCCACGCCCATGATGGCCCGGGTTATCGACCAGTACCAAATGCGCCAGCCCGTGCAGCGGTGTGCGCAGGTGCGCAAGGTCATAGTCAGTCCAGATATCGCCGTTGATCAGGGCGAATGGCTCATTCCCCAGCAACGGCAAAGCCTTGAAGATACCGCCGCCGGTTTCCAGCGGCTCACCTTCAGCCGAGTAGCGAATGCGCAGGCCGAACTGGCTGCCATCACCAAGATGGTCTTCGATCTGATGGCCAAGCCAGGCGTGGTTGATCACCACCTCGGTAAACCCGGCCGCCGCCAGTGCGCGCAGGTGATACTCGATCAGTGGCTGACCCGCGACTGGTACCAGCGGTTTCGGGGTGTGCAGGGTCAGCGGGCGCATGCGCTCGCCTTTGCCTGCCGCAAGAATCATTGCCTTCATGCACGCGCTCCGGCTTGCAACTCGGCGATCAGCTGGCCCAGCTCGGCAAGCTCCGGACGACGGCTGATCACTTCATCTATATAGGCGAAGAATCGTGGGACGTCGGCCAGATAACGCGGTTTTCCATCACGATGGCAAATTCGCGCAAAAATACCGATCACTTTGAGGTGGCGCTGCACCCCCATCAGGTCGCTGGCGCGTTGGAAATCGTCAAACGCTTGCTGCACCGGGATGCCCGCAGCGCGCGCCTGGTCCCAGTAGTGGCGCAGCCATCCCTCGACCCGCGCCTGAGGCCAGCTGAGGAAAGCGTCCTTGAACAGGCAAGTAATGTCGTAGGTGACCGGGCCGTAGACCGCGTCCTGGAAGTCCAGCACGCCTGGGTTGGGACTGCTATGCATCAGGTTGCGTGGCATGTAGTCACGGTGCACCAGCACCTTGGGCTGAGCCAGGGCGCTGTCGATCAGCAGCTGGCTGATACGTTGCCAGCTGGCCTTCTGCGCGTCGCTGAAGACCAGGCCGAGCTCACGGCCTACGTACCATTGCGGGAATAGTTCGACTTCGCGGCGCAGCAAGGCGTCATCGTAGCTGGGCAATGGCGCGTCCATCGGCAGGCGCTGGAAGGCCAGCAGCGCGTCTATGGCGTCGGCGAACAATGCGTCGGCGTTTTCGGCATTGATGATGTCCAGGTAAGTCTGGTGACCCAGGTCACCCAGCAGCAGGAAGCCGCGCTCCAGGTCCTGCCCATGAATCTGCGGCACATGCACGCCGGCGCCGGCCAGCAGGTGGTCGATGGCGACGAATGGTCGGCAGTTTTCCTGAGGCGGCGGCGCGTCCATGATCACGAAGCTATGGCCTGCACCCTGCCAGCGGAAGTAACGGCGGAAGCTGGCATCGCTGCTGGCGGCGGTCAGGCTGCCCTCGGGCACCTCGCCCCAGGCGTTTTCACGGAAAAGTTGATCGAGCTGCTCATGGAGCCAGACAGTCAGTTGTTGCAGGCGTACATCGTGTTCAGGCATTACAAGGGTCTCCGACGGCCCTAGCCGTCAAGCGGGTCATGCTTTATTATCCAGCATCTTTTTCAGACCATCGAGAGGCGTGCGGCCCCACACGCGGGCAGATGGCACGCAGGAAGCCCGGACTAATAAGATGGCATTGAAATCCCCCGCGTTTCGTAGAAAGTTTCCGTTGCTGGTAACCGGCGGTCTGCTGGCCATGCAACCTCTGGCCACCTCTTATGTGGTGGCAGCCGAGCAGTTCGACTGCCAAGTGTCCGCCTCTGGTGGTTGGGACTGCAAGCCCAAGACCCCCGTCAACAACCTGCCTCCGCGCCCGGTGCATGAAGGCGCCGCGCTTACGTCCGGCACCGAGACGCAATCGGCCGAGGCCGAAAGCGCTGACAAGCCCATGCTTGTCACCGAGGCCAAGGGCCGCGGCCTGAAGTCGCGCAGCGAAGACTACAGCCACCTCGACTGGGTGCCACGCGAGAAGCTCACTGCAGCCCAGCTGGCCGAAACCGGCCCGTACTGCGGTGGCGCGTACATCGAGCCTACCCGTCCAGGCATGGCTGACTCCACGCCAAAGGACGAGTCGCCGACCTACATCAATGCCAAGGTGTCCAAGTACCAGCAGGAGCAGCAGATCGCTACCCTCGCCGGTGACGTGGTCATGCGCCAGGGCAGCATGCAGGCCGAAGCCGACGAAGCCAACCTGTACCAGGCCGAGAACCGTGGCGAGCTCAAGGGCAACGTCAAGATTCGCGACAATGGTTCGCTGGTCGTCGGCGACCAGGCGCAGATCCAGCTCGACACTGGCGAAGCCCAGGTCGACAACGCCGAATACGTGATGCACAAGTCGCACATCCGCGGCAACGCCCTGTACGCCAAGCGTGGCGAAAACGCCATCATCCGCCTCAAGGACGGTACGTACACCACTTGCGAACCGAGCAGCAACGCCTGGCAGCTGAAGGGCAACAACATCACCCTGAACCCGGCAACCGGTTTCGGTACCGCGACCAACGTCACCCTGCGGGTCAAGGATTTCCCGGTGTTCTACACACCGTACATCTACTTCCCGATCGACGACCGTCGCCAGTCCGGCTTCCTGCCACCGTCGTTCAGCAGCACCAGCGACACCGGCTTCATGCTGGTCACGCCTTACTACTTCAACCTGGCGCCCAACTATGACGCCACGTTGTACCCGCGCTACATGACCAAGCGCGGCCTGCTGATGGAAGGCGAGTTCCGCTACCTGACCAAGTCCAGCGAAGGTCAGTTCGGCGGTGCTTACCTCAACGACGCGGACGACGATCGCAAGCTGCAGACGGACTACAAGAAAGAACGCTGGATGGTCAACTGGCAGCACAAAGGTGGCCTGGACGAGCGCCTGCTGACTGAAGTCGACTACACCGACATCAGCGATCCTTTCTACTTCCAGGACCTGGAAAGCGACCAGATCGGTGTCAAGAGCAATGACGTCGTCAATCAGCAGGGTGCTCTCACCTGGCGTGGCGACAGCTACACCGCTCGCCTGAATGCGCAAGCGTATGAAATGGCGACCCTGTCGCAGATCACCCCGTACGACAAGCTTCCGCAGATCACTTTCAACGGTACGTTGCCGTTCCAGCCAGGCGGCTTGAACTTTGGCTATGAGACCGAGGCCGTACGCTTTGATCGCGATCTGAAGAACGATTTCGTCACTGACAAAGATGGCAACCCAGATAACAGCGCAGGTGCCCCAGGCCGCCGGCTCGACGAAAACCTCTTCGGCGTCGCTCGTGCCAACGGTACCCGTCTGAACGTTGCGCCGTCGATCAGCTTGCCGATGAGCGCCAGCTATGGCTACATCACGCCAAAGCTGAAGTACATGTACACGCATTACGATCTTGACCTCGATGGCAAGGGCAAGAGCGACGTTGCCAACAGCAGCGATGCCACCCGCGACCTGTTCGGCGACTTCAAGAGCAACCAGAACCGCGACATTCCGATTCTCAGCGTGGACAGCGGCCTGTACTTCGACCGCAATACTTCGCTGTTCGGCACCAATTACCGCCAGACCCTCGAACCGCGCCTGTATTACCTCTACGTCCCGTACAAGGACCAGATGGACATCCCGCTGTTCGACTCGGGCGAAACGCTGTTCAGCTACGACTCGCTGTTCCGTGACAACCGCTTCTCCGGCACCGACCGCATCGGCGACGAGAACAAGCTGTCGCTGGGCGTGACCACTCGCTGGATCGAAGACAATGGCTTCGAGCGTCAGAACTTCAGCATCGGCCAGGCGTACTACTTCAAGGATCGCAAGGTTCAATTGCCGGGTATCGACTATCGCACCCGCAAGGACTCGCAGTCGGATGTATCGCCGTACGCGTTGATGTACAACTACTACTTCAACCGCGACTGGCGCTTCAATTCGGACTTCAACTGGGATCCGGACAGCCGCAGCACCCGTTCGGGCAGCGCGATGTTCCACTACCAGCCTGAGGACAACCCGAACAAGGTCGTCAACCTGGGCTATCGCTATCGCAACGACACCATCGCTTACGATTCCACTACCGGTACCTGGAAAGTGGGCGGCGGTGACTATGGCACACCAGGCACCGACACCTTCATCAAGGATTACTACAAGATCCAACAGCACGACTTCTCGGTCATCTGGCCGGTCGTACCGCAATGGAGCGTAATCGCCCGCTGGCAGCATGACTACAACCGCAACCGTACCCTGGAAGCCATGGGCGGTTTCGAATACGACAACTGCTGCTGGAAGCTGCGCCTGATCAACCGTTACTGGGTCGACTACGACGACTTCAGCCAGGCTACCCCGGCAAACGAAAAGGGTGACCACGGCATCTTCCTGCAGATCGTGCTGAAAGGCCTCGGTGGTGTAGTGGGCAATAAAGTCGAATCGTTCCTCGACCAAGGCATTCAAGGTTACCGTACACGTGAAGACCAAGCTTATTGATCGACTGCGCCCGGTGTTGCTGGGCGCTGCATTGCTGAGTGGCGCGGTACATGCCGCGGTACAACCTCTGGACCGCGTGGTGGCCATCGTCGACAACGACGTGGTCATGCAGAGCCAACTGGACCAGCGCGTCCACGAGGTTCAGCAGACCATTGCCAAGCGTGGCGGCGGTGTCCCACCGACCGGCGCACTGGAGCAGCAGGTACTGGAACGCCTGATCGTCGAGAACCTGCAGCTGCAGATCGGCGAGCGTTCGGGCATCCGCATCACCGACGAAGAGCTGAACCAGGCCATCGGCACCATTGCCCAGCGCAATGGCATGTCGCTGGAACAGTTCCGCGCCGCCCTCGCCCACGACGGCCTGTCTTTCGACGACGCCCGTGAGCAGGTCAAGCGCGAGATGATCATCAGCCGCGTGCGCCAGCGCCGGGTTGCCGAGCGCATCCAGGTTTCCGAGCAGGAAGTGAAGAACTTCCTCGCTTCGGACATGGGCAAGATGCAGATGTCGGAAGAGTATCGCCTCGCCAACATCCTCATCCCGACCCCGGAAGCCGCCAACTCGGACGACATCCAGAAAGCGGCGCGCAAGGTCGGTGACCTGTACCAGCAACTGCGCCAGGGCGCCGACTTCGGCCAGGTGGCGATTGCCAACTCGGCCAGCGAAAACGCCCTTGAGGGTGGTGAAATGGGCTGGCGTAAAGCTGCCCAGCTGCCACCGGACTTCGCCAAGATGCTCAGCAGCATGGCGGTAGGCGACATCACCCAGCCAATCCGCATCCCCAACGGTTTCATCCTCCTCAAGCTGGAGGAGAAGCGCGGTGGCGGCGAGAACGTGCTGCGTGACGAAGTGCATGTCCGCCACATCCTGATCAAGCCGAGTGAAATTCGCAGCGAGGCGGCCACCAAGCAACTGGCCGAGCGCCTGTACGAGCGTATTCAGAACGGCGAAGACTTCGGCGAACTGGCCAAGAGCTTCTCGGAAGACCCAGGCTCCGCGCTCAACGGCGGCGACCTAAACTGGGTCGACCCGAACAGCCTGGTACCGGAGTTCCGCGAGCAGATGGCCAACGCCCAGCAGGGCGTGGTGACCAAACCGTTCAAGACCCAGTACGGCTGGCACGTCCTGGAAGTGCTGGGCCGCCGCGCCACCGACAGCACCGAGCAGGCGCGCGAGCAACAGGCCATGAACGTGCTGCGTAACCGCAAGTACGACGAAGAGCTGCAGACCTGGCTGCGCCAGATCCGCGACGAAGCCTACGTTGAAATCAAGCTGCCTGGCGCCGACCAGGCCGCACAGTGAAGCCCCTGCGTTTCGCCGTCACCCCCGGCGAACCAGCCGGCATAGGCCCCGACCTGTGCCTGCTGCTCGCCGCTGACGCCCAGCCCCACCCACTGATTGCCATCACCAGCCGTGACCTGCTCGCCGAGCGGGCCACGCAGCTGGGGTTGGCTGTCAGCCTGCTGCCGGTAATGCCCGACCAGTGGCCCGACCAGCCTGCACCTGCTGGAAGCCTGTACGTGTGGGACACACCGTTGGCCGCGCCGGTGGTGCCAGGCCAGTTGGACCAAGCCAACGCGGCATTCGTACTGGAGACGCTGACCCGTGCCGGCCAAGGTTGCCTTGACGGGCAATTCGCCGGGATGATCACCGCGCCCGTGCACAAGGGCGTGATCAATGAAAGCGGTATCGCCTTCTCCGGCCATACCGAGTTCCTTGCCGACCTGACCCACACCGCCCAGGTGGTGATGATGCTGGCCACCCGCGGCTTGCGTGTGGCCCTGGTGACCACGCACCTGCCGCTGCGGGATATTGCCGACGCCATCACTGCCGAACGCGTGGAACGGGTCACCCGTATCCTGCACGCCGACATGCGCGACAAGTTCGGCATTGCCAACCCGCGCATCCTGGTCTGCGGCCTCAACCCGCATGCCGGGGAAGGCGGCCATCTTGGCCGCGAAGAAATCGACATCATCGAGCCGACGCTGGCCCGCCTGCGTACCGAAGGCATGGACCTGCGCGGCCCGCTGCCGGCCGATACCCTGTTTACCCCCAAATATCTGGAGCACTGCGATGCGGTGCTGGCGATGTACCATGACCAAGGCCTGCCCGTGCTCAAGTACAAGGGCTTCGGCGCTGCCGTCAACGTGACCCTGGGCCTGCCGATCATCCGCACATCGGTCGACCACGGTACCGCCCTGGACCTCGCCGGCAGCGGCAAGGTCGACACGGGCAGCCTGCGCGTCGCCCTGGAAACCGCCTACCAGATGGCCGAGAACCGACCATGAACGAGCAATACCAACACCGGGCGCGCAAGCGCTTCGGCCAGAACTTCCTGCACGATGCGGGCATCATCGACCGCATCCTGCGCGCCATCAACGCCAAGGCTGGCGAACACCTGCTGGAAATCGGCCCGGGCCAGGGCGCCCTGACCGAAGGCCTGTTGGGCAGTGGTGCCCAGCTGGACGTGGTGGAGCTGGACAAAGACCTGGTGCCGATCCTGCAGCACAAGTTTGCCGGCCGCAGCAATTTCCGCCTGCACCAGGGTGACGCCCTGAAGTTCGACTTCAACCAGCTGGGCGTGCCGCCACGCAGCCTCAAGGTGGTCGGCAACCTGCCCTATAACATCTCCACTCCGCTGATCTTCCACCTGCTCAGCCACGCCGGGCTGATCCGTGACATGCACTTCATGTTGCAGAAGGAAGTGGTCGAGCGCATGGCTGCCGGCCCAGGCGGTGGCGATTGGGGCCGCCTGTCGATCATGGTGCAATACCACTGCCGTGTGGAGCACCTGTTCAACGTTGGCCCCGGCGCGTTCAACCCGCCGCCAAAGGTCGATTCGGCAATCGTGCGCCTGGTGCCGCATGAAGTGCTGCCGCACCCGGCCAAGGATGCACGGTTGCTGGAGCAGGTGGTGCGCGAAGCGTTCAACCAGCGTCGCAAGACCCTGCGCAACACCCTGAAAGGCCTGCTCGACAGTGCCGCCATCGAAGCCGCTGGCGTGGATGGCAGCCTGCGCCCTGAACAGCTCGACCTGGCAGCCTTCGTGCGCCTGGCCGACCAGCTGGCCGCTCAGCAAGCCTGATTCAGCCTGCACCGGCCCCCTTCGCGGGTAAACCCGCTCCCACAAGGTCCCCATAGAATTCGAAATCTGTGCTGCCCCTGTGGGAGCGGGCTTACCCGCGAAAGGGCCGCCACAGACAACACAGGCTCCAATGCCCCACACCGCTGGCCCTCCCCCCCGCCAATGGCCTAGACTGCATTATTGCGTCAGTTCGCCCAAGGCCCTTGCATGTCCGACCCTCGCTATCAGATCGACGTCAGCGTCGTGACCCGTTACCTGAAAGAACAATCCGACCCCGAAAGCAGTCGCTTCGCCTTCGCCTACACCATCACCGTGCAAAACAACGGCTCGGTCAAGGCCAAGCTGCTGTCGCGCCACTGGCTGATCACCAACGGTGACGGCGAGGTCGAGGAAGTACGCGGCGCCGGCGTTGTCGGCCAGCAGCCGACCATCGAACCCGGCCAGAGCCATACCTACAGCAGTGGCGCGGTGATCAGCACACGCGTCGGCACCATGCAGGGCAGTTACGAGATGTTCGCCGAAGACGGCAAGCGCTTCGAAGCCGACATCGCGCCGTTCCGCCTTGCGGTCCCAGGGGCGCTGCACTGATGGCCACCTACGCCGTCGGAGACCTGCAAGGCTGCCTGGAACCGCTCAAATGCCTGCTCACGAGGGTCAACTTCAACCCGGCGGTCGACCGCCTGTGGCTGGTCGGCGACCTGGTCAACCGCGGCCCCGAGTCGCTGGAAACCCTGCGTTATCTTTATTCGATCCGCCAGTCACTGGTGTGCGTGCTGGGCAACCATGACCTGCACCTGCTGGCCGCCTGGCACAACGTCGAGCGTCTGAAGAAAAGCGATACCCTGCGCGAGATCATCGAGGCACCGGATGCCGACCGGCTGTTAGACTGGCTGCGCCAGCAGAAACTGCTGCATTACGACGAGCCCCGCGGCATCGCCCTGGTGCATGCAGGCATCCCGCCACAGTGGACACTCGGCCAGGCGCTGCAACTGGCAGGAGAAGTCGAACAAGTGCTGCGCGACGACAACCGCCTGCAGCCATACCTGGACGGCATGTACGGCAACGAGCCGAACAAGTGGAGCAAGAGCCTCACCGGCGTCGAGCGCCTACGGGTAATCACCAACTACCTCACGCGCATGCGCTTCTGCACCGCGGCAGGCAAGCTTGACCTCAAGAGCAAGGAAGGCCTGGACACTGCCCCCAAAGGCTACAAGCCCTGGTTTGCGCACAAGGAGCGCCGCTCGCGCCACGTTAAGATCATCTTCGGCCACTGGGCCGCACTCCAGGGCCAGGTCGACGTGCCCGGTATCATCGCCCTCGACACCGGCTGCGTGTGGGGCGGCGCCATGACCCTGTACAACGTCGACAGCGGCGAATATCACCGCTGTGATTGCGCCGACGACGGTAACTTACGCCTCCCCGCCTAACCACCTACACTTATCGACCACCCCTGAAGGAAGCCGTACCCATGAGCGAATTCAAGCGCATCCCTCCCGAGCAGGCCCTGGCCCTGCGCGCGCAAGGTGCGGTAGTCGTCGACATTCGCGACCCGCAAGCCTTTGCTGCCGGCCACATCACCGGCGCCCGGCACCTGGATAACCATTCGGTCGCCGAGTTCATCCGCAATGCCGACCTGGATGCCCCGACCCTCGTGGTCTGCTACCACGGTAACTCCAGCCAGAGCGCAGCCGCCTACCTGGTCGGCCAGGGCTTCTCCGACGTGTACAGCGTCGATGGCGGCTTCGAACTGTGGCGCACCACCTACCCGGCCGAGACCGCGCAAGGCACTGCCGAATAATTTTTCATTTTTACTGCAGCCCGCGCCCCACGCGGGCTTGCAGCCCACCTGACGAACGGTCGTTCGCAACTTCTCCACCGCTAGCCCTTGACCTTGCGGATAACCAACTATTCTTAAGCGCAGGCCATCCAAAAAAAGGGGAGAGCCGGTACACCGGCGTGCGGGTCATCGGTAGCGTTTCAAGGTGTTCTGGGGGGTATACAGCAATCGGCGAACCCGGTTGCATGCCAGCATCAGCTGACTGATCCGGCGTCGTCTCCACGTATCGAGCGAGGTGACGTCATGAGTATTTTTAGCCACTTCCAACAACGCTTCGAGTCTACGCGCCAGGAAGAACTCTCGCTGCAGGAGTACCTCGAGCTGTGCAAAGAGGATCGCAGTGCCTACGCATCGGCGGCTGAACGGCTGTTGCTGGCCATCGGTGAGCCAGAACTGATCGACACCTCTACCAACTCCAGGCTGTCGCGAATTTTCTCCAACAAGGTTATTCGCCGGTATCCGGCCTTTGCCGACTTCCATGGCATGGAAGAGTGCATCGACCAGATCGTTTCGTACTTCCGCCATGCCGCCCAAGGCCTGGAAGAGAAGAAACAGATCCTCTATCTGCTGGGCCCGGTAGGCGGCGGCAAATCGTCGCTGGCCGAAAAACTCAAGCAGCTGATGGAGAAGGTGCCTTTCTACGCAATCAAGGGCTCGCCAGTATTCGAGTCCCCACTGGGCTTGTTCAATGCCACCGAAGACGGGGCCATTCTCGAAGAAGAGTACGGCATCTCGCGGCGCTACCTGAACACCATCATGTCGCCCTGGGCCACCAAACGCCTGCAGGAATTCGGCGGCGATATCAGCAAGTTCAGGGTAGTGAAGCTGTACCCATCGATCCTCAACCAGATCGCCATCGCCAAGACCGAACCGGGTGACGAAAACAACCAGGACATTTCTGCCCTGGTCGGCAAGGTGGATATCCGCAAACTCGAGGAATTCCCGCAGAACGACGCCGATGCCTACAGCTACTCGGGCGCATTGTGCCGGGCCAACCAGGGCCTGATGGAATTCGTCGAAATGTTCAAGGCGCCGATCAAGGTCCTGCACCCCTTGCTCACCGCCACCCAGGAAGGCAACTACAACAGTACCGAAGGCCTTGGGGCCATTCCCTACACCGGTATCCTGCTGGCCCACTCCAACGAATCGGAGTGGCACACCTTCCGCAACAACAAGAACAACGAGGCGTTCATCGACCGGATCTACATCGTCAAGGTGCCGTACTGCCTGCGCGTCAGCGACGAGATCAAGATCTACGACAAGCTGCTGGTCAACAGCTCGCTGGCCAAGGCCCATTGCGCGCCAGATACGCTGAAGATGCTCGCCCAGTTCACCGTGCTCTCGCGCCTCAAGGAGCCGGAAAACTCCAACATCTACTCGAAGATGCGCGTCTACGACGGCGAGAACCTCAAGGACACCGACCCGAAAGCCAAGTCGATCCAGGAGTACCGCGATGC
Source organism: Pseudomonas sp. NPDC089428 (assembly GCF_044749325.1). Lineage (NCBI taxonomy): Bacteria > Pseudomonadati > Pseudomonadota > Gammaproteobacteria > Pseudomonadales > Pseudomonadaceae > Pseudomonas > Pseudomonas sp. NPDC089428. Next base: position 41,694 of record NZ_JBIVHT010000002.1, read on the forward strand.
TGCAGGCGTGGACGAAGGCATGAATGGCCTGTCGACTCGCTTCGCCTTCAAGATTCTCTCCAAGGTGTTCAACTTCGACCCACATGAAGTGGCAGCCAACCCGGTGCACCTGCTGTATGTGCTGGAACAGCAGATCGAACAGGAGCAGTTCCCGGCCGAAGTACGCGAGCGCTACCTGCGCTACCTGAAGGAGTACCTGGCACCGCGTTACATCGAGTTCATCGGCAAGGAAATCCAGACCGCCTACCTCGAGTCCTACAGCGAGTACGGTCAGAACATTTTCGACCGCTACGTGCTTTACGCCGACTTCTGGATCCAGGATCAGGAGTACCGCGACCCCGAAACCGGCGAGATCCTCAACCGCATCGCCCTCAACGAAGAGCTGGAAAAGATCGAGAAACCGGCAGGCATCAGCAATCCGAAGGATTTCCGCAACGAAATCGTCAACTTCGTGCTGCGTGCCCGTGCCAACAATAACGGCAAGAACCCGAGCTGGCTCAGCTACGAGAAGCTGCGGGTGGTGATCGAGAAGAAAATGTTCTCCAACACCGAGGACCTGCTGCCGGTCATCAGCTTCAACGCCAAGGCCAGCAAGGAGGATCAACAGAAGCACAACGACTTCGTCACGCGGATGGTGGAGCGTGGCTATACCGACAAACAGGTGCGCCTGCTGTCGGAATGGTACCTGCGGGTCAGGAAATCGCAATAAAGCGGCAAGCTTCTAGCCGCAAGCTGCAAGCTGCTCGGCGTCAGTGCTCCGGCCTGCGCCGCAGCTTGCAGCAGCGGTGGCTGCTCTTACTTGCAGCGTGAAGCTTGTGGCTTGCAGCTGCATCCAGTCACCGGAGGGACCATGAGCTACGTTATCGACCGACGCCTGAACGGCAAGAACAAGAGCACGGTCAACCGCCAGCGCTTCCTGCGGCGTTACCGTGAACACATCAAGAAGGCCGTCGAAGAGGCCGTGAGCCGCCGTTCCATCATGGACATGGAACACGGCGAACAGATCAGCATTCCGGGACGAGACATCGATGAACCGGTGCTGCACCATGGTCGTGGCGGCAAGCAGACCATCGTGCACCCAGGCAACAAGGAATTCACCGCCGGCGAGCATATCCCTCGACCCCAGGGCGGCGGGGGTGGCAGCGGCCGCGGCAAGGCCGGTAACTCCGGCGAGGGCATGGACGACTTCGTCTTCCAGATTACCCAGGAAGAGTTCCTCGAATTCATGTTCGAAGACCTCGAGCTGCCCAACCTGGTCAAACGCCACCTGACCGGCGCCGACACCTTCAAGACCGTGCGAGCCGGTATCGCCAACGAAGGCAACCCGTCACGCATCAACATCGTCCGCACCCTGCGTTCGGCCCATGCCCGGCGCATCGCTTTGACCGGCAGCAGCCGTGCGCTGCTGCGCGAAGCTCAGAAGGAACTGGACCGCCTGAAAATCGAGGAACCCGACAACTTCACCGACATCCAGGAAGTCGAACAGGAAATCGAACGGCTCAAGGCACGCATCAATCGCTTGCCCTTCCTCGACACCTTCGACCTCAAGTACAACCTGTTGGTCAAGCAGCCCAACCCCAGTTCCAAGGCCGTGATGTTCTGCCTGATGGACGTGTCCGGCTCGATGACCCAGGCCACCAAGGATATCGCCAAACGCTTCTTCATCCTGCTTTACCTGTTCCTCAAGCGTAACTACGACCGCATCGAAGTGGTGTTCATCCGCCACCACACCAGCGCCCGTGAAGTCGACGAGGAAGAGTTCTTCTACTCCCGGGAAACCGGCGGCACCATCGTCTCCAGCGCGCTGAAGATGATGCAGGAGATCATGGCCGAACGTTACCCAGCCGCTGACTGGAACATCTATGCCGCCCAGGCTTCCGACGGCGATAACTGGAACGACGACTCGCCGATCTGCCGCGAGATCCTGTCCAAGCAGATCATGCCGCATGTGCAGTACTACACTTACGTTGAGATCACCCCGCGTGAACACCAGGCGTTGTGGTACGAGTATGAGCGAATCGGCGAGGCCTTCCCCGACACATTCGCCCAGCAGCAGTTGGTATCGGCCGGCGATATCTACCCGGTCTTCCGTGAACTCTTCCAGCGCAGGTTAGCCACATGACCGCCAGAGCACAGAGACGCCAACCCATTTCCACCGGGTCCGAGTGGACGTTCGAGCTGATCCAGACCTACGACCGGGAAATCAGCCGGCTGGCCGAGCGTTACGCCCTGGACACCTACCCCAATCAGATCGAGGTGATCACTGCCGAGCAGATGATGGATGCCTACGCCTCCGTCGGCATGCCGTTGGGCTATCACCACTGGTCCTACGGCAAGCAGTTCCTAAGTACCGAGAAGTCCTACAGCCGGGGGCAGATGGGCCTTGCCTACGAGATCGTGATCAACTCCGACCCGTGCATCGCCTACCTGATGGAAGAGAACACCATGTGCATGCAGGCGCTGGTGATTGCCCATGCCTGCTATGGCCACAACAGCTTCTTCAAGGGCAACTACCTGTTCCGCACCTGGACCGACGCCACGTCGATCATCGACTACCTGGTATTCGCCAAGCAGTACATCGCCCAGTGCGAGGAGCGCCACGGCATCGATGCCGTGGAAGACCTGATCGACTCCTGCCACGCGCTGATGAACTACGGCGTCGATCGCTACAAGCGCCCCTATCCGATCTCCGCCGAAGAAGAACGGCGGCGCCAGAAGGACCGCGAAGAGCACTTGCAGCGGCAGATCAACGACCTGTGGCGCACCATTCCCAAGAGTGCCGATAAAGGCGGTGAACGCGACGATGCGCGCTTCCCTTCCGAGCCGCAGGAAAACATCCTCTACTTCATCGAGAAGAACGCCCCGCTGCTCGAACCCTGGCAGCGCGAAGTCGTGCGCATCGTGCGCAAGATCGCCCAGTACTTCTACCCACAACGCCAGACCCAGGTGATGAACGAAGGTTGGGCGACCTTCTGGCACTACACCTTGATGAACGACCTGTACGACGAAGGCCTGATCACTGAAGGCTTCATGATGGAGTTCCTGCAGTCGCACACCAGCGTGGTATTCCAACCCGGCTTCGACAGCCCGTACTACAGCGGCATCAACCCGTACGCGCTGGGCTTTGCCATGTACACCGACATCCGCCGCATGTGCGAAAACCCTACCGAGGAGGATCGCCGCTGGTTCCCCGAGATTGCCGGCAGCGACTGGCTTTCTACCATCAAGTTCGCCATGAGCAGCTTCAAGGACGAGAGTTTCATCCTGCAGTACCTGTCACCCAAAGTGATCCGTGACCTGAAGCTGTTCAGCATCCTCGATGACGACCAGCGCGACGACCTGCTGGTACCGGCCATCCATGACGAGGCCGGTTACCGGATCATTCGCGAACAACTGGCTGCCCAGTACAACCTCGGCAACCGCGAACCCAACGTGCAGATCTGGAGCATCGACCGCCGTGGTGACCGCTCGCTGACCCTGCGTCACCAGCAGCACAACCGCAAACCGCTGGGCGACTCCACTGAAGAAGTGCTCAAGCACCTGCACCGCCTGTGGGGCTTCGATATCCACCTGGAGACCGTACAGGGCGACCAGGTGGTCAAGACCCATCACATGCCGCCGCGTGGGGAGCATGCCGAGAGCGGCGACTACGGGCGCATGGACCTCGCTGTCATCCACCACCTCTGATGCACCGCCATTACTGCCGACAGGGTATCCTGTGGGCAGTAATGGAGGCTGCACATGCACATCTACAAAGTCGGCGGCGCGGTACGCGACCGTCTGCTCGGGCGCCCGGTCAGCGATATCGACTGGCTGGTGGTCGGCGCCACGGTCGAAGACATGCACGCCCAGGGCTATCGCCCGGTCGGCGCTGATTTTCCGGTTTTCCTGCATCCGAAGACGGGCGAGGAATATGCCCTGGCGCGCACCGAGCGAAAGAGTGGACGCGGTTATGGCGGGTTCACCTTTCACGCAAGCCCCGACGTAACGCTGGAAGAAGACCTGATCCGCCGCGACCTGACCATCAATGCCATGGCCGAGGACGAACAGGGCACAGTCCATGACCCCTACCACGGCCAGGCAGATCTTGAGCAACGCATCCTGCGCCATGTTTCCCCGGCGTTCGCCGAAGATCCACTGCGCGTACTGCGCGTTGCCCGCTTTGCCGCGCGCTATGCCCCGCTGGGTTTCCGGGTTGCCGATGAAACACTCGCACTGATGCGCCAGATCGCCAAATCGGGCGAACTGCAGGCGCTGACCGCCGAGCGCAGTTGGAAGGAGATCGAGCGGGCGCTGATGGAAAGCCAGCCGCAGGTGTTCATCCAGGTGCTGCGCGAAGCTGACGCCCTGACGGAGCTGATGCCGGAGCTGGAGCATGGCGTGAATACGCTGGAGGCACTGCAGCGGGCAGCGGAGCACCAGCAACCACTGGCAGTACGCTGGGCGTGCTTGTTGCGCGGGCTGGAACCGGCGGCGATCAAAGCGCTCAATCAGCGCTTCAAGGCACCGCGTGAATGCCAGGAACTGGCCGTGCTGGTGGGTGAATATGCCGGGCGCGCCGACAACGCTTTACAGCTAACACCGGCAAACTTGCTGGAAATGCTGCAAAAGTTCGACGTATATCGGCGACCTCAGCGCTTTGAAGATTTCATCGCCGCGTGCGAGATGGCCACATCTGGAGGTTATCCACAGGCCGATTATCTGCGCGCGGCGGCGGCGGCGGCCCGGGCGGTGGACGTGAAGCCACTGGTAGAGTCCGGGCTGACCGGACAAGGCCTGGGCGAGGCCCTCAGATGTGAGCGGCTGAAAGCGCTCGAGGCTTACAAATCCGGCTGACTCTACTGGCCCTTTCGCGGGCAAGCCCGCTCCCACAGGTGCGGCACTGTCCCTGTGGGAGCGGGCTTGCCCGCGAAAGGGCCGGTATAGGCCTACGCCGGAGTCAGCTGCAACCCACGCCATTGGAATGCGACCGGCGCCAAAACCTGGTCGATCTGCGCCTCCTGCCACAACTGCGCCATGCTTTTCTCCGCCCCTGGGTGGATCAGCTCCGGCGCCAGCAGCGACAACGGCCACAGCACGAAGGCATTCTTCAGGATCTCCGCCCGCGGCAGCACCAGCCCATCGAACGTGCCGTGCAGATCGTCGTACATGAGCACATCGATATCCAGCGGCAAACCCTTGCGATCCGGTGCATAGCGGCCATTGTCGGCTTCGATGAACTTGAGCCGGCGATCCAGCTCCATCAGCGGCAGATCGGTCTTGCCGGTGACCACGAAGTTGATGAACGGCCCACTCTTGATCCCCACCGCCTGGCTCTCGAATGCCGGTGAACATTGCATGTCGCTGAGAATGGCCGCCAACGCATCGAGCCCCGCGCACAGGTGCTGGTGGCGATCGATGTTGCTGCCAAGGCCCAGATAAACCGTGCTCAGAGACATCCGCGCTCGATCTCCACGCCAACGCCGCCACGCGCGGCAGGAACGGCGCCCGGCTTGGTCAGCTTCAGCCGCACCCAGGGAATGTGGAATTCTTCCATCAAGGTCGCCACCAGGCGCTCGGCGAAGGTTTCCACCAGCTCGAAGCGGGCCTGCTCGGCAAAGGCCTGGACCCGCGCCGAGACACTGGCATAGTCCAGCGCCAGGTTCAGATCATCGCCGGCCGCCGCCGGGCGGTTGTCCCAGGCGAAACTCAGGTCCAGGCGCAGGCACTGGCGAATATCCCGTTCCCAGTCATAGGCACCGATGACGGTATCGACTTCCAGGCCTTCGATGAACACTCTGTCCAAGCACTTCTCTCCACAGCACGACAAGGGCGACGGGCGCCGTTAGAATCAGGGCGTCCTCGCCCGGAATAGTTAGCATGTTTTGGTTATTGGCGCTGCTCGCCTACCTGCTCGGCTCGCTGTCCTTCGCCATCGTCCTCAGCCGCCTTTCAGGCAGCCCGGACCCGCGTTCCAGCGGTTCGGGCAATGCTGGCGCCACCAACATGCTACGCCTGGCGGGCCGTAAACTGGCGATCCTGACCCTGCTGGGCGACCTGTGCAAGGGCCTGTTGCCGGTTTTGCTCGCCCGCGCTGCCGGCCTTGGCCTGCAGGAGCAGGCCTGGGTCGGCGTGTGCGCAGTGCTCGGTCACCTGTTCCCGCTGTATTTCCGCTTTCGCGGCGGCAAGGGTGTCGCCACCGCCGCCGGCATGCTCATGGGCCTGTATTTCCCGGCCGCATTGCTGGCCATCGGCGCCTGGCTACTGACTTTCTACCTCACCCGCACCAGCTCCCTGGCGGCGCTTGTCGCGACCCCGCTGACCTTGCCATTGCTGGCCTGGCGCGAGCCGGAGGCGCTGCTGCCAATCGCCGTGCTCACGGTGATGATCGTCTGGCGCCACCGCAACAATCTGCGCGATTTGTTTGCCGGGCGCGAAAGGCATTTCTGACGCGCCCGCAGGCATTCACACCGGAGGCAACTGCTCCATCGGCCAGCGAGCCTGCACGCTGATCGCCAGGTCCTGCTGCTGCCCGGCCAACAGGCGCTGGCAACCGGCATAGGCGATCATCGCGCCGTTGTCAGTGCAGAACTGCGGACGCGCGTAGTACACGTTACCCTTGAGACCGGCCAGCATGTCTTCCAGCGAGGCACGCAACGCCTTGTTGGCACTCACGCCACCGGCGATGACCAGGCGCTTGAGGCCGGTCTGCTTGAGGGCCCGCTTGCATTTGATGGTCAGAGTCTCCACCACCGCCTGCTGGAATGCCAGCGACAGGTCGCAACGGGTTTGCTCACTGTCGTCGCCAGCATTCTTGCATTGCTGCCAGGTATTCAGGGCGAAGGTCTTGAGGCCACTGAAGCTGAACTCGAGACCAGGCCGATCAGTCATCGGCCGCGGGAAGACGAACCGCCCAGGCACACCCTGCTCGGCCAGGCGCGCGATTTCCGGGCCACCTGGGTAATTGAGGCCGATCAGTTTGGCGGTCTTGTCGAACGCTTCGCCGGCAGCATCGTCGAGGCTCTCGCCCAACAGCTCGTATTGGCCGATGCCATCTACCCGCACCAGCTGGGTATGGCCGCCGGAAACCAACAAAGCGACGAACGGGAACTCGGGCGGGTTTTCCTCCAGCATCGGTGCCAGCAGGTGGCCTTCCATATGGTGCACACCGATCGCCGGGATATCCCAGGCGAAGGCCAGGGCCTGGGCGCACGAGGCACCGACCAACAGCGCACCGACCAGGCCAGGGCCCGCCGTGTAGGCGATGGCATCGATCTCGGTGGCCACGCAGCCGGCCTCCTCCAGCACCTGGCGGATGAGCGGCAGCATGCGCTTGACGTGGTCACGCGAGGCGAGCTCGGGCACCACGCCACCGAATACGCGGTGCAGGTCGATCTGACTGAACAGCGCGTCGGCTAACAAACCGCGTTCGCTGTCGTATAATGCGACGCCGGTTTCGTCGCAGGATGTTTCCAATCCCAGTACTAGCATGGGTTCGTCCCTTGTGGGGGCTGAATTCGAAGCCGCGCATGATAGTCCCCGTGCCGGGTGCCGACCAGCGGTTTTCGATCAGAGGCTTTGCATTCCGGCGTACTAAGGGTTAACATCCGCAACCCTTGAAAACCGACGTTCTCCAGCACACCTTTTGTTTTGCCAGGAGCACGTCTACCCCGGTAATGAATTAAGGTAGCCCTGGATGCCAGCCGTCAAAGTTAAAGAGAACGAACCCTTCGACGTAGCTCTGCGTCGTTTCAAGCGCTCCTGCGAAAAAGCCGGTGTACTGGCTGAAGTTCGTAGCCGCGAGTTTTACGAGAAGCCCACCGCCGAGCGTAAGCGCAAAGCAGCTGCTGCTGTTAAGCGTCACGCCAAGAAAGTTCAGCGCGAACAGCGCCGCGCCGTTCGTCTGTACTAATACAGACGTTCTACGCTAGAGCTTCTGCCCTGCCCGGCTCACCGCCGGGCCGATGGCAGCGGTTTGCTTGACCTTGAGCAGCTAGCCCAAGGAGCCTGTCGCCACGCGCAGCGGGCAAATGGTTGCAAAACGTCAGATCTGGTTTCGGCCAGGCGTGCACGTCCTGACTGACGAGCCCTCAGTGAAGCTGGAGGCTGGCGACGAGCACACACCCCCTCGCATTTCTCCTAGCACCACTTGCCCCGTAAGCGTTTAGACTTGCCAGTTGCCAGATGACGAGACTGCCATGGCCGGGCTAATTCCCCAGAGCTTCATCGACGACCTGATCAACCGCCTCGACATTGTCGACGTGGTAAGTTCGCGCGTTCAGCTGAAAAAGACCGGCAAGAACTATTCCGCCTGCTGCCCGTTCCACAAGGAAAAGACCCCTTCCTTCACGGTCAGCCCCGACAAGCAGTTCTACTACTGCTTCGGCTGCGGCGCTGGCGGCAACGCCCTTGGCTTCGTCATGGACCATGACAACCTGGACTTCCCCCAGGCTGTCGAAGAACTGGCCCGCGCTGCCGGCATGGAAGTGCCCAGGGAGCAAGGCCGTCGCGACAACAAACCGCGCCAGCCGACCGATTCGCCGCTGTACCCATTGCTGGACGCCGCCTCGGAGTTCTATCGCCAGGCCCTACGCAGCCATCCGACCCGCAAGGCGGCGGTGGACTACCTCAAGGGCCGCGGCTTGTCGGGCGAAATCGCCCGGGACTTCGGCCTGGGCTTCGCACCGCCGGGCTGGGACAACCTGCTCAAGCACCTGGGCGCCGACACCCTGCAACAGAAGGTGATGATCGACGCCGGCCTGCTGATCGAGAACGCCGAAAGCGGCAAACGCTATGACCGCTTCCGCGACCGGGTGATGTTCCCGATCCGTGACAGCCGCGGGCGTATCATCGCCTTCGGCGGCCGGGTCCTGGGCGATGACAAGCCCAAGTACCTCAACTCCCCGGAAACCCCGGTATTCCACAAGGGCCAGGAACTCTACGGGCTTTACGAGGCACGCAAGCACAACCGCAACCTCGACGAGATCATCGTCGTCGAGGGCTACATGGACGTGATCGCCCTGGCCCAGCAAGGCCTGCGCAATGCCGTGGCCACCCTCGGCACCGCCACCAGCGAAGAGCACCTCAAGCGCCTGTTCCGCGTGGTGCCCAGCGTGCTGTTCTGCTTCGATGGCGACCAGGCCGGGCGCAAGGCCGCCTGGCGCGCACTGGAGTCGACCCTCTCGGCGCTGCAGGACGGCCGCCGGGCGCGCTTCCTGTTCCTGCCCGAGGGCGAAGACCCGGACAGCCTGGTTCGCGCCGAAGGCACCGACGCCTTCATGGCCCGGATCAACCAGCACGCACAACCGCTGGCCGATTACTTCTTCGAGCAGTTGAGCAACGAAGCCGACCCGCGTTCACTGGAAGGCAAGGCACACATGGCGACCCTGGCCGCACCGTTGATCGAAAAGATCCCCGGTGCCAACCTGCGCCAGTTGATGCGCAACCGCCTGAAGGAAATCACCGGCCTCGATCCGCAGCAGGTCGAGCAACTGGCACAGCAGGCACCAGCGGCCAGCAATGTGCCAGACTACGACCCTGGCTACGACTACGATGCCATGGCCAGCTACACCCCCGACTACGGCGACATGCCGCAGCACGACTACGCGCCCGTTCATCAGGAACAGGAGTGGAAGCCGAACAAGGGCGGGGGCAAAAAGCAGTGGAGCGACAAGCCCTGGGACAAGAACCGCAAGGGCGGCAAGCCATGGCAGCAACGCGACGAAGCGCCACCACGCGTGCCGGCACCGGTCGAACCACCAACCCTGGCCGCCCTGCGCACCTTGCTGCACCACCCGCTGCTGGCCGGCAAGGTCGAGGATGCCAGCCACTTCGCCGACGAAGAGCACCTGTACAGCCAGCTGCTGGTGGCGCTGATCGAAGCGGCACAGAAGAATCCTGGGCTAAGCTCAATGCAGCTGATCGCACGTTGGCACGGCACTGAACAAGGCCGCCTGCTGCGGGCCCTGGCAGAAAAGGAATGGTTGATCGTGGCCGACAACCTTGAACAACAGTTTTTCGACACAATAACTAGCTTGTCCGCCCGCCAACGCGAGCGCAGCCTGGAACAACTGCTCAGGAAATCACGTCAAAGCGAATTGACCAGCGAGGAAAAATCACAGCTCCTCGCCCTGCTGAGCCGGAATGTTCCCGCACAAACGCCGACCTCATCTGGCGCGTGAGGCCCATGCTCGGGTATAATCCTCGGCTTGTTTTTTGCCCGCCAAGACCTTCAGTGGATAGGGTGTTATGTCCGGAAAAGCGCAACAGCAGTCTCGTATCAAAGAGTTGATCACCCGCGGTCGTGAGCAGGGCTACCTGACTTACGCGGAGGTCAACGACCACCTGCCTGAGGATATTTCAGATCCGGAACAGGTGGAAGATATCATCCGCATGATCAACGACATGGGGATCAACGTATTCGAGAGTGCTCCGGATGCGGATGCCCTTCTGTTGGCGGAAGCCGACACCGACGAAGCCGCGGCCGAAGAAGCCGCTGCTGCGTTGGCGGCAGTTGAAACCGATATCGGCCGCACGACCGACCCGGTGCGCATGTACATGCGCGAAATGGGTACCGTCGAGCTGCTGACCCGTGAAGGCGAGATCGAAATCGCCAAGCGGATCGAGGAAGGCATCCGTGAAGTCATGGGCGCCATCGCTCACTTCCCGGGTACTGTCGACTACATTCTCAGCGAATACGACCGCGTCACCGCCGAAGGCGGCCGCCTGTCCGACGTCCTCAGCGGCTATATCGACCCTGACGACAACATTGCCGCACCAACAGACGAAGTGCCGGTACCTGGTGCCAAGGCACCTGCGGCCAAGGAAGAGTCGGACGACGAAGACGAAGAAAGTGAAGGCGGTGACGACGAGGAAGAGGCCGAAAGCGGTCCTGATCCGGTCGTTGCAGCTCAGCGCTTCGGCGCGGTTGCCGATCAGCTCCAGGCCACCGCCAAGGTCCTGAAGAAGAACGGCCGTGACGCCAAGGAAAGCATCGAGGCCCTGCAGGCCCTGGCTGACCTGTTCATGCCGATCAAGCTGGTGCCGAAGCAGTTCGATGTCCTGGTCGAGCGCGTGCGCGATGCCCTGAACCGCCTGCGTCAGCAAGAGCGTGCGATCATGCAGCTGTGCGTGCGTGACGCCCGCATGCCGCGTGCCGACTTCCTGCGTCTGTTCCCAGGCAACGAAACCGACCAGACCTGGTCCGGTGACCTGGCCAAGCGCAGCACCAAGTGGGCTGCCGCTCTGGGTGAAAAGGACGCCGCCATCGTCGCCTGCCAGCAGAAGCTGATCGACCTCGAGACCGAGACCGGCCTGACCGTCGCCGAGATCAAGGAAATCAACCGTCGCATGTCCATCGGTGAGGCGAAAGCCCGCCGCGCCAAGAAAGAAATGGTCGAGGCGAACCTGCGTCTGGTGATCTCCATCGCCAAGAAGTACACCAACCGTGGCCTGCAGTTCCTCGACCTGATCCAGGAAGGCAACATCGGCCTGATGAAGGCGGTGGACAAGTTCGAATACCGTCGCGGCTACAAGTTCTCGACTTACGCCACCTGGTGGATTCGCCAGGCGATCACCCGTTCGATCGCCGACCAGGCGCGCACCATCCGTATTCCGGTGCACATGATCGAGACGATCAACAAGCTCAACCGTATTTCCCGCCAGATGCTGCAGGAAATGGGCCGTGAACCGACCCCGGAAGAGCTGGGTGAGCGCATGGAAATGCCTGAGGACAAGATCCGCAAGGTACTGAAGATCGCCAAAGAGCCGATCTCCATGGAAACCCCGATTGGTGACGACGAAGACTCGCATCTGGGCGACTTCATCGAGGACTCGACCATGCAGTCCCCGATCGACGTAGCCACAGTCGAAAGCCTCAAGGAAGCGACCCGTGACGTGCTCTCGGGCCTGACCGCACGCGAAGCCAAGGTGCTACGCATGCGTTTCGGCATCGACATGAACACCGACCACACCCTCGAAGAGGTGGGCAAGCAGTTCGACGTGACCCGTGAGCGGATCCGTCAGATCGAAGCGAAGGCGTTGCGCAAACTGCGCCACCCGACTCGCAGCGAGCACTTGCGCTCCTTCCTCGACGAGTGATGACAAACCCCGGCCCAGGCCGGGGTTTTTCTTATCCGACAAATAGTTGTGTCCAGCTGGCCGGCTGGCTGAATGCCCGTCTACACTCGACTTCAGACCAACTGAATGCGAGGCCGCTATGCTGCCGATGCCGGCCATTCTGTTGCTGCTCCTGATCCTGTGGAACACAACGGCCGGCGCCCTGACCCTGACAGACGAGGAAAAAACCTGGCTCACTGCCCACCCGCAGCTGAGGCTGGGCGTCGACGCCTCCTGGCCACCATTCGAATTTCGTGACCAAGAGGGCCGGTACCAGGGATTGGCCGCCGATTACATCGCCTTGCTCCAGGATCGCCTGGGGGTAGCACTGAAACCGGTCGAGCCCAGCAGCTGGACCGAAGTGCTGCAGCAGGCGCGCGAAGGCCGCATCGATTTGCTGCCCGGCATCATGTCGACGCCGGAACGCCAGGGCTACCTGGCATTCACCCGCCCCTACCTCGATTTCCCCATCGTCATCCTGGCCCATGAAGGCGGTCCGCAACCGCGCACGCTCAAGGACTTGTATGGGCTGAAGGTGGCCGTGGTGGAGAACTACGCCCCCCATGAACTGCTACGCACCCACCACCCGGACCTCAACCTGGTGGCAATGCCCAATGTCAGCTCGACCCTGCAGGCACTGGCCACCGATGCGGTGGATGCCGTGGTCGGTGACCTCGCCTCGAGCATCTGGAGCCTGCGCCAACTCAAGCTCGAAGGCCTGTATGTCAGCGGCGACACCCCCTATCGCTATCAACTGGCAATGGCCGCGCCCCGTGACCAGCAAGTACTGATCGGTATCCTCGACAAGGTGATGGCCGACATGTCCAGCGATGAAATCAGCCATATCCAGCAACGCTGGGTCGGCAATGTGGTCGACCAGCGCAGCTTCTGGCATGACACACTCATCTATGGTCTGCCCGCCGTCCTGCTGTTGATCGCCATTCTCGCCGTGGTCATCCGCATCAATCGCCGGCTCAGTTCGGAAATCTCCCGGCGCATCGCCCTGGAGCAGGAACTGCGCAGCAGCGAATACCACTACCGCGGCCTGATCGAAAGCCTGTCGGCAATCGCCTGGGAGGCCGACGCCAACGACTTCACCTACAGCTACGTCTCGCCGCACGCCGAAGACCTGCTGGGCTACCCGCTGCACGACTGGCTAAAACCCGGCTTCTGGCGCAGCATTCTGCACCCCGACGATGCGCTCTGGGCCCAGGCATTCTGCGAAAGTGAAACCGCCGCCGGGCGTGATCACAGCCTCGATTACCGGGTGATGCGCGCCGATGGCCAGCCTCTGTGGGTGCGCAACATCGTCAGCATGATCGAACACGGCCATCGGCCCTTGATGCGCGGCCTGATGATCGACATCAGCGAGACCAAGCGTACCGAAGACGCCCTGCGCCTTTCGGAACAGAAATTCGCCTCGGTGTTCGAGCAGTGCCCGGACATTCTGCTGATTGCACGGCACAGCGATGGCGTGCTGCTCGAAGTCAACGAAGCTTTCGAAGAGCAGATCGGCCTGACACCAGGCGAAGTGATCGGCCGCACTGCCACCGAGCTCAATTTGTGGGGCATCGAAGGCATGGGGCCGAAGCTGCTCGAACGCCTGCACCAAGGCGGCATCCGCAACCTGGAAATGACCTTCCGCCGCAGCAACGGCCAGATGTTCACCGGCCTGACCTCAGCCGAAAGCTTCGAGCTCGACGGCACCCCGGCGCTGGTAGTGGCAGTTCGCGACATCAGCCAGCTCAAACAAACCCAGCAGCAGTTGCAAACCTCCGAAGAAAAGTTCGCCAAGGCCTTCCACGCCTCGCCAGACGGCCTGCTGCTGTCGCGCCAAAGCGATGGCCTGCTGCTGGAGGTCAACGAGGGCTTCTGCCGCCTGACGGGCTACGAGTTCAACCCGCCTATCGATCAGACCTCGTTCGACCTGGGGATCTGGGTCGATCTCAACGAGCGCAAGCGCTTGATCGACCAGCTCGGCCGCGATGGCTTCGTGCGAGACTTCAGCTGCCACCTGCGCCGCAGTGACGGGCAGATTCGCCTCTGCGAGCTCTCGGCACGGCCGCTGCCGATCGGCGGGGTCGACTGCATGCTGACCATCGCCCGCGACATCACCGAACGCCACCTGATGCAGGAAAAACTGCAACTGGCTGCCACCGTGTTCGAAAATACCGCCGAAGGCGTATTGATCACCGACACCGACCAACGCATCAGTGCGGTCAACCGCGCCTTCAGCGAGATCACCGGCTACAGCGAAATCGAAGCCCTGGGCCAGACCCCGCGCCTGCTCGCCTCCGGTCAGCATGACAGCGCCTTCTATGCCGCCATGTGGCACCAGCTCACCGCTGAAGGCCACTGGCAGGGCGAGATCTACAACAAGCGCAAGAACGGCGAGCTGTATCCCGGCTGGCTGACCATCAGCGCCGTACGCAACAGCGAGCACGATATTACGCACTTCGTCGCCGTATTCGCCGACATCTCCAGCCTAAAGCACGCCCAGGCCAAACTCGACTACCAGGCCCACCACGACCCGCTGACCGGCCTGCCCAACCGCGCCCTCTTCGAAAACCGGCTGCAGGCCGTACTGACCTGCGCGCAGGTGTCCAACCGCCAGGGCGCCGTGCTGTTCCTCGACCTGGACCGCTTCAAGCACATCAACGACAGCCTCGGCCACCCGGTCGGCGACCTGTTGCTCAAGGGCATCGCCCAGCGCCTCAAGGAGCAAGTGCGCGACGTCGACACCGTGGCCCGCCTGGGTGGCGACGAGTTCATCATCCTGCTGCCCGGCCTGCACAAGCCCAGCGATGCCCATGCCATCGCCAACAAATTGCTGGCCTGCTTCGCCGCCCCGTTCCAGGCCGGCGAGCACGAGTTCTTCACCAGCGCCAGCATCGGCATCAGCCTCTACCCGCAGGATGGCACCGACGTCGCCACGCTGATTCGCAACGCCGACGCCGCCATGTACCGTTCAAAGGCCAAAGGTCGCAATCGCGTGGAAGCCTACACCCGTGACCTGACCGTGCAGGCCAGCGAACGCATCGCCATGGAGCATGAACTGCGGCGCGCCATCGAACGTAACGAGATGAGCCTGAGCTTCCAGCCGAAACTGAGCCTCAAGACCCAAACCCTGGTCGGCGCCGAAGCGCTGATTCGCTGGAGCCACCCGACATTCGGCGAGGTACCGCCCGAGCATTTCATTCACCTGGCCGAAGAGAACGGCACCATTCTGCAGCTGGGCGACTGGGTGCTGGAGCAGGCTTGCCAGCAGATGCATCGCTGGAAGAAGGCCTACCAGGCCTTTGGCCCCCTGTCGATCAACCTGGCGGGCGCGCAGCTACGCCATCCCAACCTCGCCAAGCGCATCGAGCATCTGTTGAAGGTCTACCAGCTCAAAGCAGGCGACCTACAGCTGGAGATCACCGAAAACTTCATCATGAGCCAGGCCGAAGAGGCCCTGACCGTGCTGCACCAACTCAAGAAACTGGGTGTGCAGCTGGCCATCGATGACTTTGGCACCGGCTATTCGTCGTTGAGTTACCTCAAGCGCCTGCCGCTGGACATTCTCAAGATCGACAAGTCGTTCATCCGTGGCCTGCCGGACGACCCCCACGACGCCGCCATCGCCCGCGCCATCATTGCGCTGGGGCGCAGCATGCAGTTGACGATCATTGCCGAGGGCGTGGAGAACCAGGCGCAGCAACGCTTCCTGGCGGCTGAAGGGTGCGAGCAGATTCAGGGTTACATCGTCAGCCTGCCGTTGCCACCGGATGAATTCGCGGCGTCGTTTCTTCGTATAGCACTGTCTGATCTTTCGGATGGCACGCTTTCAAAACCCTCGTTATAATCCGGGCACTTACTGAGGGCCTATAGCTCAGTCGGTTAGAGCAGAGGACTCATAATCCTTTGGTCCACGGTTCGAGTCCGTGTGGGCCCACCAGACATGAAGAAGCCGCGCATCAGCGCGGCTTTTTTGTGCCCGATGGTGTGCCAACGTCTTGGGGCTTGCCCTGCTCATCTTCGGCTGGCTAGGCTAGCGGACCCACCGTAGAGACTCACAATGTCGGACGCGCGCCCCATCACCCTCGATGAAATCGACCGCCAGCTGCTCGCCCTGCTGCAGATCAACGCCCGCGAAAGCGTCGCTACCCTCGCCCGCCAGCTGGGTATCGCCCGTACCACGGTCAACTCGCGCCTGGAGCGGCTGGAGAAGAACAAGGTCATCACCGGCTATGGCGTACGCCTCGGCCAGCGCCTGATTGGTGGTGGGCTGCAGGCTTATGTCGGGATCAAGGTGCAGCCACGCTCCGGCAAGGAAGTGGTACGGCGCCTGAGTGCCATGGGGCAGGTACAACAGCTGTGCGCGGTGAGTGGCGAGTTCGATTACGTGGCCTGGCTGCGCAGCGATTCGCCGGAGCAACTCGACCAGTTGCTGGACCAGATTGGCAGTGTCGAAGGGGTGGAGAAGACCACCACGTCGATCATCCTCAGCAGCAAGGTCGATCGCGGGCAGCCGCTCTAAAACCGCGCCCACAGCAATGCGCTGCCTGTTTATCATCAGAATGACCAGATGGTCGGTCGATATGACCATCCAACGCACATTACGACATCATTCTGCATCTTAATTACGAACACCCCGCTTCATAAAATGACTCACAGCCATCTCCTATACTCAGGCTCCGCCCCCCGCGCAGCCGCTCTGGCAAGGTCACTTCATGAACAAGAAAAACCGCCACCCCGCCGACGGCAAACAACCCATCACCATCTTCGGCCCGGATTTCCCTTTCGCCTTCGACGACTGGCTTGAACACCCGGCCGGCCTGGGCAGCATCCCGGCAGAGCGCCATGGTGAGGAGGTCGCCATCGTTGGCGCCGGCATCGCCGGGCTGGTCGCGGCCTACGAATTGATGAAGCTGGGCCTCAAACCTGTGGTGTACGAGGCCTCGAAACTCGGCGGACGCTTGCGTTCGCAAGCCTTCAACGGCACCGACGGCATCATCGCCGAACTCGGCGGCATGCGCTTCCCGGTGTCCTCCACCGCCTTCTACCATTACGTCGACAAGCTGGGCCTGGAAACCAAGCCTTTCCCCAACCCGCTGACCTCCGCCTCGGGCAGCACGGTGATCGACCTCGAAGGCCAGACCTACTACGCCGAAAAGGCCAGCGACCTGCCCAAGCTGTTCCATGAAGTGGCCGACGCCTGGGCCGATGCGCTGGAAAGCGGCGCACAGTTTGCCGATATCCAGCAGGCGATCCGTGACCGAGACGTACCTCGGCTGAAAGCACTGTGGAACAAGCTGGTGCCCCTGTGGGACGACCGCACCTTCTACGACTTCGTCGCCACCTCGCGCTCGTTCGCCCAGCTGAGCTTCCAGCACCGCGAAGTGTTCGGCCAGGTCGGTTTCGGCACCGGTGGCTGGGACTCGGACTTCCCCAACTCGATGCTGGAAATCTTCCGCGTGGTGATGACCAACTGCGACGACCACCAGCACCTGATCGTCGGCGGCGTGGAGCAAGTCCCCCAAGGCATCTGGCGCCATGTGCCGGAACGCTGTGCCCACTGGCCGGAAGGCACCAGCCTCAGTTCGCTGCATGGCGGCGCGCCGCGCACCGGGGTCAAACGCATTGCGCGTGCCGCCGACGGGCGCCTGGCAGTCACCGACAACTGGGGCGACACCCGCCACTACGGCGCAGTGCTCGCCACTTGCCAGAGCTGGCTGCTGACCACCCAGATCGACTGCGAAGAGTCGCTGTTCTCGCAAAAGATGTGGATGGCCCTGGACCGCACCCGCTACATGCAGTCGTCGAAAACCTTCGTCATGGTCGACCGGCCGTTCTGGAAGGACAAGGACCCACAGACTGGCCGCGACTTGATGAGCATGACCCTCACCGATCGCCTTACCCGCGGTACCTACCTGTTCGATAACGGCGACGATAAACCAGGGGTGATCTGCCTGTCCTACGCCTGGATGAGCGACGCCCTGAAGATGCTGCCGCACCCGGTGGAAAAGCGCGTGCAGCTCGCCTTGGATGCGCTGAAGAAGATCTACCCCAAGACCGACATCGCCGGCCATATCATCGGCGATCCGATCACCATTTCCTGGGAGGCCGACCCGCACTTCCTCGGTGCCTTCAAGGGCGCGCTGCCGGGCCACTACCGCTACAACCAGCGCATGTATGCGCACTTCATGCAGCAGGACATGCCTGCCGAGCAACGCGGCATGTTCATCGCCGGCGACGACGTGTCGTGGACCCCTGCCTGGGTCGAAGGCGCGGTGCAGACGTCGCTGAATGCGGTGTGGGGTATCATGAACCACTTCGGTGGCCGCACTCACGCGGACAACCCAGGCCCAGGCGACGTGTTCGACGAGATCGGCCCCATCGCCCTGGCTGACTGAAACCAAGGAGGCAGCATGCGCATCGCTCTGTTCCAGGGCGCACCCAACCCGCTGGACGTGCCCGGCAACCTGCAACGGCTGCGCCACCAGGCGCAACGGGCGGCCGAGCGTGGCGCGCAGCTGCTGGTGTGCCCGGAGATGTTCCTCAGCGGCTACAACATCGGCCTGGCCCAGGTCGAACGGTTGGCCGAAGCCGACGATGGCCCCTCGGCCATGGAGGTGGTGGAGATCGCCCAGGCGCACCGCATCGCCATCGTCTACGGCTACCCGGAGCGCGCCGATGACGGGGCGATCTACAACAGCGTGCAATTGATCGACGCCCACGGCCGCAGCCTGTGCAATTACCGCAAGACTCACCTGTTCGGCGAGCTGGACCGGGCGATGTTCAGCCCGGGTGCCGGCCATTTCCCGGTGGTCGAGCTGGAGGGCTGGAAGGTCGGCATGCTGATCTGCTACGACATCGAGTTCCCGGAGAACGCCCGGCGCCTGGCGCTGGCCGGTGCCGAGCTGATCCTGGTGCCGACGGCGAACATGACACCTTACGATTTCGTCTGCCAGGTGACCGTGCGCTCGCGGGCGCAGGAGAACCAGTGCTACCTGGTGTATGCCAACTACTGTGGAGCCGAGGACGAGATCCAGTACTGCGGGCAGAGCAGCATCATCGGCCCCGACGGCAGCCTGCTGGCCATGGCCGGGCGAGAAGAGTGCCTGCTGCTGGCGGAGCTTGAGCATGAGCGGGTGGTACAGGGGCGTGAGTCGTTCCCTTATCTGACCGATCTGCGTCAGGAATTGCATCTGCGCCAAGGCTAACAGGGGCCGCTTCGCGGCCCATTCGCGGGTAAACCCGCTGCCACACGAATAGCATCGACCGCCCAATCACACGGTCCCTGTGGGAACGGGTTTACCCGCGAATGCGCCAGAGCTGCGTTGCAAATGGGTTAGCATGAACACCTGCCCCGGAGTTCCCATGCCTGATGCCACCCGCCACCTCACGCTCGCCAACGGCCTGCAGCTGACCCTGCGCCACGCCCCGCGCCTGAAGCGCTCGGCTGCAGCCCTGCGCGTACACGCGGGCAGCCACGATGCGCCGCGTCAGTGGCCGGGCCTGGCCCACTTCCTTGAACACCTGTTCTTCCTCGGCACCGCGCGCTTCCCACTGCAAGACGGCCTGATGCGCTACGTCCAGGCCTTGGGCGGCCAGGTCAACGCCAGCACACGCGAGCGCACCACCGACTTTTTCTTCGAAGTGCCACCCGCGGCATTGGCCGAAGGCCTGGAGCGCCTGTGCCAGATGCTTGCCGAACCGGACCTGGGCATCGAACGCCAGCACCGTGAGCGGGAAGTCATCCACGCCGAGTTCATCGCCTGGTCGCGTAACCCGCAGGCGCAGCAGCAGTTCGCCTTGTTGCAATCTGTGGCTGGCGATCATCCGCTAATCGGTTTTCATGCAGGCAACCGCTATTCCCTCGTTTTGCGCAATATTGCCTTCCAGCAAGCGCTCACGGGCTTTCACCAGCGCTTCTACCAGGGAGGTCAGATCACCCTGAGCCTCTGCGGCCCGCAGCCGTTGGATGAACTGGAACAACTTGGCAGGCAATACGCCGGCATCTTCGAAGCGGGTGCCCTTGTGCCACAGACCTTGCCTCCAGCCCTGGCCGCCAACAGGCCGTTGCTGTTCGCCCACCAGGGGCTGCCCGCAGGTGCAGAACAGGCGCTGGAGCTGCTGATGGCCAACCTCGCTGACAACGGCCCCGGCAGTTGGCTGGATGCATTGGAGCGACGCGGCTGGCTCAAAGGGTTCAAGGTCGAGAAGTTGTATGCCTTCGCCGGGCAACTGCTCTGGCACATCGACCTGAAGCTTGCCCCGGATGCCGACAGCGATGAGGCACTGAAGCTGCTGCACGGCTGGTTCGACTTCGTCCTCCAGGCCGCCTGCGCGCCACTCAACAACGCGTTCGACCTGTTGCAACAACGTCGCGAACGCAGTGCCAGCGCGCTGGAACTGGCCCGTCGCGACAGCGCCGGGCAGCCGTTTGCCGCGCTGGATTCACAAGCGCGGGCCGCGCTCGAAGCATTGCTTGAACAGCTGCCGCGTTGCGCATACGGGGTATGGCAGCTGCCTGCGGCCGAGCCGTTGTTGCTCGATGAACTGCCCACTGCTCTAGCCGCAGAACCGCCACCTGCGCTGGGCCTCAGCGACCTGCTTGCGCCAGCCAGACAATACGCGGCACTTTATCTGCGCTGGCATGTGCCATCGGCATTGCGCCAGCAGTTGCATGGATTACTGGAACGCGCCTTGCACCCCATGCAAGTGCGTTGTGAGCGGGCCTGCGTGCAATTGCAGTTCAGTGCGTCAGGCGAATACTGGCAGTTGCGCTGCGCTGGCCACCCTGCAGCCGTGATACGCGCCACAGGCCAAGCCCTGGCGCTTCTGCAGGCGCCTTCCATCTGGCAACCAGCGCCACCTGAGGCGCTCGCCCTGATTCCGATCAGGGCGCTGATCAATCAACTACCAGACAGCGTGCTCGGCACTTGGCCCGAAACACCTGGGTCATGCACTCTAGACCAGGCACTGCTCGATGGCGCCTGGCAACAGAGCCTCTGGCATGGCTTGGCTGTAGGCTTTGATACCCGCGCCGCGCAGGCGCTGGGCGCGGTACTGCGGGGCTGCCCAGGGCAAAGCGCTACGCCCACGCCAGCCCCCCTCTGGGCGGGCCGTCGCTGGCAGCATGCCAAGGTGGCGGGCAGTGAGAATGCCCTGCTGCTGTTCTGCCCAGTGCCTACCGGGCAGCAAGCCTGTGGTCGCCTGCTGGCGCAGCTGCTGCAAGGCCCCGTGTATCAACGCCTGCGGGTCGAACTGCAACTCGGCTACGCGGTGTTCAGTACCTTCCGTCAGGTCGAAGGCATCGGTGGCTTGCTGTTCGGCGTGCAGTCGCCGCATGTCAGTCAGGCGGAAATCCTTGAGCACCTGCGCGCGCTTCTGAGCCAAGGCGTCACACTCGACAACGGCGCCCGACAAGCACTGGCCGAACAGTTCGACGAGGCAGCCATGGCCAACGCCGATGTCGCCGAATGGGCATGGCAGACACACCTGGCCACACAACCCGGCGATCTGCTTGCGCTGCAGCGGTCTATTCTGATGACGCAACAAGCGGATCTGGACGGCCTGTTACGCGACCTGCTCGGCACCGATTGCGCCTGGCTATGCCTGGCTAACAGCGCCGCACCAGATGCGTCCTGGCACTGAACCTGCGGGGATTGTTACGTTTGCTGCAAGGGCGCTTATCAAAGAATTAACCTTTCGGTACAAAGTTTTCTTGTAAGATAACGCTATCTCAGCCAACGGAACCTCCTGCTCGAGGCGGAGCCCAACTAGTAGCTGAAGTACCCCAACCCCATCCGGAAGGAGAACGCCCATGTGGACCAAACCTGCATACACTGACCTGCGTATCGGCTTCGAAGTGACCATGTACTTCGCCAACCGCTAAGCCCTGCTTTGCGGCATGACGCCTCGGCCTGCCGGGGCGTCGTCGTTTTTCCGATACGGCTTTTCGCAGAAGGAGTGGCCATGTACATCCAGATTCTCGGTTCCGCCGCCGGTGGTGGTTTCCCGCAGTGGAACTGCAACTGCGCCAACTGCAAGGGCTATCGCGACGGCAGCCTGCGCGCCACGGCACGCACCCAGTCGTCCATCGCCCTGTCCGACGACGGTGAGCACTGGATCCTGTGCAATGCCTCGCCCGACATCCGCGCCCAGCTCCAGGCCTTCGCGCCGATGCAGCCGGCGCGTGCTCTGCGCGACACCGGCATCAACGCCATCGTCCTGCTCGACAGCCAGATCGACCACACCACCGGCCTGCTCAGCCTGCGCGAGGGCTGTCCGCACCAGGTCTGGTGCACCGACATGGTCCACCAGGACCTGACCACCGGCTTCCCGCTGTTCAACATGCTCAGCCACTGGAACGGTGGCCTGCAGTGGAACCGCATCGAGCTCGAAGGCAGTTTCGTCATCGAAGCCTGCCCTGACCTCAGGTTCACGCCTTTCCCGCTGCGCAGCGCCGCGCCGCCCTACTCACCGCACCGCTTCGACCCGCACCCCGGCGACAACCTCGGCCTGCTGGTCGAGGACACCCGCACCGGCGGCAAGCTGTTCTACGCCCCTGGCCTCGGCCAGGTCGACGACCAGTTGCTGCAGATGATGCACGGCGCTGACTGCCTGCTGGTCGACGGCACGCTGTGGGAGGATGATGAAATGCAGCGCCGTGGTGTCGGCACCCGTACCGGCCGCGAGATGGGCCACCTAGCACAGAACGGCCCCGGCGGCATGCTCGAAGTGCTCGACGGTTTCCCGCGCCAGCGCAAGGTGCTCATCCATATCAACAACACCAACCCGATCCTCGATGAAGACTCCCCCGAGCGCGCCGAAGTCCAGCGCCGTGGCGTCGAAGTCGCCTTCGACGGCATGAGCATCGAGTTGTAAGGAGGCCCCGTGAGCGACGCACTGCCAATGACCCCTGCCGAATTCGAGCAGGCCCTGCGCGCCAAGGGCGCCTACTACCACATCCACCACCCTTATCACGTGGCGATGTACGAAGGCCGCGCCAGCCGCGAACAGATCCAGGGCTGGGTGGCCAACCGTTTCTACTACCAGGTCAACATCCCGATGAAGGATGCCGCGATCCTGGCCAACTGCCCGGACCGCGAAGTGCGCCGTGAGTGGATCCAGCGCCTGCTCGACCATGACGGCGCGCCCGGCGAGGACGGCGGCATCGAGGCCTGGTTGCGCCTGGGCCAGGCGGTCGGCCTCGACCCCGACCAGCTTCGCTCCCAGGAGCTGGTACTGCCCGGCGTGCGCTTTGCCGTGGACGCCTACGTCAACTTCGCCCGCCGTGCCAGCTGGCAGGAAGCGGCCAGCAGCTCGCTGACCGAGCTGTTCGCCCCGCAGATCCACCAGTCGCGCCTGGACAGCTGGCCGCAGCACTACCCGTGGATCGACCCTGCCGGCTACGAATACTTCCGCACCCGCCTGGGCCAGGCCAGGCGCGACGTCGAGCATGGCCTGGCGATCACCTTGCAGCACTACACCACCCGCGCGGGCCAGGAGCGTATGCTGGAAATCCTGCAATTCAAGCTGGATATCCTCTGGAGCATGCTCGACGCCATGAGCATGGCCTACGAGCTGAACCGCCCGCCTTACCACACCGTCACCCAGCAACGGGTATGGCACAAGGGGATCGCCCTATGAGTTTCGACCGCAAGCAAACGCCGAACTGGCGCCCAGGCTACCGCTTCCAGTACGAGCCAGCGCAGAAGGGCCATGTGCTGCTGTACCCTGAGGGCATGATCAAGCTCAACGACAGCGCCGGCCTGATCGGCGGGCTGATCGACGGCAAGCGCGATGTGGCGGCGATCATCGCCGAACTTGAACAGCAATTCCCTGGTGTGCCTGAAGTCGCCGATGACATCGAGCAATTCATGGAGGTGGCCCGTGCCGAACACTGGATCACCCTCGCCTGAGGTGCCGGTCGGTCTGCCGCTGTGGCTGCTGGCCGAGCTGACCTACCGCTGCCCGCTGCAGTGCCCGTACTGCTCCAACCCGCTGGACTTTGCCGCCCAGGGCCAGGAACTGAGCACTGCGCAGTGGTTCAAGGTGATGGCCGAAGCCCGCGAGATGGGCGCCGCACAGATCGGCTTTTCAGGTGGTGAGCCGCTGGTGCGCCAGGACCTTGCCGAGCTGATCGGCGAGGCCCGCCGGCTGGGCTACTACACCAACCTGATCACCTCCGGCATCGGCCTGACCGAAGCACGCATCGCCGCCTTCAAGGAGGCCGGGCTGGACCACATCCAGATCAGCTTCCAGGCCAGTGACGAGCAGGTCAACAACCTGCTGGCCGGCTCCAAGAAGGCCTTCGCGCAGAAGCTGGAGATGGCCCGCGCGGTGAAGGCCCACGGCTACCCGATGGTGCTCAACTTCGTCACCCATCGGCACAACATCGACAAGATCGACCGCATCATCGAGCTGTGCATTGCCCTCGAGGCGGACTTCGTCGAGCTTGCCACCTGCCAGTTCTACGGCTGGGCGCACCTCAACCGCCTGGGCCTGCTGCCGACCCGCGCACAACTCGAACGCGCCGAGCGCATCACCAACGAGTACCGGGAAAAGCTCAAGGCCCAGGGCAGCCCATGCAAGCTGATCTTCGTCACCCCGGACTACTACGAGGAACGTCCCAAGGCCTGCATGAATGGCTGGGGCAGCCTGTTCCTGACCATCACCCCGGACGGCACCGCCCTGCCCTGCCACGGCGCACGGCAACTGCCGGTGCAGTTCCCCAACGTACGCGACCATGACCTGCACCACATCTGGTACGACTCGTTCGGGTTCAACCGCTTCCGTGGCTACGACTGGATGCCCGAGCCGTGCCGTTCGTGCGACGAGAAGGAGAAGGACTTCGGCGGCTGCCGTTGCCAGGCCTTCATGCTGACCGGCGATGCCAGCAAGGCCGACCCGGTGTGCGCCAAGTCGGCCGACCACGGCCTCATCCTCAAGGCCCGCGAAGAGGCAGAAACCACCAAACTCGCCATCGAAGAGCTGACCTTCCGCAATGAGCGCAACTCCCGTGTCATCGTCCGCGGCTGACTTCAGCGCCGCCCAGGCCGTCGCCGCCGGCACCGACTTCGCCGAACTCAAGGTCAGTGCCGAGGGGCTGTTCTGGAACGAGTTCCGCCCGGCCGATGGCGCCTGCCGCATCTGGCATTGGCGTGACCACCAGGCGCGTTGCCTCACGCCCGATGGTTTCAGCGTGCGCAGCCGGGTATACGAATATGGTGGCGGCAGCTTTTGCCTGGGTGGTGACGGGCTGCTGTTCGTCAACGAAACGGACCAGCAGGTCTACACCCAGAGCCTCACAGGCGCTGCACCACGAGCCCTGACCGCCCAAGCCGAGTGCCGCTACGGCGATGTGCAGTGGCATGCCGGCAAGGTGCTGGCCGTCGAAGAGCGCCATGGCGAAAGCGTCGAGCATCGCCTGGTGGCCCTGGATGAAACCACCCGCGAAGTGCTCGCCGAGGGTGCCGACTTCTATGCCTCGCCAACGGTCAGCGCTGACGGCCAACGCCTGGCCTGGGTCGAGTGGGACCGACCGGCACAACCCTGGACCGTTACCCGGCTGATCTGCCGAACCCGCGCTGCCAACGGTGACTGGGGAGCCGCGCGCTGCATCGCCGCCGAGGACGAGTCGCTGCAACAGCCGCGCTTCGATGCCGAAGGCCGCTTGTACTGCCTGTCTGACCGTAATGGCTTCTGGCAGCCCTGGGGCGAGGTCGACGGCCACTGGCAAGCGCTGCCGGCCGAGCCGGCCGACCATGCCGCCGCCCCTTGGCAGCTGGGCACCAGCACGTGGCTGCCAATAAGTCCGCGGCACTATCTGGCCACCTGGTTCGAAGGCGGTATCGGGCAACTGGGCTTGCGCGATGAGAATGGCCGTATGGAGCGCTTTGCCAGCGCCTACACCCGGTTCCGCAACCTGGCCATGGACGCCGAACACCTCTATGTCGTCGCAGCCTCGCCGATCAGCCCGCCGGCGGTGATCGCCATTGCCCGCGCCAGCCATGAGGTCAGCGTACTGGCCGGCGGCGCCGAAGTGTTGCCTGCGGCGCAAATCAGCCTGCCGCAGTCGATCCATTACGGCAGCGGCGGCACGTCTGCCCATGGCTTTTTCTATCCGGCAACCGGCACCAGTGGCCCCGCGCCCCTGCTGGTATTTATCCACGGCGGCCCGACTTCGGCCTGCTACCCCGTGCTCGACCCACGCATCCAGTACTGGACCCAGCGCGGTTTCGCCGTGGCCGACCTGAACTACCGGGGCAGCACCGGCTATGGCCGCGCGTACCGACAGGCGCTGCACCTGCGCTGGGGCGAAAGCGATGTGCAGGATGCCTGCGCCGCCGTCGAACATCTGGCCGGGCTAGGGTTGATCGACCCCGGCAAGGCCTTTATTCGCGGTGGCAGTGCCGGTGGCTACACCACGCTGTGCGCCCTGGCTTTCCACAACGTGTTCCGCGCCGGTGCCAGCCTTTACGGGGTCAGTGACCCGGTCGCCCTGGGCCGGGCCACGCACAAGTTCGAAGGCGATTACCTGGACTGGCTGATCGGCGACCCGCAACAGGATGCCGAGCGCTACCGCCAGCGCACCCCGCTGCTGCATGCCTCACGGATCAAGGTGCCGGTGATCTTCTTCCAGGGCGAGCTGGACGCGGTGGTGGTTCCGGAACAGACTCGCTCGATGTTGGCGGCGTTGCAGGCCAACGGCATCGCCGCCGAAGGCCATTTCTATGGCGGGGAACGGCATGGTTTGCGAAAGGCCGAGAACCAGGCCCATGCACTCGAAGAAGAATGGAAGTTCTATTGCCGGGTGCTGGCCGGATAACACCCTGGGGCCGCTCTGCGGCCCCGGCATCCTCAGCGCTTGGCGATGATGTACACCGCGTGCACGATCCCCGGGATGTAGCCCAGCAGGGTCAGCAGGATGTTGAGCCAGAACGCCCCGCCAAACCCGACCTGCAGAAACACGCCCAGCGGCGGCAGGATGATGGCGATGATGATGCGAATGAAGTCCATGCGGGTCTCTCCTGAAGGGGTTACATCAGAGACTAGCCGCGCATCGCAGAGGTTCCACAGGCAAAAAAAACGCCCCGGGCCAAATGAAACAGGCACGGGGCGATGCGCAGAAACGCCAGACGGTTCGTTGAATTCGTGATCAGGCCGGCATCTCGCGGCGGGCCTGTTGTTGCGCATGCAGGCGGGCAAAGGCCCGGGCCAGGCGCAGCAGCATTTCATCGATGTTGCCCTTGCTCACGGTCAGTGCCGGCGAGAAGCGCACCACATCGGGCTGCGGGGCGTTCAGCAGCAAGCCTTCGTGCAGGGCGGCGTCGACCAAGCCCTTTGCCAGGTTTTCCTGCAACTGCAAGGCCCACAACAGCCCCTGGCCACGCACTTCGCCCTGGCCATAACGGCCTGCCAGGCGGCTCAGACCATCGCGCAGATGACGACCACTGTCCTGCACCTGCTCGAAAAAGCCCGGCTCCAGCACGGTATCCAGCACGGCAAGGCCAGCGGCGCTCATCAGCGCATTGCCGTGATGGCTGCCCTCCAGTTCGCCCGGTTCGGCACAGCATGCGGTCCCGCGAGCCAGCAGGGCGGCCAGAGGCACACCACCGCCCAGGCCCTTGCCGAGGGTAATGATGTCGGCGCGCACGCCGTAGGTCTGTTCCGCCAGCAATGCCCCACAGCGGCCAATGCCGGTCTGCACTTCGTCAAGAATCAGCAGGATGCCCAGTTCCCGGCAGAGCTTTTCCACGCCTTGCAGATACTCGCGTGTAGCCGGGATCACCCCCGCCTCGCCCTGTACCGGTTCGAGCATGATCGCCACGGTGCGCGAATCGACCTCGGCATGCAGCGCCGCCAGGTCGTTGAACGGCACCTTGCTGAACCCCGGCAGGCCCGGCTCGCAACGGTTGCACGGCAGCGGGTCGGAGGCCGACAGCGCGCCCAGGCTGCGGCCATGGCAGGCCTGGCTGGCAGTGATGATGTGGTAGGCGCCGTTGCGGTGCAGCTGGCCCCACTTGCGCGCCAGCTTGATCGCCCCTTCACAGGCCTCGGCACCGCTGTTGAGCAGATAGGCCTGGTCGCTGCCGGTGCTCTGGCACAGGCGGTTGACCAGCGCCAGCAGGCCACGGCTGTGGTAACCCGCCCCTGGGTTGATCAGCGCCTGGGCCTGGTTGCTCAGCGCCTTGACCAGCGCCGTCGGGCTGTGCCCGAGGCTGTTGACCGCGCCGCCTTGGGTGAAGTCCAGGTAGGCATGCCCTTCGTTGTCCCACAGCCAGGAGCCCTGACCACGCACGAACACCTGCGCCGCACGCTCGGTACTCGGCATCAGGCGCTCGCGAGACAACTGCGGCGCATCCGCCACGATCACCGCCGCACGCTTGGGCTCGGCAACCGCGGCAGGGGCCGAACGGCGCAGGTTGAACAGGTTCATCGGGGCTCCAACCAATCACGGTAAAGGGCGGCCAGGGTCCAGCCTTGCTGCTGGCACAGAATAATTTTGCCTTGCCTATCAAAAGTGTTTTTCAACTGCGGTAACAATGAGCGGCTGGATCGCTGTAACCCGTTGGAATACGGCGATAGACTAGGCTTCGGCAGCGTTTGCGGCCATTTCGTTTTCCCAGCTTTTTCGATAAGTGTTACTTATGGATTTTCGCCAACTGCGTTATTTCGTCGCGGTGTATGAAGAAGGCCATGTCGGCCGCGCCGCCGAACGCCTGTCGCTGTCGCAACCGGCACTGTCACAGCAGATTCGCCAGCTTGAGCACAGCCTCGACCTGAGCCTGTTCGAGCGCAGCAACAAGCGCCTGCTGCCGACCCTGGCTGCGCACACCCTGTACAACCATGCCCTGCCGCTGCTGGATGGCCTGCAACGGGCCCATGAAGCCATGCGCAACTTCAAGGGCCAGTCGCTGCGCACGCTGGCCATCGGCGTGCTGCAGACCGTGCGGCCAAGCCTGGTGCCGCAGTTGCTGGAGCGTGTGCGCAAGGCCCAGCCGCACCTGGTGGTGCAGATCTACGAACTGTCGGGGCTGGAGATCGAACGGCGGCTGCTCAATGGCAACCTGGACATCGGCATCAGCTACCTGCCACCGCGCCAGCCTGGGCTACACGGCTCGCTGCTGTACGAAGACGAGTTGCAGGTGGTGATCCCGGCCACCCACCCTCTGAAGGACTTCAAGAAAGTCTCCATCAAGCAGGCCGCCGAATTACCGATGCTGATGCTCGGTGAGGAATTCCAGATCCGCCAGATCTGGAAGGAACAGCTCGCTGCCCAGGGCCGCAGGCCACAGGTGCAAGCAGAGATGAACAACATGGCGGGGATTCTCGACAGCCTGGCGCACACGGCGCTGGCGACCATACTGCCGGGGCGGGCCAAGGATGCCGCCGAGGATGACCAGGGGTTGCTGTGGAAACCGCTGAGTGAGCCACGCGTGCCGCTCAAGGTTGGCCTGGTGTTCCGTGATGCCCAACGCCAGCAGGCGTCGGTGGAGCTGCTGCGCACGTTGCTGGAGGAAGAGACCGATTCGCGGCAACTGGGTGCCCCGCCGCTGGATGTGCTTGGCTGAAAAACACCCAGACGAAGAAAACCCCGCCGAAGCGGGGTTCTCTAGACTGTTTCCCTGTGACATCCCTATCGCCCCGCCATCCTGGCAGGTAATCCTTCGTTGTCCCTGTTCTGTCCTTTGCGCTTCCTGCGCAACGTCCATGTAGAAAGATTAACCGTGGATCCAATCTGGCACCAGTGGCGAAAAGTCACCACGTCATGTAGGAAAAGGCTTACAAGAAGTAGTCCAGATACATCGGCTGGAGCCCACTCGCGGGTAAACCCGCGAAAAGGCCCACGCGATCGGTCAAAACTGCTCGGCATCCAGTAGGTACAACGACTCACTGCCCGCCTTCACCGACGCCACCAGCGAATTCACCCGCGGCAGCAACCGGGCGAAGAAGAACCGTGCGGTGCCCAGCTTGGCCGAATAGAACGCCTCGTCGCCTTCAGCCGCCTGGGCTGCACGCGCCATCAATGCCCACATGTAGGCATAGGCCACATAGCCAAAGGCATGCAGGTACTCGACCGACGCGGCACCGATTTCATTCGGGTTGCCCTTGGCCTGCTCCAGCACCCACTCGGTCAGCCCATCGAGCTGATCGAGATAGGCGCCAAGCGGCTTGGCAAACTCCTCCAGCTCGCTGCCCGCGCTGGCAATGAACTGGCGAATCTCGGCAGAGAACAGCTTGTAGTACGCCCCGCCGCTGGCCACCACCTTGCGCCCCATGAGATCCAGCGCCTGGATGCCATTGGTGCCTTCGTAGATCTGGGTGATACGCACATCGCGCACCAGTTGCTCCTGGCCCCACTCGCGAATGTAGCCATGACCACCGAATACCTGCTGGCCGTGCACCGTGCACTCGAGGCCAAGGTCGGTGAGGAACGCCTTGGCCACCGGGGTCAGCAGCGCCACCAGCTCTTCGCTGCGTTTGCGCGTAGCCGGGTCTTCGCTGTACTTGGCGCTGTCGAGTTGCATCGCCACGTAGGTGGAGAAGGCACGACCGCCCTCGATCAGCGCCTTCATGGTCAGCAGCATGCGCCGAACATCAGGGTGAACGATGATCGGGTCAGCGGCCTTGTCCTTGGCCTGCGGCCCGGTCGGCGCGCGGCTCTGCAGGCGATCACGGGCGTATTCCACCGCGTTCTGGTAGGAACGCTCGGCCGACGCCAGGCCCTGGATACCTACGCCCAGGCGTTCGTAGTTCATCATGGTGAACATGGCCGCCAGGCCCTTGTTCGGCTCGCCTACGATGTAGCCGACTGCCTCGTCGAAGTTCATCACGCAGGTAGCCGAAGCCTGGATGCCCATCTTGTGCTCGATCGAGCCGCACGTGGCCGGGTTGCGCGGACCGAGGCTGCCGTCGGCATTGACCAGGAATTTCGGCACCAGGAACAGCGAGATGCCCTTGGGGCCAGCCGGCGCGTCCGGCAGCTTGGCCAGCACCAGGTGGATGATGTTTTCGGTCAGGTCATGCTCGCCGCCGGTAATGAAGATCTTGGTGCCGCTGACCTTGTAGCTGCCATCGGCCTGGGGCTCGGCCTTGGTACGGATGATGCCCAGGTCGGTACCGGCATGCGGCTCGGTCAGGCACATGGAGCCGGCCCAGACACCGGCGTACATGTTCGGCAGGTACGTTTCCTTCAGCGCATCGCTGGCATGGGCGTTGATCGACAGGCAGGCGCCAGCGGTCAGCATCGGGTACAGGCCGAAGGCCAGGCTCGAAGCATTGACCATTTCCTCGACCTGGGCCGAGACCGCCTTGGGCATGCCCATGCCACCGAACTGCGGGTCACCGCCCACGCCCACCCAACCGCCTTCGGCGTAGGTGTTGTAGGCCTCGATGAAGCCGGCGGGTGTACGCACGGCACCGTTGTCCCAGTGGCAGCCTTCTTCATCGGCGGCACGACTGAGCGGGGCGATGCTCTTGCTGGTGACCTTGCCGGCTTCTTCCAGCACAGCCATGGCGGTGTCCGCGTCGACCGCCTCGGCCAGTTCGGGCAGTTGCGACCACAACTCGGCCACGTTGAAGACTTCATTCAGTACGAAGCGCATGTCGCGCAGGGGCGCTTTATAGTCAGCCATGACAACCTCTCGCTGGTCGGGTCGGGGCGGTCACACGGACCGCGGCACGGGGTTCGTAAATAAAAGCAACCTGGGGTTGAATCCAGTGTAACCGAACAACTTTTGCGAGACATAGGGTCATCACGCGACCATATAGTCTATTTTGGTCACGCCATCCGCACGGCCCCGCGCTGGGATTGTTGACCATAGACCATGACACAGTTGCGCCCGGCCCCCTTGGCGCTGTAAAGCGCCTGGTCGGCGGACTTGAGCACTTCTTCCGGGTTGCGATGGTCGACCAGCCGCTCGGCCACGCCGATGCTGATGGTCACCGAGACCGTGCCGCCAGCGCTGCCACTGCGGCGCTGACGCCCGGTCGAATCGTCCTGCGGGCGGCTGTTCTGGTCACGCAGGTGCATGGTGTAGTTGGCGATCATCTCGCGCACCGCCTCCACGTGCGGCACGCACTCTTCGGCGGTCTTGCCGGCAAACACCAGGGCGAATTCCTCGCCTCCGTAGCGATAGGCGCGGCCACCGCCGGTGACCTTGGACAAGCGGCTGGCGACCAGGCGCAGCACCTGGTCACCGACATCGTGGCCGTGGGTGTCGTTGAATTTCTTGAAGTGGTCGACGTCGGTCATGGCGATCACGTAGTTGCGACCCAGGCGCTGCATGCGCTCGTTCAACGCGCGGCGCCCAGGCAACCCGGTAAGTTCGTCACGGAAGGCCATCTGGTAGGCCTCGTGCGATACCGCAGCGGCAATCATCAGCATCACCTGGCTGCACATGATGTTCAGGGTGAAGGGCAGGATGAAGGTCTTGGGCAGCATCCAGAAGATACCGACCAGGCCAATCAGCTGCGCCGCATGCAAAGGCCGCGGCTCGCGCAGGTACTGCACCACCAGCAGGGCGAAAACCACCAGGAATACCGGGTAGACCATCTGGATAAGGCTCATCCACTGGCCATGCAGCGACGGCCAGCGGATCTCCGCCAGCCAGCTCAGCAGCGCTTGAGGGAAACTTTGCTCGAGTGCCACCGCCACGCTGCCGACGGCGAACAGCACAGCGAAGCGGGCCAGCAGGTCCTGGGCCAGGTGAGTACGCTCCTGCCATGCGCCGAACAAGCCGTACAGGGCCGGCAGCAACAGGCACACCAGGTGGAAGATCACCGCTGCATCCTCGCGCACGCGGCCATTGTCGCGGTAGTAGTCGGTCTGCGTGTCGAGCAGGAAATAGGCGATGTACACCGTGACCATCAGGAACAGCTCACGCTGGCGGCGATACACGGCGCAGTAGGCGCCGCCCAGCAGCAGGACCAGGGTGGGAAGGACGTTGAACAGTGAGGTGAAGAAGACGCTGAGGTCTCTTACATAAGCCGCCGCAAGCCCAGCCAGCAACAGAAACAGCGAAGGCAGGAAATGGCTCGCGCGAACAGCGTTTAGACGAAACAAGGGCAATCTCCGACCCGGCAGATCAATAATAGCATTGTGCCTTTACTTCATCGGCAGCACACGTGAATAGATGAGTACACCGGTGGGTTAACGGCAGCGGGGGTGGAGGGCTTGAGTTTTTCTTGTAACTGGACTGTAAGCTGGCGCGGCCCCTGTGGGAGCCGCGCTTGCCGGCGAAGGGCCGCGAAGCGGCCCCGGCAATTCATGCAACAACTTTGAAATCGTGGGGCCGCTTTGCGGCCCTTCGCCGGCAAGCGCGGCTCCCACAAGTACAGCGCACGCCTAGAGAGCGTTACAAGTCGTTGTTGAATGGCTGCAGTGGCCCCTGCGCTGTGGAGCGACCTGAGGCACCGACGGCATTGAGCTGGAAGTCGGCGTCCTGGGCTTGCCGAGAGGTGATCTGCGCGCTGGCCGGTTTTTGCCCGACCGAGTTTTCATCGCCCTTCTCACCCTGTGGCAGCACCAGTGAAGGGTGATCGAACGGCGCCCGTTCCCAGGCGACGCGCGGGTCGGTCAAGCCAACTTCCATGAACTTGACCAGTGCATCCACTTCATCCGGGGTCAGGTTCAGCGCGGTCATGTCCGGATCGAGGTTGGAGCCGTTGTGCTGATTGACGGCTGGGTGCTCGAAGCCGCTGGTGTTGCTGGCGTCTTCACCACGCCGGTCGCCGCCGCGGTTGTAGAACTCCATCACCTGTTGCAGCGTTGCCCGGCTGCCATTGTGGAAGTACGGCCCGGTCAAGGCGATGTTGCGCAAGGTCGGGGTCTTGAAGGCGCCATCGACCGAGTCACGGAAACCGACATTGGGCTTGAGTGTCGGATCGCAAGGGATCGCTGCGCTCAGCGGCACCTCGAAGGTGCACACATCGACATCCAGTGGGTCAGGAATATTCCCGCCTTGCAGTTGAGTGTTGTACTGACGGGTGAAGGACAGAGGGTTGCCCCAGGCGTCCGAGCCGCCCAGCGCCAGGTCCTCGGAGGTCGGACGGACACCGGTGTTGTAGAAGCCGTTGTCATAGAGCGTGGTCAGGCCGTCCGCCATGACCATGCGCTCGATGCGCTCACGCGGCTGGAACAGCAGGCGGCTGCCGGCGTTGGTCAACTCCGCGCCACCGTGGCAGGCAACGCACTTGCCCTTGCCCAGGAACAGGTTCATGCCTTGCACCTGCTGAGCATTCATGGCGGTGTGATCACCCTGCAGATAGGCATCCAGTGGCGCCTGGTCGGAGATCAGCGTGGACTCGTACATCTGGATCGCCAGCCCGAAGAACAGCGGGAAGTTCGCCTCCATCTGGGTGTAGGGCTCGCCGCCCAGCAAGACCTGTTGCGTGGCATTCCACAGGCGCGGCTGGAAGGCATTCTTGATCAGCTCGCGATAGGTCGGCCGGCGGGCACTGGAGACGGGCCCGAGTACCGAGTCGGTGGGCGCGATCTTCTGCCCCTTGAGCATCATGGTGTCGAGCATGCGCCGGCCAATGTCGGCGAAAGTACGCCCGCCACACGACATTTCCACCGCGCTGCCGGGTGGGCCGACGGCTTGCGAGGCGGCGGAGGCATCCTTGAGGGCCAGGCGCACCTTGACCGCCACGCCACTGGCATCCTTGGTCACGAAGATCCCCGCGTCAGGGTCGCGGTTACCGAACGGCGAGAAGCCGTTGAACACGTTGTTGGCCCGACCATCCCAGAAGTTGCGCACGTTGAAGGCCGCGTTGATCACCGACGGCGCATTGCGCCCGGTACTGCGGCGCACGTTGATGCCGCCCACCTGGAAAATGCCGTCCGGTTGCTGGGTGCATTTGTCGAAGCGCGATTGACGGGGTTTGACGAAGTTGGCGTCGAACACCCCTTGCGAACCGATCACGTCATCGCTCGAATAGACAATCGCCGAGTTGCGATCCAGGGGGTTGGCCAGCACGTGGGTCGGGAAGTCGCCTTTTTTCAACGTGTAGTTCGGGCCGCCCTTGCCACCGGAGCGCGTGGTGTAGCTCGGCACGTCGCCGGGAATATCTGCGGCCGTGAACGGTTTGTTGAAGATCGACGCGACGTTGGCGTTGGTATTGGCCTGGCCGGGGTTGATCTGGTTGGTGACCCGGTGATCGACACCTGCGTGGTAATGGCAGGAAGCGCAGGCGGTGGCGCCGTCACTGCCAACGGCCATGTCCCAGAACAGGGCCTTGCCCAACAGAACCACCGCTCCGCGATTGATCACATAGTCGGACATCAGGTCGACCTTGCGGCCACCCTCGGTACCGGAAGGGTCCGGCGGCGTCATGCCACGCAGTGATTGCAGGCTGGGCACATCCGGCACGACCGGAGCGGTTCCGGCCGGGTCCGCAGCCCGGGCACTGGTAAAAGAAAGGCCGGCGGCGAACGTCATCGCTATCGCACAGGCCAGGCGGGGGATTCGCACATTACTCAGATAGTCGACCATGATGGACTTCCCGACGGCGCAGATTTATCAGGCTGATCGTTCACGCAACAAGTGCGCTTAATGCCAACATAGCTGTAACAAAGTATTTCAGCTTGAAACATTCAAAGATTTTTTATACCGGTTTATTTAGACATTCATACCGATAAATACTTAACCAAAAACTTCCTCAGTTCTGGTGAAAGCGCGCCCCCACTAGTGGGTGGCATCCCCCAAAGTTACTTCACGAAACGTTCACAAAACCCACGCAAGCCATAGCCCATGGGCTAGCCTAGCCGTGAATGCGAACAGGAAAACCTGGCAATGTATTTGCTACCTCATACTGAACGGGCAACCAATAGTTGGAGAAGCCTGAAATAAAAACCAAATAATCCCTACAAAAAATATGAAAGCTGCGCGCGCACGAAAGTTGTGCTGCGTCAGCTATGCCTAATTAAAAAATATCGGAGCAAGCAGGCTAAATAAAATTAGAGCCACAAAAAAAGCCGCTCACGAGGAGCGGCGTTTTTTCAGTGGCTCACTAAGGCTTAATAACCCAGAGAGAAGTCTTCTTCCTTCATGTCCATCAGGTTGTTGGCGCCCGACAGCATGGTGGCCACGTGCGTGCGGGTACGCGGCAGGATGCGCTGGAAGTAGAAGCGCGCGGTCTGCAGCTTGGCGGTGTAGAAGGCTTCTTCGCTGGTGCCGGCAGCCAGTTTTTCTGCAGCCAGGCGGGCGATGTCAGCCCAGAAGTAGGCCAGGCACGCGTAACCGGAGTACATCAGGTAATCCACCGAAGCAGCGCCGACTTCCTCGCGGTCCTTCATCGCGGCCATGCCCACTTTCATGGTCAGCTCGCCCCACTCCTTGTTCAGCGCAGCCAATGGCGCGACGAACTCCTTGACCGCTTCGTTGCCTTCCTGCGCCTGGCAGAACTTGTGCACGATCTTGGTGAAGCCCTTGAGCGCTTCGCCCTGGGTCATCAGTACCTTGCGGCCGAGCAGGTCGAGTGCCTGGATGCCGGTAGTGCCTTCGTACAGCATGGAGATACGGCTGTCGCGCACGTTCTGCTCCATGCCCCACTCGGCGATGAATCCGTGGCCGCCGTAGATCTGCACACCGTGGTTGGCGGCTTCGAAGCCGACTTCGGTCATGAATGCCTTGGCGATCGGAGTCAGGAAGGCCAGCAGGGCGTCGGCCTTCTTGCGCTCTTCCTCATCCTGGCTGTACTTGACGATGTCCACCTGCTTGGCAGTGAAGTAGACCATCGCGCGGTTGCCTTCGGCGAAGGCCTTCATGGTCAGCAGCATGCGACGCACGTCCGGGTGGACGATGATCGGGTCAGCCGCTTTGTCCGGTGCTTTCGGGCCGGTCAGGGAACGCATCTGCAGGCGCTCGCGGGCGTACTTCAGGCCGCCCTGGAACGCCACTTCGGCGTGGGCCAGGCCTTGCAGCGCGGTACCCAGGCGTGCGGTGTTCATGAAGGTGAACATGCAGTTCAGGCCTTTGTTGGCCGGGCCGATCAGGTAACCGGTGGCACCGTCGAAGTTCATCACGCAGGTGGCATTGCCGTGGATGCCCATCTTGTGCTCGATCGAGCCACAGCTCACGCCGTTGCGCTCACCCACGCCGCCTTCTGCATTTGGCAGGAACTTCGGCACGATGAACAGCGAGATACCTTTGGTGCCCGCCGGAGCGTCCGGCAGACGGGCCAGCACGATGTGGACGATGTTGTCGGCCATGTCGTGTTCGCCGGCCGAGATGAAGATCTTGGTGCCGGAGACCTTGTAGCTACCGTCGGCCTGTGGTTCGGCCTTGGTGCGCAGCATGCCCAGGTCGGTGCCGCAATGTGGCTCGGTCAGGCACATGGTGCCAGTCCATTCGCCGGACACCAGCTTGGTCAGATAGGTGTGTTGCTGCTCGGCAGTACCGTGCGCGGAGATGGTGTTCATCGCGCCATGGGACAGGCCCGGGTACATGCCCCACGACCAGTTTGAACCACCGACCATTTCGCTCAGGGCCAGGCCCAGCGACTCAGGCAGGCCCTGGCCGCCGTGCTCGACGTCATGCGCCAGGCTCGGCCAGCCGCCTTCCACGAACTGCTGGTAGGCCTCCTTGAAACCGGTCGGGGTCTTCACACCCGACTCGCTCCAGGTGCAGCCTTCCTGGTCACCGACACGGTTCAGCGGCGACAGCACCTGCTCACAGAACTTCGCGCCTTCTTCCAGGATCGCGTCGACCATGTCAGGGGTAGCGTCCTGGCAACCCGGCAGGCTCTGATAGTGCGCCTCGTAGCCGAGCAGCTCGTCGCGGACGAAACGAATATCACGCAAGGGGGCTTTGTAATCAGGCATTGCGATGAACCTCTGTGATGAGTTCGGTAGGGGACCGCTGATACCGACCAGCTCTTGTCGGCTTTCGATCAAACAGTTGTTTGAAACTTACGTTTAGGACCGCCCGATGTCAAGAAGGGACTATAGTGCCATTTGCGCCGCGAAAGATGGCGTTTATGCCATTGCATGAAATCGCAGGCAAAACGAGTGTGGGAGCGGGTTTACCCGCGAAAGGGCCAGCACAGACAAGAGAGGTGTCTGCGCGGACGCATTCGCGGGTAAACCCGCTCCCACAGGGATCGCCGAGGGGGCAAGAATCAGGCGTAGGTGTCGATGAACCGCCCGAGCATTTCGTCGGACGCCTTGGCTACCTTTGCACCGAGTTCGACCTCGGTCTTGCCCAGGGCCAATTGCACGGTGCTGGTTGCCAGGTCCATCTGCTGGCTGCGATCAACCCCACGCAGGCGCTCGGCCTGGAAGTCGCTGGACTGGCTGGTGGCGGCGCGCTCGACCGAGGCGTTGGCGATCTGGCCAGCGGCCTGATCGACACGGTTCTGGCCGTTGTAGATGGCGTTAAGGCCCGCGTAGTACGCGGTGCTGCCGGTGATTTCCATGTCAAAACTCCAATGACGCTGGATATGAACAGGGCCAATTAAAGCAGGCCCGGCACGAAAAGGCCCGTTTAAATCCCTAATGGCCCCGTGCTACCTGATAGGCCACGGGCATACCTGCCAGCGCTCAATCCAGCAGGTCGAGCTGCAGGTGCTCCGCCACTGCATCCGCGGTGGCCAGCTTGAGCTTCGGCACCCGCCCCAGGCAAGGCGCTGGCAAGCGCTCTGCCAGACTGGCCAGGTTCTCTTCCAGGCGCGAAGTCCGCGGTTCGATGATATTCGCCACCCAGCCGGCCAACTGCAGCCCGTCCCGGGCAATCGCCTCGGCACTGAGCAAGGCATGGTTGATGCAGCCCAGGCGCACCCCGACCACCAGAATCACCGGCAGCTTGAGGGCGATAGCCAGGTCCGACAGGTTGGCGTGGTTGGACAGTGGCACTCGCCAACCACCCGCACCTTCGACCAGGGTGAAGTCTGCCCCCTGGTCCAGCACATGGCGCATGGCCTTGGCCAACACGGCAACTTCTAGCGCAACGCCCGCCTCCCGGGCCGCCACGTGCGGCGCAATGGCCGGTTCGAAGGCAAACGGGTTGACCTCTTCGTAAGCGAGTTTGACCGAGCTTTCGTCGATCAGCGCCTGGGCATCGCTGTTGCGCAGGCCCTTGGGCGTCAGGGTGCAACCCGAAGCCACCGGCTTCGCACCCAGGGTACTCAGCCCTTGCAAGCGCGCCGCATGCAGCAGCCCGGCGGCGATGGTGGTCTTGCCGACATCGGTGTCGGTACCGGCGATGAAATAGGCCTGGCTCATCTCGCTCCTCTCATGCCTGTGGCTTGCGCAACACACCATAGACCACCTGATAGGTGGCAGGCAGCCCCTGGGGCTGGCGAAACGCTTCGTAGGCCTGCAACAAGCCTTGCATGCGTGCCCGACCGGTCAGGCCAGAGGGCCGCCCGGGGTTGAGGTTGTGGGCACCCAGGGCCTTGAGTTCATGGGTCAGGCTACGCACATCGGGGTAGTGCAGCACATGGGGCTGGCGCTGCAGGCTGAGCTGTTCAAGGCCACTGGCAGCACACAGGCGCTGATAGTCTTCGAACCTGCGGAAGCGATTGACATGCACCATGCCATCCACCGCCTGCCAGCTGGCGCGCAACTCATCGAGGGTACCGACGCACAGGCTGCTGAAGGCCAGCACGCCACCCGGGCGCAGTACGCGCTGGGCTTCGTCCAGCACACTGGCGAACTGACCGCACCACTGCACCGCCAGGCTGGTGAACACCAGGTCGACACAGGCATCGCCCAGCGGAAGACGCTCGGCATCACCGGCCACATGGTAGTGCGCCCCGCCGCGCTCGCCACGGGCATGGCGCAACATGCCTTCGGCAATATCCACGGCCACACCGGTAGCCTGTTCGAAGCGTTCGCCGAGTACCCGGCTGAAATGCCCGGTGCCACTGCCAAGGTCCAGCCAGCGTGTCGGCGCCAGGTCATCCGGCAGCTGCTCCAGCAAGCTCACGCCTACTGCGCGCTGCAGTGCCGCGACGCTGTCGTAGCTGGCCGCCGCACGGGAGAACGAAGCGGCTACCTGGCGCTTGTCCGGCAACGCGCCG
The DNA here is from genome assembly GCF_044749325.1 of Pseudomonas sp. NPDC089428. Classification (NCBI taxonomy): domain Bacteria; kingdom Pseudomonadati; phylum Pseudomonadota; class Gammaproteobacteria; order Pseudomonadales; family Pseudomonadaceae; genus Pseudomonas; species Pseudomonas sp. NPDC089428. The sequence continues at coordinate 81,810 of NZ_JBIVHT010000002.1, forward strand.
GGCAGGGTTGGACGGGAAAGGTCAGTCATCGCCACTCTCATGCAGGAAACTCTTGATGCCCGCCGCCAGCTCCTGCGGATATTCCAGCAGGAAGGCGTGGGAACTGTCTTCGACCAGGCCAACTTCCACATCGGGTAGCAGCTCGCTCAGCGCCTTGGCCGCCTCGGCTGGCACCAGCGCATCGCTGCCGGCAAACAGGTGCAACTGCGGGCCGCCATAGGCCTGCAGGGCTTCACGGGTATCGAGCTGCGCCAGCACTTCAAGGCCGGTGGCCAGGTACAGCGGATCGGTGTCGGGCACACCGACACCCAGCTGACGCAGCAGCGTGCGCGGTTGCAGGGCGCCATCGCTACACAGTGTGCGGAAACGCTTGAGGGTCACCGAGGTGTGGCTGCGGCAACCGTCAAGGAAGGTGCCGAAAGTGTCGTTAGCCATGCCGTGTGGCCAGTCGGCGCGGGCCACGAAACTGGGGTTGCTGCCCAGGGTCAGCAAGCCGCAGCAATGGTCGCCGCGCTTGCTCGCCAGCTCGCTGGCGAGCATGCCGCCAAACGACCAGCCACCCAGCCAGGTATCGCTAGGCAATTTGCGGTCAAGGTAGTCCACCCACGCCTGCACATCGGCATCGGCCAGTTCCGGCAGCGGCGCCAGTTCGACCTGCAGGCGCGCATCCTGGGCCCGCAGGCTGGCGGCGAGGGGCTCGAGGGCGGCGGTCCCCAACCCCCAGCCAGGAAGAAGAATCAAACGGTTACGCATCGGCGGCCTCCAGCTGTGGATAACACTCGGCCAATGCATTCAACAATAGCTGCACCTGCGCCTCGCTGTGCGCCGCGCTCAGGGTGACCCGCAGGCGGGCACTGCCGGCAGGCACGGTGGGCGGGCGGATGGCGGTCACCAGCAGGCCACGGTCGCGCAGCATGCGTGACAGCTTGAGGGCCTGGGCACTGTCGCCTATCAGGATCGGCTGGATCGGCGTCGGGCTGTCCATCAGCTGCAAGCCGATTTGCTCGGCCCCCTCACGGAACTGGCGAACCAGCGCGGCCAAGTGCTCGCGGCGCCAGGTTTCGCGGCGCAGCAGCTCCAGGCTCTTGAGCGTGGCGCAAGCCAGCGCCGGGGGCTGGCTGGTGGTGTAGATATATGGCCGGGCGAACTGCACCAGTGCGTCTATCAGCTCTTCACTGCCGGCGACGAATGCACCAGCGGTGCCACAGGCCTTGCCCAAGGTACCGATCAGCACCGGCACATCGTCGATGCCCAGGCCGAAGTGCTCGACGATGCCGCCACCTTGATTGCCCAAGGTGCCCAGACCATGGGCGTCGTCGACCATCAGCCAGGCACCCCGTGCGCGGGCGACGCTGGACAGCGCGGGCAGATCGGCGAGGTCGCCATCCATGCTGAACACGCCGTCAGTCACCACCAGCGTGTTGCCGGTGGCCTTGCCCAGGCGATTGGCCAGACTGGCAGCGTCGTTGTGCAGGTAGCGGCTGAAACGGGCACCGCTGAGCAACCCGCCATCGAGCAGCGACGCGTGGTTGAGGCGATCCTGCAACACGGTGTCGCCCTGCCCCACCAGTGCGGTGATGGCGCCAAGGTTGGCCATGTAGCCTGTGGAAAACAGCAGCGCGCGCGGGCGGCCGGTCAGTTCGGCCAGTGCCTCTTCGACGGCATGATGCGGCGCGCTGTGGCCGATCACCAGGTGCGAGGCACCGCCACCGACCCCCCAGCGTTCGGCGCCAGCCTGCCAGGCGGCGATCACTTCAGGGTGGTTGGCCAGCCCCAGGTAGTCGTTGCTGCAGAAGGCCAGCAAGCGCTGGCCTTCGACCACTACCTCAGGCCCCTGTGGGCTTTCCAGCAATGGCCGCTGCCGATACAGATCTGCGGCGCGCCGTTCGGCCAGGCGCGCCGCCAGGTCGAAGGCCATCTCAGGCAGACGCGGCGTCGTAGAACAGCTCGCTGCTGCGTTGCTCGACCAGGGCCTGCTCGATTGCCGCCTGATGCACTTCGTCGGCATGCTCTTCGCGCGCTTCAGGCTTGATGCCCAGGCGGGCGAACAGCTGCATGTCCTTGTCGGCCTGCGGGTTGGCGGTGGTCAGCAGTTTCTCGCCGTAGAAGATCGAGTTGGCGCCGGCCATGAAGGCCAATGCCTGCATCTGCTCGTTCATCTGCTCGCGGCCGGCGGACAGCCGTACGTGCGACTTGGGCATGAGGATACGGGCGACCGCCAGCATGCGGATGAAGTCGAACGGGTCGACGTCTTCTTCCTCGGCCAACGGGGTACCGGCAACCTTGACCAGCATGTTGATCGGTACCGACTCCGGGTGCTCTGGCAGGTTGGCCAGCTGGATCAACAGGCCAGCGCGGTCGTCCAGCGACTCGCCCATGCCAAGGATACCGCCAGAGCAGATCTTCATCCCGGCATCACGCACGTAGGCCAGGGTCTGCAGGCGCTCGCTGTAGGTACGGGTGGTGATGATGCTGCCGTAGAACTCCGGCGAGGTGTCGAGGTTGTGGTTGTAGTAGTCCAGGCCAGCTTGGGCCAGGGCCACGGTCTGCTCCTGGTCGAGCTTGCCGAGGGTCATGCAGGTTTCCAGGCCCATGGCCTTCACACCTTTGACCATCTCCAGCACGTAGGGCATGTCCTTGGCCGACGGGTGCTTCCAGGCCGCACCCATGCAGAAGCGGGTAGAGCCGATGGCTTTGGCGCGCGCGGCCTCTTCCAGAACCTTCTGCACTTCCATCAGTTTCTGTTTTTCCAGCCCGGTGTTGTAGTGACCGGACTGCGGACAATATTTGCAATCTTCGGGGCAGGCGCCGGTCTTGATCGACAGCAGCGTCGAAACCTGTACGCGGTTTGGGTCGAAGTGCGCGCGGTGCACAGTCTGCGCCTGGAACAGCAGGTCATTGAAAGGCTGCTGGAACAGTGCCTTGACCTCAGGCAGGGACCAGTCGTGACGTGTTGTTGCAGTTGTGCTGGCGCTCATCGGCGTTTCCTTGTTTAGGCTGTAACTGGCGCCGAGGCAGAACTGCCCGCCAGCGCATCACGGATAGCTCGCATAGTCATGGAAGGCCTATGAACTGTCAACCTTGGTTAAAAGCACTGGTTTACAAGTGTATAAATATTAACCAAACCTGTTTGCTATGCAGCGACGCCGCCGAACAACGCTACCCGCTGTGTGCCGCCTGCGAACAGGAATTGCCCTGGCTCGATGAGCATTGCCTGCGCTGCGCCCTGCCCTTGCCAATGGCCGGCCTGATCTGCGCCCAGTGCAGCCGCCGCCCGCCAGCGTTCGATCAGGTAATTGCGCCTTGGCACTATGGGTTTCCGCTGGACACGCTGATCAGTCGCTTCAAGCACAATAGCCAATGGCCGCTGGGTCGGCTCATGGCCGAAATGCTGAGCCTGAACCTGAGCCACCGCTTTCAGGAAGGTCTGCCCACACCAGACCTGCTGTTGCCTGTACCGCTGGCGCGGCGTCGACTGCGCCAGCGGGGCTTCAACCAGGCCGGCATGCTCGGGCGCTGGTTGTCGAAAGCACTGGCTATCGAATGCGATGAGCGGTTGTTGCTGCGAACGCGCGAAACACCGGCCCAACAACGCCTGGATGCCCGGGGACGCCAGCGCAATCTGCGCCAGGCGTTCGCGCTTGCCAGCGAGGCATCGCTCAAGGGCAGGCACGTCGCCGTGATCGATGACGTGCTGACCACCGGGGCCACCGCGCAGGCTATCGCGCAATTGCTGCGTCACGCCGGTGCACGCAGGATCGATGTGTATTGCCTGGCACGCACGGCAAAACCGGGGCAAGCTTGACGAGTCAGTTTCAGATAGGCGCCACCATGTCCCTGCCCGCTCTCCTCACCCAGCACATCGCCCGTCGCCCGCAGCGTATCGCCCTGCTCCAGCATATTGCCGAACAAGGCTCTATCACCCGCGCGGCCAAGGCTGCCGGCATCAGCTACAAGGCGGCTTGGGATGCAATCGATGAACTCAACAACCTGGCCAGCCGGCCCTTGGTAGAACGCAGCACGGGCGGGCGTGGCGGTGGTGGCGCAAGGCTTTCGGTAGAGGGTGAGCGCGTGCTGCGCCTGTACCAGAAAGTGCAGGTACTGCAGGCGCAGATTCTCGAAGCGGCGGAAGAGTCCAGCGACCTCGACTTGCTGGGCCGCCTGATGTTGCGCACCAGTGCGCGCAATCAGTTGCAGGGGCAGGTCAGCGGGCTGCGCCGGGAGGGCCGACATGATCGGGTCAGCCTGGCCTTGGGTGGCGGGCTGGAGATCGACGCATTGATCACCCATGACAGCACGGCGCGGCTGGAGCTGACACTGGGGAGCACGGTGATGGCGCTGCTCAAGGCCGGGTGGGTGCAGTTGCTTGCGGCGGATGATGAGGCCGAGGCAGGCAGCAATGTGCTGAACGCCACCGTCGAAGAGGTGCTGGCAGATGCACAGGGCGACAGCGAGGTACGCTTGGCGCTGGGCAACGGGCAGACATTGTGTGCGATTGCCGAGGCAGCTTGGTTGGCCGAGCAGTCGGTCAAGGAAGGAAGCAAGGTGCGTGTGCAGTTTCATCCTTCCTATGTGTTGCTCGGGGTACCTGTTTAACCTGTGCCGGCCTCTTCGCGGGTAAATCGGGGCAGGCCATGGAATGGGTTACCATGACGACATGTCGCCCATCCCCGGAGCCCCCATGTCCCACCCCTTCGACACCCTCACCCCCGACCTGGTCCTGGACGCCGTGGAAAGCCTGGGCTTTCTCAGCGATGCCCGGGTCCTGGCGCTGAACAGCTACGAGAACCGCGTCTATCAGGTGGGCATCGAAGATTCGCAACCGTTGATCGCCAAGTTCTATCGCCCTGGCCGCTGGAGCGATGCGGCGATTCTCGAAGAGCACCAGTTCACCGCCGAACTCGCCGATTGCGAAGTGCCCGTGGTCGCGCCACTGCAACATGGCGGTCAGACCCTGTTCGAACACAAGGGCTTCCGCTTCACCCTGTTCCCGCGCCGTGGCGGCCACGCGCCGGAGCCCGGCAACCTTGATCAACTCTACCGCCTCGGCCAGCTGCTCGGCCGCCTGCATGCCGTGGGGGCCGCGCGGCCGTTCGAACATCGTGAAGCACTGGCTGTGGACAACTTTGGCCACGCCTCGCTGAACACCCTGCTCGACGGTGGCTTCGTCCCCAAGGACCTGCTGCCCGCCTTCGAGTCCGTGGCCCGCCACCTGCTTGAGCGGGTCGAGGATGCCTTCGCCCGCACCCCGCATCAGGTCATCCGCCTGCATGGTGACCTGCACCCCGGCAACCTGATGCACCGCGACGAGGTGTATCACGTGGTCGACCTCGATGACTGCCGCATGGGCCCGGCCGTGCAGGACCTGTGGATGATGCTCGCTGGCAGCCGCGAGGAACGCCTGGGGCAACTGGCCGAACTGGTCGACGGCTACAACGAGTTCCACGACTTCGACCCCCGCGAGCTGGCCCTCATCGAGCCGTTGCGCGCCCTGCGCCAGCTGCATTACAGCGCCTGGCTGGCGCGGCGCTGGGACGACCCGGCGTTCCCGCCGAGCTTCCCGTGGTTCGGTCAGCCGCGTTACTGGGGTGACCAGATCCTCGCCTTGCGCGAACAACTGGCAGCGCTGGATGAACAACCACTGAAATTGTTCTAGAAGCAAGCGCGCCTCTGTCTACAATAGGCCTCGCTTTACTGAGCAAGGACTCTCCATGCACTCTGCAAACCCGCGCCGCGGGTACCTTCTGGGCCTTGGTGCCTACATCATCTGGGGCTTGTTCCCGCTGTACTTCAAAGCTATCCAGAGCGTTCCGGCGGTGGAGATCATCGTCCACCGGGTGCTCTGGTCGGCGTTGTTCGGTTCACTGTTGCTGCTGGTGTGGAAACACCCCGGCTGGTGGCGCGAGCTGCGTGAAAACCCGCGTCGGCTGGCGATCCTGGCCCTGAGCGGTACGTTGATCGCCGGCAACTGGCTGACCTATGTCTGGGCGGTGAACAACGGGCGCATGCTCGAAGCCAGCCTGGGCTACTACATCAACCCATTGATCAATGTGCTGCTGGGCATGCTGCTGCTTGGCGAGCGCCTGCGCCGCCTGCAGTGGCTGGCAGTGGCCATGGCGGCGATAGGCGTTGCCCAGCAGGTATGGCAGGTGGGCAGCCTGCCGTGGGTGTCGCTGGCACTGGCCCTGAGCTTCGGTTTCTATGGCCTGATCCGCAAACAGGCACCAGTAGCGGCGCTGCCAGGCCTGGTGGTGGAAACCTGGATGCTGGTGCCGCTGGCGTTGGGCTGGATGCTGCTGAATCCGGCGGCAATCAGCGCACAGGCTGACTTCTACAGCAGCAGCGAGGCACTGTGGCTGATCGCGGCGGGGCCGGTGACACTGGTGCCGCTGGTGTGCTTCAACGCGGCAGCACGCCACCTGCCCTACACCACCCTGGGCTTCCTGCAGTACCTGGCGCCGACCCTGGTGCTGCTGCAGGCAGTGCTGCTGTTCGATGAGCACCTGTCGCCGAGCAGCTTGATCGCGTTCATCTTCATCTGGGCGGGGTTGGCGGTCTATAGCGTCGACGCCTGGCTGAATTTGCGCAAGCGCGCCTGATCAAAAAACGATCAAAACCTTGCAGGCCACGTAGTTCGTGGCCTGCAGCAACATCTCCAAAGGTTATCCACACCCTCGTCCCCGTGCTTTGTGCACAAGCGACTGATTTCTGTACGTTTTTTGCTCAAACCTCGGGAGGGCTTGCCGTACCTGGGCTAGCGAGGTGCACCCCCAGCTTATCCACAGGGCCGTCCCCGTGAAATCGGGATAACCGCTAGGGGCCGCTTCGCGTCCCGGCATTTCCAGATCATTCCTCCGGCCGCAACTTCAACTCCACCATCAAATCGTCCGCCAGGCTCTCCAGCTTCTTCTGCAATTGGTCCAGCGACAACGTCAAAGGCAACGCCAGTAAGGCATCGGCATGGAACAGTGGCTCACTGCTCATCGGCGCCGGCCGCACATCGGTAGTGAAGCGCTCCAGGTTCACCCCCTGGTCCGCCAGCAAGCGGGTGATATCGCGCACGATGCCTGGGCGGTCGTTACCCACCAGCTCCATGGCAATAGGTTTCCAGGTGCATGACGGTTCTATGCCGCTCTCGGCGATCAGCACGCGAATATCGTACTTCCCCAGCGCCTGCAGCGACTTCACCAGTTCGTCGTAGTTTTCCGCCGGCACCGCCACCCGCAGGATCCCGGCGAACTGCCCGGCCATCCGCGACATGCGGCTCTCCAGCCAGTTGCCGTTATGATCGGCGATGCATTGGGCAATGCGCTCGACCTGCCCGGCTTTGTCCGGAGCAATCACGGTCAATACAAGATGATCCACAGGCCCTTCCTCTGCGTCGGGCCGCCCGAGGCGGCGTAAATACGGGGGATCGACTCAGTATAGGCAAGGCGCGGCAACCTGCCGCAGGGCAATCCGCACAAACAATCGTGTACTGTTTCAAGATTTATCTGGAACAATCCACCCGTTTTTTGCGAACATACGTTCTCCCAGCGTGACCATACGCGACCAACCGGTCGCATAACGGCGCTTTTAGTCTGATTTTGCCTCGCCTACTGCTTCATGTAGTATCCCGTGGCGCGGACTACAAAACGTCGTTTGGATGTCTGCCAAGGCGCCTGTGAAAATACGCACACTGTCTGCCAGCCTGTCTGGCAGGCCGCACCCAGCCGCGCTCGTGCATCCGACGAGGGCAAGCACTGGAACGTGTTTAGAGAAGCGCTACAGGCTTAATACAGAAGAGCGAAATAGCTGAGCAGAGTGAGGCAAGCAATGACTGGATACGTTCAAGTCGGTGGCCTTCAGGTCGCCAAGGTCCTGTACGACTTCGTCAACAACGAAGCCATGCCAGGGACCGGCATCGTCGCCGAGCAGTTCTGGGCCGGTGCAGAGAAGATCATCAATGACCTCGCTCCAAAGAACAAAGCCCTGCTCGCCAAGCGCGACGAGCTGCAAGCCAAGATCGACGCCTGGCACCAGGCACGCAAAGGCCAGGCACACGACGCCGTAGCCTACAAAGCATTCCTCCAGGAAATCGGCTACCTGCTGCCACAAGCCGACGATTTCCAGGCCACCACCCAGAACGTGGACGAAGAAATCGCCCACATGGCCGGCCCGCAGCTGGTCGTCCCGGTGATGAACGCCCGCTTTGCCCTGAACGCCGCCAACGCCCGCTGGGGTTCGCTGTACGACGCACTGTACGGCACCGACGCCATCAGCGATGAAGGCGGCGCCGAGAAAGGCCAGGGTTACAACAAGCGCCGTGGCGACAAGGTCATCGCCTTCGCCCGCGCCTTCCTCGACGAAGCCGCGCCACTGGCAGCCGGCTCCCACGTCGACTCCACCGGCTACCGCATCGAAGGCGGCAAGCTGGTCGTCGCCCTGAAAGGCGGCAGCAACAGCGGCCTGCGTGATGACGCCCAGCTGATCGGCTTCCATGGCGACGCCAAGGCACCGACCGCCGTACTGCTCAAGCACAACGGCCTGCACTTCGAAATCCAGGTCGACGCCAGCACCCCGGTCGGCAGCACCGATGCCGCCGGTGTCAAAGACATCCTGATGGAATCGGCACTGACCACCATCATGGACTGCGAGGACTCGGTCGCCGCAGTCGATGCCGATGACAAAGTCATCGTCTACCGCAACTGGCTGGGCCTGATGAAAGGCGACCTGGCCGAAAGCGTGAGCAAAGGCGGCAAGACCTTCACCCGCACCATGAACCCGGACCGCGAATACGCCGCGCCCAACGGCGGCAGCGTAACCCTGCACGGCCGTTCGCTGCTGTTCGTGCGCAACGTGGGTCACCTGATGACCAACCCGGCGATTCTCGATGCCCAGGGCAACGAAATCCCTGAGGGCATCCAGGACGGTCTGTTCACCAACCTGATCGCCCTGCACAACCTCAACGGCAACACCAGCCGCAAGAACACCCGCAGCGGCAGCGTGTACATCGTCAAGCCGAAGATGCACGGCCCGGAAGAAGTCGCCTTCGCCGCCGAGATCTTCAGCCGCGTCGAAGACCTGCTGGGCATGCCGCGCAACACCGTCAAGGTCGGCATCATGGACGAGGAGCGGCGTACCACGGTCAACCTGAAGTCCTGCATCAAGGCGGCAGCCGAACGCGTGGTGTTCATCAACACCGGCTTCCTCGACCGTACCGGTGACGAAATCCACACTTCGATGGAAGCCGGCGCCGTGGTGCGCAAGGGCGCCATGAAGAACGAGAAGTGGATCGGCGCCTACGAGAACAACAACGTCGACGTCGGCCTGGCCACCGGCCTGCAAGGCCGCGCGCAGATCGGCAAGGGCATGTGGGCCATGCCTGACCTGATGGCCGCCATGCTCGAGCAGAAGATCGCTCACCCGCTGGCCGGCGCCAACACCGCCTGGGTACCGTCGCCGACCGCCGCCACCCTGCACGCCCTGCACTACCACAAGGTTGACGTGCAGGCGCGTCAGCGCGAGCTGGCTGCGCGCACGCCGGCTTCGGTCGATGACATCCTGACCATCCCGCTGGCGGCCGACACCAACTGGTCGGCTGAAGAGATCCGCAACGAACTGGACAACAACGCCCAGGGCATCCTCGGCTACGTCGTGCGCTGGATCGACCAGGGTGTGGGTTGCTCGAAGGTCCCGGACATCAACGATGTCGGCCTGATGGAAGACCGCGCCACCCTGCGCATCTCGGCCCAGCTGCTGGCCAACTGGCTGCGCCATGGCGTGGTTACCCAGGAGCAGGTGCTGGAAAGCCTCAAGCGCATGGCTGCGGTGGTCGACCAGCAGAACGCCGGTGACGCCCTGTACCGCCCGATGGCGCCGAACTTCGACGACAACGTCGCGTTCCAGGCAGCCATCGAGCTGGTGATCGAAGGTGCCAAGCAGCCGAACGGCTACACCGAGCCAGTGCTGCACCGCCGTCGCCGCGAGTTCAAGGCGCGTAACGGGCTGTAAGGCCGATTCGCGGGCAAGCCCGCTGCCACAGGTACACCGCAGCTCTCAAAGGCAGCGCATTACCTGTGGGAGCGGGCTTGCCCGCGAATGCCCTGCTTCGCTATTCGATCCGTAACTCTCTTTTCACCAACCCCAGCAGTTTCCCCAGATCCACCGGTTTCAGCAGAAAATCCACCACCCCCAGGTGCATCACGTCCACCGCCTCCTTCACATCGGTGTCGCCCGACACCACGATGATCGACAACGCAGCCCGCTCCGTCTCACGAATCTGTCGGATCAGTTCAAGGCCATCCTTGGGCTCCATGCGCAGGTCAGTAATCATCAGGGCGATGCGCGGTTCGTAATGCAGCTTGAACATTGCCTCCTGCGCACCATCAGCAGTCATGCACTCGATGCCCCTGCTCTTCAGGTACAGCTTGAGTGCCTCACTGTTCACCGGGTTGTCATCGACGATCAACACCACCGGACTAGGCGCAACGGGCGCACTCAACACGGCCAATGCCTCGCGTTCGGCGTCACTCAGGATGTCGTCATGCTCAGCCATGGTCTTCTCGTCAAAAAAATCCCGCTCAGTGGTTAGGACCGCAAAAGCCCTGTAACCCGGCTCGCCTTTCGTCGGCTCTTTGACAGCGGGGGCTCACTAGACTTACGTCCAATGGGCACCACCCCGCTGCCAGCCGACCATGGGGACCGAAAACAACATGGCCGATCCTATATATAGATATATATAGTTCGGCGTAGCGATACGGTCAGTGTCATGAGCAAAAAGGACGCCTACAGTCAGGCGGGCAGAACGGCAGTACTGCAGAACATCCAGGGCACCTTGCAGTTCCTGCAGCGCTTCCCGCCGTTCAACCAGATGGAGCAGAGCCACCTGGCCTTTCTGGTGGAACAATGCCAGCTGCGCTTCTATGCCAGCGGCGAAAGCATCATCAAACCCACGGACGGGCCGGTCGAGCATTTCTACATCGTCAAGCAGGGCCGTGTGGTCGGCGAGCGCCAGCACCTGGTCAAGCCTGGGGTGGAAACCACCTTCGAAATCACCGGTGGCGAATGCTTCCCGCTGGCGGCGCTGCTCGGCGAGCGGGCGACACGCACCGAACACCTGGCCGGTGAAGACACCTTTTGCCTGCAACTGAACAAAGCTGCGTTCATCCGCGTATTCTCGATGTCGGAAGTGTTTCGAGATTTTGCACTGCGCGGGGTCAGCAGCCTGCTCGACCAAGTCAATCAGCAGGTACGTCAACGTGCAGTGGAAACCCTCGGCACCCAATACTCACTGAATACCCCGCTGGGCGAACTGGCCATGCGTCACCCGGTGGTCTGCGCGCCGGATACACCCTTGCGCGAGGCGGTGCGGCTGATGCATGAACAGCAGGTCGGCAGCATCGTCGTGGTCAACCCGCAGCGCTACCCGGTGGGCATCTTCACCCTGCGCGACCTGCGCCAGGTGGTGGCTGCCGCCGATGCCGACCTCGGTGCACCGATCGAACAGCACATGACCGCCAGGCCGTTCTACCTCAGCCCACAGGCCAGCGCCTTCGATGCGGCCATGGCGATGACCGAACGGCATATCGCCCACGTCTGCCTGGTGGACAACCAGCGCCTGTGTGGCGTGGTGTCCGAGCGTGACCTGTTCTCCCTGCAGCGGGTCGACCTGGTTCACCTGGCGCGTACCATCCGCCATGCGCCACGCCTCGATTCGCTGGTGCAGCTGCGTGGCGAGATCGGCCAACTGGTCGAGCGCATGCTCGCCCATGGCGCCTCCTCGACGCAGATCACCCAGATCATCACCCTGCTCAACGACCACACGGTGTGCCGGGTGATCGAGCTGGCCATTGCCGAACGTGGCGACCCCGGCGTGCCCTTCAGCTGGCTGTGCTTCGGCAGCGAAGGGCGCCGCGAGCAGACCCTGCACACCGACCAGGACAACGGCATACTCTTCGAAGCCGCCGACGACACCGAAGCCGAGGCCATTCGCGCACGCCTGCTGCCCTTGGCGCAGTACATCAACCAGTGCCTGGCCCAGTGCGGTTTCACCCTGTGCAAGGGCAACGTCATGGCCGGCAACCCCGAGCTGTGCCTGTCACGCGTACAGTGGGCACGGCGCTTTGCCGGTTTCGTGCGCGAGGCCAGCCCGGAGAACCTGTTGGGTTCGAGCATCTACTTCGACCTGCGCGTGGTCTGGGGCAATGAACAGGGCTGTGAACAACTGCGCCGGCAGCTGCTGGAGCAGGTGGCGGACAACCGCATCTTCCAGCGCATGCTGGCCGACAACGCCCTGCGCCAGCGCCCGCCGGTGGGCCGCCTGCGCGAGTTCGTGCTGACCCGCCAGGGCAACGACAAGGCCGCCACCCTCGACCTCAAGGTTCAGGGCCTGACGCCCTTCGTCGATGGCGCCCGGCTGCTGGCACTGGCCAATGGCATTGGCGCCTGCAACACCCTGGAGCGCCTGCGCCAGCTGGTCGACAAGGGGGTCATCGAGGCGCTTGATGGCGCCGCCTATGAAGAGGCCTACCACTTCATCCAGCAAACCCGCATGCAGCAGCACCAGCGCCAGACCCGTGACAACCTGCCGTACTCCAACCGCCTCGATCCGGACAGCCTCAACCATCTGGACCGGCGCATCCTGCGCGAATCCCTGCGCCAGGCCCAGCGCCTGCAGAGCAGCCTGGCCCTGCGGTATCAGTTATGAGCCTGTTCGCCTGGCTGCGCCCTGCTGCCCCGATGCTGGACGATGCCTTGCGCCAACGCCTGGCGCGGTTGCCCAAGGCCAAGCCATTGGGTGTGTGCCCCTTGCGCGAGCAGCGCTGGGTGGTGCTCGACCTGGAAACCAGCGGCCTGAACCCCAATCGCGACCAGGTGCTGTCGATCGGCGCGGTGGCCATCGAGGACGGTGCCATCGATTTTGCCCAGCAGTTCGAGCGCACCCTGCACCGCCCTGAACAGAAAACCAACGCCAGCGTGCTGATCCACGGGCTCGGGCCGAGTGCCCTGGCTGCTGGCTGCGCCCCGGCCGAAGCCTTGCTCGACCTGCTCGAATTCATCGGCGACAGCCCGGTGCTGGCGTTCCATGCGCCGTTCGACCAGCGCATGCTTGCCCGTGCCTTGAAGGAGAGCCTGGGCCATCGCTTGCAGCTGCCCTTCCTCGACGTGGCGGAACTGGCGCCAATGCTCAACCCCGACACCGTGTTGCGCGAGGCCGGGCTGGACGACTGGGTGGCACGCTTCGGCCTGCAGGTGGATGAGCGTCACCATGCCAGCGCCGATGCACAGGTCACGGCAGAGCTGGCGCTGATCCTGTTCAGCCAGGCCCGGCGCCAGCAGCTCGACAGCCCGTTGCAGTTGGAGCAACGACTGCGGGGGTGGCGCAGGCGCGCAATGCATAACCACGGCCTTTAGATAATCTCTGGCCTCTTCGCGGGCAAGCCCGCTCCCACAGGTAATGCGTAGCTTTCAAGGTTGGCAAAATCCCCGTGGGGGCAACTGTCTTGCTCAATTTCCAGAATCTGGCGCGATCACTGTGGGAGCGGGCTTGCCCGCGAAGAGGCCGGCCCAGGGAACACACCTTGGATGATGGCCATCCGATAAGCGTCCATTGCACCTCACCCTCCGCCTCTGTAACAATCGCGAATAATTATCGTTAGTTAATGCATTCGTTCCGGGGGGACGCTGCGTGTCTTCTGCCAACAGCCCACACGCCGAATTGGTCGGTTCGCTGTACCGCGACCATCGCGGCTGGCTGCTCGCCTGGCTGCAACGCAGCATGGCCTGCCGTCAGCGTGCCGAAGACCTGAGCCAGGACACCTTCGTGCGCCTGCTCGGCCGCGAGCAGCTGGACACCCCGCGCGAACCGCGCGCCTTCCTCGCCGCCGTGGCCAAGGGCCTGATGTTCGACCACTTCCGCCGCACGGCGCTGGAACAGGCCTACCTGGCCGAGCTGGCGTTGGTCCCCGAAGCCGAACATCCCTCCCCGGAAACCCAGCACCTGATCCTCGAAGACCTCAAGGCCATCGACCGCCTGCTCGGCAAGCTGTCGAGCAAGGCTCGCGTGGCATTCCTGCACAACCGCCTGGATGGCATGGGCCACGCCGAAATCGCCGAACGCCTGGGCGTATCGGTATCGCGCGTGCGCCAGTACATCGCCCAGGGCATGCGCCAGTGCTACGTGGCCCTGTACGGGGAACCGACGTGAACAACACACCGGTTTCGTCGCAGGTGCTGGAAGCCGCCATTGCCTGGAAAATGAGCCTGGACGATGGCAGTGGCACGCCTGACGAACGCACCGAATTCATCCGCTGGCACGCCGCCAGCGAAGAACATGCCCGCGCCTGGCGCCAGCTTGGCGCCCTCGATCAACGCGTCAGCGCTGCTGCCGGCCCGGCTCGCCAGGCCCTGCTGCAATCGCGCGCCGGTTTGCGACGGCGCATCGGCAAAGTGGGTGGCGGGCTGGCCGGGATGTTCCTGCTCGGTTCGCTGCTGGCCTGGGTCGGTGCTCCGTCACTGGCGCCCAGCTACTGGCTGGCCGATCAGCGTACCGCCACGGGCGAACTGCGCACCTTGCGCCTGGAAGACGGCACGCTGCTGAGCCTGAACACCCACACTGCCGTCGACATCGACTACCAGGGCGAGCAACGCCTGATCGTGCTGCATCAGGGCGAAATTTCGGTCGAGACCGGCCATGACGACCCTCGCCCGCTACTGGTACGTACTGACGATGGCCGCCTGCGGCCACTGGGCACGCGCTTCCTGGTACGCCGGGAAGACAAGGGCACGCGCCTGGAAGTGCTGCAATCGTCGGTCGCTGCCATGCCACACAACAGCGGTGACGAACAGGTCCTGCGCGAAGGCCAGCAAGTGCTGATGAACGGCAATGGCCTGGGCCACATAGGCCCGGTGCAAGCCGGGGCCGACGCCTGGACTCGCGGCATGCTGGTGGTCGACAACGTGCGCCTGGCTGACCTGCTGAAGCAACTGGGCCATTACCGCAGCGGCCACCTGGGTGTAGCCGATGAAGTGGCCGACCTGCGCGTGACCGGCAGCTTCCCGCTGACCGACACCGACCTGGCCCTGGCCTCGCTGGTGCCGGCCCTGCCGGTGAAGATCGAGCGGCATACACCGTGGTGGGTGACTGTCGTTCCCAAGTAGACCTGTACCGACCTCTTCGCGGGCAAGCCCGCTCCCACTGGATTTCCGCAGCCCTTAAATCTGCGGCGCACCTGTGGGAGCGGGCTTGCCCGCGAAAGGGCCGGTGCAGGAAAAAGCCAGATTCAAATAATTCTCACTTTTTTTCCGATTCCCCCTGTCACTTCTGGAATCTCGCTCGGCAAGGAAGCAGTTAGCACTTATCCGTCGAGGAACCGCTGCATGTCCCGTGCCGTTGATCGTATCCTGCGTCCCAGCCTGATGACCCTGGCCATCGCCATGGCTATGCCCTTGTCCAGCACCGCCCTGTTCGCTGCCGAACAGTCCGCACCGCGCGCCTACAACCTGCCCGCCGCGCCTCTGGCCACCACCCTGAACCAGATCGCCAGCCAGTCGGGCATCGCCCTGGCCATCGATCCGGCGCTGGTCAGCGGCCGTACCTCGGCCCCGGTCAATGGCCAGTACAACGGCCTCGGCGCCCTGCAGGCGGCCTTGCTGGGCACCGGGTTGCAACTGCAACAGAGCAGCGTCGGCAGCTATAGTCTGGTCGCCGTGCCGGATGGCGCCCTGGCACTGCCGGAAACCACCGTGAACGCCGTCAGCGCTGCCGAAAGCGCCTGGGGCCCGGTCGATGGCTACCTGGCCAAACGCACCGCTGCCGGCACCAAGACTGACACCGCGCTGGTCGAAGTCCCGCGCTCGATCTCCGTGGCCACCCGCCAGCAGATGAGCGACCGTGGCGTGCACAGCCTCGACGACGCCGTGAAATATATGCCGGGCATCGTCTCCGCCAGTTTCGGCAGCGACACCCGCTACGACTGGATGCGCGTACGCGGTTTCGAGCCGACCCAGTTCCTCGACGGCCTGCCGCTGCCACGTGGCGTGTATGCCAACCCCAAAGCCGAAACCTGGAACCTCGACCGCCTGGCCCTGCTGCGTGGCCCGGCTTCCTCGCTGTATGGCCAGACCCCTCCTGGCGGCCTGCTCGACATGGTCAGCCGTCGCCCACAGGCCGAAAGCGCCCACGAGATCGAACTGCAGTACGGCAGCGACAACCACCGCCAGATCAACTTCGCCAGCACCGGCAAGATCGATGACCAGGGCCAATTCCTGTACAGCGTCAGCGGCGTGATCCGCGATGGCGGCACGCAGATCGACCATATCGACGACAAACGCTACAACATCGCCCCAAGCCTGACCTGGAACATCGACGACGATACCTCGCTGACCCTGCTGACCCAGTTCACCCGCGACGATACCGGCGCCACCAGCCAGTTCCGGCCGATTCAGGGCACCAAGCTCGACATGCCGTTCGGCAAGATCTCCCATCACAAGAACCTGGGTGACCCGGATTACGAGTTTTACGACCGCACCTACTACGCGCTCGGGTACGCCTTCGAACATCGCATCAACGATGTCTGGCAGTTCCGTCAGAACCTGCGCTACACCAAGACAGACTTGGCGTTCCAGACCATCACCCCCGGCAGCTATAACCCAACCACGCCACCGGTGAAGGACGATGGCACCGTCAGCCGCATGTCCACCAACACCGATGAAGACATCAGCCAGTTCGCGGTGGACAACAACTTCCAGGCCGACTTTGCCACCGGCGACGTGACCCACACTCTGCTGCTCGGCCTGGACCACCAGCGCGTCAACACCAACTATTTGTCGATCTTCGACTTCAATGTGCCGGACAGTAACGTCGTCAATCCTGTTTACGGGGTGCCCATCACCCGTCCCGATCGCTCCACGGCGTTCTACGACTACGACCAGAAGACCCGTCAGACCGGCGTGTACGTCCAGGACCAGATGGCACTCGGCAACTGGCGCCTGACCCTGGGCGGTCGTGAAGACTGGGTGCACACCAGCACCAAGTTCCTCAACCAGGGTGATGCCACCAACACCCAACGTGACAAGAAATTCAGCGGCAACGCAGCCATCAGCTACGTGTTCGACTCGGGCTTCGTGCCGTACCTGTCGTATGCCGAGTCGTTCCAGCCATCCAGCAATGCCGCCGTGTCGGCCACCGAGTCGTTCAAGCCGACCGAAGGCAAGCAGTGGGAGTTGGGCGTCAAGTACCAGCCACCGGGCTCCAACACCCTGCTGTCGGCAGCCGTGTATGACCTGACGCAGAAAAACGTTTCGGTCACCAACAACGTGGGCGGTGTGACCGTCACCAGCCAGACCGGCGAAGTGAAAGTCCATGGCCTTGAGCTGGAAGCAGTCTCCGACGTCACCGAGAACCTCAAGCTGACCGCCGCCTATACCTTGGCCAAATCGGAAGTGCAGGACGGCCTGTACAAGGGCAACCGGCTGCAGCTGATGCCCAACCAGCAAGCCTCGCTGTGGGCCGACTACACCTGGCACAGCGGTGTGCTCGACGGCTTCGGCATCGGCGGTGGCGCGCGCTATACCGGCAACACTTACGGCGACCAGGCCAACACCTACCTGGGCAAGGCCAACGCCTATACCGTATTCGATGCCTCGGTGCACTACGACCTCGGTCGCCTGAGCACCAGCCTCAAGGGCGCGTCGGTGGCGGTCAATGCCACCAACCTGTTCAACAAGGACTACATCTCCACCTGCGACAGCTACTACTGCTACTACGGCGACGAGCGCAGCGTCGTTGCCAGCGCTTCCTACAAGTTCTGAGTGAGCGGGGGCCGCGTCGCGGCCCCACGGTCCAACAGACAAAATTCGGTACCGTGATGAAAAGCCCAACCATCCGCCGCTGGTCGGTGATCCACACCTGGAGCAGCCTGGTCTGCACGGTGTTCATGCTGTTGCTGGCGCTGACCGGCCTGCCGCTGATCTTCCACCACGAACTCGAACACCTGCTCGGCGATGCCCCGCAACTGCGCGAGATGCCCGCCGGCACCCCGCAACTGGACCTGCAGCAGCTGGTCATCAAGGCCGAGCAACACCGTCCCGGCGAGGTCGTGCAGTACTTCGGCTTCGACGAGGACGAGCCCAACGGCGTGCTGGCGATCACCGCCGCCACTGCCGGCACCGAGCCCAATTCGTCACACACCTTCATGCTCGACGCCCGCACCGGCGAAGCCGTGGCCATGCCTGCCGCCAACGGCGGCTTCATGATGCTCATGCTGCGCCTGCACGTGGACATGTTCGCCGGCCTGCCCGGCAAGCTGCTGCTGGCGTTCATGGGGGTTCTGTTCATCGTCGCGATCGTCTCCGGTACCGTGCTCTACGCACCGTTCATGCGCCGCCTGGGCTTCGCCACCGTGCGCCACGACAAGTCCCGCCGCCTGCGCTGGCTCGACCTGCACAACCTGATTGGCGTGGTCACCCTGGCCTGGGCGCTGACGGTGGGTGTCACCGGGGTGATCAGTGCGCTCTCCGACCTGGTCATCGCCGCCTGGCGCAACGATAGCCTGGCGGCGATGGTCGCCCCCTATCGCGACGCCCCGCCACTCACCGAACGCGCCAGCGCCACCCACCTGCTGACGATCGCCGAACGCGCAGTGCCCGGCATGCGCCCGGACTTCATTGCCTTCCCTGGCACGCGCTTCTCCAGTGAGCACCACTATGCCGTGTTCATGAAGGGCGCCACGCACCTGACTTCGCACCTGTTGACCCCCGTGCTGGTCGATGCCCGCACACTGGAGGTGACTGCCGTGGGCGAACGCCCCTGGTACATGGACGCCATGGGCCTGTCGCAACCGCTGCACTTCGGTGACTATGGCGGCCGGCCGATGCAGATCCTCTGGGCAGTACTCGATGTGCTGACCCTCATCGTGCTCGGCAGCGGCCTTTACCTGTGGTGGGGCAAGCAGCGCAAGCACCGGGAGGCACGCGCATGACCCACAAGTCGCAAGCCACCGCGCGGGTCTTTGCCTGGCCACTGCTGATCGCCGTGCTCGGCGCGCTGGGGCTGTTCGCCGCGTTGCTCGGCGATGGCGGGTGGGACGCGCTTTCCTGGCTGGGCCTGGGTATCCCGGCCTGGCTGTCGATACGCGGCCTTTGCCGACGCTGAGGTAGCCGGCTAACACAACCACAAGGATTCACTCCCGCACCATCGTCCGCCTTCACACCCGGAGACGGACCATGACCGCACAGACCCGCTTCCAGACCCTGGACAGCAGACTGGAAGCTCTTCTGCCCCCCATCGACGGCGTCGAACCTAGCCTGGACATCGTCGTCGAACAGCTTTGGCCGAACCTCTCGATCACTGCACGCACACTGTATTTCGGCACGCATCACCTGCTGCAGCTCGTGGGTTTCCACCTGTTCGACGGCGGCACGTTTCGCTTGCCCAACGGTAGCCAGCCGCGTCATGCCAGCTACCCGGTGCTCAATTTGCCGGTAGATTTCGCCAGCCATATCGACCGCTTCTGCAAGACCATTCGCCAAGACCTGCATGCCCGCCTGGCCAGCTACTGGCTGGAGCGCGACAGCAAAGGACTGACCCGTCTGATTCGACTGGCCTCCCATTACCGAGACCAGCTGGATGCGGAGATTCGCCTGCGCAGCACCGACCAGACCCTGTTGCCAGGGCATGCACAGCTGCTCAGGACCTGCCTTGAGCTGCCGCGCCCCTGGCAGCGTCGGCACCTGCCTGTCACATCGCGGCCGCAAACCTATCGCCTGCTCCTTGCCAGCACCGCCCCTAACTGGCGCTGCCATGTGCCTGGTTTTCTTGTGCTCACCGAACAAGGGCCCGAAGGGCGCCTGCTGGAACACGACGAGCCCGTCGGCCTGGCGCTACTGTGCAGTGTCACCCATGGCATAGAAGCCTTCGACGGCCTCGCCGAACTCCATGCAGAGGTCTGCGAGCGACTGGAGGATCCGCTGCAAAGCGGGCATCTGCTGGCCATGATGGTCGAGCCTGGCAACCAGCAGCAGGCCCGACAGGCCGAACGCCTGCGCTATGACTGGTACACCGAGGACCCTGCCGAGTTCCTGGCCTTCGCCATACGCGACGCGCAAACCAGCCACCTGACTCATGCCTGGCAACAGGCCTGGGAACAGGGACAACAGCGCAGTATCGAACAGCTGGATTCGGCCCTGGCCAGAGCCCTGGACATCAGGCAAACCGTTGGCAGCCGCGGCCCAATGGCCAATCGCTATGGGCTGCTACTCGAAAAACACCTGCCAAACTGGCTGCGCACAACCTCGCGCCAAGGCGTCACGCACATCATGCAGGCCATGCAGGAACAAGTGGTCGCCATTCAGGCGGCCAGTGCGCCCGGTATTCTCACCCTAGAGCAGTTCCGCCAGCAGCACAGCTTGCTGAACTGGGTCAACGAGCGCCTGCGCGAATACTTGCAACGAGACCCAGGCCTGGATTACGACCCACGGGACATCTCCATCAGCGTCACGCTTGCCCGCCAGACAGGACCAATCGTGAACCCGCTGCCGGTCGGCGGTACCAGTGGCTACGTGCCGGTCGCCAGCAGACCACAGGTCGGTGACACTATCGAAGTGATCCGCCACACCTACAGGCTCGATGAGCTGGCCTTGCTGAACATTGCCTGGTTCGACGTGGATTACTGGCTGACTGCCCGCGTATACCTGAACG
The DNA here is from genome assembly GCF_044749325.1 of Pseudomonas sp. NPDC089428. Taxonomy (NCBI): domain Bacteria; kingdom Pseudomonadati; phylum Pseudomonadota; class Gammaproteobacteria; order Pseudomonadales; family Pseudomonadaceae; genus Pseudomonas; species Pseudomonas sp. NPDC089428. Next base: position 102,490 of record NZ_JBIVHT010000002.1, read on the forward strand.
ATGACCAACCGCTACCTGCCCTGACACCGCAACGGGTCAAGGACATCGTACGGCGGCTGAATGCTGGCAGTGGCTATCAGGCCTACCTGCGCACCCAGCTGCTGGATTCGCCTGAGGGCCGCTGGCGCCGGGCGGCGCATGGGCAGATCACCCGCACGCGCATGAATGCCGAAGCCGTCAAGGCGCGCTATGCCAGGCACTTCCTGCCTGACACGTTCGAGCAAGGGTATGGCTGGGCCAGCACGGTGATCAGCGCGCCCGACAGCAATAACCGCCCGCACTACAACGAGCAGCAAGTCATTGCGCAGCAGCTGCTGGTACAGGGGGATACACTGCTGGGCGTGTTGCTGCTGGTTTCACCCGAAAATTCGAAACGCATCGTGCTGTACTGCCCGGATGTACCTGACCGCCGCTTCTGGCGCGAGTACCACGACACCAAAGCGCTGATCCTCGCTGCCCGCAGTGACTCGAGCTTTCAGGACTACCTGACCGGGCGCTTGCCACAGGCCAGCGGCAAGCTGCTCGGCGCGCGGCTGAAAAAAGGCCGGATCGGCGCAATCGTCACGCGCCAGACCATCACCGGCAACCTGTTCGAGGCGCTGTACCGGGCAGAAGTCAAAAGCCTGATCGCGCAAACCGACACCGCAACCCGCAGCAACGAAGAACTGCTGGGTGAGTTCTCGGTCAACGTGCTCCGGCTGGTGCTGGACCTCGTCACCTTCGTCCTGCCACAGCGGGCACTGCTCGCACTGGCGTTCGGCCGCATGGCGATCTCGATCTGGGATGGCTTCGAGGCGTTCGATCAGGACGACCATGCCGGTGCCCTGCACCATGCCGTGGCCGCCCTCGGCCATGCCTCCGCAGGCCTCAACGAAATGGCGGGTTCCAGCCTCATGCGCCGCGCAATGCGCGGGCTGCCGAAGCCACCACCGGTACCGTTGCCGCAGCGCTACCAAGTGGTACCCGACGTCGGCAGGCTGCGCTACCGGATTGACTCGGTACATGGCGAAGCAGTCTATGAACAGTTGTCGGTCAACCCGGGCCTGAGCCAGTACTTCGTGCGCGACAACCAGGGCCACTATTTCAATGTGAGCTTTGACGGCAGCCGCTGGCGCGCCACCGACCCTGACCAGCCTTATGCGTACCTGAAGCTACCGATCACGCGCAGCCAGAGCGGCGGCTGGATCGTCGATTCAGCTGTGCATTGGCATGAGGGGTTGCCCGATATCGCGCAGCTGCTTGGCCAATGCCGGCTGGAGCCGCGCCTGGAAGGCGTTGCCGATGAGCACGAGAACAATCTGTTCAACCATGGCAGCACGTTGTACCTGCAGCTGCTGAGCCACCAGCTGCCGGTACGCCGCCACTTGCTGCCCGGGCACTACCACCTGGTCTTGCCCGCCGGGCTCAGCGGCACAGTACCCGCCTGGGCAGTCCTGCGCCGCGAACACGACGTATGGCAGATCCGCGTGCGCCAGCCCGGTCGCGGCAGCGACTGGCTGGCCCTGCCAGAGGATTACTCGCCGAGCCGAGGCAACAGCCTGTCCAAGCGCTGATGCAGGGCGCTGCCACTCGGCCAGTTGCGCAGCAAGCGCGCCCGGTCACGCGCGTAGGCCGGCGCGAAGCTGAGCTGGGTGGCGTGCTGGCACATGGCATCGAGGTCGATCAGTGACCACTGGCCGTTGTGCCAGAACAGGTTGTGGCCCTTGAAGTCGCCATGGCTGATGCGCTCGCGAATCAATTGCTGCATCACGTGGACCAGGGCATCGACCTGCTCTTCCGGTGCGTCGCCGTTCTCCACGTAGGGCGCGAAGCAGGCGGTCAGGTCCGGGCCATCGACAAACTCGGTGACCAGGTAGGCACGGCTGCGCAAGCCCATCACTCGCTGTTCCAGCACCGCCAGCGGGCGTGGCGTGGCGATGTCGAGAAACTCCAGGCGCAGCCCTTCGATCCAGGAGTGCCAGGCCCGGCTCGGGCGCCAGAAGCGCTTGAACCAGTGCGCGGTGTTCTTGATGTTGTAGCGCTTGAGCACGAGTTGGCGCCCGTTCACCTCGATGCGCGCCACGCTGGCCGCGCCACCGGTCTTGTACAGGTGGCCCTTGTCGATCAGCGTATCGGCTTGCTCCAGGACCGGCAGCATGGCGCCCACCTCACTGCGGCGAATCGCGCGCAGGCCTGACAGGCTGCGCTCGACGCTGAACAGGCTGCACTCGCGACCGGCCTTTTCCAGGTAGTCCTTCTGCCGCCAGTTGCGCACCTTGTCCACCTGCTTCTGCAGCGCTTCCATCGGCAGCGCATGCTCGGCGTTGGCCAACAGGTAGTGCACCAGCAGCTCTTCGATGAACGGCTCCAGGCGTTTGGGCAACTGGGCGAAGAACACTCCGAGGTTTTCCAGTACACGGGGCCGCGACAACTGCTGGCCGGGCGTCTCGGCCTTGATGCCGGCACCGTCGATCAGGTACAGCTTGCCGCCATGGCGCAGCAGGTTGTCCAGGTGCAGGTCTTCCTGCCACAGGCCATGCGCATGCATCTGTGCCACAGCGGTGAGTGCTTCACCCAGTACCAGGTGCTGCTCGTCAGCCAGCACCGGCAGGCTTTCTACCGAAGCCCAGGCATCGGCCAGGCTTTCGGCGCCATCGAGGAATTCGAACAGCAGCCAGCCGCCCTCACCTTCCTTGAGGCCGTCGGCGAGCAGCTGCGGCGTGGTCAGGCCTTCTTTGGTCAGCAGCTTCACGCCATCCAGTTCACGCTGGAAATGCCGTGCAGCGCTGCCGCCGACGAGCAGCTTGGCCAGCACCGGGGTGCCGCGCCAGATGCCGGCACCGACATAACGCTGGCCGGGCAGTACCCGCAACAGGCTGAGCAGTTGCAGGTCAGCCGTGCCGGCGGCGTCGGCCAAGGTAATGCTCAATGGCAGAGACGGGCTGCGCCCGGCGTCTTTGAGTTCGGACAAACGCATCAGCGGGCCTCTTTTTCACGACGGCGTTGCGTCAGGCGTTGCAGCCAGGTACCGACCAGGGCGCTGTCGGCAGGCTGCTGCAGGTAGGCGGCCAGCAGCTGGCGTACCTCCGCCTCGCTCCAGGCACGGGCACGGCGCAGCAGCGGCTCCAGATCGCGCAGGCGGTCACGCATGCCAAACAGCAGCGGCCGGGTCTTTTCCAGGTCGATCAGCTGCGCTTCCCAGCCATCGCGGCGTTGACGCAGGAAGATGTGCTTGGGATAGAAGCAGCCGTGCACCTGGCCGGCACCGTGCAGGGTGCGCGCCAGCTGGCCGCACGCCTTGAGGATGCCCGCCCGGGCGTCATCGGCGAGCTGCGGCCACTGGGCCAGCAGCCCCTCCAGGTCGCTCCATTCGTCCAGCGCACGGGTCATCAGGATCGCCCGGTGCTGGCCGTTCTGCTTGCGCTCGCCGTAGAACACGGCCTGCAAGGCCGGGATGCGCAGCTTCTGGTAGCGGCTGATATTGCGGAATTCGCGGGCGAAGGTCGGTTCGCCAAACGGCCGGTGCAAGGTGCGGGTCAGGTAATCGCTCTGGCGCTTGAGGTAATAGCCCTTGCCTTCAAGTTCCAGGCGGTAAACGCTGCTCCAGCCGCCGCGGCCAGTGTTGGGTTCGTCCACGGCGTCGAGCTGCAGCGCCCACAGCGCTTCGAAGTCGTTCAGGCCATGGCGTTTGAGCAGCGCGACGTCCGCGCTGGCCAGGTAATCGGTCATTCCCTTCCCTCGAAGAAGCTCAGCACCTGACGAATGCGCCGTTTGTCGCGCACATTCAGGCGCTGACGCCCACGGTACTGCAGGTAGAAGCGCAGGCGCTGGGTCGCCGACAGGTGATATTTGGCCACCTTGTCCAGGCATGCCAGGTCTTTGATCATGCGGTGGCGCCACATGAAGCCGCGCCAGAAGTCGCCGGTCGGGCAGTCGATGAAGAATAGCGTGCCCATGTCATCGACCAGCAGGTTGCGCCACTTCAGGTCGTTGTGAGCGAAACGGTGTTCATGCATCACCCGGGTGTGGCGCGCCAGCTGGCGGCTCAGCTTGTCGACCCAGGCGCGGTCGGCCAGGCGCGGGTCATTGCGCTCGGCCAAGGCCGAGAGGTCTTCGGTGCGTGGCAGTTCGCGGGTGATCATCGCGCCTCGGCCAAAGGCCAGGCCTTTACGTTCAAGGCCCCAGGCCACCACTTCGGCAGTGGGAATTTCCCACTTGGCGAACTGCTTGAGGTTCTGCCATTCGGCCTTGATGCGTGGCCGGCCCAGGTAGCGGCGCATGTGCTTGCCGGCGCCGGTGTAGCGCTTGACGTAGTAGTTGACTCCGTCACGCTCGATGCGGATGACCTCGCTGAGCGGGTCACGCGTGAGGCGTTCGCCCTTGAGGGCAAAGACCGCATCAAGGCTGCCGAAGTCCGACGCCAGATGTTCGTAGCCAGGCGCCAGTGTCCAACCCGCCATCAGAGTGCATCCCCATAGCGTTGCTTGCGATCGTAGAGTTTCTGCGCCTTGCGTTCGAGCCAGGCGAGCAGCGCGGCCTCCTCGGCCAGAACCTGGCGCAACGGGCGCTGGAAATAACCGCGCAGGAAGCGCAGCTTGTCGCGTTGGGTCAGGCCGATATCCAGCGCCGAGAAGTACAGCGCGGCCAGGTCCTTGTCGCGCCAGCGCCGGCTGATTTTCGCCCGGGTCTGCGCGCGATGCAGGTCGATCACCGACAGTTTGAAGTCTTCCGGCGTCACCGGCCGGTCAGTGTGCAGCAGGAAATGGCAAATGTAGCAGTCGCGGTGGTTGACCCCGGCGCGGTGCATGCCACCGGTCATCTTCGCCACTTCAGCGATCAGCGCGTGCTTCAGGCGTGGCTCGGGCGGATGCTTGACCCAGTCGATGCTGAAGTCTTCCAGGCTGATGGTCGGCGCCAGCTCTTCGGTGATGATGAACGAGTGCTGGCTGGCCGGGTTGCTGCCACGCTCGCCATAGGCGACGGCGGTCATGGTCGGCACGCCCACTTCATGCAGGCGCTGGATGGCCTGCCATTCCTGGCCGGCACCGAGTACCGGCAGTTTGGCGGTGAGCAGGTTCTTGAAGATCTCGCCCCAGCCGATGCCGCGGTGGATCTTGACGAAAAAGCCTTCGCCGTCGACCTCGGTACGCAGCGTGCGGCGGCCTTCGAGCTCGCGATAGACCTCGCCTTGCAGCGCTTCCACGGCATCGAAGGCATCACGCCCGGCCCACAGGCGCTTGAAGGGTTCGGCCAATATCAGCTTCATGGGTTCTCCTGCCCCAGGATCACATCGGCAGCACGCTGCGGCATGCTGTACAGGTCGGCGCTGTCGGCAAAGGCCAGGCCATTGCGCGACCAGTCGGCACGGGCCTGCGGGTCTTCGAGCATGCGCTGCAGGTAGCCATTGAGCTGTTCTTGTTCGAACGGCTCATCCAGTACCAGGCCGCTGTCGGCCTCGGCGATGTAATGGGCATAACCACAGACCTTGGACACCAGCACCGGCAGGCCGGCTACCAAAGCCTCGAGCAGCACCGTGCCGGTGTTCTCGTTGTAGGCCGGGTGGATCAGCAGGTCGGCGCCCAGCAGGAAGCGCGGGATGTCGCTGCGGCCCTTGAGGAACTGCACCTGCTCGCCCAGGCCCAGTGTGGCGCTCTGCAGCTGGAAGACCTTGGGGTCGTCCTGGCCGATGACCATCAATTTCGTGCGCTTGCGCAGCGCCGAAGGCAGCGCGGCCAGGGCCTTGAGGCTGCGGTCGACGCCCTTGGTCTTGAAGCCCGAACCGATCTGCACCAGCAGCAGGTCGTCATCGCCCAGGTTGAATTCCTTGCGGAACTCGGCGCGGATTTCGGCGGCATTGGTCGGCGCGCGGCGGTCCTGGGAGATGCCTGGCGGCAGCAGGTGGAAACGTTCCACGGGGGTGCCGTAGTGCTTGATGAACAGCGGCTGCTGCACTTCGGAAATCATCAGTACTTCGGTGCGCGCGTCCTTGGCGAACACGGCCCGCTCGTACTCGGCGAAGTGCCGGTAACGGCCCCAGCGGCGGTACAGGCCGCCACGCAGGGTCTGTGCCTTGTCTTCGAAGCAGCCGTCGGCGGCGTAGTACACGTCCAGCCCCGGCATCTTGTTGAAGCCGATCAGGCGGTCGACCGGGCGCTTGGCCAGGTCCGCTTCCATCCAGGCACTGAGTTTCTCGTTGCGCCGGTGGTTGAAGATCGCCTTGACCGGCGCCACCAGTACCTCGAAGCCCGGCGGAATGTCACCCTCCCAGATCAGCGTGTACACGCGGATCTGGTGGCCCCGCTTCTGGCACTCCAGGGCAATGCGCATGAAGTCGCGCTGCAGCCCGCCGAAGGGGAAGTATTTGTAAAGCACGAAAGCCAGTTGCATCAAAGAACATCCTCAGCCAGCAGCAGCGCGCTCAGGCGGCTCGCTACATGCTCGGGATTCAGGCGAGTGAAGCACAGCGGCCACTCGCGTTTCAGATCGAACCGGCGCTGGTCGTCAGCGCTCGGTTTGTAGGTGCACTTTTTCTGCAGGCACGGTGCACAAGGGAAATCGCTGGCCTGGTGGACCTGCACGCGGCCGTAGGCACCGGTCAGGCCCGGGTTGGTCGGGCCGAACAGCGAAATGGTCGGCACATCCAGCGCTGCAGCCAGGTGGCCGAGGCCGGTATCCACCGCCACACAGGCCTTGGCCGCCGCCAGCACACGGGCGACGCCGGCAAGGTTCAATTTGGGGAGCACCTGGCAGTTGTTCAAGCCCTGGGCGATGCGCTCGGCGCGAGCCTTCTCGGCCGGGTTGCCCCACGGCAGGCGCACCTGCAGCTTGCGCCGGCCCAGGCGCTCGGCCAGTTCGCGCCAGTAGGCTTCGGGCCAGTGCTTGGTCGCCCAGGTCGTGCCGTGCAGGAACACCACGTAAGGCGCAGCCGGCGGCAGTTGCAGGCGGTCGAGGTCGAGGCCGTAGTGGCCGATGCCTTCCGGCAGGTCGTAGGCCAGGGCCATGGCGAACAGCTGGCGCACACGTTCAACGGCGTGCTGGCCGACAGCAACCGACAGCGGCCGGTCATAGAAGCGGCTGGCCCAGCCTTCACGGGCCGAGTATCGGTCCAGGCCGGCGACCGGCGCCTTGACATAGCGGGTCAGCCAGGCCGACTTGACCAGGCCCTGGGCATCGATCACCAGGTCATACTTGCGCTCGCGAACGCGCTGCTTGAACGCCTTCCACTCGCCACTCTTGATGGTCTGCCAGATATTCTTGCGCCAGCGGCGGATCGCCACCGGGATGACCTGGTCGACCGCCGGGTGCCAGCTGGGGATCTCGGCGAAGCCTTCTTCCACCACCCAGTCGAAGCGGATGCCCGGGATGGCGTGGGCGGCGTCGGTAAGCGCCGGCAGGGTGTGGATCACGTCACCCAGCGACGAGGTCTTGATGATCAGTACCCGCACTTAGTCGACCTCGGCCACGGTATCGATCAGGTTCGGACCACCCAGGCTGTGCAGGGCGGCGATGACTTTGCCGGGCTCGAGCAGGCGCAGGCAGTTGTAATGGCCGAAGCGGCAGGTGCGGTCGAAACATGGGCTGCACTCGATGCCGGTGCGCACCACTTCCACCTGTTCGGCCAGTGGCGGCGTGAAGCCTGGCGAGGTGGAGCCGTACACCGCGACCAGCGGGCGGTTCAGCGCGGCAGCCACGTGCATCAGGCCGGAATCGTTGGAGACCACGGCATCGGCGCAGGACATCAGGTCGATGGCCTCGGCCAGCGAGGTTTCGCCCGCCAGGTTGTAAGACTCTTCACGCAAGCCCGGGATCAGGCGATCGCGGATCTGCTCGCCAACCGGGTGATCGTTCTTCGAGCCGAACAGCCACACCTGCCAGCCTTGGCGGATCATCGCATCGGCCACGGCGGCATAGTGCTCGCTCGGCCAGCGCTTGGCCTCGCCGAATTCGGCGCCTGGGCACAACGCCAGCACCGGGCGGTCCAGCGCCAGGCCAAACTTGGCCATTGCGGCTTCACGGCTGTGCGCTTCGATCTGCAGGCTCGGCCGCGGATACGGCTGCGGCAGCTCGGCACCGGGCGCGTAGGCCAGGGCCATGAAGCGCTCGATCATCAGCGGGTAACGGGCTTTGTCCAGCTTGCGCACGTCATTGAGCAGGCCGAAACGCATTTCGCCGCGCCAACCGGTGCGCTTGGGGATGCCGGCAAAGAACGGCACCAGCGCCGACTTCAGCGAGTTGGGCAGCAGAATGGCCTGGTCGTACTGGCCGGCCAGGGACTTGCCGATGCGCCGCCGCGTGGCCAGCTCCAGCGCGCCGTGGCCGAGCGGGAAGCTCAAGGCCTGGCGCACTTCGGGCATGCGTTCGAGGATCGGCCGGCTCCACTCGGGCGCCAGCACGTCGATCACGCAGTCGGGGTGCTGCTGTTTCAGGCACTGGAACAGGGTCTGCGCCATCACCATGTCGCCGACCCAGCTGGGGCCAATGATCAGTATTCTCATGCTTAGTCCAGAAACGCTCAGGGAGGCTACAGGCTGCATACAGCCTGGCCTCCCCTCTTTATATTCAGGCTATGTGGCGGACAGTGTACCACTCGCATGGCCCCTTCGCGGGCAAGTCGGGGCGCCGAACCGCCGCTCCCACAGGTATCGCACAGCCCCTGTGGGAGCGGGCTTGCCCGCGAAGAAGCCAACGCGGTATCAGCTCAGGCCCAATTCACCCCAGATCCGCCGCACTTCGCGGCGCTCATCGGCAAACTGCGCCGCATCGATCACCCCGGCCTGCTTCTGCAGGGCCTGGCGGTGCGACGCCGAGCGGAACGCCTTGTACACTTCACGCAACAGCACCGCGTCACTGGCCGGCATCAATCCTGCCTGCTCCAGCTCTTCCAGAATGCGGATGTTATCGGTCCATCGGAGTATGGCCGGGTGCTCGTGAGACCAGGCCAAAGCGGCGTATTGCACCATAAATTCGATATCGACGATACCGCCGGCATCCTGCTTGATATCGAACGCCACACCGGCATCGAAGGCATTGGCCGCGGTACCGGCGGCCGTGGCCTTGGTGCCGAGGTTGTCGCGCATCTTGGCGCGCATCTCGCTCACTTCGCTGCGCAACTTGCCCAGGTCGCGTGCCTGGCCCAGGACCTTGGCCCGCACGCCCTCGAACGCCGTCGCCACCTGTTTGCAGCCTACCAGCACACGGGCGCGTACCAGAGCCTGATGCTCCCAGGTCCAGGCCTCGCTCTGCTGGTAGCGTTCGAATGCCCCCAGCGAGCTGACCAGCAGCCCCGCCGCGCCGGACGGGCGCAGGCGCATGTCGACATCGTACAGCTGGCCGGAGTTGGTCTGGGTGGTCAGCAGGTGGATGATGCGCTGGCCCAGGCGGGTGAAGAACTGTGCACTGTCGATCGGCTTGGCGCCGTCGGTTTCCGCTTGCGGGTCGCCATCATGGATGAACACCAGGTCCAGGTCCGAACCATGGCCCAGTTCCAGGCCACCGACCTTGCCATAGCCGATGATGATGAAGCCCGGGTCGCACAGGCTGCCGTCGCTGCGCTTGGGCTGACCATGGCGGGCCACGGTCTGGCGCCAGGCCAGGGCCAGCACCTGATCGAGAATGGCTTCGGCCAGCCAGGTCAGGTAGTCGCTGACTTTCATCAACGGCAGGTTGCCGCTGATTTCCGACGCCGCCACACGCAGGCTGTGGGCCAGCTTGAAGTGGCGCAGCGCTTCCATCTGCTGTTCCAGGTCGTCCTCGGGGATGCGCGTCAGCCGCTCGCGCAATTCGGCGGCCAGCTCCGGCGCCAGCGGCGGGCTGAACAGGCGCCCTTCGTTGAGCAGCTCATCGAGCAGTAACGGGTAGCGGGCGATCTGCTCGGCGATCCACGGGCTGGCCGCGCACAGGGTCAGCAAACGCCGCAGGGCACCTGGGTTTTCGGTGAGCAGCACCAGATAGGCCGAACGCCGCGCCACGGCTTCGACCAGCGGTAGCACGCGCTCCAGCACCAGGTCCGGGTTGTCGTGCTCCACGGCCTGGGCCAGCAAGCGTGGAATAAAGGCGTCAAGGCGCTCGCGGCCAATGCGCTGCATCGAGCGCAGCTGCGGGCTGGCGCGCAGCCCGGCCAGGCGGCGCAGGGCTTCGGCCGGCTGCTTGAAGCCGGCCTCTTCCAGCTGGCGACCCGCAGCATCTTCATCCTGGGCCTGTTCCCACAGCGGCGACCACTCGCCGCCCACCACCAGCTCGCCTTCGCCTTCGTCTTCATCCGGGTCGGCAATAACCTGGCGGAAGTGCCAGTCGACCCGACCGCGCCAGTACATCAGTTGATCGTGGAAGCTCTGCCAGTCGGCAAAGCCGAGGATATAGGCGACACGCTCACGGTCGAGCTCGCTGTCTGGCAGCATCTGCGTCTGGCGGTCGGCGATAGCCTGGATGGCGTGCTCGGTGTAACGCAGGAACTCATACCCTTCGCGCAACTCTGCCACCACTGCCGGCGGCAGGTAACCCTGGCCTTCCAGGGTCGCCAGCACCTTGAGCAGCGGCCGCTGCTGCAGGCTCAGGTCACGCCCGCCGTGGATCAGCTGGAAGGCCTGAGCGATGAACTCGACCTCACGGATACCCCCCGCACCGAGCTTGATATTGTCGGCCATGCCCTTGCGCCGCACTTCCTGCTGGATCAGCTGCTTCATGGTGCGCAGCGCTTCGATCGCCGAGAAGTCCAGGTAGCGCCGGTATACGAATGGCCGCAGCATTTCCTGCAGTTGCGCGCCCGCCGCCTGGTCACCGGCCACTACCCGCGCCTTGATCATCGCGTAGCGTTCCCAGTCGCGGCCCTGGTCCTGGTAGTACTGCTCCAGCGCATTGAAGCTGAGCACCAGGGCGCCGGCCGAGCCGTAGGGGCGCAGGCGCATGTCGACGCGGAACACGAAGCCGTCGACGGTGACCGGGTCCAGCGCCTTGATCAGGCGCTGGCCCAGGCGGGTGAAGAACTCCTGGTTTTCCAGCGAGCGCTTGACCCCTTCGGTTTCGCCACCTTCGGGGAAGGCAAAGATCAGGTCGATGTCCGACGACAGGTTCAGTTCCACCGCGCCCAGCTTGCCCATGCCCAGCACCACCATGTGCTGCGGCTGGCCGCTGCGGTTGCCGATCGGCGTGCCGAACTGCTGGCAGTGGCGCGGGTACAGCCACTGGTAGGCTTCATCGATGGCGGCATCAGCGAGGTCGGACAGGTCGCGGCAGGTCTCGCCCAGCTCGGCCTGACGGGTGATGTCGCGCCAGATGATGCGCAGTTGCTGGCGGTTGCGCTCGCGGCGCAGGTTGCGCGCCAGCTCGTCCTCGCTCTGCGCGGCCTGGGCTGCGGCGGCAATTTGCCCGCGCAGCTCGCCCGGGGCGTAACGGCGGTCCAGTTCACCGCTGGCGATCAGGGCAAACAGCATGGCCGGCTCACGCTGGGCCAGGCCAAGCACGAAGTCACTGGCAGCGGCTACCTGATCGAACTGTTGCCGGTGCAGCGGGGTCCAGGTTTGCAGGTCGAGCTCAGCGCGGCCTGCCACGGCATCGTTGAGAAACTGCTGGTTGCGAACGACCAGCGGTTGCAGGGAAGCAGGCAGTTCGAGCGGCAAAGGTAGGCGCATGGTCTATCCTTGATCGGCGTGAAATGGAGGGGAAAAAGCGGCCAAGAGGGAGCCGGACCACGGTTGGACTGTCATACAAAAGTTGGAAATAGCTGAAAAAAACGAATCATTGGCAAGAAACATCAAGATCCACCCGTTCGCTGCACACCGCCAACCAACATGAACGTTTTTCCTCACAAGCCAAGGTGCGACCAAACGTCGCATTTGTGTAGTTTTACTACTACCCATGACGTGCAAAAGCATGAAATGCCGAAGCAAATGTAGTAAAACTACACGGCGCCGGGAGACACCCCGGTAATCCAAGAATTCACGACGTCTGCCCATAAGGCCAGTCGCAAACTCAGGCCCCCGATTCTGGTGGCCTTTCCGCCCTGGAGCAAGCCATGCAAGACCTCGATCCAATCGAAACCCAGGAATGGCTGGATGCCCTGGAGTCGGTCCTCGACAAAGAAGGCGAAGACCGCGCTCATTACCTGATGACCCGCATGGGCGAGCTGGCCACCCGCAGTGGCTCTCAGCTGCCGTACGCAATCACCACGCCATACCGCAACACCATCCCTGTCACCCACGAAGCACGCATGCCTGGCGACCTGTTCATGGAACGCCGCATTCGCTCGATGGTGCGTTGGAACGCGCTGGCCATGGTGATGCGCACCAACCTGAAGGACTCGGACCTGGGCGGCCACATCTCCAGCTTCGCTTCCAGTGCCACCCTGTACGACATCGGTTTCAACTACTTCTTCCAGGCACCGACCGAAGAACATGGCGGCGACCTGATCTTCTTCCAGGGCCACGCATCGCCAGGCGTCTACGCCCGTGCCTTCATGGAAGGGCGCATCAACGAAGACCAGATGAACAACTTCCGCCAGGAAGTGGACGGCAACGGCCTGTCTTCGTACCCGCACCCATGGCTGATGCCTGACTTCTGGCAGTTCCCGACCGTTTCGATGGGTCTGGGCCCGATCCAGGCCATCTACCAGGCACGCTTCATGAAGTACCTGGAAGCCCGTGGCTTCATCCCGGCCGGCAAGCAGAAGGTCTGGTGCTTCATGGGCGACGGCGAGTGCGACGAGCCGGAATCCCTGGGTGCAATCGCCCTGGCTGGCCGCGAGAAGCTGGACAACCTGATCTTCGTCATCAACTGCAACCTGCAGCGCCTCGACGGCCCGGTTCGCGGCAACGGCAAGATCATCCAGGAACTCGAAGGCGTGTTCCGTGGCGGTGGCTGGAACGTCAACAAGGTCGTCTGGGGCCGCTTCTGGGACCCACTGTTCGCCAAGGACACCAACGGTGCCCTGCAGCGCCGCATGGACGAAGTCATCGACGGCGAGTACCAGAACTACAAAGCCAAAGACGGCGCGTACGTTCGTGAGAACTTCTTCAACACCCCAGAGCTCAAGGCCATGGTCGAAGACCTGTCCGACGACGAGATCTGGAAGCTCAACCGTGGCGGCCACGACCCGTACAAGGTCTACGCGGCGTACCACCAGGCTGTGAACCACAAGGACCAGCCGACCGTCATCCTGGCCAAGACCATCAAGGGTTACGGTACCGGTGCCGGCGAAGCCAAGAACACCGCGCACAACACCAAGAAGGTCGACGTCGACAGCCTGCGTCACTTCCGTGACCGCTTCGACATCCCGGTCAAGGATGCCGACCTGGAGAACCTGCCGTTCTTCAAGCCGGAAGAAGGTTCTGCCGAAGCCAAGTACCTGGCCGAGCGCCGTGCTGCCCTGGGCGGCTTCGTGCCTCAGCGCCGTGCCAAGAGCTTCAGCGTGCCGACCCCGCCACTGGAAACGCTGAAAGCGATCCTGGACGGTTCGGGCGACCGCGAAATCTCCACCACCATGGCCTTCGTGCGCATCCTGGCGCAGCTGGTAAAGGACAAGGACATCGGCCAGCGCATCGTCCCGATCATTCCGGACGAAGCCCGTACCTTCGGTATGGAAGGCATGTTCCGTCAGCTGGGCATCTACTCGTCGGTCGGCCAGCTCTACGAGCCAGTCGATAAAGACCAGGTGATGTTCTACCGCGAAGACAAGAAGGGCCAGATCCTCGAGGAAGGCATCAACGAAGCCGGCGCCATGTCGTCGTTCATCGCTGCCGGTACCTCGTACAGCTGCCACAACCAGCCGATGCTGCCGTTCTACATCTTCTACTCGATGTTCGGCTTCCAGCGCATTGGCGACCTGGCCTGGGCCGCCGGCGACAGCCGTACCCGTGGCTTCCTGATCGGCGGTACCGCCGGCCGTACCACCCTCAACGGTGAAGGCCTGCAGCACGAAGACGGTCACAGCCACATGATGGCGGGCACCATCCCGAACTGCCGCACCTACGATCCGACCTACGGCTACGAGCTGGCGGTGATCATCCAGGACGGCATGAAGAAGATGACCGAAGAGCAACAGGACATCTTCTACTACATCACCGTGATGAACGAATCCTACCAGCAGCCAGCCATGCCGGCCGGTGTCGAGGAAGGCATCATCAAGGGCATGTACCTGCTGGAAGAAGACACCCGCGAAGCCGCGCACCACGTACAGCTGATGGGCTCCGGCACCATCCTGCGTGAAGTCCGCGAAGCGGCGAAGATCCTGCGTGAAGAGTTCAACGTCGGCGCCGACGTCTGGAGCGTCACCAGCTTCAACGAACTGCGTCGCGACGGCCTGGCCGTGGAGCGCGCCAACCGCCTGAAGCCTGGCCAGAAGCCACAGCAGACTTACGTCGAGCAGTGCCTGAACGGTCGCAAAGGTCCGGTCATCGCCTCTACCGACTACATGAAGCTGTTCGCCGAGCAGATTCGCCAGTGGGTACCGAGCAAAGAGTTCAAGGTCCTGGGTACCGACGGTTACGGTCGCAGCGACAGCCGCAAGAAGCTGCGTCACTTCTTCGAAGTCGACCGCCACTTCGTGGTGCTGGCTGCCCTGGAAGCCCTGGCTGACCGCGGCGAGATCGAACCCAAGGTTGTGGCTGACGCCATCGTCAAGTTCGGCATCGACCCGGACAAGCGCAACCCACTGGACTGCTGAGGAGTATTTTTAAGTGAGCGAACTCATTCGCGTACCTGACATCGGCAGCGGTGAAGGTGAAATCATCGAGCTGTTCGTCAAGGTCGGTGATCGTATCGAGGCTGATCAGAGCCTGCTGACCCTGGAGTCCGACAAGGCCTCCATGGAGATCCCGGCCCCCAAGGCCGGCGTGATCAAGGAACTGAAGGTCAAGCTGGGCGACCGCCTGAAAGAAGGCGACGAGCTGCTGGTCCTGGAAGCCGAGGGCGCCGCAGCTGCGGCCCCTGAGGCTCCGGCTCCTGCTGCTGCTCCAGCGCCTGCCGCCGAAGCAGCCCCTGCCCCAGCAGCAGCGCCGGCTGCCGCCAGCGTGCAGGACATCCACGTACCGGACATCGGTTCGTCGGGCAAGGCCAAGATCATCGAAGTGCTGGTCAAGGTCGGCGACACCGTCGAAGCCGACCAGTCGCTGATTACCCTGGAGTCTGACAAGGCTTCCATGGAAATCCCTTCGCCGGCTGCCGGCGTGGTCGAAGAAGTCCTGTGCAAGCTGGAAGACGAAGTCGGCACTGGCGACCTGATCTTCAAGCTGAAAGTTGCTGGCGCTGCGCCTGCTGCCGCTCCGGCACCTGCCGCTGCTGCCCCGGCCAAGGCTGAGGCTGCTCCGGCCGCCGCACCTGCCGCTGCCGCCCCGGCTGCAGCTCCAGCTCCGGTCGCTACCGCACCGGCTGCCGGCAGCAACGCCAAGGTTCACGCCGGCCCGGCAGTTCGCCAGCTGGCCCGTGAATTCGGCGTCGACCTGGGCGCAGTTGCCGCCACCGGTCCACACGGCCGTATCCTGAAAGAAGACGTGCAGGTCTACGTCAAGGCGATGATGCAGAAGGCCAAAGAAGCACCAGCCGCCGCTGGCGCAACCGGTGGCGCTGGCATCCCGCCAATCCCTGCCGTTGACTTCAGCAAGTTCGGTGAAGTGGAAGAAGTGGCCCTGACCCGCCTGATGCAGGTCGGTGCCGCCAACCTGCACCGCAGCTGGCTGAACGTGCCGCACGTGACCCAGTTCGACTCCGCCGACATCACCGAGCTGGAAGCCTTCCGCGTTGCGCAGAAGGCCGTGGCCGAGAAGGCTGGCGTCAAGCTGACCGTGCTGCCACTGCTGCTCAAGGCCTGCGCCTTCCTGCTCAAGGAACTGCCGGACTTCAACAGCTCGCTGGCGCCAAGCGGCAAGGCCATCATCCGCAAGAAGTACGTGCACATCGGCTTCGCCGTGGACACCCCGGACGGCCTGCTGGTCCCTGTGATCAAGAACGTCGACCAGAAGAGCCTGCTGCAACTGGCTGCCGAAGCCGCTGCACTGGCCGAGAAGGCGCGCACCAAGAAGCTCTCGGCCGACGAGATGCAAGGTGCCTGCTTCACCATCTCCAGCCTCGGTCACATTGGCGGCACCGGCTTCACGCCGATCGTCAATGCACCGGAAGTGGCAATCCTGGGCGTCTCCAAGGCGACCATGCAGCCCGTCTGGGATGGCAAGGCCTTCCAGCCGAAGCTGATGCTGCCACTGTCGCTGTCCTACGATCACCGTGTGATCAACGGCGCTGCCGCCGCGCGCTTCACCAAGCGCCTGGGCGACGTGCTGGGCGATATCCGCACCATGCTGCTGTAAGGCGGCACACTGCCCCTCCTTGCGGGGGGCAGTACTCTTTTCGAGCTGCCACGCTCGTACCTCAACCCCGTCGATTGGCGGGGCTTTTTTTTGTCCGCCTTTAGCGTTTTGGCGCCTGTGAGATCGAGCGCCGCGCAGGCGGCGCTCGATCTCACAGGCGCCAAAACCGTCAAGGCGAACACTCACCAGGCGCCAAAAATCCCAAGCCGAACTAAGGATTTCAGCCCGGCGGCCGAAAACATATACATGACAGCCCTCATGGCCGCTTGCCAGCCTCAGGGACATGATGCAACCTTGCCAGATGCGCCGCCGCCCAGGCCGCGTCCCCCTTCAAGCGAGTCTTCGATGAAAAGCCAACCCGATGCCGCCAGCCGTGTGGCGGCCGAGGTCGTCACGCAGCTTCCCGTGCCCTCGCGGCTCGGCATGCTGCGTTTCGAAAGGCTGAACGAAGCCAACTGGGCGATGCTCTACCTGGACCCAGCCTGCGATCGCCAGTTCGGCCTGCCCGCTTCCGAGCTGTGCGCGCTGATCGACTCGCCCTATGCCAGCCTGATGGAGCCCGAGGCACGCTACCGGCTGCACGATGAAATCCAGCTGCAACTGAGCAACCGTGGCTATTACCGTGTGCGCTACACCCTGCATACCCAGTTGCGCGCGCTGCGCCTGCTGGAAGCTGGCGAGGCGTTCAAGCAGCACAACCGCCAGTTGCTGCGCGGGTTCCTGACGGTGCTCGATGACGAAGACGACAGTGAGCTCGACACCAACGACCTGGAATCGCGCAACAACCGCTTGCAACTGGCCCTGCAGATCAATCAGCGTGCCCAGCAGGAACAGCTTGAGCACCTGGAGCGCGTGCGTGCCCAACAGGACCTGATCCTGCGCCTCGCCCGCCAGCGCTACAGTGCGGAAAACTCGCTGCTCGAAGCAGCCCAGCTGATCACCCGCAGCGCCTGCGAAATCTACAAGGTCGACAGCGCCAGCATCTGGCACCTGGAAGACCAGCGCCTGGAGCCGATCAGTGCCTGGCTGCGCGACGATCAGGTGCACCGCCTGCCCGAGCCAATCGATGCCAGCCGCTTCCCCGACTACCTGGAAGCCCTGCACGCCAGCCGCGCCATTGATGCGCACAACGCCAAGCACGACCCGCGCACCCGTGAGCTGGCCGAGAGCCTGTATGTCGACAACAACGCCATGCTCGACGCCAGCATCCGCGTCGATGGCCAGGTGGTCGGCGTGCTGTGCCTGGAGCAGACCGGCCAGCCGCGCGCCTGGCAGTCCGATGAAATTGCCTTTGCCGGTGAGCTGGCCGACCAGTTCGCCCAGGTCATCACCAACCACAACCGGCGTACCGCCGCCAGCGCCCTGCACCTGTTCCAGCGGGCCGTGGAGCAGAGCGCCAGCGCCTTCCTGCTGGTCAACCGCGACGGCGTGGTGGAGTACGTAAACCCGAGCTTCACGGCCATCACCCAGTACAGCACCGAGGAAGTCCAGGGCCACCACCTGGCCGAGCTGCCAGCCCTGGAAAACCTCAGCGAGCTGCTGTTCGACTCGCCGTCGAGCCTGGCCATGGGCAACAGCTGGCAAGGCGAATTCAAGAGCCGGCGCAAGAACCTCGAACCCTACTGGGGCCAGCTGTCGATTTCCAAGGTGTACGGCGACAACCGTGAGCTGACCCACTACATCGGCATCTACGAAGACGTCACCCAGACCAAGCTGGCCCAGCAGCGCATCGAGCGGCTGGCCTACACCGACAACCTGACCAACCTCGGCAACCGCCCGGCGTTCATCCGCAAGCTCGACGAGCGCTTCGCCCGGGACAGCGAGAACCCGATCTGCCTGCTGCTGGTGGACATCGACAACTTCAAGCGGATCAACGACAGCCTCGGCCACCAGACCGGCGACAAGCTGCTGATCAGCCTGGCCCGGCGCCTGCGCAACAGCCTGAGCGTCAATGGCGTGCTGGCCCGTTTTGCCAGCAACGAATTTGCCGTACTGCTCGACGACACCAGCCTGGAAGACGGCCAGGGGGTTGCCCTGCAGTTGCTGCGCACCCTCGACAAGCCAATGTTCGTCGACAACCAGCTGATCAACGTCACCGCCTCGGTGGGCCTGGCCTGCGCGCCGCTGCACGGTAGCGACCCGACCACCCTGATGAAGAACGCCGGCCTCGCCCTGCACAAGGCCAAGGCCAACGGCAAACACCAGGTGCAGGTGTTTACCGAAGTGCTCAACGCCGAGGCCAGCTACAAGCTGTTCGTCGAGAACAACCTGCGCCGCGCCTTGACCCAGAATGAGCTGGAGGTGTTCTACCAGCCCAAGCTGTGCCTGCGCAGCGGCCGCCTGCTCGGCCTTGAGGCGTTGCTGCGCTGGAACCACCCCGAGCGCGGCATGATCCGCCCGGACCAGTTCATCAGCGTGGCCGAAGAAACCGGCCTGATCATCCCCATCGGCAAGTGGGTGGTGCGGCAGTCGTGCCGCATGAGCCAACAGCTGCAGCAAGCCGGCATGGGCTGCCTGCACGTGGCCATCAACCTGTCGCCCAAGCAGTTCTCCGACCCCGACCTGGTGGCCTCGATCGGCTCGATCCTCAAGGAAGAAGGCCTGCCTCCGCACCTGTTGGAGCTGGAGCTGACCGAAGGCCTGCTGCTGGAAGCCACCGAAGATACCCACCGCCAGCTCGACGAGCTCAAGGCCCTGGGCCTGACCCTGGCCATGGACGACTTCGGCACGGGCTACTCGTCGTTGAGCTACCTGAAGAAATTCCCGATCGACATCATCAAGATCGACCGCAGCTTCATCAACGAGATCCCCGACAACCAGGACGACATGGAAATCACCTCGGCGGTGGTGGCCATGGCCCACAACCTCAAGCTCAAGGTGGTGGCCGAGGGCATCGAGACGCCGGAGCAGCTGGCGTTCCTGCGTCGGCACCGCTGCGACGTCGGCCAGGGTTACCTGTTCGACCGGCCGATCCCGGGCCGCGAGCTCGAGGAAAAACTCAAGCGCTACCCGCGCGGTCCAATGGCCTGACAGCGGCGCCAAGCTCGGGCACTATAGAACCCATTCGGGCCCTTTCGCGGGCAAGCCCGCTCCCACAGGTACTTCCCCCCTCAGCCCTGTGGCGATCCCCGTGGGAGCGGGCTTGCCCGCGAAGGCCCCAACACCTATCCAACTGAATTGACACAGAGGAACAGCCATGGTCCTGCGCTCGGAAATCCTGGTGAACAAAAACGTCATGCCCACTGCGGAGCAAGCCCTGCCTGGCCGCGAAACGCCCATGCAGCTGCCCGAGTTTCATTACGTATTCAAAGAAACCCCACTGCTCGGCCCGTTCTTCGAAGGCGCAATCGATTTCGCCATCTTCGGCCTGGGCTGCTTCTGGGGTGCCGAGCGCCGCTTCTGGCAGCGCGAAGGCGTGGTCAGCACCGTGGTCGGCTACGCTGGCGGCTTCACCCCGCACCCGACCTACGAAGAAGTCTGCTCGGGCCTGACCGGCCACACCGAAGTGGTGCTAGTGGTGTTCGACAAGGACAAGGTCAGCTACCGCGAGCTGCTGGCGATGTTCTGGGAACTGCACAACCCGACCCAGGGCATGCGCCAGGGCAACGATGTCGGCACCCAGTACCGCTCGGCCATCTACTGCACCAGCCCTGAACAGCTTGAACAGGCAAAGGCCAGCCGCGACGCCTTCCAGGCCGAGCTGAGCAAGGCAGGCTTCGGCGAAATCACCACCGAAATCGACCAGGCACCGACCGTGTACTTCGCCGAGGCCTACCACCAGCAGTACCTGGCCAAGAACCCGGACGGCTACTGCGGCATCGGCGGTACCGGCGTGTGCCTGCCACCCAGCCTGCAGGGCAACTGAACCATGAGCACGATGACCCTGTTCCACTCGCCATTGTCGCCCTTCGTGCGCAAGGTCATGGTGGTGCTGCACGAGACCGGCCAGCTGCAGCGTGTGAGCCTGCAACCGGTGAACATCAGCCCGGTAAGCGGCGACGAGCAGCTCAATCAGGACAACCCGATCGGCAAGATCCCGGCCCTGCGACTGGAAGACGGCACCGTGTTGCACGACAGCAGGGTGATCTGCGAGTACCTCGACCTGCAGCATGTCGGCCTGCCGCTACTGCCACGCGAGGGCTCTGCGCGCTGGCGGCGCATGACCTTGGCTTCGCAGGCCGATGCGATCTTGGATGCGGCGGTGTCCAGCCGCTACGAGAGCTTCCTGCGGCCCGAGGAGAAGCGCTGGGAGGGCTGGCTCGAAGCGCAAGCCGAGAAGATTCGCCGCAGCCTGGCCAACCTTGAGCAGGAGCATCTGGCCGAGCTGGCGTCCGGGTTCGATCTGGCGGCGATTGGCGTGGCTTGTGCGCTAGGGTATCTGGACCTGCGTCAGCCGGAATTTGGCTGGCGGGAGCGCCAGCCTGGCTTGGCGGCGTGGTATGCCGAGGTAGCCAAGCGGCCATCGATGGTAGCCACAGCCCCGACAGCCTGACTAGCCAATCGCGGATCAATCCGCTCCTACACACACCTGTAGGAGCGGATTTATCCGCGATGAGGCCAGTACAGGAAACAACAATCAGCAGTCAGGCTTGCCAGCGGTAAACTTCTTGGCCGGGTTGACCGCCGCCTTGAACTCGCGCAACGCCTTGGAGCCCACCAGCAACGGGTAATTGAAGTTGCTGCGGTCCACCAGGTTAACCTCCACCGTCCGCTTCACATCACCCAGGCACAGCTCCAGGTCGACCACCGGCCGCTTGGAAACCTCCGGTGCATCGCCCTCGTCCTCTTCATCGGCTCGGCCCTTGATCTTGCTGATGCGCGAGACCTTATGCTCGTATACCTTGCCGTCGGCGTCCTTGGTCGCCAGGCGGAAGCGCACCCATTCCTCGCCATCGCGGTTGAACAGCTCGATGTCCTTGGCCGACAGCGACGCGGTGAAGGCACCGGTGTCCATCTTGGCCTTCAGGGTTTCACCACCCAGTTCCGGCAACTTGATGTTCTCGTAACGGCCGTAGAGCGTGGGTTCGGCGGCCATCACCGGCAACGCCATCAGCGACAACAGGGCAAGCAGAGATTTCACAGGCAGGCTTCCTTGAGAAGGGTCAGTGCTTAGACTGCACTGGCAGGATAGGTTCGCTGTCACAAGCCTAAACAACATGTTGTGAAACATTTGTCCCCACCGTCGGGCATTGGACATTTGGCGTAGACCACGGCGCTGCTTATCATTGCGCCCTGCTAATTTCCCACAACAAGAGTTTCCTTATGCGTCGCCTGTTTACCGGCATTCTTACGACCACCCTGCTGCTGCTCAACACTGTGGTGTTGATCTGCCCGCTGCTGGTCTTCGCCCTGCTCAAACTGGTGCTGCCAGGCCGTGGCCGTGACTATGCCTCGTGGGCAGTGATGTGGGTCGCCGAAACCTGGTCGGAAATCGACAAAGCCATCTTTGCACTGTGCATCCCCACCCAATGGGACATCCGTGGCGTCGAGAACCTGCGCAAGGACACCTCCTACCTGGCCGTCAGCAACCACCAGACCTGGGTCGACATCCCGGCACTGATCGAAAGCCTCAACCGCCGTACGCCGTTCTTCAAGTTCTTCCTCAAGAAGGAGCTGATCTGGGTACCGCTGCTGGGCCTGGCCTGGTGGGGCCTGGATTACCCGTTCATGAAGCGCTACAGCAAGGCCTTTCTCGAGAAGCACCCAGAGCTCAAGGGCAAGGACCTGGAAATCACCAAGGCCGCCTGCGAGCTGTTCAAGCGCCAGCCGGTGACGGTGGTCAACTACCTCGAAGGCACCCGCTTCACCGAGGCCAAGCACCGCGAACAGCAATCGCCCTATCGCTACCTGCTCAAGCCCAAGGCTGGCGGCGTGGCATTCGTGCTGGCGGCGCTGGGCGAGCAGCTGGACGCGCTGCTGGACGTGACCATCGTCTATCCCGGCAAGCAGGCGCCTGGGTTCTGGGACTTGCTCAATGGCAGCATCAGTCGGGTGATTATCGACATTCAGGTGCGTGAACTGGACCCGGCATTGTGGGATGGGGATTACGAAAATGATCCCGCCTTCCGCCAGACCGTACAGGCCTGGGTTAATCAGCTGTGGCTGGAGAAGGATCAGCGGATTGCACAGCTGCATGCGGAAATAGGCTGAGACATTTGCCGCCTGTACCGGCCTCTTCGCGGGCACGCCCGTTCCCACAGGGATTGCATAGGTCTTGAACTTTGCGCAGTACCTGTAGGAGCGGGCGTGCCCGCGAAGAGGCCGGCACAGGATTACGCATACTCCCGATTAAAACCCAGGCTAATAATTAGAATAAGTAATACTTTTTTGTCATCACCCACCCAAGTGGATAAAAATCGACCAAAGCACAACTACAAAAACGCCTGGATCGATCGATGGCCAACCCACCCAGCTCCAACTCCGCCCAACTGCGCCGTGTTCTCGGCCTCCCCGCCCTGGTGTTCTTCGGCCTGGTGTACATGGTCCCGCTGACCATCTTCACCACCTACGGCATCGTCACCGAACTCACCGGTGGCCGCACGGCCGGAGCCTACATGGTCACCCTGGTGGCCATGCTGTTCACCGCCGCGTCCTATAGCTTCATGGTCAAGCGCTTCCCGGTCGCGGGCTCGGCGTACTCCTACACCAACATGGCCTTCGGCCCCAACGTCGGCTTCCTCGCCGGCTGGTCGCTGCTGCTGGATTACCTGTTCCTGCCGATGATCAACTACCTGCTGATCGGCCTGTTCCTCAACATCGCCTTCCCGGCCATCCCGGCGTGGTCCATTGCGCTGGCCTCGATCGTGCTGGTGACGGTGCTGAACGTGATCGGCATCCACTCGGTAGCCAAGACCAGCAACCTGATCGTCGGTGCGCAGATCGTCTTCATCGGGGTGTTCGTCGCGCTGTCGTGCCAGTCGCTGGCCGGCCAACCGATCGACCTCTTGTCGCCGTTGCTGGGCGATGGCTCCAAGCCTGGTTTCGGCGCGATCATGGCCGGTGCGGCCGTGCTGTGCCTGTCGTTCCTCGGCTTCGACGCCGTTTCGACCCTGGCCGAAGAATGCCGCGATGCCCGCCGCGACGTGCCACGGGCGATCATCCTCACCACCCTGTTCGCCGGTGTGCTGTTCACCGTACTGGCCTACGTCAGCCAGCTGGTCATGCCGGGCACCACCTTCGCCAATGCCGATGCGGCGGCCAACGAGGTGATGCTCAAGGCGGGCGGGCAGTTCCTGGCCAACTTCTTCACCGCCGCGTACGTTGCCGGCAGCCTCGGCTCGGCACTGGCCTCGCAGGCGGCGGTGTCGCGCATCCTGTTCACCATGGGGCGTGACAACGTGCTGCCGCGGCGCAGCTTCGGTTACCTGTCGCCGCGCTTTGGTACGCCGGTGTTCGCCATTGCCTTGGTGTCGGCGTTCTCGTTGCTGGCATTGGTGATCGACCTGGCCACGCTTGCCTCGCTGATCAGCTTTGGTGCGCTGGTGGCGTTCTCGGCGGTAAACCTGGCGGTAGTGAAGACCCACCTTATGGATGGCGGGGCCCAGCGTAACCTCAAGGGGCTGCTGTGCTACGGCCTGGTGCCGCTGGTGGGGTTGGCGCTGACCCTGTGGCTGTGGACCAGCCTGTCAGCGCTGACGTTGGTGATTGGGCTCTGCTGGTTTGCGTTTGGCCTGGCATACCTGGCGGTACTGACCGCCGGTTTCCGCCGCCCGGTACAGTTAGTAGTGTTTTCGGAATCGGCCTGAACCTGTGGGAGCGGCGGTGCGGCGATCCGACTTGCCCGCGAAGCAAGCACCGCGGTGCATGGCACGAGCTTCGCCCGTGTTCGCGGGCAAGCCCGCTCCCACAATGTTCTCTTCCGGTCTTCAGACCGAGGGCTGTGCCAGCGGCGCCGGGGTGGTCCACAAGCTACCCAGATTCTGCAACAACGACCCGGCAATCCCCTGCTGCCCCAGGTACTGCAGAATCAACGGCGCAAACTGCCCGATCATGCCGGTATCCATCCCCAGTGCCTTGAACGCATTGTCGAGGTCACTGCGGTTCTCCACATCGTTGCCCAACGCCTTGTCCAGGGCCGACTGGCTGCCCTTGTCGCTGCCCAGCAACTCACCCAACCCGCTCAACCCGCCCAGGACATTGGCACCCGACAGCAGGTCCAGGCCCGGTACGGCCTTGGTCAACTGGCCATAGTCGTCGCTGCTCAGGTTATTGCGCGCCAGCCCCAACATCGCCCCTGCCCCACCCACGGCCTGTTCGGGGGTGATGTTCAACTGGCTGCCCAGGGTGTTGAGCAGATTGGCCTGGGCTGCAGGCGCCTGCACCTGGCCTTGTTGCTGCTGGTTCTGCATGGCGGAGACAGCGTTGGCGGCGTCGCTGAGGTTGAAGGCGAACACCGGGCTTGCGGCCAGGGTCATCAAGGTTGCCAGGGTGACTGCTTTCATCGGGAGGGACCTCGTCGGCCAGGATGGCCAGGGAAACGAGGCATTGGACTGGCGCCGCGGAACTTTGTTCCTGGCCGATTATCGTCCTGCTGAAAGTACAACGCCCCCTTGCGGGGGCGTTGAGTCTGTCACTTATGCCGCGCCCCACATCTTGTGCGGGTCGATCACGAACTTCTTCGGCACGCCTGCATCGAACTCGCCATAGCCTTCCGGCGCCTGGTCAAGGTTGATGACCTGCACGCCCACCACTTCGGCAATGTTGATGCGGTCCCACATGATCGCCTGCATCAGCTGGCGGTTGTACTTCATGGTCGGGGTCTGGCCGGTGTGGAAGCTGTGCGACTTGGCCCAACCCAGGCCGAAGCGGATGCTCAGCGCGCCGATCTTGGCAGCGGCATCCACCGCGCCCGGGTCTTCGGTCACGTACAGGCCCGGGATACCGATGTTGCCGGCAACGCGGGTCACCTGCATCAGCGAGTTCAGCACGGTGGCCGGCGCTTCGTGCTTGGCACCCTCGTGGCCATGGCCACGGGCCTCGAAGCCAACGGCGTCGACGGCGCAGTCCACCTCCGGCTCGCCGAGAATGTCGACGATCTGCTCGTGCAGCGGGGTGTCTTTGGAAAGATCGACCACTTCGAAGCCCTGGGACTTGGCGTGGGCCAGGCGGGCCGGGTTCAGGTCACCGACGATCACGCAGGCGGCGCCCAGCAGGCGCGCCGAGGCAGCGGCGGCCAGGCCGACCGGGCCGGCACCGGCGACGTAGACGGTGCTGCCTGGGCCTACGCCGGCGGTGACGGCGCCGTGGTAGCCGGTCGGCAGGATGTCGGACAGGCAGGTCAGGTCACGGATCTTCTCCATGGCCTTGTCGCGATCCGGCAGTTTCAGCAGGTTGAAGTCGGCGTACGGCACCAGCACATACTCGGCCTGGCCACCAGTCCAGTCGCCCATGTCGACATAGCCGTAGGCACCACCGGCACGCGCCGGGTTGACGGTGAGGCAGACACCGGTGTGCATTTCTTTGCAGGAGCGGCAGCGGCCGCAGGCGACGTTGAACGGTACCGACACCAGGTCACCGATCTTCAGGCGTTCAACGTCACGCCCCATCTCGACGATTTCACCGGTGATTTCGTGGCCCAGGACCAGGCCGACCTGGGCAGTGGTGCGGCCGCGGACCATGTGCTGGTCGGAGCCGCAGATGTTGGTGGAAACCACCTTGAGGATCACGCCGTGCTCGATCTTCTTGCCGCGTGGGTCTTGCATTTTCGGGTAGTCGATCTTCTGCACCTCGACCTTGCCCGCGCCGAGATACACCACTCCACGATTGCCAGACATGCTCTTACCTCGCTTGATTTTTATTTATGCAGCGGTGGTGGAAAGCGCCGCCGTCCATTGGCGGCATGTGTTACTGGAATGCAGGGAATTGTGGGCCTGATACGGCGCTTTGCACTGACTGGAAACGACAGGGAGATGCCTTTTAACGGCAGTGGAAATTGTGTTGGCCCATTCGCGGGCAAGCCCGCTCCCACAGGAAAAATGCCAGCCGTAAAGGCTGCAAATAACCTGTGGGAGCGGGCTTGCCCGCGAATGGCCGGTACAGGCTGTTACAGAACGACAGTCCGGTTGGCGTTGAGGAACACCCGCCGCTCGATGTGGTAGCCCACCGCCCGCGCCAGGGTCAGGCACTCGATGTCGCGCCCTTTGGCAATCAGGTCTTCCGGGTAATGGCTGTGGTCCACCACCTCGACGCCCTGGGCGATGATCGGCCCTTCGTCGAGGTCGTTGTTGATGTAGTGCGCCGTGGCACCGACCATCTTCACGCCCTTGTTGTACGCCTGGTGATAAGGCTTGGCGCCCTTGAATCCCGGCAGCAACGAGTGGTGAATGTTGATCGCCCAGCCGTCCAGGCGCCGGCACAGTTCCGGCGACAGCACCTGCATGTAGCGGGCAAGCACCACCAGCTCCGCGCCGGTTTCTTCGATCACCTGGATCACCTTGCGCTCTTGCGCCGGCTTGTCCTTGGGGTCGAGGGCGAAGTGGTAGTAAGGAATCTTGTGCCAGTGCGCCAGGGGCTCGAGGTCCGGGTGGTTGGACACCACCGCGACCACGTCCATGGCCAGCTGGCCGATGCGCTGGCGATACAGCAGGTCGTTCAGGCAATGGTCGGCCTTGGACACCATGATCACCACCTTGGGGCGGTGATTGGGTGCGGTCAGCTCGAAGGCCATGCCGAACGCTTCGCTGCGCTCGGCGAGGCCGGCCCGGAAGCCCGCCTCGTCGAAATCGTCCGGCTGGCGGAACTCCACGCGAATGAAGAAACGCCCCGACAGCCGGTCGTCGAAGGAGTGGTGCTCCGTCACGTAGCAGCGCTGCTCGTAGAGGTAACGCGTCACCACGTCGACGGTGCCGAGCATGCTCGGGCAGTCGGCGGTGAGAATCCAGGTATCCGGTGCCCGACTCATGTTCTGCTCCTTATGCCTCGATGCTCAGGCCGTATTCGGCCGAAGCGTCCTGCAGCCACAGCCACCAGTAATCGGCGAAGCTGCGGCGGATCACCAGTTCCCAAGTGTCTTCGGCGGTACGGCGGATCACCAGTTGCGACTTGGCAAACACGGTGCCGACAGCCTTGCCGACCGGGAAGTTGTTCGGGTGAACATCGTAGCTGGTGGATTTCATCAGCACTTCGCGCACGTTCGGGCCGCGCAGTTCCAGCAGGCTCTGCCCGCCGCTGACGTTGACCACCTGGATGTGCTGGCCTTCAAGAGCGGCACGCAGCTTTTGCTCGACCGCGACCTCCTGGCCACCTGGGACAATCAGCAGCCACTCGTCGGGGCCCATCCACTGCAGCGACATCTCGCTGTTGGCGACCACGGTCAGCGCCACTGGCAGCTCCAGGCCCAGGGCCTTGTGCACGCCGGCTGCGAATTCCGGGTTGTGGCCATCGCCACGGATAGTGAGGTGACCGAGGAATTTCTTTTCACGCAGGGTCACGCCTGCGTTCTTGCGGCCTTTGCCAACCAGGCTGGCCAGGTCGGCATGGTGCAGTGGCGACTGGGCCTTGGCCTCGGCGCCGGGGTTTTGCTGGAAGACGTTGATAGCGCTCATTTCTTACCTGCCTTGAATTCTGGGTTCGACCATGATGCCTGCCGCAGACGCCAATCCTGTGGGAGCGGGCTTGCCCGCGAAAGCGAAGGTGGATTCACCGCCCTCTTCGCGGGCAAGCCCGCTCCCACAGAGACATCATTCCAATCAGGCACCGATACGTACCGGGGCCTTAGACGTTCTGCCGCTCACCCTTTGGATCGAAGAACACCGAAGACACGATCTCCGCCTCGATCACGCTGCCATCGGCCTGTGGTGAGTAAACACGCTCGCCCATGCGCTTGAGGCCGCCCTTGACCACACCCATGGCGAACGAATAGCCCAGGGAGTTGGAGGCGTAGCTGGAGGTGACGTGGCCGACCATGTCCATCGGGATCGGCTGCTTCGGATCGAACACCAGCTGGGCCCCTTCCGGCAGCCACTTGGTCGGGTCGATCGGCTTCAGGCCCACCAGCTGCTTGCGGTTCTCGCGCACACAGTCTTCGCGGTTCATGCCACGCAGGCCGATCCACGAGAACGGCTTGTTGCGGCCCACGCACCAGCTCATGTTGAGGTCGTCCGGGGTCATCGAGCCATCGGTGTCCTGGCCGACGATGATGAAGCCCTTCTCGGCACGCAGTACGTGCATGGTCTCGGTGCCGTACGGGGTCAGGTTGTACTTCTTGCCCGCCTCGATGATCTGTTCCAGCACGCCCATGGCGTAGTTGGCCTGCACGTTGACTTCGTACGACAGCTCACCGGTGAACGAGATACGGAACACGCGGGCCGGTACGCCGCCGACGTTGCCTTCCTTCCAGGTCATGAACGGGAAGGCGTCCTTGTCCATATCGATGTCGGTCAGCTCGCTCAGCAGCTTGCGGCTGTTGGGGCCGGACAGGGTCATGGTTGCCCAGTGGTCGGTGACCGAGGTGAAGTACACCTTCAGCTCCGGCCATTCGGTCTGGTGGTACAGCTCCATCCACTGCAGCACGCGGGCAGCGCCGCCAGTGGTGGTGGTCATGATGAAGTGGTTGTCGCCGACGCAGGCGGTCACGCCGTCGTCGAAGACCATGCCGTCTTCCTTGCACATCAGGCCGTAGCGGGCCTTGCCCACATCGAGCTTGGTCCAGGCGTTGGTGTAGATGCGGTTGAGGAACTCGCGGGCATCCGGGCCCTGGATGTCGATCTTGCCCAGGGTCGAAGCGTCCAGCAGGCCCACGCTGTCGCGCACGGCCTTGCACTCACGGGCCACGGCAGCATGGATGTCTTCACCGGCTTTGGGGAAGTACCACGGGCGCTTCCACTGGCCGACGTCTTCGAACTCGGCGCCGTTCTTCACATGCCAGGCATGCAGGGCGGTGAAGCGCACAGGCTCGAACAGGTGGCCACAGTGACGGCCGGCTACCGCGCCGAAGGTCACCGGCGTGTAGTTCGGGCGGAACATGGTGGTGCCCATTTCCGGGATGGTGATGCCGATCGAACGGGCGGCGATGGCCAGGCCGTTGATGTTGCCCAGTTTGCCCTGGTCGGTACCGAAGCCCAGTGCGGTGTAGCGTTTCACGTGCTCGACCGACTCGAAGCCTTCGCGGGTGGCCAGTTCGATGGCCGCGGCGGTAACGTCGTTCTGCTGGTCGACGAACTGCTTGGGTGCGCGGGCAGTGCCTTTGTCGTGCGGCACCTGGAACAGCGCCACAGTGGCTTCTTCCTTGCGCGCCACGGTTTTCGGCAGGTTGCCAACGGTGGCTTTGAAGCCCGCTTCAGTGGCTGCGCGAACGCCGCCTTCGAAGCCATCGGCAATCACATCACCCAAGGCGTAGACGCCGTTGATGCCGCCCACGCATTCGCGTTTCTGTGGGGCGTCGCCCGGCACGAAGCCGAGGATGTCTTCACGCCAGACCGGGCGACCGCCCAGGTGCGAAGCCAGGTGCACGATCGGGCTGTAACCGCCGGAGGTGGCGATCAGGTCGCATTCGAGAGTTTCACCAGGGCTGGTGACTTTGTGCGCCTGCACATCGATGGCGGCCACACGGGCGCCGCTGACATGCTTGGTGCCTTTGGCCTCGATCACGGCGCTGGAGGTGAGGATGCGGATGCCCTTGGCACGTGCTTCTTCAACCAGCGAACCGCGTGGGTTGTGGCGGGCATCGGCAATCGCGACCACCTGCAGGCCAGCGTCGTGCCAGTCGAGCGCGGCGCGGTAGGCGTGGTCGTTGTTGGTCGACAGCACCAGCTTGCGGCCCGGGGCCACGCCGTAACGGCGTACGTAGGTGGACACGGCGCCGGCCAGCATGTTGCCCGGCAGGTCGTTGTTGCCGTACACCAGCGGGCGCTCGTGGGCGCCGGCAGCCAGGACCACGCGCTTGGCGCGCACGCGGTGCACGCGGTGGCGAACCTGGCCGATCGGGGCGCGGTCGCCGAGGTGGTCGGTGAGGCGCTCGTGAATGGTCAGGAAGTTATGGTCGTGGTAGCCGTTGACCGTGGCGCGTGGCAGCAAGGTCACTTCCGGCAGGCTTTCCAGCTCTTTGACCACGGCGTTGACCCAGTCGGTGGCAGGCTTGCCGTCGAGGGTTTCGCGGGTGTCGAGCAGGCTGCCGCCAAACTCTTCCTGCTCGTCAGCCAGGATCACGCGGGCACCGCTGCGGGCAGCGGCCAGCGCGGCAGCCAGGCCAGCAGGGCCGGCGCCGACGATCAGCACGTCACAGTGCTGGTTCATGTAGTCATAGGTGTCCGGGTCGTTCTGCAGCGGCGCACGGCCCAGGCCGGCAGCCTTGCGGATGTACTTCTCGTACGTCATCCAGAACGATTTCGGGTACATGAAGGTTTTGTAGTAGAAGCCTGGCGGCATCATGCTGCCGCCGACCTTGCCGAGGATGCCCATGACGTCGTTGTTGACGTTAGGCCAGCCGTTGGTGCTGGTGGCGACCAGGCCTGCGTACAGCGCCTGCTGGGTGGCACGCACGTTGGGGATCTGGGTGGCTTCGCTGGAGCCGATCTGCAGGATGGCGTTCGGCTCTTCGGTACCGGCAGCGATGATGCCGCGTGGGCGCGAATACTTGAAGCTGCGGCCGACGATGTCGACGCCGTTGGCCAGCAACGCGGCGGCCAGGCTGTCACCGGCATAACCCTGGTAGGTCTTGCCGTTGAAGGTGAAGTTCAGGACCTTGCTGCGGTCGATACGGCCGCCGCTGGCGAGGCGATAGGTCTGGCTCATACTTTTTCCCCTTGGCCTTTGACGGTCGACGCTGCGCTGGCGGCTTTGCCGTTGGCGGTCACTTGCGGCTTCTCGCCAATCTTGTAGGTTTCCAGAATTTCGTAGGTCACGGTGTCGCGGGTGACGTTGAAGTACTGGCGGCAGCCGGCAACGTGGTCCCACAGTTCATGGTGAATCCCGCGTGGGTTGTCACGGTAGAACATGTAGGTACCCCACTCCTCGTCGGAGCAGGCGTTAGGGTCCAGCGGGCGGGCGATGTGCGCCTGGCCAGAGGCGTGGAACTCTTCTTCGGAGCGCAGCTCGCCGCAGTGGGGACAGAAGATATGCAACATGACGGTGTCTCCGGTTAGTGGGCGACGGCGGCGGCGCCGTGTTCGTCGATCAGTGCGCCGTTGTAGAAACGGTCCATGGAGAACGGCGCGGCCAGTGGGTGCATTTCGCCCTTGGCCAGGCTCGCGGCGAAGACGTTGCCCGAACCCGGGGTCGCCTTGAAGCCACCAGTACCCCAACCGCAGTTGAAGAACATGTTCTTGACCGGGGTCTTGGTGATGATCGGGCAAGCGTCCGGCGAGGTGTCGACGATGCCGCCCCACTGGCGGTTCATGCGCACGCGCGAGAGGTTCGGGAACATTTCGACGATGGCCTGCAGGGTGTGCTCGATCACCGGGTACGAACCGCGCTGGCCATAGCCGACCCAGCCGTCGATACCGGCACCGATCACCAGGTCGCCCTTGTCGGACTGGCTGATGTAGCCGTGCACGGCGTTGGACATGATCACCGAGTCGATGATCGGTTTGATCGGCTCGGATACCAGTGCTTGCAGCGGGTGCGATTCCAGCGGCAGGCGGAAGCCGGCCAGCTTGGCCATGTGCCCGGAGTTACCGGCGGTGACCACGCCGACGCGCTTGGCGCCGATGAAGCCTTTGTTGGTCTCCACACCGATGACCGCGCCGTTTTCCTTGCGGAAGCCGATCACTTCGGTCTGCTGGATCAGGTCCACGCCCAGGGCGTCGGCGGCACGGGCGAAGCCCCAGGCCACGGCGTCGTGACGGGCCACGCCACCACGACGCTGAACGGTCGCGCCGAGGATCGGGTAGCGGGTGTTCTTGGAGCAATCCAGGTATGGGATTTCGGCCGCTACCTGGGCAGTGTTCAGCAGTTCACCGTCGACGCCGTTGAGGCGGTTGGCGCTGACACGGCGCTCGGAGTCACGCATGTCCTGCAGGGTGTGGCACAGGTTGTAGACGCCGCGCTGGGAGAACATGACGTTGTAGTTGAGGTCCTGCGACAGGCCCTCCCACAGCTTCATGGCGTGCTCGTAAAGGTGCGCCGACTCGTCCCACAGGTAGTTGGAACGCACGATGGTGGTGTTACGGGCGGTGTTGCCGCCGCCCAGGTAGCCCTTCTCGATCACGGCAACGTTGGTGATGCCGTGCTCTTTGGCCAGGTAATAGGCCGTGGCCAGGCCATGGCCGCCACCGCCGACGATGACCACGTCATAGACCTTTTTAGGGGTCGGCGTGCGCCACATGCGCTGCCAGTTTTCGTGGTGGCTGAGGGAGTGCTTGAAAAGGCCGAAGCCCGAGTAGCGTTGCATGGTCGTTTACTCCACTCAGCGGTAAACAGGGAAGTCAGCGCACAGGGCCGCGACGTTCTTCGCCACATCGGCTTCGACGTCTGCGTCACCGAGGTTGTCGAGGATGTCGCAGATCCAGCCGGCCAGGGCTACACACTGCGCGACCTTGAAGCCGCGGGT
The DNA here is from genome assembly GCF_044749325.1 of Pseudomonas sp. NPDC089428. Taxonomy (NCBI): domain Bacteria; kingdom Pseudomonadati; phylum Pseudomonadota; class Gammaproteobacteria; order Pseudomonadales; family Pseudomonadaceae; genus Pseudomonas; species Pseudomonas sp. NPDC089428. The sequence continues at coordinate 135,247 of NZ_JBIVHT010000002.1, forward strand.
GGTGACGGCCGGGGTGCCGATGCGCAGGCCCGATGTGACGAACGGCGACTGCGGGTCGTTCGGTACGGCGTTCTTGTTGACGGTAATGTGCGCGCGGCCCAGGGCGGCGTCGGCATCTTTGCCGGTCAGGCCCTGGCGGATCAGGCTGACCAGGAACAGGTGGTTGTCGGTGCCGCCGGAGACCACGTCGTAGCCGCGGTCGATGAACACCTGGGCCATGGCCTGGGCGTTTTCGATGACCTGCTTCTGGTAGGCCTTGAAGCCTGGCTCCAGTGCCTCTTTGAAGCACACGGCCTTGGCGGCGATCACGTGCATCAGCGGGCCGCCCTGGGCGCCCGGGAATACGGCGGCGTTGAGCTTCTTCTCGATCTCTTCGTTCGACTTGGCCAGGATCAGGCCGCCACGTGGGCCGCGCAGGGTCTTGTGGGTGGTGGTGGTCACCACGTCAGCGAACGGAATCGGGTTCGGGTACAGGCCAGCGGCAACGAGGCCGGCCACGTGGGCCATGTCGACGAACAGCAGCGCACCGACCTTGTCGGCGATGGCGCGGAAGCGTGGGAAGTCGAGGGTCTTGGAGTAGGCCGAGAAACCGGCAACGATCATCTTTGGCTTGTGCTCGACGGCCAGGCGCTCGACTTCGTCGTAGTCGATCAGGCCGGTGTTGGTGTCGATGCCATATTGCACAGCGTTGTACAGCTTGCCCGAGGACGACACCTTGGCGCCGTGGGTCAGGTGGCCGCCGTGGGCCAGGCTCATGCCGAGAATGGTGTCACCGGCCTGCAGCAGGGCCAGGTAAACGGCGCCGTTGGCCGAAGAGCCGGAGTGCGGCTGGACGTTGGCGTAGTCGGCACCGAACAGCTGCTTGGCGCGCTCGATGGCCAGTGCCTCGACCTTGTCGACGTGCTCGCAGCCACCGTAGTAGCGCTTGCCCGGGTAGCCTTCGGCGTACTTGTTGGTCAGGCCGCTGCCCTGGGCCTGCATGACGCGCTTGCTGGTGTAGTTCTCAGAAGCGATCAGCTCGATGTGATCTTCCTGACGCTGTTCTTCGGCATTCATCGCCGCCAGCAGTGCATCGTCATAACCCTGGATCTGGTCTTGCTTGCTGAACATCGTGTATCTCCCGGCAGCGATCGTTTTTTGTCGTGGGGCACTGTGGCCCTTTGTGGCGATGTTATGACTGGCCGGGGCGGGTCAGATGCCTGCGCACGCCTTGCAATGGCGCGTTTACGACATTCGTTGCGGTGTTGGCCCCTTCGCGGGCAAGCCCGCTCCCACAAGGACCGCGCAGGTCTGGGCCAACCCCTGTGCAAGGGCCTGCCACAAACCTTGTGGGAGCGGGCTTGCCCGCGAAGAGGCCGGTCCTGAGAACACGGAAACAAGCCCATGCACAGCTTGTATAGGCAACCGCTGAATCGATGGTTTAGAGTGCTGTTCTGCGTCGTTCACAGGACAGTGTCATGACAGATAAGAGCCAACAATTCGCCAGCGACAACTATTCCGGTATTTGCCCCGAAGCCTGGGCGGCAATGGAGAAGGCCAACCACGGCCACGACCGCGCCTACGGCGACGACCAGTGGACCGAGCGCGCCTCGGAATACTTCCGCAAGCTGTTCGAAACCGACTGCGAGGTGTTCTTCGCCTTCAACGGCACCGCCGCCAACTCCCTGGCCCTGGCCTCGCTGTGCCAGAGCTACCACAGCGTGATCTGCTCCGAGACCGCCCACGTCGAAACCGACGAATGCGGCGCGCCGGAGTTCTTCTCCAACGGCTCCAAGCTACTCACTGCACCCAGCGTCAACGGCAAGCTGACACCACAATCGATCCGCGAAGTGGCACTCAAACGCCAGGACATCCACTACCCCAAGCCGCGGGTGGTCACCATTACCCAGGCCACCGAGGTCGGTACCGTCTATCGCCCCGACGAGCTCAAGGCGATCAGCGCCACCTGCAAGGAGCTGGGCCTGAACCTGCACATGGACGGCGCGCGCTTTACCAATGCCTGCGCGTTCCTCGGCTGCAGCCCAGCTGAGCTGACCTGGAAGGCCGGCGTCGATGTACTGTGCTTTGGCGGTACCAAGAACGGCATGGCGGTGGGCGAGGCAATCCTGTTCTTCAACCGCCAGCTGGCCGAAGATTTCGACTACCGCTGCAAGCAGGCCGGGCAACTGGCGTCGAAGATGCGCTTCCTGTCGGCGCCGTGGGTCGGGCTGCTGGAGGATGGCGCCTGGTTGCGCCATGGCACCCATGCCAACCATTGCGCGCAATTGCTGGCGTCGTTGGTGAGTGACTTGCCGGGGGTGGAGCTGATGTTCCCGGTGGAGGCCAACGGCGTGTTCCTGCAAATGCCGGAGCATGCGATTGAAGCGCTGCGCGGCAGGGGGTGGCGGTTCTATACCTTTATTGGCAGTGGTGGGGCACGGTTCATGTGCTCGTGGGATACCGAGGAAGAGCGGGTGCGCGAGTTGGCGGCGGATATCCGCAACATATTAAGTGCATGACGCGGACAGTGTGGGCAGCGGCGGTGAGTACCGCTGCTTTCCCTGCCCCGACCCTGAATACTCACCTCAGTCGACATTCAATTGTGCTGGTCTCGCTTACAGCCCTAACGCTTACACCTGGAACTAACAACTATCAGTTTTGTCAGTTGCGCTGCCAGCTCCATGGAGTAAAAATCAATCTCGAAAGTAGTAGTTTCTTCGTAAATCAGAACTAACCTTCTTGAGGGACTTACCCATGAGCACAACTTTGAAATTCAAGACTACCAACAAAACGATTGAAATCACCAACAACCGTGAAGCCATAAAAAATTTAGCATCGCTAAAAATCGGAAGCTACGTACGAATCGCCTCTGATAACGACTCACTTACTGGAGAAGTTTCAACCATTTCCGTAACCGGCGATGAAGAATTAGTCACTCAAACTTTTGAACTCACCCCAAGCAATCACATTTCACCAGCCCCCCTTGAAAACCGGACTAATGATGTATCAGCGACCATTTACATCGAGGACGATCGTTACCTCTTCACAGATGCCGCCGACGTAGCGGCTTTTACTTCGCAAGCGAAATTCAAGTTCAAAGGCCTCGATATTAACAACTCGTCTCCCCTCGTTGAAATCCATATCTTCAGCGAAGATGACATCACCGTCGACTATTTCATTAACAAACCTCAAACAGTCTAATAACGAACAGCTAATCCGGCATACGCAAGGCTGCTCGGGGCGTACGAGCAACCTTGCGCCGTGGTGCCCACCGCAATGATGAGCGTTCACCTTACAATTTGAATCCGCTCATTTGCCGAGCCAGGTCATTGGCCAACCCTCGCAACGCCTGGCATTCTTCGCGGCACCCCTGCACCTCGACAGCAGTCTCTCGCGCCAGGTCGGAAATCCCCTGCACCGTCCGGTTGATCTCTTCAGTTACCGCCGACTGTTCCTCGGTCGCCGTGGCCACCTGGTGGTTCATGTCGCTGATATGCTCTACCCGGTCTGTAATCGCACCAAGCGAGGCGCCAGTACGCTGGCTCGACTCCACGCCACTGCCGGTCGCCTGCTGCCCTGCCTGCATCGAACTCACCGCCGAGCCCGCGCCATGTTTGAGGCGCTGGATCATCTGCTGCACTTCATCGGTCGACAGCTGCGTGCGCCGTGCCAGGGTTCGTACTTCATCGGCCACCACTGCAAAGCCACGGCCCATCTCCCCCGCCCTCGCCGCTTCGATGGCGGCATTCAGCGCCAGCAGGTTGGTCTGTTCGGAAATGCTGCGTATCACCGCCAGTACTTCATCGATCGAGGCAACTTCTTCAGCCAACTGGCTCACCGCATCAGCTGCCTTGCCGATATCACCCGACATACCTTCGATGCCCTGGATCGAGCGCCGCACCACCTCTCGGGCCTGCAACGCTTCGTCGCGGGCCGACTGCGAAGCCTCGGCCGCATCACCGGCATTGCGGGCGATGTCCTGAACGGTCAGCCCCATCTCGTGCACAGCGGTGGCGACCATCTCGGTCATTTCCTGCTGGCGCCCAGAGCGTTCGGCGGTGTTATCCACCACCTGGGCCACCTGCCCCACGGCCTGATGCAGGCGCTCACTGGTACGCAGCACCTCGCCGATCAGGCTGCGCTGGCTGTCGAGAAAGCGGTTGAAACCACGGGCCAGGTCGCCCAGTTCATCCTGGCGGGCATCATCCAGACGGTGGCTGAGGTCGCCACCGCCACTGCCGATCTGTACCAGCGCGGCGGTGACGCGACGGATCGGGCGCACCAGCCCGCGCGCCAGCACCACCACCAGCAGCAAGGAGATCAACGCCACCGCGCCACCGATCAGGCTGGTCAGCCACACCGCATGGCGCATCGGTGCGTAGATCTCCGACTCAGGCACCTCGGCCACCAAGGTCCAGTTGAGGTCACGCAGCGGCAGGCCAAGGGCAACATAGGTTTCGCCATCGCGGCTGAAGCGGCTGCTCTGCAACTTGCCTGCCTGGGCCATTACCGCTTTCGCCGCCTCGTCGCCAACCTGCTCGGCCAGCTGACGCTTGCCGCTGAAGGCGTTATCCGGGTGCACTTGAATCAGCCCGTCGTTGCGCACCAGGAACACCTTGCCATGCTCGCCGAAGCTGAAGTCGTGGATCAGCTTAGACAACTCGCTCATGCGCAAGCCCATGCCGGCCACACCCACCAGCTTGCCGGCCTTTTCCACGCGATAGTCGATGAACAGCGCCAGCTCGCCGGTGGAACCGTCGATGTCGATGTTGATCAGGCGCTCGGCACCGCTGTCGATGTAGCCGTAGAACCAGGCGTCCTTGGGGTTGGTACGGCTCAGGGTGCGGTCGAGCCCCTTTTCGTTGTAGTAGTGACCGGTGCTGGTGGCGGCGAACATGGTGGTGAAGGCCTGGTTACGTTGCCGGGAGGCTTCCAGGTATTCGACGAAGCGAGCCGCCTCGGCGGGGTTTTCACCCGCCGCGAGCCAGTCGCGCAGCAGGGTGTTGCCGGCGATGTCGGCCGCGGCCACCAAAGGCTGGCCGAGCATGCGCTCGATATCGTTGCGGATCGCTTCGATGCTGGCCGGCAAGGCCGTATCGACCAGGTAACGTTCGGTCAGGCGGTTGAGCGCCACCGTGAAGATGACCACCACCACCAGGATACTCGCCAACAGGGCGGCGCCCATGCTCGCGATCAATTGCCACTGGATGCTCTTACGCCAGATACGCATGCCCATGCTCCCCGCTAATTATTGTTTTGCGGTAAGTGTATACACTTGCGTATTCAGTTAATCCAGTGATCTGGAACAACAACGCCGATCATGTGGGAGCGAGCTTGCCCGCGAATGCGGCGGCGGATTCACCATCGTATTCGCGGGCAAGCCCGCTCCCACAGAGGGCCAGTACCAATACTTACTGTTCGGCGATGGTCCGGACGATGGCGTCCACCGTGGCGTCGATCTGCGCCTGGGTACGCTCAAGGGTCAGCTGGTGTTCCTTCTGCAGTTCGACCTGCTTGGAACACAGATTCAGCGCGGCCAGAACCAGCAGCTTGTCGCCGATCAGGGTCGGGTACGAACGCTTGGTCTCGGCCAGGGCGGTGTTGAGCATCCGCACCGCCTGCGCCAGGGTTTCCTCCTGGCCTTCGGGCGCCTTGATCGAATAGTCGCTGCCGAGGATCGATACGACATTGATCGGCTGCGCTTGCAGTCTCATGCGCCGACGACGCCTGCACTGGCGCGCTCGACCAGCGCCTGGATGCGCGCAGCGGTGGCGCCGTGTTTCTCTTCCTGCTCCATCAGCGACAGCTGCAGGGTTTCGTTCTCTTCCTTGGCCTGGGCCAGTGCCTGGCCGAGGGTGGTGTTCTGCTCGGTGAGTTGAGCGTTTTTCTGCATCAGGTCGCTGACCAGTTGCTCGAGTTGATTCAGGGAGGCTTCCAGCATGGGTCTATCTCGGGTTGTTGCAAAGGGCGCACACGATAAAGAAAAGCGTGAGCCCCCGCCATTAAATATCGGATTCTTAAGGTTTCTACCCCGCAGATTGACAGGGTATCGGGCCCCTTGTTCCGACCTGGGTCAACCGCCGGTCAGGTAACCGGACAGTGAGCTGAAAACTTTCAACTGTTCATCCTCAAGACTGATCAGTCACGACCGATAGACAGGTAGGTCATATTCCGTCGCACGGACCGCGCCTCCTCACATCCTCCCTGGACTCTCTCCATGTCACTACGCAACATGAACATCGCCCCGCGCGCGTTGCTCGGGTTCGCTCTGATCGGCGCCCTCATGCTCGGCCTTGGTATCTTCTCGCTCATGCAGATGGGCAACATCCGACAGGCCGGCGTGACCATCGAAGTAAACAGCGTGCCCAGCATCAAGACGCTCGATGAACTGGCTGCGCTCAACCTGCGCATGCGCACACTGTCCTACCGGCTGCTGCTCAACCGCGAACCGGAAACCCAGCGCGACACCCTCAATCTGCTGGACCAGCGCAACGCCCAGATCGACCGTGCCCGCCAGGCCTACCTGCCAATGATCACGGCAGCCGACGAGCGGGCTGCCTTCGAGCAGTACACCCAGCTGCTCAACCAGTATCGCCAGCTCGAGTCACGCATGCGCAGCCTGAGCCAGGCCGACCGCCTGGACGAACTGCGTGACCTGCTCAATCGCGACCTGCTGGCCAACTCCGAACAGATCAACAAGGTCATGGAGACCCTGGTCCAGATCAACACCGAGCAGACCCGCACCACCAATGAAACCGCCGCCAACCAGTACAACAGCGCGTTCGCCCTGGTAATCGGCTTGTTGGTTGCCGCCACTGCCCTGACCTTCCTCTGCGCGTTCCTGCTGACCCGCAGCATCGTCAAACCGATCGAAGAAGCACTGCAGGCCGCCGAACAGGTGGCCGACGGTGACCTGACCAAGGTCATCCGCGCCGAAGGCACCGACGAAGCAGCCCGGCTGCAAGGCGCCATGGCCCGCATGCAGGACAAGCTGCGCGACACCTTGCAACTGATCGCCGGTTCCGCCACCCAGTTGGCCTCGGCGGCCGAGGAACTGAACTGCGTCACCGACGAAAGCGCCCGCGGCCTGCAACAGCAGAACAATGAAATCGAACAGGCAGCGACCGCCGTCACCGAGATGACCAGCGCCGTGGAAGAAGTCGCGCGCAATGCGGTCAGCACCTCGGAGGCCTCCAGCGAAGCCAGCCGCTCGGCCGGCGACGGCCGCGACCTGGTGATGGAAACCGTGGGCGCCATCGAGCGCATGAGCACGGACGTTCAGGGCACCGCCAAGCTGATCACTCACCTGGCCGAACAATCGCGCGACATCGGCAAGGTGCTCGATGTGATCCGCGGTCTGGCCGACCAGACCAACCTGCTGGCGCTGAATGCTGCGATCGAAGCGGCACGCGCGGGTGAGGCCGGGCGTGGTTTTGCCGTGGTGGCGGATGAAGTGCGGGCACTGGCCCACCGCACCCAGCAGTCGACCAGCGAAATCGAGCGCATGATCGGCAGCATCCAGGGCGGTACCGAAGAGGCGGTGGAATCGATGCGCACCAGCACCGAGCGCGCCGAGTCGACGCTGAACATCGCCAAGGGAGCCGGCATGGCGCTGGACACCATTGCTGCCGCCGTGGCGCAGATCAACGAGCGTAACCTGGTGATTGCCAGTGCGGCCGAAGAACAGGCCCAGGTGGCGCGGGAGGTGGACCGCAACCTGGTGAACATCAACGACCTGTCGGTGCAGAGTGCTACCGGGGCGCATCAGACCAGCGCGGCGAGTGCCGAGCTGTCGCGCCTGGCGGTGGACCTTAACAGTCTGGTCGCCCGCTTCCGCACCTGAAAGCATTCGCGGGCAAGCCCGCTCCCACAGGTTCACCGCAGTCTTGAAGAGAGCGGTGATCCTGTGGGAGCGGGCTTGCCCGCGAAAAACCCAGACTGGCCGCTGGATCAGTAATCGATCCGCACGTCCCCTTTCGGCACACTGCAGCACGACAGGATGTAGCCCTCGGCTTCGTCTTCCTCGGTAATCCCGCCGTTGTGCTCCATCTCCACTTCGCCACCCAGCTTGAGCACCTTGCAGGTCCCGCAGATACCCATGCCGCAGGCTTTCGGGATCATCAGCCCAACTTTCGCCGCCGCCGCATGCACAGTCTCGCCCGGAGCAACGCGGATGCTCCTCTCGCTGCCGATGAATTCCACCAGGTTGAGGTCCGAAGCATCCACTTCCGGTGCATCGGCCGCCTGCTCGGCATGCTCCACCGCATCGGCCTTGGCCTCTGCCGGCGTCGCGCCGAACGATTCCTCGTGGTAGTTCTTCATGTCGAAGCCGACCGCTTCGAGCATGCGCTTCACCGCGCTCATGTACGGCGTCGGGCCACAGCAGAACACCACGCGTTCCATGTAGTCCGGCGCGATCAGCTCCATCAGGCGCTGGTTCAGGTAACCGCGATAACCCGCCCAAGGCTCACCCAGCCCATGCTTCTCGCAGATGATGTGCAGGCTGAAGTTGGGAATGCGCGAGGCCATCTGTTCCAGCTCGCGGTGATAGATGATGTCCTTCGGCGAGCGGGCACTGTGCACGAACACCATGTCGACGTTGGCGTTGGTGTCGTAGAACCAGCGCGCCATCGACATCACCGGGGTGATGCCCACGCCGCCCGAAAGGTACAGCACCTTCGGCGCCGGGAAATCGATGGCGTTGAACAACCCCACCGGCCCGTGCACCGGCAGCTCGGCGCCTTCGTGCATGGTGTCGTGGAGGAAGTTGGACACCAGCCCGCCAGGTACACGCTTGACCGTGATCGAGAAGCTGTAGGGCACCGACGGCGAACTGGAGATGGTGTAAGAGCGCATCACCGGCTTGCCTTCGATTTCCAGCTCCAGGGTGACGAACTGCCCGGGCTTGAAGAAGAACATGATCGGCTGGTCAGCCATGAAGCAGAAGGTGCGCACGTCCCAGGTCTCCTGGATGACCTTGACGCAGCGCACGATGTGGCGGCCGTTGGCCCAGGTCTGGGTGGTGACCGGATTGAGGAAGGTATCGGACATGTTCATCTCCAGCGGCCGACTATGGCCCTTTTTATGGCTTGGATAATGCGCAAGCTGAAGACGACGTACATTCCTGCCAGCGACATCGGCGTGCTTATCGCGACCAGCCCCGCGCCACAAGGGCTGGCGCGTCGTAATTCAAATCGGCCATGTCGCCCATGGATACGGTTCATGGCGTCTTCGGACGCACACTCCACGGCAAAAGAACCTGCTGTTTTGCGACAGACAGCCTTGCGGCACCACAACAACGATTAGCCACCTTTTGCCGGCCGCACACGGCCCCGAGGAATACACGATGGACGTCACCGCAACCCTGAGCCTGGGCGATCCACTGGAACCTGCACGCAAGGCCACCGCCGAGATGCTGCAGACCCGCGAGCGCACCTACTCGCTGCCCCAGCCGTTCTACACCGACGAGCGTCTGTTCCAGATCGACATGGAGGAGATCTTCCAGAAGGAATGGCTGATCGCCGGCATGACCTGCGAGATCCCGGCCAAGGGCAACTACATCACCCTGCAGATCGGCAAGAACCCGATCCTGGTGGTGCGTGGCGCTGAAGGCAAGGTGCACGCCTTCCACAACGTCTGCCGCCACCGCGGTTCGCGCCTGTGTGTCAGCGATAAAGGCAAGGTGGCCAAGCTGGTCTGCCACTACCACCAGTGGACCTACGAGCTGGACGGCCGCCTGCTGTTCGCGGGCACCGAAATGGGCGACGACTTCGACATGAAGGAGTACGGCCTCAAGCCTGTGAACGTGAAAGTAGCCGGCGGCTACATCTTCATCAGCCTGGCGGAAAACCCACCTGCCATCGACGAGTTCCTGGCCACCCTGGAACACTACATGGAACCGTACGACATGGAGAACACCAAGGTGGCGGTGCAGACCACTTTGATGGAAAAGGCCAACTGGAAGCTGGTACTGGAAAACAACCGCGAGTGCTACCACTGCTCCGGTTCGCACCCAGAACTGCTGCAAACCCTGCTGGAGTGGGACGACACCAACGACCCGCGCGCCGACCAGGCCTTCAAGGACCACGTGGCTGCCTCCGCTGCCGCCTGGGAAGCCGAGAAGATCCCGTACCTGCACAAGAGCCACGGCCTGCGTAACCGCATCGTGCGCATGCCGCTGCTCAAGGGCACCGTGTCGATGACCATGGACGGCAAGCAGGCCTGCCAGAAGCTGATGGGCCGCATCAAGAACCCGGACCTCGGCTCGATGCGCATCCTGCACCTGCCGCACTCGTGGAACCACTGCATGGGCGACCACATGATCGTGTTCACCGTGTGGCCGATCAGCGCCCAGGAGACCATGGTCACCACCAAATGGCTGGTGCACAAGGATGCCGTGGAAGGTGTGGACTACAACCCTGAGCACATGCGCAAGGTGTGGGATGCCACCAACGACCAGGACCGTCGCCTGGCCGAAGAGAACCAGCGCGGGATCAACTCCACTGCCTATCAACCAGGCCCTTACTCCAAGACCTACGAGTTCGGGGTGGTGAACTTCATCGACTGGTACAGCCAGCGTGTGCTGGAGAACCTGGGCGCAGAGCCGGCGCCCTACCTGAAGGAAGTAAAGGCGCAGTAACGGCGCTGCAGTAATGAACGCCACGGCCGGGTTACCCTCGCCGTGGCGTTTTACATGACGATCCAGAGCTTCATCACATGTTATCCACAGGTTTACCTGAACCTCTAGAGAATACCGACAGCAAAGCGTGCAGCCCGCACGCCGACCGCTGCTGATCAATAATTGATCAAAACGTTCAAAGCCTCTGATCTAAAGGCTTGTAGCCCCTCCCGAACACCTTGTCCACAGAAGCGCCAACAGATTTTGTGTGCAGATCCCATCAGCCGCGAAAATCATTGTGGATAAGCAACGCAAGTGCCTGAAAAAGCTGGCTTCCGGTGTAAATAAACGACTTTGATCATTTACTGACCAATGTATTTCAGCCCAATGATTTCGGGGCCTTCAGCGGTTACCAAACAGTTTATCCACAGAGCCGCCAACAGTGATTGTGGGAAACGTGGCCGCCCCCATCCGACGGCAGCCCGCTTTCAACCTTCATGTCACTGATCATTTATTGAGCATTCCGACACAGCCTTTGGAATACAAGGCCTGTAGCGAAGCGCAAACACTTTATCCACACAGTCGCGAACAGATTCCGTGGGCAAAAAGTGGAGTACCTATCATTTTTGCCAGTTTCGCCCGATTGCCCCGTGTGATTCAGTGTGGGCTACTACTTGGCCATTATTCGGGAGTGACTTATGCACAGCCGCCTCGCAGGGACTGTGAAGTGGTTTGATAATCGCCATGGGATGGGAGTAATCAAGGCCGAGGGGCGGGCTTGGAACTATCTGGTATTGCGCTGTGCCACGCAGAATGGGGAACTTTTGACCGGGCAGCAGGTGTGGTTCGAGCCGATCACCAAAGGATTGGCAAACTGGGCGTTCAACGTGGTCAGGCAATAGCGCTTTTTTGTGGAAGCGGACTTGCGTCGCGATAAGCCCGCGCAGTGATCGCGTTATCGGGCGTATCGGCAAAAGTCCCAGGGCTGCAGTGCAGCCCTCTCGCGACCCAAAGCCACTTCCACAAACAGCACCAGGTTCAGCGCAGTACGCCCTCTTCCACCAGCAGCTTCAGGATGGCTTCGGCGCCTTCCTGTGGAGAAACATCCTTCAGCACCTTGCCACCACCGCCACTGGCCTTGGCCGTGGCCGCCTTCATCCGGTCCGCACCGCTTTTGGCCTTGATCACCTTGAGCCGCTTGGGCCGTGGCCGTGCCGGCTGCAGCTCGGCGTCCGCCAGCAGTTCATCTTCGACGATCGCCACATTGCGCGCCGCCAGCACACCCCGGCGAGCCGGGCCAAATGCGCTCTGGCGCGGCTTTGGCGCGGCGTTATCCACAGTCGCCAGCAGCGGCAGGCGTACCTTCAGCCGGCGCCGCTGACCACGTGGCAGCGCTTGCAGTACCTGGGCAGTACCGTTGTCGATCGACTCCACTTCGGCCAGCCCCACCACCAAAGGCCAGCCGAGTTTTTCGGCCAGCAGGAATGGCAGCATGCCCGACCCTTCACCGGTCTCGGCCTGGCTGCCGGTCAGCACCAGTTGGGCGCCAGCATCGCGCAGATAATCACCCAGCACGCCCAGCACATCGGCGCCGGCCGGTTGTTCCAGCACATCCAGATGGTCCAGGCCCATGCCCAGGTAGGCGCGCAGTGTCTCTTCACGCGGGTCGCCGGCATGCACCACCTGCAAGTTATCCCCAGCCAGCTGCAAACCCAGCTCCACCGCGCGGGCATCCTGCTCGGCGCGGCGGGCGCGGCCGGAGCTGGGGTGGGCACCGATGGAAACCAGGCTGATCACTTTCGTACTCATGCTCGTGCCCTTATGCCGCGTCGCGCTGGCCGCCGCTGCGGAAGTTGTCCACAGCCTCGATCAGTGCCTTGAGAATCGCCGAACTGTCGCCAATCACCGACAGGTCGGCCCGTTTGATCATGTCGCAGCCCGGGTCCATGTTGATCGCCACCACCTTGTCGCAGGCGCCGATGCCCTGCAGGTGCTGGATCGCGCCGGAGATACCGACAGCCACGTAGACCCGTGCCGTGACCCAGGTACCGGTAGCACCGACCTGGCGGTTGCGCGGCATGAAGCCGTCGTCGACCGCCACCCGCGAGGCGCCTTCGGTGGCGCCGAGGGCTGCAGTAGCCTTGTGATAAAGGTCCCAGTCCTTGACGCCGTTACCGCCAGAGACGATGAACTCGGCTTCGGCCATGGCGATGGTTGCCGGGTCGACGGCCACCGAGCCCAGGTCCTCGATGCGCGACAAGCTGCGCACCACGCTTGTGGACAACTCCACCGGCAGCGCTTCGTGACGGGTTTCGCTGACCGGCTCGGCACACTCCGCCGCGCCCAGGATCAGGCGTGGCACGGCGCGTTGCAGGTCTTGCTGGCCGGCACCGGCGCGGCCGATGCACTGGCCGTCCTTGACCTGCCAGACCCGCGTCGCCGGGCGTTCGCCGAGGGACGCACCGAGGCGACGGCCCAGTTCGCCGCCACCGGTTCGGCTGTCTGGCAGCAGCCAGTGGCGTGGGGTGAACTGGTTATCCACAGCGCGCAGGCCCTGCACCAGTTGCTCCGGTGCATAACCTTCGAACTCCTCGCCTTCGAGGACCAGCAGGCGATCGACACCGGCAGTGGAAAAGTTGCTTTCCTTGTGTTCGCCGAACACCACCGCCAGCACTGCGCCGTCACTGCCGGCCAGGCCGTGGGCCAGGCCCAGCAGGTCGCGGTCGTGGCTGCTCAGGCGGCCGCCGACCATGTCCGGTACCACGGCGATGTAGAACGCCGGCGCTGGCACCTGGTGCAGCGGCAGCTGCACTTCGGCCGCCGCCGTACGCCGCCCGCCGACACCGGTGCCCTGCTGGGCGCCGCTGCGGTCGATGCGCTTGAGCCCGGCCGGGCCGATGAAACCTGCGGCGATGGCATGGGGGTTCTTGCGGACCAGGCCGTTGGGCCCCATCCAGCGGGTCTGTTGCGTCTGCATCGCCGCGTGCAGCGGATGCAGACGGTTACGGGCGATCCACTCGGCGCGTGGATCGCGGCGGATAATATCGCTCATCAATGCACCTCCGCAGGTTCGCGTTTAACCGTTGGCGACTTTGGGGCCGCGGGAGTTTCCTCTTCGATCAGCACATCAGCCACCAGCTCGGCGAGGTCCTTGATCTGCGGGCGCGGTTCGACCACGCCTTCGAGCATCGCGGTGCACTGCGGGCAACCCACGGCCACCAGCTCGGCCTTGGTTTCGCGGATATCGTCCATGCGCATGTCCGGGATACGCTGCTTGCCGGGGATGTCGGTGATCGGCGCACCGCCACCACCACCGCAGCAACGGGAACGGAAGCCCGAGCGCTCCATTTCGCGCACTTCGATACCCAGCGCCTTGAGCACCGCACGCGGGGCTTCGTACTCACCGTTGTAGCGGCCCAGGTAGCACGGGTCGTGGTAGGTGACGCTGCCGCCCTTGTGCTGGCCAAGATTGAGTTTTTTCGCTTCGATCAGTTCGGCAATGTAGGTGCTGTGGTGCAGCACTTCATAGTCGCCGCCCAGCGCTCCGTACTCGTTCTTCAGTACATGGAAGCTGTGCGGGTCGCAGGTGACGATGCGCTGGAATTTGTACTTGGCCAGGGTCTGGATGTTGCGCTTGGCCAGTTGCTGGAAGGTCGCTTCATCGCCCAGGCGGCGCGCCACGTCACCGCTGTCGCGCTCTTCGAGGCCGAGCACGGCGAAGTCCACGCCGGAGGCCTTGAGCACTTTGACGAACGAACGCAGGGTGCGCTGGTTGCGCATGTCGAAGGCACCGTCGCCGACCCAGAACAGCACTTCGGTGGTTTTCACCTCCGACAGCAGTTTGAGGCTGAGGTCGGCCGCCCAGTTCATCCGCCCGCCCGGGGCGAAGCCGCCCGGGTTGTCGGTGGCGATCAGGTTTTCCAGTACTTCGGCGCCCTTGTTCGGGGTCGCACCCTTCTCCAGCGTGAGGTGGCGGCGCATGTCGACGATGGCATCGACGTGCTCGATCATCATCGGGCACTCCTCGACGCACGCACGGCATGTGGTGCATGACCACAGCGTCTCGGCATCGACCAGGCCGTTGACGATCGGCTGGTGCGGGTTGCCGCCGTGTTCACCGATCGGTTTGCCTGGGTATGGGCTGCCAGCGAATTGCGCATCGGTGCCACCGGCCAGGCCGATGACCATGTCTTGGATGAGTTTTTTCGGGTTCAGCGGCTGGCCCGCGGCGAACGCCGGGCACATGGCTTCACATTTACCGCACTGCACGCAGGCGTCAAAACCGAGCAGCTGGTTCCAGGTGAAGTCCACCGGTTTTTCCACGCCCAATGGCGCGTTACGGTCTTCCAGGTCCAGCGGCTTGAGGCCGGTGGAGCGGCCGCCGCCAAAGCGTTCGGCGCGGCGGTGCCAGGCCAGGTGCAGGGCGCCGGCGAAGGCGTGTTTCATCGGCCCGCCCCAGGTCATGCCGAAGAACAGCTCAGACACGCCCCACAGCACACCCAGGCCGAGAATGCCGACCAACACCCAGCCGCCCGTGTTGGCCGGCAGGATGCCAGCGACCGGCAAGGTGGCGATGAAGAAGCTGGCGGCGAACACCAGCAGGCTCTTCGGCAGGCGCATCCAAGGGCCCTTGGACAGGCGCGAAGGCGGGTTCAGGCGGCGTTTGAAGACAAAGATGGCCCCGGTGAACATGATCACCGTGGCGACCAGCAGCGCGTAGCCGAGAATCTTGCTCTGCAGGCCGAAGCCGTGCACCAGGATCGCCAGCGCGGCCGACAGCACGAAGCCGCCAGCGGTGGCCACGTGGGTCTTGGACATGTACTTGTCGCGTTCGACCACGTGGTGCAGGTCGACCAGGTAGCGCCGCGGCATGGCCAGCAGGCCGCCGATCAGGTTGACCTTGGACGGCCGGCCGCGCCGCCACATGCGCACCCGGCGCAGGGCGCCGAGCACTGCCAGGCCAAGGGCAGCGAACAGCAGGATGGGTAGAAGGGTGTTCAACATGGGAGGCTCCCACAACAGCGGTTGCTAGGGGTTCAGGCCCCTGGAATCCTGCACCAGCCCTGTGGGAGCGGGCTCGCCCGCGAATGCGTCAGGTCAGACAACCAAGTTGTTCGTGCTGAAGCTTTCGCGGGCAAGCCCGCTCCCACAGGGGCCGGTGTGTGCCGACAGACCGATCAGAAGTCCTTGCACAGGCGCAAGGCGTCGTAGATCGCCGCATGCACGTTGCGCTGGGCCACGCAGTCACCGATGCGGTACAGCAGGTAGCCCTCGCCCGGCTGGCTGAGGATCGGCTGTGGCTTGATGGCGAACAGCGCCTCCACATCGATCTGGCCCTTGTTGCGCGAACCTTCCTTCAGCGCGTAGTACAGCTGCTCGTCAGGACGCACGCCGTTCTCCACCACCACCTGGTCGACCACGCGTTCTTCCTTGGCGCCGGTGTACTCGTTCTCGAGCACCGCCACCAGCTTGTCGCCCTCGCGATAGACCTTTTCCAGCATCATGTCACCGGTCATGATCACTTCTTTCGGGTACATGCTGCGGTAGTAGGTCGGGAAGGTGGTACCGCCCATGGCCACGCCCGGCTTGATGTCGTCAGTGACGATCTCGACCTGGCTGCCCTTGTCGGCGATGAAGTCGGCCACCGACATGCCGGTGAATTCGCAGATGGTGTCGTACACCAGCACGTTCTTGCCCGGCGCGACCTTGCCGTCGAGCACATCCCAGCTGCTGACCACCAGCCCTTCGGCGGCGCCCCAGTGCTCGTTCTGCTCCAGGAACGAATGCCCACCCACGGCCAGCACGATGATGTCCGGGCGCAGGTCCTGGATGGTCGCCACGTCAGCGGCGGTGCCCAGGCGCAGGTCGATCTTCAGGCGGGCGAACTCCAGCTGGTACCAGCGGGTGATACCGGCGATCTGGTCGCGCTGGGGCGCCTTGGCGGCGATGGTGATCTGCCCGCCGATCTGGTCCTTCTTCTCGAACACGGTCACGTCGTGGCCGCGCTCGGCCGCCACGCGGGCTGCTTCCATGCCGGCAGGGCCGGCACCGACGATGACGACCTTGCGCTTGGGCCCGGTGGTCTTCTCGATGATGTGCGGCACCCCCATGTATTCACGGGAGGTCGCGGCGTTCTGGATGCACAGCACATCCAGGCCCTGGTACTGGCGGTCGATGCAGTAGTTGGCGCCGACGCACTGCTTGATCTGGTCGACCTGGCCCATCTTGATCTTGGCGATCAGGTGCGGGTCGGCGATGTGCGCGCGGGTCATGCCGACCATGTCGACGTAACCGCCTTCCAGAATGCGCGTAGCCTGGTTCGGGTCCTTGATGTTCTGCGCGTGCAGCACCGGAACCTTGACCACTTCCTTGATGCCGGCCGCCAGGTGCAGGAACGGCTCCGGCGGGTAGCTCATGTTGGGGATGACGTTGGCCAGGGTGTTGTGGGTGTCGCAACCCGAGCCGACCACGCCGATGAAGTCGATCATGCCGGTGGCGTCGTAGTAGGCGGCGATCTGCTTCATGTCCTCGTGGCTGAGGCCATCGGGGTGGAATTCGTCACCGCAGATGCGCATACCCACGCAGAAGTCGTCGCCAACTTCGGCACGCACGGCCTTGAGCACTTCCAGGCCGAACTTCATGCGGCCCTCGAAGGTGCCGCCCCATTCGTCGGTGCGCTTGTTGACCCGCGGGCTCCAGAACTGGTCGATCATGTGCTGGTGCACAGCCGATAATTCCACGCCGTCCAGGCCGCCCTCTTTGGCACGACGCGCAGCCTGTGCGTAGTTGCCGATCACGCGCCAGATCTCTTCGACCTCGATGGTCTTGCAGGTAGCGCGGTGCACCGGTTCACGGATACCCGACGGCGACATCAGGGTCGGCCAGTTGAAGCCGTCCCAGCGCGAGCGACGGCCCATGTGGGTAATCTGGATCATGATCTTGGCGCCATGCTTGTGCATGGCGTCAGCCAGGTTCTGGAAGTGCGGGATGATGCGGTCGGTCGACAGGTTGACCGACGACCACCATTCCTGCGGGCTGTCGATGGCGACGACAGAGGAGCCGCCGCAGATCGCCAGGCCAATGCCGCCCTTGGCCTTCTCTTCGTAGTACTTCACGTAGCGGTCGGTGGTCATGCCGCCGTCAGTGGCGTAGACCTCGGCATGCGCGGTGCTGAGCACGCGGTTGCGGATGGTCAGTTTGCCGATCTGGATCGGCTGGAACATTGCTTCGAATGCCATGACGCTATCTCCGGCTTACAACGGCTTTGTGACGAACAGGCCATCTTCGTGGCCTTCTTCCGACCCGCCGTAGACCTGTTCGGCCACGGTGCGGATCTTGCTGCCACGGGCAGCGAGAATCTGGTCCATGGCGCCGGCGAACCAGCCGGTGAACATGTAGTCGACCTTGCGGCCGCACTTGCCATAGACATAAACGAACGCGGAGTGCTTGAGCTTGACGCTGCAGGTGCCTTTATCCAGGTCGATGTCCTGGATCTCGAACAGGCCCCAGCCGCGCTGGCTCAGGCGCTTCATGTAGTGCTCGAACACCGCCACGCCTTCCAGGCCATGGCATTCGGCTTCCTTCTCGCACCAGTGCCAGGCGGACTTGTAGCCGGCCTTGTAGAGGATCTCGGCATAGGCGTCGGCGCCCAGCACTTCCTCGATGCCGATGTGGTTGTTGACGAAGAAATGGCGCGGCACATACAGCATCGGCAGGGCGTCGCTGGTCCAGACACCGGTCTCGCTGTCGACTTCGATTGGCAATTGCGGGGCGATCTTGGCCATGGAAACTCAACTCCATAAAATTTTTATGTGGGTGCCCCGGCGTTGCTGGCAGGGGCTATCAGGCTTGGAGAGCGGCTTACTCGCCCCAGACGTCCTTGAGGACGTTGACCCAGTTCTCGCCCATGATCTTGCGCACCACGCGCTCGGAATGGCCGCGCTTGAGCAGGGTCTCGGTGAGGTTGGGGAATTCGCCGACAGTGCGAATGCCCAGCGGGTTGATGATCTTGCCGAAGTTGGTCAGGCGGCGGGCGTAGCCCTTGTCGTGGGTCAGGTATTCGAAGAAGTCCTGGCCGTGGCCCTGGGTGAAGTCGGTACCGATACCGATGGCGTCTTCACCGACGATGTTCATGGTGTACTCGATGGCTTCGGCGTAGTCGTCGATGGTCGAGTCGATGCCCTTGGCCAGGAACGGCGCGAACATGGTCACGCCGACGAAGCCGCCGTGGTCGGCGATGAATTTCAGCTCTTCGTCCGACTTGTTGCGCGGGTGTTCCTTCAGGCCAGAAGGCAGGCAATGGGAGTAGCAGACCGGCTTCTTCGATTCGAGGATGACTTCCTCGGAGGTCTTGGAGCCGACGTGGGACAGGTCGCACATGATACCGACACGGTTCATTTCGGCGACGATCTCGCGGCCGAAGCCCGACAGGCCGCCATCACGCTCGTAGCAACCGGTGCCGACCAGGTTCTGGGTGTTGTAGCACATCTGCACGATGCCCACGCCCAGCTGCTTGAACACGTCGACGTAGGCGATCTGGTCTTCGAACGCGTGGGCGTTCTGGAAGCCGAAGAGGATGCCGGTCTTGCCCAGTTCCTTGGCCTTGCGGATGTCGGCGGTGGTGCGCACCGGCATCACCAGGTCGCTGTTTTCGCGGATCAGCTTCTGGCTGGCGGCAATGTTGTCGACAGTTGCCTTGAAGCCTTCCCAGACCGACACCGTGCAGTTGGCCGCGGTCAGCCCGCCTTTGCGCATGTCCTCGAACAGCTCGCGGTTCCATTTGGCAATGATCAGGCCGTCGATGACGATGCTGTCGGCGTGAAGTTCGGCTGGGCTCATCAGGCTGTCCCCTTTGTTGATATGGGTCGCGCCGAATCTTCTGCCGGCGCTTTGGGGCCAGCATATGCCTGTGCCCTGCGACGCCCCGATGCAAAAACGACAGGGGGTTTGCCGAAAGCGTCAATGCGCGACATCGCGCCCTCTGGCGCGCTGTCTGGCGATGAGAGACAGTCTCGATAACGACATTTGGCGCCGTTTCATGAACATTTCGTCAGAGAGCTATCGTCTTGTCTGCGGCTGAGCGAGAATCCAGCCGATTCGTCAGCCTTGTTGAGGAGAAAACGGATGAAATCAATGGCATGGCTGGTACTGCTGGCGGTCGTCTCGGGCGCCCACGCCGGTGAGGAAGAAAGCACCCCGTGCGACAACGTCGAAAGCGACCAGCAGACCTTCGCTTGCGCGGCCTTCAACAAGCAGACCGCCGAGCGCGAATTGAAATCGGCGTATGACGACCTGATCCAGCGCATTCGCGACCAGTATGCCGACGAAGGCGACA
Source organism: Pseudomonas sp. NPDC089428 (assembly GCF_044749325.1). Classification (NCBI taxonomy): domain Bacteria; kingdom Pseudomonadati; phylum Pseudomonadota; class Gammaproteobacteria; order Pseudomonadales; family Pseudomonadaceae; genus Pseudomonas; species Pseudomonas sp. NPDC089428. The sequence continues at coordinate 155,178 of NZ_JBIVHT010000002.1, forward strand.
AGGCCACTGCCTTGGTCGGGCGCATGGACGCCGCCGAGAAACTGTGGACGCAGCTGCGGGATGCCGACTGCAAGGTCGAGACCTATGCCGAAAAGCCAGGCAGCAAAGCGTACCAGGCAGCCTGGGATACCTGCGTGGCGCAGCGCAGTGATGACCGCTCGGAGTACCTGCAGTCGATTGGCCAGCAGTAGAAGCTTCGGCTGAACGGGAAAAGCTTTCGGCTTATCGGTCTTGGCGTTCCGAACCACAGTGCATCCCTAGCGCCTCACCCGAGGCGCCGGACTGTACTGAACAGGAATCCAAGATATGACCTCCAACATCAGCAAAACCGACATGGACAGCGCCATCGCTGCCCTGAAGAAGGAAGGCGAAGAACGCGCCGTCATGGTCGCCAACACCGTCTGCATCTTTGCCCCGGATGTACCTGCCAGCGTTGCCGAAGACGTACTGGATGGCATGCGCCTGATGAACCTGTCGGCAAACAAAAAGTTCGACAAGGAAACCCAACAACGCGAGTGGTACAACTTCTACAACGACGGCCTGGGCAAGTTCGGCTGGACACTGACCGGCGCCGCCCATGTCGAAGAAGCCCTCGACAAGGACACCCACACGCTGGCCACCCTGGCGCCTGAAATCGTCACCGTGCAGATCGGCAGCACCCATCGACTGAGCCGTTGTGTGAAGCGCTCTTTCGAGGTGATCGTGAAAACGCCAAAGGCGCAGCAACTGCTCGAAGAGAGCAGCCTGAGTGTTTCGGGCAAATCCAGCACCATTCAGATTTCGGCCTGCGAGATGTCCCCGCAAGGGCTGCCGATCATGCACATGACCAGCGTTCAGCTCAGTTATGACAAAGCTGAAAAAGCTGCTGGCTCTGCCGGTCGCCTCATCGACAAGTCGAACACCCGTGTCTACCGGGCATCGCAGCAAGGCTCGTTCAGTGTTCGCCACTTCAACGCCATGCGCGAAGCCGTGAGGCTGAAGCTGGCCAGCCAGGCGTTCGACATCCTGGCACTGGACATCTGACCTGGACCTGGACCTGGCGTCGCCCTGGCGGCGCCGGGATTCCCTTCCAACATTTGCAGCGAGGGCCAAAAACATGCCCACAGAACCCGCCGCGCAACCCTACGATGACCTTCATGCCTGCCTGCGTCTGGCACAACTTGAAGCCAACCGGGCTCACGATCGCCAGCAAGACGGCGAGCGCTGGTTCAGCCGTTTTCTGCGGGGCCTGGAAGACAACGGTGTCGAACTGATCGAACGGACGACGAAGAACATCAGCTTCGTCCCCACGGATGCCGTGTTTCAAGATGTCTTCACCGGCTGGATTCCCGCCCCCCAGAAGCGCAACCTCAAGTTCGAACGGGTTGCCAGCGACATGCTCCATGGTTTGCAGCAGCCAGACCTCGCCCTGCTGCGCAGCACCTCGGCCAGCTCGCACATGCATATCGAATTTGACCTGGATGACTGTGGTAGCCAGATGGCAATCGTTTTTCACTTATGCTGTGCGACCGACCCGGATGCTCCTCGGACGCGCCTGATCCTGCATCTGGACCACCTGGGCGCGAAACTCGACGCCCGGGCTTTCGAGGCGCGGCGAATGCAAGTCGAAAGCCGCCTTCAAGCGCTGTCCGACCTCGATCAGTTCTGATCCGGCAATTGTGGCTTGAGCGCCTGACGTTCTTCACGTGGGCAGCGGCCAAAGCGTCGCTTGTAACGGCGGGTGAAGTAAGACGGCAGCTCGAAACCACACGCCACGCTGACCTGCGTAATGCTCATCTGCGTCTGGCACAGCAGCTGACGTGCCTTGTCCAGACGCAAGCTGAGATAAAAGCCACTCGGCGTGTCATTCAGGTACAACCGAAACAGGCGCTCCAGCTGTCGCCGGGTGATCATGGCTCGCGCCGCCAGATCCAATGTACTCAGCGGTGGCTCGGTATGCTTTTCCATATCACCGATCACCTGCACCAGTTTGCGGTTGCTGATGCCATAGCGCGAGGCAATCTGCATCCGCTGGTGATCCTGGCGTGGCCGGATGCGGCCGAGCACGAACTGCTCCGACACCTGCACCGCCAGCTCACTGCCATGGGATTGCGCAATCAGGTCGAGCATCAGGTCGATCGAAGCGGTACCGCCGGCACACGTGATACGCCGCCGGTCGATTTCGAACAGTTCCTGGGTCGCCTGCAGGCTCGGGTAGTTTTCCTTGAACGCGTCCAACGCTTCCCAGTGCAGGGTAGCGCGATGGCCATCGAGCAGGCCGGCCTCGGCCAGTACCACCGCGCCGGTATCGATGCCGCCGAGGATCACCCGTTCGTGATCCAGGCGCCGCAGCGTTTGCTGCAGTGCCGGCCCATAGCAGGCCAACGGGTCGAAACCCGCCACGATCAGCAGAATGCCACACGGCTCGGCTGCCCCCAGCGCTGCGTCGGCGTTCACTGACATGCCATTGCTGGCTTGCACCGCACCACCGTCCAGGCTCAGCACCTGCCAGCGATAAGAAGGGCCATTGAAACGGTTAGCCACGCGAAGAGGCTCGAGGGCACTGATGAACCCCATCGCCGAAAACCCCGGCAACAGCAGGAAATGAATGATTTGCGGCATTGCGTGCTCCCCGGCAAAGGTGGTCGCCTCCGTGCAATTGTTGGTCGCCAGGGTGCGATTTTCCACCCTGGCAGCAGCGTAGCGTGTTCACACGGCCCAGAGAGGCCGAAACCTATAAAAAATGCCCTGCCGATGGAGAGCCACCATGCACAGCTTGATCCGCCGCAGTCTGTTGACCCTTGCCCTGAGCAGCATCGCTTCCACCCCGCTTTTCGCCGCCGAGCCAGCGGCCTGCAAAAACGTACGCCTGGGCGTGGTCAACTGGACCGACGTCATTGCCACCAGCGCCATGGCCCAGGTGCTGCTCGACGGCCTGGGTTACCAGACCAAGCAGACCAGCGCCTCGCAGCAGATCATCTTTGCCGGTATCCGCGACAAGCGCCTGGACATGTTCCTGGGTTACTGGAACCCGATCATGACCCAGACCATTACCCCGTTCGTCGACGCCAACCAGGTCAAGGTCCTCGAAAAACCCAGCCTGGAAGACGCCCGCGCCACGCTCGCCGTGCCGAAGTACCTGTATGACAAGGGCCTGAAGACCTTTGCCGACATCCACAAGTTCGAGAAAGAGCTGGGCGGCAAGATCTACGGCATCGAGCCCGGCTCCGGCGCCAACACCCAGATCAAGGCGATGATCAGCAAGAACCAGTTCGACCTGGGCAAGTTCCAGCTGGTCGAGTCCAGCGAAGCCGGCATGCTCGCCGCCGTCGACCGCGCCGTACGGCGCAAGGAAGCGGTGGTGTTCTTCGGCTGGGCGCCGCACCCGATGAACGTGAACATCGACATGGCCTACCTGGGCGACAGCCAGGATGCGCTGGGTCCGGACGAAGGCCGTGCCACGGTATGGACGGTGACCGCCCCGGACTACGCCGAACGCTGCCCCAACGCCCACCGCCTGCTGGCCAACCTGAACTTCAGCGCCGAGGACGAGAGCCGCATGATGCAGCCGCTGCTCGACCACAAGGACGCGCTGGAATCGGCCCGCCAGTGGCTCAAGGATCACCCCCAGGACAAGGCCCGCTGGCTTGAGGGTGTAACCACCTTCGATGGCAAGCCTGCGGCGGACAATCTCAAGCTCACCGCCAACTGACAAGGCCTCATCGCCGGCTAGCCAGCTCCCACAGCAATAGCGCTCACCAGGGTTCACCGAGAACCCTGTGGGAGCGGGCTTGCCCGCGAAATGGCCACCCCAGACCACACAAGGAACCGCCATGAACCACGACGTCATCATCACCTGCGCCCTCACCGGCGCTGGCGACACGGTCGCCAAGAGCCACCTGGTCCCGGTCACCCCGAAACAGATCGCCGAATCCGCCGTGGAAGCCGCCAAGGCCGGCGCCACCGTGGTCCACTGCCATGTCCGCGACCCGCAGACCGGCCGTTTCAGCCGCGACGTGGCGCTGTACCGCGAAGTCATGGAGCGCATCCGCGAGGCCGACGTCGACATCATCGTCAACCTCACCGCCGGCATGGGTGGCGACCTGGAAATCGGCCCGGGTGAATCGCCGATGGAATTCGGCCCCGGTACCGACCTGATCGGCCCGCTGGAGCGCCTGGCCCATGTCGAAGCCCTGCTGCCGGAAATCTGCACCCTCGACTGCGGCACCCTCAACTTCGGCGACGGCAACGCCATCTACGTCTCCACCCCTGCGCAACTGCGCGCCGGTGCCAAGCGCATCACCGAACTGGGGGTGAAGGCCGAGCTGGAAATTTTCGACACCGGCCACCTGTGGTTCGCCAAGCAGATGATCAAGGAAGGCCTGCTCGAAGACCCGCTGTTCCAGCTGTGCCTGGGCATCCCGTGGGGCGCACCGGCCGACACCACCACCATGAAGGCCATGGTCGACAACCTGCCGGCCAACGTCACCTGGGCCGGCTTCGGCATCGGCCGCATGCAGATGCCGATGGCCGCGCAGGCCGTGCTGCTCGGCGGCAACGTGCGCGTAGGCCTGGAAGACAACCTGTACCTGGACCGTGGTGTGTTGGCCAGCAACGGCCAACTGGTGGAACGCGCCGCCGAGATCATCACCCGCATGGGTGGCCGCGTGCTCAGCCCGGCAGAAGGCCGGGAAAAAATGAACCTCAAGCGCCGCTGATCCCTGACAACGATTGCAGCAGCGCCACAAATCCTGTGGGAGCGGGCTTGCCCCGCGAACACCGGCGCAGCCGGTGCCATGCCATGCACCATCGCGTCGCTTGCTTCGCGGGACAAGCCCGCTCCCACAAAGATTGGCGCTCGTCCCAATAGTTCTGTTCACCCCGAGGACTCGATATGCCCTTCATCACCGAGATCAAGACCTTCGCCGCCCTGGGTAGCGGCGTGATCGGCAGCGGCTGGGTAGCCCGCGCCCTGGCCCATGGCCTGGACGTGGTCGCCTGGGACCCTGCCCCCGGCGCCGAGCAGGCCCTGCGCAAGCGCATCGCCAACGCCTGGCCGGCACTGGAGAAGCAAGGCCTGGCTCCAGGTGCGTCGCAGGACCGGCTGAAATTCGTTGCCACCATCGAGGAATGCGTGCGCGACGCCGATTTCATCCAGGAAAGCGCGCCAGAGCGTCTGGACCTCAAGCTCGACCTGCACGCCAAGATCAGCGCTGCCGCCAAACCTGAAGCGATCATTGGCTCCAGCACTTCAGGCCTGCTGCCCAGCGAGTTCTACGAGTCGTCCACTCACCCAGAGCGCTGCGTGGTTGGCCACCCGTTCAACCCGGTGTACCTGCTGCCGCTGGTCGAGATCGTCGGCGGCAACCGCACCGCACCGCAAGCCATCGAGGCAGCAAAAGCCATCTACACCGCCCTCGGCATGCGCCCGCTGCATGTGCGCAAGGAAGTCCCCGGTTTCATCGCCGACCGCCTGCTCGAAGCGCTGTGGCGCGAAGCCCTGCACCTGGTCAATGACGGCGTGGCGACGACCGGCGAGATCGACGATGCCATCCGCTTTGGCGCCGGCCTGCGCTGGTCGTTCATGGGCACCTTCCTCACTTACACCTTGGCCGGTGGTGATGCTGGCATGCGCCACTTCATGTCGCAGTTCGGCCCGGCGCTGAAACTGCCCTGGACCTACCTGCCGGCACCGGAGTTGACCGACAAGCTGATCGACGATGTTGTGGACGGTACGTCGGATCAGTTGGGCGAGCGCAGCATCGCCGCGCTGGAGCGCTATCGTGATGACACGCTACTGGCGGTGCTGGAAGCCGTGAAAACCAGCAAGGCCAACCATGGCATGAGTTTCGGCGACTGAGGAGCACACGATGCCCGCACTGATCACCTACCGTACCCCGGTCCAGGAGGACTGGGTCGATTACAACGGGCACCTGCGCGATGCCTTCTATTTGCTGATCTTCAGCTACGCCACCGATGCGCTGATGGAGCGCATCGGCCTGGATGCCGACAGCCGCGGGCAGAGCGGCAACTCGCTGTTCACCCTGGAGGCGCACATCAACTACCTGCATGAGGTGAAGCTGGGTACCGAGGTGTGGGTGCAGACGCAGATCATCGGCTTCGATCGCAAGCGCCTGCATGTCTATCACAGCCTGCACCGGGCCGGGTTCGACGAGGTGCTGGCTGCCAGCGAGCAGATGCTGTTGCATGTGGACCTGGCCGGGCCGAAGTCGGCGCCGTTCGGCGAGCGCAGCGTGACGTTGCTGCAAAGCCTGCAGGATAGCCAGCGCGACCTGCCGGCTGCGGAGTTTGTCGGCCGCGTCCTGCAACTACCTGGCTGACCAGACAAAAAATAACCCCGGAAAGCCGTGAGCATCCGGGGCCAAGAGCGAGCAACATCCACTGTGCATGACGAGGGTGACCAAACCCTCCATTGCGGTAGATGGCTTGAGTGTGCGCAGTTCCTGCCAGGTCGATTTAGCCGGGAACGACCTGTTCTTAGCCAAAGCAGCCATGCCGGCATTCTGTTGTTGCGGGCATGTCGCCGTCGTCACAGAATCGGTCGTAAATCACAGCAGCACTCTCTTAGCGATAAAAGGGACAACAGCCATGATGCATGCGGATTTGATTGACCAGGACGACCTGGCAGGCCACCTGCGCGCACGCGGGTTCGACATTCCCGCCGGGGCCAGTGCCGAGCAGGCCTGCGAAGCGGTGGTACGCGGTTTGACCGAGCCCAATGCGCGGGCGCTGAAGGGGATGGTGGAGCAGATGTATACCGGTAGCGCGACGATCCTGCCGGCGGTACGCCAAGCCATCGACAAACAACTGTTGCCGGCTTTGGCACAGTTTAATAAACGCGCCTGACCGATTTTTCCTGTACTGGCCCCTTCGCGGGCAAGCCCGCTCCCACAGGTAGTGCACCGCATTCAAAAGCGGTGCCGTAACCTGTGGGAGCGGGCTTGCCCGCGAAGGGGCCAGCTCTGTTTCAGAGCCTTACACTTGCAAAGGTCGACTCGTTGCGCGCCTGGCTCAGGGCCGCCATCGGGCCGCTGTGCGGCGACAGGGTCATGGCCTGCGGAATCGGCATCATCGCCACCTGCTGCGCGGTGTTGGAGCCAACACGCTCGTCACGCGGCGGAATGCCGAAGTACTCGCGGTAGCACTTGGAGAAGTGCGGCGTGGAGACAAAGCCACATACCGAGGCCACTTCGATGATCGACATCGGCGTCTGCTTGAGCAACTGCCGTGCGCGGATCAGCCGCAGCTTCAGGTAATAGCGCGATGGCGAGCAATGCAGGTACTTCTGGAACAGCCGCTCGAGCTGCCGACGCGACACCGACACATACACCGCCAGTTCGTCGAGGTCGATCGGCTCTTCCAGGTTGGCCTCCATCAGCGCGACGATCTCCTGCAGCTTCGGCTGGTTGGTGCCGAGCATGTGCTTGAGCGGTACGCGCTGGTGGTCCTGTTCGTTGCGGATGCGCTCGTAGACGAACATTTCGGAGATCGCCGCCGACAGCTCGCGGCCGTGATCGCGGCTGATCAGGTGCAGCATCATGTCCAGCGGCGCGGTGCCGCCAGAGCTGGTGAAACGGTTACGGTCGAGGGTGAACAGGCGGGTGCTCATGTTCACCCGTGGGAAGGCCTCCTGCATCGCCGCCAGGCATTCCCAGTGCACGCTGCAATCGAAGCCGTCGAGCAGGCCTGCGCAGGCCAGCGCCCAGCTGCCGGTGCACACCGCACCGAGGCGGCGCGACTGACGCGCCTGGGCCTGCAGCCAGGTGACATGTTCACGGGTGACGCTGCGCTGGATACCCACGCCGCCGCAGACGATCACCGTGTCGATCGGCGGCGCGCTGTGCATCGCCGCATCCGGGGTGATCTGCAGGCCATCGCTGGCCCACACCTGGCCGCCATCGGCGGTCAGCGTGTGCCAGCGGTACAGCTCGCGGCCGGACAGCTGGTTCGCCATGCGCAGCGGCTCAACCGCCGATGCCAGGGAAATCAGGGTGAAATTGTCCAATAGAAGAAACCCGATGGACTGGGGTGCTGTGCGGTTCTGGGTTGGGTTCCCGGAGGTGTACGACGTCATCGCGATTTCTCCTCACACAAATGCTGGGTGTGCCTCAGGCGGGCACTGATTTTCTTGTTATGGCCCCAGGTTCATGTGCAGGGGCTTGCTGCCAATCTCAACGCAAGGGTCGTGCCTGAAATTGAACGGCCATCCGAAAAAACCTGAAAACGACGCCTTCATTCGGCAAATCAGGCACTTCGATCGAGTTGGCAAGTCTTCGCAAAGCGCCGTGCTAGCGCATTGCGTGTAACGGCTGAGCAATTTGGTGACACGCGCAATCCAGGTTGCCCAGAAACGACACTCTTGAGTGTCACCGACAATGCCCACACTGATAGCGACAGCCGACGATTGGTCAGCTTGGGCCATGCACTGAAACAGGGCGCGACGCACTTAAAACACTCAAGGGCCCCATCGCGGATGAATCCGCTCCTACAAGATCATGCATACCCTGTAGGAGCGGATTCATCCGCGATGAGGCCCTTGAGGCTGGCTCAAAAACTCAACACTCGATGGCGCTGACCGCCAGGCCACCGCGCGAGGTCTCTTTATACTTGTCATGCATGTCGGCGCCGGTATCGCGCATGGTGCGGATCACCTGATCGAGGGAGATAAAGTGCTCGCCATCGCCGCGCAGGGCCATCTGCACGGCATTGATCGCCTTCACTGCAGCAATCGCGTTGCGCTCGATGCACGGCACCTGCACCAGGCCGCCGACCGGGTCGCAGGTCAGCCCGAGGTTGTGTTCCAGGGCGATTTCGGCGGCGTTCTCCACCTGCGCCGGCGTCGCGCCAAGCACTTCGGCAAGGCCCGCAGCGGCCATGGCGCAGGCCGAGCCGACCTCACCCTGGCAGCCGACTTCAGCACCGGAAATCGACGCGTTCTTCTTGCACAAGATGCCCACTGCGGCGGCGCCGAGGAAGAAGTCGACCACGCTGGACTCGTCCACCGCATCGCTGAAGCGCATGTAGTAGTGCAGCACCGCCGGGATGATACCGGCCGCGCCGTTGGTGGGCGCGGTGACCATGCGCCCGCCGGCGGCGTTCTCTTCATTGACCGCCAGGGCGAACAGGTTGACCCACTCCATGGCGCTCATGGTCGAGCCGATCACGTTGGGCTTGCCGATCTCCTGCAGGCTGCGGTGCAGCTTGGCAGCGCGGCGGCGCACGTTGAGCCCGCCGGGCAGCGTGCCTTCGTATTTCAGGCCGTTGTTGACGCACTCCTGCATGGCTTCCCAGAGCTTGTGCAGGCCAGCGCGGATCTCTTCCTCGCTGCGCCAGACTTTCTCGTTGGCCATCATCAATTGCGACACGCTGAGGTCGTTTTGCTTGCACAGGCGCAGCAGTTCGGCGGCGCTGTTGAAATCGTACGGCAGCACTGTCTGGTCGGCATCCAGCACGCCGCTGGCAGCCTGGGCGGCGTCGACCACGAAACCGCCACCGACCGAGTAGTAGGTGTCACGGTGCAGCTCGCCCTGTGCGCCCTCGGCGATCAGGGTCATGGCATTGGGGTGGTACGGCAGGTTCTCGTCCAGCAGCAGCATGTCGCGGGCCCAGACGAACTCGATGGGCAGGCGGTTATCCAGCTTCAGGGTATTGGTTTCGCGCAGGTCGGCGATCCGCGGGACGATCTGGGTCGGGTCGATGGCATCCGGCCATTCGCCCATCAGGCCCATGATGGTGGCGTTGTCGGTGCCATGGCCGATGCCGGTGGCCGACAGCGAACCGTATAGCCGCACTTCGATCCTTTGCACCTGTTCCAACTCGCCGCGCTCACGCAGGCCCTGGACGAACAGGGCGCCGGCACGCATGGGGCCGACGGTGTGGGAGCTGGAAGGCCCGACACCGATCTTGAACAGGTCGAACACGCTGATGGCCATTGTCGAATCACCTCTTGCTGGGCTTGTCTCTGCGCGCCATGCGCAGGGCGGGGCAACTGCTAGGCTGAAGCTGCGAGCCGCCACGAATGCACGCATCATCGGGCTTTTGCCTACCCCCTCGCCGTCTGCAACCGACGTACTTTTGTCCAGCAGCGCCGCAGCCTTTTCGGCCACCTTCGCGCCGTTTTCGAGCGGCGTGGTGACGCAAAAATGCGGCTACAGGGGTGGAAAAACTCATAAACGACATCGCCCGTACTGGATGCGACCCGTTCCGTACTGGTTACGACCCCACCAGTAGGCGATTGCCCGGCGCTGGAGGATTATCAAAAGCGACTCGTAAAGCACGGCCACGCATCCTGCCCTCTGCAGGCCTGGTCGACCGGACCCTGAGAAAGCCCGGCGACCCAAGCGAACCCGAAGACAAAATCACAGGAGTCCATCCATGAAAGGTTCACCCTCGCTGTTGCTGGTTGCGATGCTGTCCGCACCGTTCCTGGCCCAGGCCGCCGAACCCGAGCAGTGCCAGACGGTACGCTTCTCCGATGTCGGCTGGACCGACATCACGGTCACCACGGCGACCACCAGCGTTGTGCTCGAAGCACTGGGTTACAAGACCCACACCACCATGATCTCGGTACCGGTGACCTACAAGTCGCTGGCCACCGGCAAGGACCTGGACGTGTTTCTCGGCAACTGGATGCCGACCATGGAGAACGACATCAAGCAGTACCGTGACGCCGGCACCGTGGAGACCGTGCGCGCCAACCTGGAAAACGCCAAGTACACCCTGGCCGTGCCCCAGGCGCTGTATGACAAGGGGCTCAAGGACTTCAGCGACATTCCCAAGTTCAAGAAGGAACTGGACGGCAAGATCTATGGCATCGAGCCCGGCAACGATGGCAACCGCACCATCCAGAGCATGATCGACAAGAACGCCTTCGGCCTCAAGGACGCTGGTTTCAAGATCGTGCAGTCGAGCGAGGCCGGCATGCTGTCGCAGGTCGACCGCGCGCAGAAACGCGGCGAGGCGCTGGTGTTCCTGGGCTGGGAACCGCACCCGATGAATACCCGCTTCAAGATGCAGTACCTGACTGGCGGGGACGAATTCTTCGGCCCCGACTTCGGCAAAGCCACCGTGCTGACCAACACCCGCAAGGGCTATGTGCAGGAATGCAGCAACGTCGGCCAGCTCCTGAAGAACCTGTCGTTCGAGCTCAAGGATGAAAGCACCATGATGGGCTATGTCCTGGACGACAAGATGAAGCCCGAGGCGGCCGCCAAGAAGTGGCTCAAGGACAACCCCGGCAAGCTGGACACCTGGCTGGCGGGCGTCACCACCGTGGATGGCAAGCCGGGCCTTGAGGCGGCCAAGGCCAAGCTGGCGCAGTAACGCAACACGTCATAGCGCTACCTCGGGGCGGGACCGTGCCCGCCCCGGACTGATTTCAATCTTTGCAGGTGGAAGCTCGCTATCATGCTTATCGATCAGAAAATACCCCTGGGTCAGTACATCGCGTCGTTCGTCGAATGGCTGACCCAGAATGGCGCGAACTATTTCGACGCCATTGCCCGAGGCCTGGAGTTCATGATCCATGGCGTCACCAGTACCCTGACCTTCTTCAACCCGTTCGTGCTCATCGCCCTGTTCGCCGCCCTGGCGCATCTCATTCAACGCAAGTGGGCGCTGACCGCATTCGTCGCCCTCTCCTTCCTGCTGATCCTCAACCTGGGGTACTGGCAGGAAACCATGGAGACCCTGGCCCAGGTGACCTTCGCCACCGTGGTCTGCGTGGCCATCGGCGTGCCGCTGGGTATCGTCGCCGCGCACAAGCCGATGTTCTACACCGCCATGCGCCCTGTGCTCGACCTGATGCAGACGGTGCCGACCTTCGTCTACCTGATCCCGACCCTTACCCTGTTCGGCCTGGGCGTGGTGCCGGGGCTGATCTCGACGGTGGTGTTCGCCATCGCCGCACCAATCCGCCTCACCTATCTGGGCATCTGCGACGTGCCGCAAGAGCTGATGGACGCCGGCAAGGCCTTTGGCTGCTCGCGCCGCCAGCTGCTCACCCGTATCGAACTGCCGCACGCGATGCCAAGCATCGCCGCCGGCGTCACCCAGTGCATCATGCTGTCGCTGTCGATGGTGGTGATTGCCGCCCTGGTGGGCGCCGATGGCCTGGGTAAACCTGTGGTCAACGCACTGAACACCGCCGATATCTCCCTGGGCTTCGAAGCGGGCCTGGCGATCGTGCTGCTGGCGATCATGCTCGACCGTATCTGCAAGCAACCGGAACTGCCGGTAAGGGGTGAGGCATGAGCATCATTCGATTCGAAGACGTCGACGTCATTTTCTCCAACAAGCCGCGCGAAGCGCTGGCGTTGCTGGACAAGGGCCAGACCCGCGAGCAGATCCTCAAGCAGACCGGCCTGGTGGTCGGTGTGGAAAAGGCCAATCTGGATATCAAGAAAGGCGAGATCTGCGTGCTGATGGGCCTGTCCGGCTCGGGCAAGTCGAGCCTGCTGCGCTGCATCAACGGCCTCAACACCGTGAGCCGCGGCAAGCTGTTCGTCGAGCATGAAGGCAAGCACATCGATATCGCCCACTGCACCCCGGCAGAACTGAAGATGATGCGCACCAAGCGCATCGCCATGGTGTTCCAGAAGTTCGCCCTGATGCCGTGGCTGACGGTGCGCGAAAACATCAGCTTCGGCCTGGAAATGCAGGGTCGCCCGGAAAAGGAACGGCGCAAGCTGGTCGATGAGAAGCTCGAACTGGTCGGCCTGACCCAATGGCGCAACAAGAAGCCAGACGAACTCTCCGGCGGCATGCAGCAGCGTGTGGGCCTGGCCCGGGCGCTGGCGATGGATGCCGACATCCTGCTGATGGACGAACCGTTCTCGGCCCTCGACCCGCTGATCCGCCAGGGCCTGCAAGACGAGTTGCTGGGCTTGCAGGCCAAGCTGAGCAAGACCATCGTGTTCGTCAGCCACGACCTCGACGAGGCCCTGAAGCTGGGCAGCCGCATCGCCATCATGAAAGACGGGCGGATCATCCAGTACAGCAAGCCGGAAGAGATCGTGCTGAACCCGGCCGACGAGTACGTGCGTACCTTCGTCGCCCACACCAACCCGTTGAACGTGTTGTGCGGGCGCAGCCTGATGCGCAGCCTGGACAACTGCAAGCGGGTGAACGGTTCGGTATGCCTGGACCCGGGTGGCGATTCGTGGCTGGACCTGGGTGAAGGGAATTCGATCAAGCGTGCACGCCAGGGGCAGAACGGGCTGGACATGCAGAACTGGGCACCGGGGCAGTCCGTGGAAGGGCTTGGGCGCAAGCCGACGCTGGTGCATGCCGACATTGGCATGCGCGAGGCGCTGCAGATTCGTTACCAGACGGGCAACAAGCTGGTGCTGCAGGAAAACGACAAGGTGGTGGGGATTCTTGGGGATACCGAGCTTTACCACGCACTGCTCGGCAAGACCCACGGCTGATGCAATTGGGGCCGCCTTGCGGCCCATCGCGGATAAATCCGCTCCTACAGGGATCGCGCATGGTATTGAGCCTGCGTGGTCCCTGTAGGAGCGGATTTATCCGCGATGGGCTGCAAAGCAGCCCCAATCAATGTTTCAGCGAACGACGATCCCGCGCGAAGCCATGTAGGCCTTGGCCTCAGGCACCGTGTACTCGCCAAAGTGGAAGATGCTGGCCGCCAGCACCGCGCTGGCATGCCCTTCCAGAATCCCGTCAGCCAGGTGCTGCAGGTTACCCACACCGCCCGAGGCAATCACCGGAATCCCCAGCGCATCGCTGATGGCGCGGGTCACGCCCAGGTCGAAGCCATTCTTCATACCGTCCTGGTCCATGCTGGTCAGCAGGATCTCCCCGGCCCCCAGCCCTTCCATCTTCTTCGCCCACTCGACGGCATCCAGCCCGGTCGGCTTGCGCCCGCCGTGGGTAAAGATCTCCCAGCGCGGCGCTTCACCCGGCCCGGACACCTTCTTGGCGTCGATGGCGACGACGATGCACTGCGAACCGAAACGGTCCGCCGCCTCGCCGACGAACTCCGGGTTGAACACCGCGGCGGTGTTGATCGAAACCTTGTCGGCACCGGCATTGAGCAGGTTGCGGATGTCCTGCACGGTGCGCACGCCACCGCCCACGGTCAGCGGGATGAACACCTGGCTGGCCATGCGTTCGACGGTATGCAGGGTGGTGTCGCGGCCGTCGACGCTGGCAGTGATGTCGAGGAAGGTGATTTCGTCGGCACCCTGCTCGTTGTAGCGACGGGCGATTTCCACCGGGTCGCCGGCATCACGGATGTTCTCGAACTTGACGCCCTTGACCACCCGGCCGTTGTCCACGTCCAGGCAAGGGATGATGCGCTTGGCCAGTGCCATGGTTCAGTCCTCAGCCTTGGTAGTTGTCGCAGAAGGCCTGGGCCTCGGCGACATCGAGGGTGCCTTCGTAGATGGCACGGCCGGTGATGGCGCCGATGATGCCTGGGGCCTTGGCATCCAGCAGGGCCTTGATGTCGCCCAGGTTGTGGATGCCACCGGAAGCAATCACCGGAATGCGCGTGGCTTCGGCCAGGGCCTTGGTGAACGGCACGTTGCAGCCCTGCATCATGCCGTCCTTGGCGATGTCGGTGTAGACGATCGCCGAGACGCCATCAGCCTCGAAACGCTTGGCCAGGTCGATGACCTGCACCGAGCTGACCTCGGCCCAGCCGTCGGTGGCGACGAAACCGTCTTTCGCGTCCAGGCCGACGATGACCTTGCCCGGGAAGGCCTTGCACGCCTCGGCGACGAACTCAGGCTGCTTGACCGCCTTGGTGCCGATGATCACGTAGCTGACGCCAGCCTTGACGTAGTGCTCGATGGTTTCCAGCGAGCGGATGCCGCCGCCGATCTGGATCGGCAGGTTCGGGTAGCGCTTGGCGATGGCGGTGACCACTTCACCATTGACCGGCTGGCCTTCGAAGGCGCCGTTGAGGTCGACCAGGTGCAGGCGGCGGCAGCCACCTTCGACCCACTTGGCGGCCATGCTCACCGGGTCGTCGGAGAATACCGTGGAGTCTTCCATGCGGCCCTGGCGCAGGCGCACGCAGGCACCGTCCTTCAGATCGATAGCGGGGATAATCAGCATCTTGGGAACCTGTCTGTTCTTAGGGTTTCAGGGCTTCTCGAGCGCCCACAGATCGCTTTCGATGCTCTCGAACCGCTCCTTGAGGTGCAGCTGAACATCGGCAATCGCCCTGTTGTAGTAATGGGGTGCAATTTCTTTGCTGAACAGTTCGAGGACCTCGGCCACCTCGAATGACCCAAGCTCCAGCTCGAAGCGGTCTTCGAGAAAGCGCTTGAGCGTGTCGAGCGCCTCGCGTTCCTCTTCGGGGGCCAGGGTGATGACCGGGGCTTTGGTCTTCGAACGGCTCATTACCAGCGCCCGTCCCAGGCGACGAAGTTCTGCAGCAGCTGCAGGCCATGGGTATGGCTCTTCTCCGGGTGGAACTGCACGGCAAAGCGCGAGCCATCGGCCAGCGCGGCGGCGAAGTCGACGCCATAGTGGCCACGGCCGACCACCTGGCCTGGCTTGCCGGCATTGATGTAGTAGCTGTGCACGAAGTAGAAACGCGCACGGTCGGAAATGTCGTGCCACAGCGGGTGGTCGATGGTCTGGCTGACTTCGTTCCAGCCCATGTGCGGCACCTTCAGGTGCTCGCCGTCTTCTTTCAGGTCTTTGCCGAAGAAGCGCACCTGGCCAGGGAACAGGCCGATGCAGTCGACACCGTCGTTCTCTTCGCTGTGGTCGAGCAGCGCCTGCATGCCGACGCAGATGCCGAGGAACGGGCGGTCCTGGCTCACTTCGCGGACCAGGCTGTCGAAGCCCAGTCGGCGGATTTCGGCCATGCAGTCGCGGATCGCACCCACGCCTGGGAACACCACGCGGTCAGCCTCGCGGATCACTGCGGCGTCGCTGGTGACCAGCACCTTGCCGGCGCCGACGTGCTCGAGCGCCTTGGCCACCGAGTGCAGGTTGCCCATGCCATAGTCGATTACGGCTACCGTCTGCATTTACAGGCACCCTTTGGTCGACGGCATCTGCCCGGCCATGCGCTCATCGAGGGTCACGGCCATGCGCAAGGCGCGGCCGAAAGCCTTGAACACGGTTTCGATCTGGTGATGGGTGTTGTGGCCACGCAGGTTGTCGATGTGCAGGGTCACCAGGGCGTGGTTGACGAAGCCCTGGAAGAATTCCTGGAACAGGTCGACATCGAAGCCACCAACGGTGGCGCGGGTGTAGGGCACATGCATCTGCAGGCCTGGGCGGCCGGAGAAGTCGATGACCACGCGCGACAGCGCTTCGTCCAGCGGCACGTAGGCGTGGCCGTAGCGGAAGATGCCTTTCTTGTCGCCGATGGCCTGGGCGAATGCCATGCCCAGCGTGATACCGACGTCTTCGACGGTATGGTGATCGTCGATATGCAGGTCACCCTTGCACTCGATATCCAGATCAATCAGCCCATGGCGGGCGATCTGGTCCAGCATGTGTTCAAGGAAAGGCACACCGATATCGAATCGGGCCTTGCCACTGCCATCGAGGTTGATCGAGCACTTGACCTGGGTTTCCAGGGTATTGCGCTCGACGGAAGCCTTACGTTCGACCATCACCAGCTCCGCAAAATCATTGGGCGAAAAGGGCTCCATTATAGGCCCAGAACGCGCCCGCTTGAAACGCGGATGACATATGGCATGGCAAGGAATTGCGAGGCCGGACAGGCCTACAGGTCTATACAACCGGGTAATTGATGCTGCTTTGCGGCCCATCGCGACACAAGGCCGCTGCTACAAGGGAACGCAAATCCCTGTAGGAGCGGCCTTGTGTCGCGAATGGGGGCGCAAAGCGCCCCCGGTGCAACTACATCAATGGAACAGGACAGCAGTCTTCTGCAGGGTAATCCACACACCCCAAGCCAGCGGCACAACCACCACAGCCCAGGCCAGCAGCACCAGCGGCAGGCTGCCCGGCGCGGCGTGCCACTCCAGGGAACGGGCACCGTCAGCGCCTTTGTCGTGGCTCAACGCACGCTCGGCAGCCAGTTCGGCATCGGTCATGAAGTACTTGTCGGCCACCGGGCGGATCAGCAGGTTGCAGACGAAGCCCAGGACCAGCAGGCCGGCAAGGATATACAAGGTCATGTCGTATGCCGCTGCACGCTCCACACCCGCCGCCAGCTGGTACTCGCGCAGGTAGGTGATCAGCACCGGGCCCAGCACGCCGGCTGCGGCCCAGGCGGTCAGCAGGCGACCGTGGATGGCACCGACCATCTGCGTACCGAACAGGTCGGCCAGGTACGCCGGCACGGTGGAAAAACCACCGCCATACATCGACAGGATGATGCAGAACGCCGCCACGAACAGCGCCACGTTGCCCAGGTGGCCCATGTTGGGTACCAGGCTGTAGAGGCCGACGCCCAGGGCGAAGAAGGCGAAGTAGGTGTTCTTGCGGCCGATGTAGTCGGAGAACGACGCCCAGAAGAAGCGGCCACCGATGTTGAACAGGCTCAACAGACCGGTGAATCCGGCAGCAATGGCGGCGATCTGCGCCAGTTGCGCCGCGTTCAACTCACTGAAGCTCAGCTCGTTGCCCAGCAGCTTGCCGGCGAACACCTCCTGCAGCAGCGGCGAGGCCATGCCCAGGATGCCGATACCAGCCGAGACGTTCAGGCACAGCACCAGCCAGACCAGGGCGAACTGCGGGGTCTTCCAGGCGACGCTGACATGCACGTGGCGATCGGTGACCATGCCGTTGCCGACTTTCTTCGCCGGGGCGGTCCAGCCTTCAGGCTTCCAGCCGGTCGGCGGCACACGGTAAGCCAGGGCACCGGCCGTCATGAACACGAAATAGATCGCGGCCATGGCGACGAAGCTCTGCCACACGCCCACTTCATGCGCGTTGCCGAAATGGCCCATCAGCGCGGTAGCCAGCGGTGCGCCAACCATCGCGCCACCACCGAAGCCCATGATCGCCATGCCAGTGGCCATGCCGCGCTTGTCCGGGAACCATTTGATCAGGGTCGAAACCGGCGAAATGTAGCCCAGGCCCAGGCCGATACCACCGATCACCCCGGAACCCAGCCACATCAGCCACAGCTGGTGGGTCTTCACGCCGATCGCCGAGATCAGCATGCCGCCACACCAGCACAGCGCTGAAACCAGGCCAGCCTTGCGTGGGCCGGCGTGTTCCAGCCAGCCACCCAGCACCGCTGCCGAGCAGCCGAGGAAGACGAAGAACAGGGTGTAGATCCAGCTCAGCATCGAGATCGGCCAGTCGCATTCGGCACTGAACATGCGGGCGATGAAGCCCATGTCTGCCGAACAGGCGACAGGCGCGGTAATGCCGATGGCTTGCGACAGTGGCAGCCAGAATACCGAGAAGCCATAGGCCATGCCGATGCACAGGTGAATGGCCAGGGCGGCTGGCGGGACCAGCCAGCGGTTGAAGCCCGGGCGGGCGATGATGCGCTCCTTGGACAGGAAGCTCGGCGCGCTGGCCAGCCCCCCTGCCGCGATTGTACTGCTCATGGATTCAATCCTTTTGTAGGTAGACAGTGCTGGCGGATAGCGTCCCAGGCTCTTGTTCTCGCACGCAGGGCGAACTGGCCTTGTCCCTGGGCAACGGCCCGCGACAATGGGTCGCGGCCGCTCCGCAAAGCGGCACAAGGGTACCAGCTCGCAGATGACATGAAAGCAATTTGATATCGTTATTTTTCGCGCAGCTGAAACGGTATTTCTGCGCCGTCTGCACTGGTCTCTTCGCGGGCAAGGCCGCTCCCACAGGTACAGCACAGCGTTCGAAAGCTGGGCAGATCCTGTGGGAGCGGGCTTGCCCGCGAAGCATCCAGCACAAATGGAACTGCCGAAACCACAACGGTCGAATCCCGCAATCATCGGAAATGTCCTGCATCGCTAGTCGAATACGCAGGGCCCACCCATGCGGCGCTATACTCAGCCGTTCGGAATTCACACTACGGACTACAAGGACTCGCCCATGAAAGCGTTCGGCAAAATCCTGGGACTGGGGCTTCTCGGGTTGCTGCTGATCATCGTGGCGCTGGGCTTCGCCCTGACCCACCTCTTCGATCCCAACGACTACAAAGACGAGATCCGCCAGTTGGCACGTGACAAGGCCCACGTCGAGCTGACCCTCAACGGCGACATCGGCTGGAGCCTGTTCCCCTGGCTGGGCCTGGAGCTGCACGAAGCCAGCATCGCCACCCTGACCAAACCCAAGGAACCCTTCGCCGACCTGCAGATGCTCGGCCTCTCGGTACGTGTGCTGCCATTGCTGCGCCGCGAAGTGCAGATGAGCGATGTGCGCGTCGAAGGGCTCAACCTGACCCTGGCACGTGACGAGAACGGCCACGGCAACTGGGAAGACATCGGCAAGCCGCTACCGGCTCCGACCGAAGGCGCTGCCAATGCCCCGGCCCAGGCACCTGTCGAGCAACCCGCAAAACCTGCTGAAAGCAGCAGTGAGCGCGCGGTCAAACTGGACATCGACAGCCTGACCGTGAATAACGCCCGGGTTTACTACACCGACGCCAAGAGCGGCCAGAGCTACAGCGCCGAAAGCATCCAGCTGAGCACCGGCCCGGTCCACGAAGGCACCAATATCGCCGTCAAAGCCAGCGCCTTCCTCAGCGCCAGCCAGCCGGCCATCAAGGCCCGCACCGAGCTGGCAGGCGAACTGCGCTTCGACCGCAAGCTAAAACGCTACAACTTCGAAGACATGCGCCTGACCGGCGAAACGTCGGGCGAACCTACCGCTGGCAAGACTGTCACCTTCGGTGCCCAGGGCCAGCTGCTGGTCGACATGGGGGCCAATGTGGCCTCGTGGAACGGCCTGAAAGTTTCGGCCAACCAACTGCGCGCCCTCGGCGAGCTGAACCTGCGCGACCTCGACAAGGCACCGCAACTGAGCGGCGGCCTGTCCATCGCCCAGTTCAACCTGCGCACCTTCCTCGACGGCATCGGCCACCCGCTGCCCGCCACCCAGGACCCGGCCTCGTTCGACAAGCTGGAGCTGGTCACCCGCCTGCAAGGCACGCCGACCAGTCTGACCTTGGCCGACCTTGCCTTGAAACTGGACGACAGCACCTTCACCGGCCGCGTCGCCATCGAAGACTTCGCCAAGCAGGCCCTGCGCCTGCAGCTCAAAGGCGACAAGTTCGACGCTGATCGCTACCTGCCAGCCAAGAGCGAACAGGCCAAGGGCGCCACCGCCGCGCGCCAGGCCGAGGTCCAGCAACAGGAAGCCACCGCCGTGGCCGGTGCCGGCAGCACACCGCTGCCCAACGCCCCGACCCAGGTGGCCTGGAGCGACGACAAGCTGTTGCCGGTCGACCGCCTGCGCGTGCTCGACCTGCAAGCCGACCTGGCCTTCGGCTCGCTGACCCTGGACAAACTGCCGATCAGCGACGCCCAGCTGCAGGCCACCGGCCAGGGCGGCCTGCTGACCTTGCAGGCCCTGCGCGGCGGCCTCTACAACGGCACCTTCGAAGCCAAGGGCAACGTCGACGTGCGCCCTGCCGTGCCGCAGATCGGTATCAACACCAGGATCAACCGGGTACCGGTCGAGCACTTCATCAAGGCCGAAGGCAAGGAGCAGACGCCGCCGGTCAAGGGCCTGCTGACCCTGGCCAGTGATCTGACCGCCACCGGCAACAGCCAGAAGGCACTGGTCGACACCCTCAATGGCAGCGCAAACTTCACCATCAACGACGGTGTACTGGTCAACGCCAACCTGGAACAGCAACTCTGCCAGGCCATCGCCACCCTCAACCGCAAAACCCTGAGTGGCGAGCCTCGTGGCAAGGACACCCCGTTCGAAGAACTGCGCGGCAGCCTGGTGATTCGCAATGGCGTAGCCAGCAACCCGGACCTCAAGGCACGCATCCCGGGCCTGACCGTCAACGGCCATGGCGACCTCGACCTGCGCGTGCTGGGCATGGACTACAACGTCGGCGTGATCGTCGAAGGTGACCAGCGTGCGATGCCCGACCCGGCGTGCCAGGTCAACGAACGTTTCGCGGGCGTGGAAGTGCCGCTGCGCTGCCGTGGCCCGCTGGAGCTCGGCGCCAAAGCCTGCCGCCTGGACCAGGACGGCCTGGGCAAGGTGGCGGCCAAGCTGGCCGGCAACCGCCTGAAAGACAAGATCGATGAAAAACTCGGAGAGAAAGTGAGCCCAGAACTGAAAGACGCGCTCAAGGGGCTGTTCAAGCGATGACCCCCACGCAGTTCTCCAGCGCCGTGCTGGACTGGTACGACCAGCACGGTCGCCACGACTTGCCCTGGCAACAGGGCATCACCCCATACCGGGTATGGGTTTCGGAAATCATGCTGCAGCAGACCCAGGTCAGCACCGTGCTCAACTACTTCGACCGCTTCATGCAGGCCCTGCCGACCGTGCAGGCCCTGGCTGAAGCGCCGGAGGACGAAGTGCTGCACCTGTGGACGGGCCTTGGCTACTACACCCGCGCACGCAACCTGCAGAAGGCGGCGAAGATCGTCGTCGAGCAGCATGGTGGCGAATTCCCGCGCAGCGTCGAACAGCTCACCGAACTGCCGGGCATCGGCCGCTCCACCGCCGGCGCCATCGCCAGCATCAGCATGGGCATCCGCGCGCCGATCCTCGACGGCAACGTCAAGCGCGTGCTGGCACGCTACACCGCCCAGGCCGGCTACCCCGGCGAGCCCAAGGTGGCCAACCAGCTGTGGGCCACCGCCGAGCGCTTTACCCCACAGCAGCGGGCCAACCACTACACCCAGGCGATGATGGACATGGGCGCGACGCTGTGCACGCGCAGCAAGCCCAGCTGCCTGATCTGCCCGTTGCAGCGCGGCTGCGAAGCGCACCTGCACGGCGAAGAAACCCGCTACCCCGAGCCCAAGCCACGCAAGGCGCTGCCCCAGCGGCGCACGCTGATGCCGTTGCTGGCCAACCACGAAGGCGCCATCCTGCTTTACCGACGCCCATCCAGCGGCCTGTGGGGCGGCTTGTGGAGCCTGCCGGAGCTGGACGATATCGCCCAGCTCGACGACCTCGCCTACCAGCACGGCCTGCGCCTGGCCGACAGCCGCGCGCTGGACGGCCTGACCCACACCTTCAGCCACTTCCAGCTGGCGATCGAGCCCTGGCTGGTGCGCGTCGACCCGGTCGGCCAGCACGTGGCCGAGGCCGACTGGCTCTGGTATAACCTCGCCACCCCGCCGCGCCTGGGCCTCGCCGCCCCGGTCAAGAAGCTGCTCAAACGCGCGGCCGACGAACTGATTGCAGGAGAAGCCCGATGACCCGCACCGTGATGTGCCGCAAGTACAAAGAAGAACTCCCAGGCCTGCCCCGCCCGCCTTATCCCGGCGCCAAGGGCCAGGACATCTTCGACCACATCTCGGAGAAAGCCTGGGAAGACTGGAAGAAACACCAGACCATGCTGATCAACGAAAAACGCCTGAACATGATGAACGGCGAGGACCGCAAGTTCCTCCAGGGCGAGATGGACAAGTTTTTCGCGGGCGAGGAATACGCCCAGGCGGAAGGCTACGTTCCACCCGCCGAATGACCCCACGAATCGTAAGCGACGGAATTAATTTAAAATTTTTTCAAAAAGTCGTTGACGGGCCGTCAGAAAATCTATTTAATTCACCTCGTCGCCCAGATAGCTCAGTCGGTAGAGCAGAGGATTGAAAATCCTCGTGTCGGCGGTTCGACTCCGTCTCTGGGCACCACCTTCAAGCTTCTGGTGGTTGCAAAGTTACCCGAAGCGACAACAAGAAACCCGCCTAGTGCGGGTTTTTTGTTGTCTGCATTTTTTGCTTTTGGGATGAGCAGCATCGATAGCTGCCACCCCACATCTCTAGCCCTACCCCGCAGTTCGCGGACACACCACCTCGGCATGTAGCCTCAGACCGAGTGCCGCCATCACTTTCATGATGGTCGCCAGGCTAGGGTTACCCTCCGCCGACAAGGCCTTGTATAGCCCTTCGCGAGTCAAGCCCGTATCACGCGCCAGTTGCGCCATGCCACGAGCACGCGCGATATCGCCCAAGGCAGCGGCAAGCAGCACCGGATCGTTTTCTTCAAGGCAGGCCTCAAGGTACAGAGCCATGTCTTCCTCTGTCTTGAGGTGATCTGCGGCATCCCACTTGGTCAATTTGGTATCAGTCATGGCGGCCTCCTAAAGCTCGCGTGCCAGCTTGAGGGCTGATCTGATGTCCCAGGCCTGAGTGGACTTGTCGCCACCCGCCAGAAGGATGATCACCTCGTAGCCTCGCTGAACGAAATACACCCGATAGCCCGGACCGTAATCGATCCGCAGCTCGGATACTCCTTCACCCACCGGCTTACAGTCCCCAATCACTCCAAGCTCAACCGCCGCAGGCGCACATTGATATGAGCCTGTGCACGAGCATCCCGCAACGCGGCGAACCACCTTCTGTAGGTGTCGGTTTGTAATAGTGTGTGCATGGGAAAAATGTAAACCGTAGTTCACACTACATCAATCTGGACGTGTTTCAAACTATTTGAATGCGCAGCGCCGCACCCTCCGCCCACCGGCATTGATCAGCATCAACGACCTCCCCCACACCCAAACTCACAATCAAAAGTGGACATTCGACCCAACCTCGCAAGGACCTCCATGAGCGAAGAAGCCACCCTCCTGCTCCCCGCCCCCGGCGAATCCTCTTCCCCCGCCCCTGCCGCACCTCGCACGCGCCGCCCTCGCCAACGCAAACCTGAACCCTCCATCACCCAGGTCAGCCAGGCCCCGGCCGCGCTGGAAGTGGCCAGCGCACCGAAAGGCAGTAACGAAAACAGCACCTCGGCGCGCCTGCCGGCCAGCTACCCGTACCGCACCCGTCTGCGCCGCCAGGATTACGAGAAGGCCAAGCATGCGCTGCAGATCGAACTGCTAAAGGTGCAAAGCTGGGTGAAGGAAACCGGCCAGCGTGTGGTCATCCTGTTCGAGGGGCGTGACGCGGCAGGCAAAGGCGGCACCATCAAGCGCTTCATGGAACACCTGAATCCGAGGGGCGCACGGATCGTCGCACTGGAGAAGCCCTCCGAGCAGGAACTGGGGCAGTGGTACTTCCAGCGTTATATCCAGCACCTGCCCACGGCGGGTGAAATGGTCTTCTTCGACCGCTCCTGGTACAACCGCGCCGGGGTCGAGAAGGTGATGGGTTTCTGCTCACCACTGCAGTACCTGGAATTCATGCGCCAGGCGCCCGACCTGGAGCGAATGCTGTGCAACAGCGGCATCCTGCTGTTCAAGTACTGGTTCTCGGTGAACCGCGAAGAGCAGCTGCGCCGCTTCATCTCGCGCCGGGACGACCCGCTCAAGCATTGGAAGCTGTCGCCCATCGACATCAAGTCACTGGACAAGTGGGAGGACTACACCGCCGCCAAGGAAGCGATGTTCTTCCATACCGACACCGCCGATGCGCCGTGGACGGTGATCAAGTCCGATGACAAGAAGCGTGCGCGGATCAATTGCATCCGGCATTTCCTGCATTCGCTGGATTACCCAGGGAAGGACCATCGCGTGGCGCATGCGCCAGATGAGCTGCTGGTCGGCCGGGCATCGCGAGGGTTCGAGGAGGATGAGCCGGCGGTGGTAGCCAGTTAGATGGCCGGGGCTGCTGTGCAGCCCATCGCCGGCAAGCGCGGCTCCCACAAGCATGGGAGCTGGCTTGCCGGCGATGGGCCGCACAGCGGCCCCTTTCAGCAACACTTGGGTTTCCCGGGCAACTGCGCTTCAATACGCGCACTTTTCAGCCACACCCCCAGGATGAGCCATGGCCACCACTTCCAAGCAACAGAAACGCGCCAAGCGCGCCGCCAGCAAGGCCAAGCAGAACCGCATGGTGCGCAGCGGCCAGGCGGTCAAGGCCAGCGCCGGTGACAGCGCCAGCATCGAGCAAGTATTCAACAAGGCCATGGAGACCGACAGCTACAAAGAGCTGTTCGCGAAGATGAAAACCGCCCAGGAAACCAGCCTGGTGGCGATGATCTCGGTATTCCTGGTCGACCCGCTGCTGGCCCTGGTACTCAAGGGCCACAAGGAAGAGCACGCCACCGACTACATCGTGCTGGTATTCAACGCCTACCGCACCTGGCTCGACGGCGCCGACGAAGACACCACCATGGCCTGGCTGGAAAGCGATGAATTCCAGGAAGCCTATATCGCGGCTTCCGAACTGGTGGCCAAGCAGCAACAGCAGCAGAAGCAGTTTGGCTGAACCGGCTGCATAACCTGCTCCGGCCCTTTCGCGGGACAAGCCCGCTCCCACAGGGGCCGCGCTACCCTCAGGCCTGTGGTTAACCTGTGGGAGCGGGCTTGCCCCGCGAAGAGGGCCGCACAGGCAATAAAAAAGGCCGCGCCCTACACAGGACGCGGCCTTTTCATTTCAAGCAGCGCGGATCAGTTGTCCAGCGCCACCCGCCCGGCAGCTTCACGCTTGCGGTGCACCAGCAAGCCCGCCGCCACCACACCAATGCTCAGCAGTGCAGTCGCGATGATTTCGGCACGGTGGTCTTCACGCAGCGCCATCACCGCCAGCACAGCAACGATGAAAGCGATGGTCGCCCAGGTCAGGCCAGGGAACAGCCACATCTTAAAGGCGATTTTCTCGCCACGGGCTTCACGCTGGCTGCGCATGCGCAGCTGCGACACGGCAATCACCAGGTACACCAGCAGCGCAATGGCGCCAGAGCTGGCCAGCAGGAACTCGAACACCTGGGCCGGGGCCACGTAGTTGGCGAACACGCAGAGGAACGCGGCAGCGGTCGACAGCAGCACGGCCACATGCGGGGTCGCCGCCTTGGTGGTGCGCTGGGCGATGGCCGGGGCGTCGCCACGCTTGCTCAGCGAGAACAGCATGCGCGAGGAGGTGTACAGCGCCGAGTTCAGGCAGCTGGTCACGGCAACCAGGACGACGATGTCGACGATCAGCTTGGCGTTCGGCACGCCAATGCGGCTGAGCACGGTCTGGTAGGAGCCGACTTCGGCCAGCGCCGGGTCGTTCCACGGCACCAGGGCCACAACCAGGAAGATCGACACCAGGTAGAACAGGCAGATACGCCAGATCACCGAGTTGGTGGCACGGCTGATCTGCTTGCCTGGGTCTTTCGATTCGGCCGCCGCGATGGTGACGATTTCGGTACCCATGAACGAGAACATGGTGGTCAGCATGGCCGCCAGCACCGCGCCCAGGCCGTTAGGCATGAAGCCCTGGGTATCGAACAGGTGCGCAGCACCGCTCACCTGGCTGCTTGGCACGAAGCCGAACATGGCGATACAGCCGACGACGATGAAGCCGATGATCGCCAGCACCTTGAGCAGGGCGAACCAGAACTCGAACTCACCGTAGTTTTTGACGCTGCACAGGTTGGTCAGGGTCAGCGCCAGGGTAATAAGGAGGGAGAAGGCCCACAGGTCCACGGACGGGAACCAGGCGTGGAGGATGGCCGCGGCGGCGTTGGCCTCCAACGGGATGACCAGCACCCAGAACCACCAGTACAACCAGCCAATGGTGAAACCGGCCCAGCGGCCAATGGCGCGGTCGGCATAGGTAGAGAACGAACCCGTATCCGGCGAGGCGATCGCCATTTCGCCGAGCATGCGCATCACCAATACCACAAGGGTACCGGCGGCGGCGTAGGCCAGCAGCACGGCCGGGCCGGCAGCTGCGATGGCATGGCCAGAACCCACGAACAGACCGGCGCCGATAACGCCAGCAATGGACAGCATGGTGACATGCCGTTGTTTGAGCCCCTGAGCGAGGTCATTGGAATTGTTACCGCTCATTAAAACTACCTTTGTAAGGAGTGGACCACTCCGACTGCGGAACCAGAGCGCGCCTGGGGTTGACCTAGGCGTCACTGCAATCGGCGGTTTCCAACTGGCAATAAGCGCGCCACATTCTGAATACATTCGTCAGATTGATACCACGACCTGTAAACGGCGCGGGTTGCAGGGCATTCGGCCAACCTCTGACCAAAAGGCCGCCAAATCTCCATGCCAAGTCCGGATTACGGAAATACCCACTTACAAACGCACCAAAGGTGCTCCCCGGTAACACCTTTGCACCAGTGCAACGCACAAAAGTGCAACCCAGCGGTACAACCCGAATACCCCTCAGGCACCACCCCAAGTCGCACCCGTTGCGGCAGGTTTCATCATCGCCAGGCCAAAAGCGCTTCCAACCACTGCGCAAAGCTGGCACCATCGCGCCTTTTTTCATCAAGGCTATGGAGCTGGGAGAGCCGCATTGCGGACATCTGCGCGACGTTGCGCTGCAGCGATGCGACAAACTGCCCCGGCAAGGCCTTGAGCCCCTGCGCCCCTGTTGGCCGTCACATTACCGCTATGCTAGCTTGGCGCTCGCCAGGAAGGCCGCCAACAGCTGGGAACGCACCCGATCACATGAGGACCGCACATGGCCCAGGCCACGCCCGCGCTGGAAATCCGCAATCTGCACAAACGCTACGGCGAGCAGGAAATTCTCAAGGGCATTTCGCTGACCGCGCGCGACGGTGACGTGATCTCCATCCTGGGGTCGTCTGGCTCCGGCAAGTCCACCCTGCTGCGCTGCATCAACCTGCTGGAAAACCCGCACCAGGGCGAAATCCTCGTTGCTGGCGAAAGCCTCAAGCTCAAGGCCGCCAAGAACGGCGACCTGATCGCCGCCGACAACCGCCAGATCAACCGCCTGCGCAGCGAGATCGGCTTCGTCTTCCAGAACTTCAACCTGTGGCCACACATGTCGATCCTCGACAACATCATCGAGGCGCCACGCCGCGTGCTCGGCCAGAGCAAGGCCGAGGCCATCGAAGCCGCCGAAGCGCTGCTGAACAAGGTTGGCATCTACGACAAGCGCCACAGCTACCCCGCCCAGCTTTCCGGTGGCCAGCAGCAACGTGCTGCCATCGCCCGCACCTTGGCCATGAAGCCCAAGGTCATCCTGTTCGACGAGCCGACCTCGGCGCTCGATCCGGAAATGGTCCAGGAAGTGCTTAACGTTATCCGCGCACTGGCCGAAGAAGGCCGTACCATGCTGCTGGTGACGCACGAGATGAACTTTGCCCGCCAGGTGTCCAGTGAAGTGGTCTTCCTGCACCAGGGCCTGGTTGAAGAGCAAGGATCGCCGCAGCAGGTCTTCGAGAACCCGACCTCGGCGCGTTGCAAGCAATTCATGTCCAGCCACCGCTAACGGAGCAATACATGCACACTTACAAGAAGTTCCTCCTGGCAGCCGCTGCCACCCTGGTGATGTCGGCAAACGCCATGGCCGCGGAAAAACTGCGCATGGGTATCGAAGCCGCCTACCCACCGTTCAACAACAAGGACGCCAGCGGTAACGTCGTCGGCTTCGACAAGGACATCGGCGACGCCCTGTGCGCCAAGATGAAGACCGAATGCTCGGTAGTGACCTCCGACTGGGACGGCATCATCCCGGCCCTGAACGCCAAGAAGTTCGACTTCCTGGTGTCGTCGCTGTCGATCACCGACGAGCGCAAGCAGGCTGTCGATTTCACTGACCCGTACTACTCCAACAAGCTGCAGTTCATCGCGCCGAAGAACGTCGACTTCAAGACCGACAAGGCTTCGCTCAAGGGCAAGGTGATCGGCACCCAGCGCGCCACCCTGGCGGGCACCTGGCTGGAAGACAACTACGGCAACGACGTAGAGATCAAACTGTACGACACCCAGGAAAACGCCTACCTGGACCTGGTCTCCGGCCGCATCGACGGCATCCTGGCCGACAAGTACGTGCAGTACGAGTGGCTCAAGAGCAAGGACGGCATGAACTTCGAGTTCAAGGGCGAGCCTGTGGTCGACAGCGACAAGATCGGCATCGCCGTGCGCAAGGGTGACCCGCTGCGCGAGAAGCTGAACAAGGCCCTGGCAGAAATCAAGGCCGACGGCACGTACAAGAAGATCAACGACAAGTACTTCCCATTCAGCATCGAATGATCCGCTTGACCTGCGCGCCCTCGCGGCGCGCAAGTCCCTAGAATGACCTGCCCATGAATATCGACCTGCACGGATTCGGTCCGGCCATGATGGCCGGCACCCTGATGACCGTAAAACTGGCGCTTTGCGCCCTGCTGCTGGGGCTGGTCCTGGGCCTGCTCGGCGCCCTGGCCAAGACTTCCTCGATCAAGCCATTGCAATGGCTTGGTGGCTTCTACTCGACCCTGGTGCGCGGCGTGCCCGAACTGCTCTGGGTCCTGCTTATCTACTTCGGCACCGTCGGCCTGATGAACAGCCTCGGCGAAGCCCTGAACATGCCTGGCCTGGAGCTGAGCGCCTTTGCTGCGGGCGTCATTGCCCTGGGCCTGTGCTTCGGCGCCTACGCCACTGAAGTGTTCCGTGGCGCGATCCTGGCGATCCCCAAGGGCCACCGTGAGGCAGGCCTGGCGCTGGGCCTGTCCAAGGGCCGCATCCTGTCGCGGATCATCCTGCCGCAGATGTGGCGCATCGCCCTGCCGGGCCTGGGCAACCTGTTCATGATCCTGATGAAGGACACCGCGCTGGTGTCGGTGATCGGCCTGGAAGAAATCATGCGCCACGCACAGATCGGCGTGACCGTGACCAAGGAGCCGTTCACCTTCTACATGGTCGCCGCCTGCATCTACCTGAGCCTGACCATCATCGCCATGACTGGCATGCACTTCATGGAAAAACGCGCCGCTCGCGGCTTTGCGAGGGCCGAATAAATGAATTGGGAAGTCATCATCAAGTGGCTGCCGCGCCTGGCCCAGGGTGCGACCCTGACCCTGGAGCTGGTGGCCATTGCCGTGGTCGCCGGGCTGATCCTGGCCATCCCGCTGGGCATCGCCCGCTCCTCGCGCCACTGGTACGTGCGCGCCGTGCCGTTCAGCTACATCTTCTTCTTCCGTGGCACGCCCCTGCTGGTGCAGCTGTTCCTGGTCTACTACGGCCTGGCGCAGTTCGACGCGGTGCGTTCCAGCTCGCTGTGGCCGTACCTGCGCGATCCGTTCTGGTGCACCGTGCTGACCATGACCCTGCACACTGCCGCCTACATCGCCGAGATCCTGCGCGGGGCGCTGCAGTCGATCCCCAAAGGCGAGATCGAAGCAGCACGGGCGCTGGGCATGTCGCGCGGCAAGACGCTGTTCTACATCATGCTGCCACGCGCCTCGCGCATCGGCCTGCCGGCCTACAGCAACGAAGTGATCCTGATGCTCAAGGCCAGCGCCCTGGCCAGTACCGTGACCCTGCTGGAACTGACCGGCATGGCCCGTACCATCATCGCCCGGACCTACCTGCCGGTGGAGATCTTCTTCGCTGCCGGGGTGTTCTACCTGGTGATCTCGTTCGTGCTGGTGCAAGGCTTCAAGCTGCTGGAGCGCTGGTTGCGCGTGGACGCCAGCCAGGGCCGCTGAACCCTACTGGCCTCTTCGCGGGTAAACCCGCGAAGAGGCCCTCGAAAACACCACACACCTCAAGCCCCGCCCCCATGTCCACCTACCTCCACAGCCACCAGTTGCACGACCGCTTCCAGGCCCTCGACCAGTTCCTGATCGAGCACCAGCCGCTGTGGAAACCTAGGCCATTCACCGCCCTGCGCCTGGACTGGGAAACTGAATACGCCGCACTCTCCGCTCACCTGCGCCAATGCACCCTGGCCGATGCCGAAGCCGACATCGACCCGCAAGGCCTGCCCGCCCCGTTCCCGCATCTGGCCGCGCAAGCTGCGCAGCTGTCGGCACTGGGCGAGCTCCCCGACGCCGGCCTGCCCAGCGCCGGCCACCGCCTGGACGTCAACGTCCCGGGCCGCAAATGGCAGCAGATCGAAGCCTTCAGCCGCCGCCTGGGCTTTCGCGAACAGACCCGTCATTGGCTCGACTGGTGTTCCGGCAAAGGCCACCTCGGCCGCCGCCTGCTGCAACCCGGCCAGCAGCTGACCTGCCTGGAGTACAACCCCGAGCTGGTCGCCGCCGGCCAGGCCCTGAGCGATCACCATCACCTGCCCGCGACCCACATACACCAGGATGTGATGGCAGCCGGCATTACCCAGCACCTGAACCAGGAGAAAAGCGTTGTCGCCCTGCACGCCTGCGGCGAACTCCACGTGCAGCTGTTGCGCCAGGCTAGCCGGCAAGGCTGCCGCCATCTGGCCGTGGCCCCTTGCTGCTACAACCGCATCACCGGCGAGCACTACCAGCCGTTATCCACCGCCGCGCAGCGCTCGCCACTGCAACTGAACGTGATCGACCTCGGCCTGCCACTGAACGAAGCCGTTACCGCCAGCGCCCGCGTGCGCCATCAACGTGATTGCTCCATGGCCCGGCGCCTGGGCTTCGACCTGCTGCAGCGCGAGCAGCGCCAGTGCGATGAATACTTGCCCACCCCTTCGCTGCCGATCGCCTGGCTGGCAAAGCCTTTCGAGCAGTACTGCCGTGATCTGGCCGTCCTGCGCAAGGTCGAGCTGCATGGCAACCCGGACTGGGCCGCGCTAGAGGCTGCCGGTTGGCAGCGCCTGGCCGAGGTGCGCAACCTCGAGCGCCTGCAGAAGCTGTTCCGCCGTCCGCTGGAGCTGTGGCTGGTACTCGACCGCGCGCTGTTCCTCGTAGAACAAGGCTATGACGTTCACCTGGGCACCTTCTGCGATTACCCGCTCACACCACGTAACCTGCTGCTGCTGGCTGAACGTGACCGTTAGCCGCAGTACAACCTGTGGATAACTCTGTGAACAAGCTTTTGATGAATGGATGGACCCAAGCGCTATTTCAAGCGTTTGGCTTATTCCAGCATCCGCCTCAAGCCCAGTAAAAACAGGTGTTTGCGCAAAGACCGGCGGTATGCGGCGGCGGCATGCCTTTCGCGCACGGCGACAATGCCTCTTGTGCATAAACAAAATTTCGATTAGGTAACGGCTCCCACAGAACTGCCCAGAAATGCGACTTTCATTGCATCCTCTGTGGGAGCAGGCTTGCCCGCGAATGGCCTCGAATCAACGCACCTTGTTCTTGCCCAATTCGATGTCATTCATCAGCGCCTTGGCCAGGGCCAGCAAATAGTCGGCAGCGCCTAATAGCTTGTGGTCGTCCTCTGCGTCCCCCTCACGTACAAGGTGTTTGATATAGCCGAGCAACACCGACACATGCTCGTAGGCATGGTCGATCGGGATACCCGGCTGCACGCGCAACAGATCGACTGTTGGGTTACCGGCTTCCAGGAAGGTCTGCACACCTGCGGTGACGATGGTTTCAACGGCCTCACTCATGGGCTGCCCCCTTTTCATCGCTCAAGCTCGCCAGTGCATGCTGGAACAGGATCAATGCCGAATCGGCCGCGTAGGCGGCATTGGCCAGCGTGTTCAAACCGGGCTCGCCGGCGTGGAGACGGCAATGTTCATCGATGGTTTCGGCGACGCCGCGGATAAGCTCGGCGCCGTGGGTGATGGCATCTTCGGGAGAGATATCGCTGTGGACGGAGAAGTACGGCGTTTGGATTAGAAGATGGGGTGGATCAGGAACGATCTTTTTCATAATGGAAATCCCTATGTTCATAGAGGGATTGCCACTCTCATTCTTTCTCACGGAACAAAGGCGGCAACCGTACACGGGGTGAGAAACCGAGTGAACATAGGAAGCTCGGCCAGACCGAAATCTGCCCGCGCACGGTCGCCATAACGCAGCCGCTACATTCAAATCGGGTTCTCACACCCGGTCACCAGAATTGGCGACCCGAGAACGTTAGCCCCGGGGCATTTCCCCGCCAACAGTGAACGGTCGACTGCGCTCGTAGGATAATTCCCAAATACCCAAATCCTGAAGCATTTGGTCTCAAGTTCAGAAATCCCTCACAAAATCACCACGGTCTCTGTGGGAGCGGGTTCACCCGCGAAGAGGCCCGACGGTGTATCATCCAAGCCCCAAATCATTAAAAAGCTACGTCGCACGCTGCCCGCCAGCCCTGCGACCGTCTGGCGTTGCGCCAGATTCGACAATGGACTAACGGACTACACCATCGTGACCTACACCAAACCCCTTGCCCTGCTGGCCTTCGCCCTGACCCTCGGCGCCTGCAGCAACAGCCCTGCCCCACACCCTGCCAGCAACCTGGACTGGAACACCCCGGGCATGCAACTGGGCGGCGACAACGGCCTGCCCCTGCGCGTCGAAAGCCCCTGCCGCAATCGCGGCTGCGACAACGACAAGCTGTTTTTCAACCCCGGGCAGACCGAGCCAAACGTCAACACTATCCACCGCGGCTGGTAGGAAAATTCTCCTTTCAGGCCGGTGACTTAGCTCATTTGCGCAGAATCGCAAGGAAGTGGTTTACAGGCGCCAACCGATCGTTATAATGACGCCCCATTGCCGGTATAGCTCAGATGGTAGAGCAACTGACTTGTAATCAGTAGGTCCCGGGTTCGATTCCTGGTGCCGGCACCATACGCAGTATCAAAAATGGCTCACCGCAAGGTGGGCCATTTTTGTTTGGGCAACCTACCCCTGCAGCATGTAGCGCCCAGCTTGTCCCGCCGTCATGACGTCACAGGAGCACCTCGATGCGCATCATGGATTGGTATTGGAATCGCTGGATTCGCCGGCACGGATGCAAGGTCAGCATCGCGCTGTCGCAGTTCCGCAAGAAAGCCACCCTGAAGCTTGAAGAACAGGTCAGGCTCGGCGAGGTGCTGCTAGATGCCCAAGCGCTCACGATCGGTGCCAGTACCTATATCCGCAGCGGTTGCCACCTGCAGCAGGTCGGTTCGGTGGGGCGCTTCTGTTCGATTGGCTCCGACGTCGTGCTCGGGCAAGAAAAGTACACCCATCCTTCGGACTGGCTGAGTACCCATCCCTTCCAGTACACCGATACGGGCCTGGAATATATCGCTCCCACAGAGCCCGCCACGATTGGCCATGATGTCTGGATTGGCCACAGCGCCATGGTCATGGAAGGTGTGACTGTTGGCACGGGTGCAATCATCGCGACCCGTTCGGTAGTAACTCACGATGTTCCCCCCTACGCCGTGGTCGCTGGCGTGCCTGCGAAGGTCATCCGATACAGGCATTCAGCAGAATTGATCGAGCAGCTGCTGGCCTCCAAATGGTGGGAGCGGGATCTTCAGCAGTTGAAAACCCTGCCGCTCAACGATCCCGCCGCGTGCCTGGAAGCACTCAAGCAGGTGCCCACTGCCCGCTATCGCCAGCTCCAGATCACGCGCAAGGGCTGCAAAGTGCTCTAGAGCGGGCCCCATCGATCAGAACGCAGTACTGACCGTCAGCGACATGTTCCGCGGATCGCCATAGATCGCCCCGGCATAGAACCCGTACTGGGTGTAGTAGTGCTTGTCGAACAGGTTGTCGACGTTGAGGCTCACCGAAGTGTCGTCGGTCAGTTGGTACTT
Organism: Pseudomonas sp. NPDC089428; assembly: GCF_044749325.1. Lineage (NCBI taxonomy): Bacteria > Pseudomonadati > Pseudomonadota > Gammaproteobacteria > Pseudomonadales > Pseudomonadaceae > Pseudomonas > Pseudomonas sp. NPDC089428. Next base: position 189,560 of record NZ_JBIVHT010000002.1, read on the forward strand.
GGCCATGGCATTCCAGATCGCATAACCGGACCAGTTCACATCGGTGGCCCCCGCACTCACACCATTCACTGGCTGCCCTGCCGGGCTGGAGATGGCGCGGATGTTGGTCTGTGCCTTCACCCCGGCGCCGAGGGTCAGGCGGTCAAGCGGGCCGGACAGGCGATAGGTGGTCGAGGCCTTGAACAGGTGCGACGGATCGCTGCGCCCGTCGCTGTCGACGCGGCGGAAGTGCAGGTAGGTATAGCCGGCGTAGATGTTCCAGTTCGGTGTCAGGGCACCGGCGATTTCCAGATCGATACCGTCGGTTTCCTGGCCGGTACCCGCCTTGTAGGCGTCACCACCGGTTGGCGTGGTCAGGCCGTCATCGAGTACCGCTTTGTTCTGCTGCTTGGTGCGGAAGTACGCCGCCGACGCATTCAGGCGCCCGTCCAGCCACTCACCCTTGATGCCGGTCTCGTAGCTCTGGCCACGAATCGGTTCGACCTTGGTACCGCTTTCGGTCTCGGCCGTCTGCGGGTTGAAGATGTCGGTGTAGCTGGCGTACAGCGAGTAGTTGTCGTTGAGGTCGTATACCGCGCCCAGGTACGGGGTGACGATGCCGTTGTTCTGCTGGTTGCTGCGCACGCCGGCCACGCTGTTGGTGGTTGCCGAATAATCGGTGGTGCGTACGCCGACGATCACCGACAGCGGGTCGGTGATGCTCAGCCGGGTGGCGGCGTACATGCCCTGCAAACGGGTGGTGGTCTTGCTGTGGCGGCCAGTGCGCGAGGCGATCATGTCGTAGTCGCTGTCCACGCCGTTGTGCCAGTCGGTGAGCGGGAAGCCGTTGTTGGCGCGGAACTGGCAGCCGACCGAGGGGGCGCTGACGCGGTCGTCGCTGACCATGGTGCAGCTGTATTCCGGCGACCAGGCCACGGTACGGCTGTCGTTGTAGCCGACCATCGCCTGGTGGGTGCGGCCGAACAGTTGGAACGGGCCGGACAGGTCGATCTGCGCAGACTGCTGGGTGGTGTCGCTGGAGCTGTGCAGGCCATTTAACACCGCACCGCTGCCGTCCTGGTCCCAGTAGCCGCCGTAGCTGCCACGGCCGGCCGAGTTGACCTTGGCCAGGCCACGGTGGTTGAGCACTTCGGCAGTGCTCTGGGCAGCCTTCAGGTCGAGAGTCCAGTCGTTGTCAAAACGGTGCTCCAACGAGCCAAAGGCGGTACGGGTGGTGTACTCGCCAAAGCTCCAGCTCGGCACCAGGTTGGTGCTGCGCGGCAGATCGGTCTTGCTGCCGTCCTTGTACCAGATCGGGATGTTGGCGCCCCAGCCGCCACCGACCACCTTGTTGTATTCGTACTGGTAGCCGGCGCCGAGGGTGGTCGCATCGTCGATGTCGAATGCGAAGCTGGCCAGGGCTGCGCGCGAGCGTCCGGACTGGTTGTCGCGGAACGAGTTGGCATCTCCCTGGGTCATCACGAAGCGCGAACGCAGGCGACCGTCTTCGGACAGCGGCAGGTTGAGGTCAGCGCCCAGGCGGCGCTTGTCCCAGCTGCCGTAGGTGGCGTAGGCACTGCCGCCAAAGGTCTTGGTCGGCGCCTTGCGGATCAGGTTGACGGTGGCAGATGGGTCTCCGGTGCCCCCCAGCAGGCCGTTGGCGCCGCGGACGATGTCGATGCGCTCGTAAAGGTCCATGTTCAGTGCATTACCGCCACCACTGAAGTCGGAGCCGCCCTGGAACTGCAGGCCGTCGACCTTCCAGTTGCTGATCGAGTAGCCACGGGCACGGAAGTCGGTACGCCCGCCCACTTCGGACTTGGTGGCACTCACGCCTGGCGTGGTGTCCAGCGCCTGCTCGATGGAATGCACATCGCGGTCATCCATCTGCTGCCGAGTGATGGTGGTGACCGACTGCGGCGTCTGCCGTGGGGTCAGTTTCAGGCCGGTGGAGCTGCGGGTACTTTCCACCGTATAGCCGAGTTGGCCGGTTTCATCTGCGGACACCAGCGCACTGTCCTCGATCTGTGTGGCATCCAGCTCCAGGGGCTGGCTTTCGGCAGCCAATGCGCTGCCACTGATGGCGACGGCAACGAAGAAGGCAAGCGGGTGCAGGCGGCTGCCGCCCCGGAAAACAGGCGTGAAGTCGTTCATGGCGCTCTTATGAATCATTTGGGAAGTCTTCGTATTTGCAGATGATTTTTTGTTACGATTCTAGGGATCCGCCCTTTGGGCTCCATACCCGGCTTGTACGGGGATGTAATTGAACGTAACGAGCGCTGCCGGCCCTCCCCGAACAGGTGTTTTCCCGATGAGCACGACCTTGCTGGTTGTCGACGATGACGACGAGATCCGCGAACTTCTTTGCGATTACCTTACCGATGCCGGCTATACCGTACTGGCGGCAGCAGACGGTGAAGGCATGCGCGAACAGCTGGCCGCGAGCAAGGTCGACCTGGTGGTGCTCGACCTCATGCTGCCCGGCGAAGATGGCTTGAGCCTGTGCCGCCAGCTCCAGGCAACGCCCGGCCTGGCGGTGATCATGCTGTCGGCCAAGGGCAGCACGCTGGACCGCATCATCGGCCTGGAAGTGGGCGCTGATGACTACCTGGCCAAGCCCTTCGAACCGCGTGAGCTGATCGCCCGTATCAAGGCGGTGCTGCGCCGCCCGCAGCGCCTGGATATCGCTGCCGAGGAGGTGGCTGCCGAAGCCCAGCGTTTCGCCGGTTTCAGCCTCGACCACGTCAAGCGGCTGCTGACTCGCCCGGACGGCGCAACCCTCACCCTGCCCCGCTCCGACTACCGGGTTCTGCGTGAACTGCTGGAGGCCAACAACCGCGTGGTCTCGCGCGATCAGCTGACACGCAGCGCGTTTGGCCGCGATCACCACCCCGACGATCGCTCGGTGGACATGTGCATCAGCCGCCTGCGCCAGCAACTGCGCCGTGCGCCGGCCAGCGACATACAGATCCTGACCATCCGCAACGAAGGCTATCTGCTGAGCATTGCCCGCGCCGAGGCAGACAGCTGAGATGCGTTGGCTCCATCGCCTGTGGCCACGCACGCTGTTTGGCCAGCTGCTGCTGATCATGGTCAGCGGCACACTGGTGATCCAGTTGATGTCGAGCAGCATCTGGTTCGATGTGCGTTTCGCCCAGGTGCTCGAAGCCCCGATCCGGCTCATGGCCGCTCGCAGCGCCCCGCTGATTGCCCAGGCCGATTGCCACACCGCACACCTGCAAGTGCCTGCGCACTATCAGCTGCGTTGCCTCGAAAGCGAACCAGCACAACAAGAGGAGCAGCGGCGCGGGCGGCGGCGCGTCGAGCTGCTGCTGCAACAGGCACTCAAGTACGAACTGGGCCATGCGCAGACGGTGCGCCTGCAGAAGGTGCAGCTGACTGATGAAGCAGGGCAGCCGATCGTCTGGCGCATCCTGTTTGGCCTGCGCACCGCCCAGGCGCACATCCAGTTCGCCGTGCCGTTGCCCGACGGCCACTGGCTGAGCATCGACGGCCAGGAGCTGCAGGGCTGGAGCGGCGAGTCGGCGTGGGTATTGATCAGCGACTACCTGCTGCGGGTCTATGCGCTGCGTATCGTCGCCGTGCTGCTGGTCTGCCTGATCGCCGTACGCCTGTGCCTGCGCCCATTGCGGCGCCTGGCCGACGCGGCGCGCGGGCTGGGCAGCAACCTCGCGCAGCCACCTTTGGCCCTGGACGGCCCGGAGGAAGTCAGACAGGCCGCACAGGCCTTCAATGCCATGCAGCAGCGCCTGATCGCCATGGTCAACGACAAGGCCTACTTCCTGGCCGCCGTGTCCCACGACCTGCGCACCCCGCTGACACGCATGCGCCTGCGCCTGGAGCGGCTGCCGGACGACGAGCAGCGCGAACGCCTGCGGCAGAACATCACCCAGATGGACAACATGATCGGCCAGGTACTCGACTACCTGCGTGCCGGCGAGCAGCAGAACCTTCAGCTGGTCGACCTCGACCGCCTGGTGGCGCGGCTTTGCGCCGACCTTGCCAGCAGCGCGGAGCCCTTGCCTGTGCATGGCAAGGGCGGCAGCCTGCGGGTCGACGCCTTGTTGCTGCAACGCTGCCTGCAGAACCTGGTGGTCAATGCCCTGCGCTATGCCAGGCAGGTATCGGTGACGCTGGAAACCGCCATTACCGGCGTGTACATCCACGTCGACGACCGCGGCCCCGGTATCGCGCCTGGCCTGCTGGCCACCATCAGCGATCCGTTCGTGCGGGGCGAAGGGTCGCGCAACCAGGCGTCCGGCGGCTATGGCCTGGGGCTGAGCATTGCCCAGCGCATCGCCAGCAGCCATGGCGGCGAATTGCTGCTGCACAATCGCGAGGGCGGCGGTTTGCGCGTCAGTGTATTGCTGCCCCGATGATCCAGCCCCCGTTGTTCGGGTAATAGTCTTTTACCGAAACCCCAGGTTTTCCCGACCCGGGGTTTGCCTATCCTAGGCCGCGTCATCCAGCCTGCGATGGACCCATGAAAGATTCGCTCCCCAGCCGTTATGCCTGCCTGGCCCTGTGCCTGCTGTTCAGCTTCGCCAGCATCCCCTTCCTTGCCCAGCACAGTTGGCTCTGGCCGCTGACGGTGGTCACTACTCTGCTCAGCCTGGTCGGCCTCAACGACCTGCGCCAGAGCCACCACGCGGTGCGGCGCAACTACCCGCTCCTGGGCAACATCCGCTACCTGATCGAAACCATCCGCCCCGAAATCCGCCAGTACCTGATCGAGGGTGACGACGACAAGCTGCCGTTCTCCCGCTCGCAACGCTCGCTGGTGTATGCCCGGGCCAAGAACGAGAGTGCCGAGAAAGCCTTCGGCACGCTCAACGATGCCTACAAGCCCGGTTTCGAATTCATCAGCCACTCGATGTTGCCGGTCGCCACACCCGACCCCGCGTCGTTCCGCATCGCCATTGGCGGGCCGCAGTGCCGCCTGCCCTACTCTGCGTCAATCTTCAACATCTCGGCCATGAGCTTCGGCGCCCTCAGTGCCAATGCGATTGCCGCGCTCAACCAGGGCGCGCGCCTTGGCCGTTTCGCCCACGACACTGGCGAGGGCAGTATCAGCCCTTACCACCGCGAACACGGCGGCGACCTGATCTGGGAAATCGGCAGCGGTTACTTCGGGTGCCGCACCGAAGACGGCCGCTTCGACGCGCAACGCTTCGCCGAGCAGGCGCGCAGCCCGCAAGTGAAGATGATCGAGCTCAAGCTCAGCCAAGGTGCCAAGCCCGGCCATGGCGGGATTCTGCCGGCACACAAGGTCAGCCCGGAAATCGCCGCAACCCGTGGTGTACGCGTGGGCGAGGACTGTATCTCGCCCGCCGCGCACAGCGCATTCCGCACCCCGGTGGAGCTGCTGCACTTCATTGCCAACCTGCGCGAGCTGTCGGGCGGCAAGCCGGTGGGCTTCAAGTTCTGCCTGGGCCACCCGTGGGAGTTCATGGGCATCGCCAAAGCCATGCTGGTCACCGGCATCACCCCGGACTTCATCGTCGTCGACGGCAAGGAAGGCGGCACTGGCGCGGCACCTCGGGAATTCAGCGACAACATGGGCGTGCCGATGCGCGAAGGCCTGATGTTCGTGCACAACACCCTGGTCGGCCTGAACCTGCGCTCGAGCATCCGTATCGGCGCGGCGGGCAAGATCGTCAGCGCCTTCGATATCGCCAGCGTGCTGGCCATCGGCGCCGACTGGGTCAACTCGGCACGCGGCTTCATGTTCGCCATCGGCTGCATCCAGTCGCAGAGCTGCCACACCAACAAGTGCCCGACCGGTGTCGCCACGCAAGACCCATTGCGCCAGCGCGCATTGGTGGTGCCCGATAAAGCCGAGCGGGTGGCCAGCTTTCATCGCAACACCCTGCATGCCCTGGCCGAGATGCTCGCTGCCGCTGGCCTAGAACACCCCTCGGAGCTCAAACCCAAGCACCTGGCACGGCGTATCAGCACCAGCGAGATCAGTCTGTTTTCCGACCTGCACCAATTCCTCAAGCCTGGTGAATTGCTCAGTGGCTCGATTGAAAGCGAATTCTATGCACGGATGTGGCGGATGGCGCGCAGTGACAGCTTTGCACCAGAGACAGGAGAGATACCGGTCACGCCGACAGCAGCCAGCGTGCGGCGCAAAGAAACAGCCCCGGCATAGGCCGGGGCTGCTCGGGACGCTCGGTCAGGATCAGAAGATGCTGATCGGGTACTCGACGAATACGCGGACTTCGTTGCCGTCGTCGTTGTAGCCGTTCTGCTGTACTGCGTTGTTGGTACGCAGCCAGGAACCACGCAGCTTGACCGACAGGTCCTTGGCCGGGCCGTCCTGAACGACGTAGCGCAGCTGGTTGAAGATTTCGCGCTCTTTACCTTCACCGAAGCCGTGGGTGTTGATGTTGTCACCCGCCACGTAGGCGATCTTGTAGGTCAGGCCCGGCACGCCGAAGGCGCCGAAGTCCAGGCCATAGGCGAGCTGCCAGGAGCGCTCGTCTTCGGCGTTGAAGTCGGACCAGTAGGAGTTGGCCAGGTAGATGGTCGAACCACCGTCACCCACGCCACCGCGGTCCTGGTACCAGCCGTAGTTGTAGCCGGTGCTGCCGGTGCTGCGCTGGTGCGCCAGGGTCACCGAGTGCGGGCCGAAGGCGTAGGTCGCCGCCAGGCTCCAGATGGTGTTCTCGTCACCGGTCAGCCCGGCTTTCTGGACGTACTTGCTGTTGATGTCCGACTTGTAGCCGTTGAAGTCCAGGGTCAGGGACTGGTCTGCCGCGATCGGGAAGACGTAGTTCATGCCCAGGTAGTGCTTCTTCATCACGTCTTCGATGTTCGACGTGTAGGCGGAAGCGGTGAAGTTATCGGTGAACTTGTAGCTGCCACCGAATACATCGATCGACTTCAGGTGGCCGCTGTCGCGACCTTCGGCGCTCTTGCGCGCTTGCTCGGTGAAGTGACCGGCATTCAGCTCCAGGCCTTCGATCTCCTTGGAGGTGATGAAGGTACCGGTGTAGCTCTCAGGCAGCAGGCGGCTGTCGTCGTACTGCAGCACCGGCAGCTCAGGCATCATGTCACCGTACTTGAGCACGGTGTTGGAGACGCGGAACTTGATGGCAGCGCCACCGCGGGCCAGGTTGTGCGGCGAATTGGTCGGCGCGGTGTCGCTAGGCTTGAAGAAGTCGATGCCAGCCCCGCCATTACGGCCTTTGCCGCCATCCAGGCGCAGTGCATACAGGCCGAAGGCGTCAACGCCCACGCCCACGGTGCCCTGGGTGAAACCGGAGGAGAATTTGCCGATGAACGCCTGGCCCCATTCGCTCTGATCGTTCTTGCCGTGCTTCTTGTCGCGGTTGATGTAGGCGTTGCGCAGAAGAACGTTGGCGTGGCTGTCCTCGAGGAAGCCCTTGCTGTCGGCCTGATCGTTGGCCTGAGCCTGGGTCGCGGCGATCATCGCCAGGGCGACCAGGCTGATCCTGGTTTTCAACATGTTGTTTTCCTTATTTCTAAATCAAAAACGCTTTGCACAATTACGCCTGGAACCAACGCCCCTTCGTAGGTTCGACGCTATGCGGATCCGAACTGAAAAGCCCGCCGATCAGTGTGTGGCGGGCCTTTCGCAGCAGCATGGCCATGGGTGGCCAGCAAGCGTTGGCCGAATCCTAGCTGTGTGCGATTACAAATGTCAAAAACTCGTGAATTGCAGGTTGATATAACCAATTTCGCAGCCATAGCCGGTGCATTTTCATGGCACCTGCGGCAATCGGCAGGCATTTTGTCTTCTGTGGAATTGTTCGGCATCAAACCGTGGAAAAAGCACAATTTACAAACAGACACATATGTAAAGACAAGTCTTTACAAATACTCAAGCAGCAGTAAATAGTAAGCATTACCATTCGCGCCTGTTTTTCATTTACTACAGTCCGGATGTTCTGATGCCTGCCCCAAACCGCCTGCCCTCACTTGGCCTTGGCCTGTCACTGATGATCAGCGCCAGCCTGGCCAGTGCCTCCAGCACCACACTGCCCGAACTCTCGGTGACTGCCGAGAGCGAGCGCGAAGAAGACAACCCACAGGTCAAGGAAGTCAGCACCGCGACCCGCACGTCGACGCCGGTGCGCTATGTGCCGCAAGCCATCGACACGGTGAAGACCTCAAGCGTGATGGACTACGGCAGCAATACGCTGGGCAAGGCGCTGGAAGGCATTCCCAACGTCAGCAGTGGTGCCGATACGCGCTTCGACAGCGTACGCATTCGTGGCTTCGAGGCCAGCAACGACTTTTACCTGGACGGCATCCGCGACGACAGCCAGTACATTCGCGACCTGCATAACATCGAACGGGTCGAAGTACTCAAAGGCCCGGCAGCCGTGCTTTATGGCCGTGGCAGCCAGGGTGGCATCGTCAACCGGGTGAGCAAGGCGCCAGAGCGCGGCCGGCGCTCTTCGATCGAGGCCCAGGGTGGCAGTGAAGACCTGCGCAGCCTGTATGCCGACCTCAGTGCCGACCCCAGCGACAGCATCAGCCTGCGCCTGAACATGGGCAACCAGGACAACAACAGTTTCCGCGACGGCGTCGACGGTAGCCGGCAACTGTTCGCACCGTCCATGAGCTGGCAGCTTTCACCCGACCTCAACTGGCTGGTGCAGTACGAGTACAGCCGCTACAACCGCACACCTGACCGCGGCATCCCCGGTGTCGACGGGCGCCCGGCGGATGTCGGTCGCAGCACCACGTACGGTGACACCCAGCGCGACTACATCGATGACCGTGCGCAATCGTTGCGCTCTCGCCTGAACTACCAGCTCGACGAAACCTGGCAATTTCGCCACACCCTCGGCCTGTTCAAGCTCGACAGCGAGTTCGACAACACCTACCTGACTGCCTACAACGCCAGCAACAAGACGGTTACCCGCCAGCGTTGGCAACAAGACCTGACCACCCGCAACCTGTTCAACAACCTGGAAGCCGAAGGCGATTTCGCCACCCTTGGCCTGGAACACAAGCTGTTGATCGGGCTGGAGTTCGGCAATCAGCGCCGTGACCCGACGCTGTATACCGCCGCGCCGGTCGCGGCTGGAGGCAGCCCGGTACCCAGCCTCGATGTCTACAATCCGGACCGCAGCCTGCAGCACAATGGCCGCATGGTGGTGTCGAGCGACAACCACACCGTGGTAGACAGCCGCGGGCTCTACCTGCAAGACCAGATCCGCCTGAATGACCAATGGCAATTGCTGGCCGGGGTGCGTTTCGACCAGTTCGAGGTAGAGACCACGAACAAGCTGCGCAACCTTTCCGAGAAACAGGACAGCAACACCACCAGCCCGCGCCTGGGCGTGGTCTACACCCCCTGGCGCGAACATTCCTTCTATGCGTCGTGGAGCAAGACATTCTCGCCAGTCGGCGGTGGCTTGATCGGCATTACCCCAGGCGCACCGGGCAACAGCAACGACACCAGCCCGGAGCTAACCCGGCAGAAAGAGATCGGGGTAAAGAGCGACTGGCTGGACGAACGCCTGAGCACCACCCTCGCCATTTATGAACTGGAGCTCTACAACCGCCGCACGCGCGACCCGAACAACCCGGAGATCACGCTGCTCAGCGGCCTCCAGCGCTCACGCGGCATCGAACTGACCGCCACCGGCAATGTCATCGGCAACTGGTACGTACGTGGCGGCATTGGCTTGCAGGACGCCACCATCGTCAAGGACAACAATGGCCTGGAAGACAATCGCATCAACGATGTAGCAAAACGCAACGCCAGCCTGTTCGTGACCTGGAAACCAGAACTGGGCTGGTATGCCGAGACCGGGCTGACACTGGTCGGTGAACGTTACGCCGATAACCAGAACACCACGGTCTTGCCAGGTTATGGCCGTTGGGATGCGCTGGCAGGGTTCCGTACCCATGACTGGGATGTGCGGGCAGCGCTGAGCAACATCACCGACAAGACCTACTACAGCTCGGCGACCAGCGCCGCGCAAATCCAGGTTGGCGACCCGCGCAGCCTGGTGGTTACCGGTACTTACCGTTTCTGATCCACTGTTTGCACCCTTCACAAACGAAAACGCCACCGCAATCACGGTGGCGCTTTTTCTTGGGGCGGGCTCCTGCCCTGGTCAGTGCCAGACCCCCAGCAGCGCATCCAGCTCAGCATCGCTGATCAGCCCTTGAGGATAGCGGCCGTCAAGCAGACGTCGAGGGTCGGTCGTCCTGACCCGTTTGCCTCCATGGTGTTTCAACCACTGCGCCAGAACCCTGAGCGATTGATGATTGACTGCCGATGGGCGCAAAGCCGTCTCACTTGCTGCGTTCATGTCCACACGTACTCCCTGGGCCCGTGAGCGGTTAATCTACGTCGTGATTGTTACAGTACGGTGTGCCCGGCCTGCTCAGTTAACTCCCTGAAAAACAATACAAAACCTATGCCATCCGGCCTTCCGGATATCGTCGGAGCAAAAAAAAGCCCGTCATCTGACGGGCTTCTTGGTTGGCATCTATCAGCGCTTGACCGGCGCCGGCTGCTGCTGGGTAAGGCAATGGATGTTGCCACCGCCGAGCAGCAGTTCGCGACCCGGGATCATCACCACTTCGTGGTCCGGGAAGACTTTGGCAAGAATCGCTCTGGCCTGAGCATCTGCCGGGTCGTCGAAGCTCGGCGCGATGATGCCACCGTTGACGATCAGGAAGTTCACGTACGAACCGGCCAGGCGCACCGACGGGTCGCGCTCCTGGCTACCGGCCACCTGATCGACACCGGCGCATTCTTCTTCAGTGGCAAACAGCGGGCCAGGGATCGGCATTTTGTGCACCACAAACTCGCGGCCTTTTGCGTCACGCGTGTTTTTCAGCACCTCGTAGGCAGCGTGGCAGCGGGCATAGTTGGGGTCGTTGGAATCATCGGTCCAGGCCAGTAACACTTCGCCAGGGCTGACGTAACAGCAGAAGTTGTCGACGTGGCCGTCGGTTTCATCGTTGTACAGGCCTTCGGGCAACCAGACGATGGTTTCCACCGCCAGTTGTTCGCGCAGGATCTCTTCGATCTGTTCGCGGTTCAGGTGCGGGTTGCGGTTGCGGTTGAGCAGGCACTCTTCGGTGGTGATCAGGGTGCCTTCGCCGTCGACGTGGATCGAACCGCCTTCGAGTACGAAGCCTTCGGTGTGATAGCGCTGGCAGCGCTCCATTTCCAGCACCTTGGCCGCCAGTTCCTCATCCCGGTTCCAGGGCGCATACAGGCCGCCGTCGAAGCCGCCCCAGGCATTGAAGCCCCAGTCCACGCCACGTACTTCACCGTGGTCGTTGATCACGAAGGTTGGACCGGTGTCGCGCACCCAGGCGTCGTCGTTGCTGATTTCCACCACACGAATGTTCGGCAGGTCGAGCTGGCGACGGGCGTTTTCGTACTGACCGGCGGAAACGGCCACGGTTACGGGTTCGAAGCGGGCAATTGCCTTGGCCAAGGTGACATGCGCTGCCTGGGCCGGTTTGCCGCCCAGGCGCCAGTTGTCCGGACGCTCGGGCCAGACCATCCAGACCTGGCTTTGCGGGGCCCATTCGGCGGGCATGTGGAAACCGTCGGCGCGGGGGGTGGAGTTGAGGGTCTTCATGGATAACCTCTGCAAAGGCACTAGGCCGATGGTCAATGGATAGCAAGTGAATGCGACATTTCCGAAGGTGTGTGATGCCCGCGGCGAATGGCTAATTTATAACCGATAGATATCGACATTAGAAGCCTTTACAACGATCAATACCTGCAAAACATCTATTTTTTACCGATATTGATCGACAAACGGTCTATCAAGATCAATCCTGACACGACGTTCGATATAATCGCTTCGCAGGCTGCGTCACTGTGCCAAAAAGCTTCAAGATGAAACCTGTTTCATTTTTCTGCTTGGGAACCCGGCCCTGTGGCCGATAACCCGGTGCAAACATGAAATCAGCAGGTGGGCTCGTGCTGGCTCACCGCCAGCCGATCTAGGCTCAGTTAGCCAGGGCGGCGGACTTAGAGCGGACCTTTCAAGGTCGGACCTTCAGCACACTGACCGAAGAATTTCCATGAATATCATAGCGACCGAGATACCCGACGTAGTCATCATCGAACCTAAGGTCTTCGGCGACAGCCGTGGCTTCTTCTTTGAAAGCTTCAATGCCCGCGAATTCAAGAAACAGACCGGCTTCGACGGCCATTTTGTCCAGGACAACCATTCGCGCTCCCAGCGCGGCGTGCTGCGCGGCCTGCATTACCAGATCGACAACCCTCAGGGGAAATTGGTGCGCGTGGTACATGGCGAAGTACTGGACGTAGCCGTGGACATCCGCCGCAGCTCGCCGACCTTTGGCCGCTGGGTGGCCCGTCGCCTTTGCGCCACTGACCACCTGCAGTTCTGGATCCCGCCCGGGTTCGCCCACGGTTTCCTGGTACTGAGCGAAACGGCCGACTTCCTGTACAAGACCACCGACTACTACAACCCCGCCGCCGAGCGCTCGATCCGCTGGGACGACCCTGATCTGGCCATCGACTGGGGCATCGAAAACCCGACCCTGTCAGCCAAGGACCAGGCTGCCGTGCTTTTGAAAGACGCGGACCTGTTTCCATGAAAATTCTCGTCTGTGGCCACCACGGCCAAGTCGCTCAGGCGCTGCAGGCGCAGTTGAACGGGCTTGGCGAAGTGCATGTGCTAGGCCGCGAACAACTGAACATGGCTTGCCCCGAGGACCTGCGCGAGCCACTGCGACGCCTGGCCCCGCAGCTGATCATCAACGCCGCCGCCCACACTGCGGTGGACCAGGCCGAAAGCGAACCTGACCTGGCCTTCGCGATCAACGCCGAAGGCCCAAGGGTGCTGGCCGAAGAGGCGGTTCGCCTGGGCGCGCCGCTCATCCACTACTCCACCGACTATGTCTTCGATGGTGAAAAGGCCCTGCCTTACACCGAACTCGACCACCCCAACCCGCTGGGTGTCTACGGGCGCAGCAAACTCGCCGGGGAGCAAGCCATAGCCGCAGTGGATGGCGAGCACCTGATACTGCGCACCAGCTGGGTCTATTCGCTGTACGGGCGCAACTTCCTGCTGACCATGCAGCGCCTGTTGCAGGAAAAACCGCAACTGCGTGTGGTCAACGACCAGATCGGCGCCCCCACCTGGGCCACGACCATCGCCGTCGCCACCCGGGCGCTGATCGAGCGTTGGCAAGCCGGGCAGCGCGGCGCCTGGGGCACCTATCACCTGACGGCCCAAGGCGAAACGTCCTGGTTCGGCTTCGCCCAGGCTATCGGTGAACAACTCAAGGCGCGCGGCCTGCCCTGCGCCGAACTGCTGCCGATTCCTTCCAGCGAGTACCCGACCCCAGCCCGCCGCCCGGCCAACTCTCGCCTGGATTGCTCGCGCCTGACCAAGGAGTGGGACGTACACCTGCCGCACTGGCAGCAAGCGCTGATCGACTGCCTCAAGTAGCGCATAATTGCGCCAGACCCATCTGGCGCATTTACGCGATGATTGCAAAACCCACACCCCCTCGCCGCCCCCGCTGGCGCAGCCTGGCCCTGCTGGCCCTGTGCCTGGCGCCCCTGCTATGGCCACTGCACCACCTGGCCGAGCGCTACTACCAGGAAGAACTGGCCTCGCAGAACCGTCAGACCCTCGACCTGTACGTCGCCAACCTGCTCGGCACCCTGCACCGATACGAAACCCTGCCGCAGATCCTCGGCGACCTGCCGGCGCTGCGCGGCGTGCTGGCCGACCCGTTCCGCCTCGAGGCGGTCACCAATGCCAACCGCCTGCTCAAGGACATCGTCCACCAGACCGGTGCCGAAGTGATGTACCTGATGGACGTCAGCGGCAACACCCTGGCCGCCTCCAACTGGGACAAGCAGGACAGCTTCGTCGGCCGCAATTTCTCCTTCCGCCCGTACTTCAACGAAGCGATGGCCGGCCACCTTGGTCGCTTCTTCGGCCAGGGCACCACTTCGGCCAAGCGCGGCTATTTCTTCGCTGCCGCCGTACGCGACAGGGAACGTATCGTTGGCGTGCTGGTGGTCAAGGTCGACCTCGACCACACCGAAACCCTCTGGGGCCGTACCCCCGAGCAATTGCTACTGACCGACCACAACGGCGTGGTGATCCTCACCTCGCGCCCCGACTGGCGTTTTCGCGCCACCCGCGCGCTGACCGAAGCCGAGCGCCAGGCGATCATCGCCATCCAGCCCTACCCGACCCAGGCGCCGCAGCCGCTGGTGCTCAACCAGGACGCCTGGCTCACCCAGACCCGCGACATCAAGGAAACCGGCTGGCAGGTGAGCATCCTCGCCCCACGCCTGCTGGTCGATCGCTCGGTGCAGACGGTCATGGCCATCGGCGCCGGCGCCCTGCTGGTGCTGATGCTGTTCGCCGGCCTGGTGATGCAGCGGCGCCGCCACTACATAGACCGCATCGACTTCGAGGCCCGTGGCCGCCAGGAACTGGAGTCACGCGTGGCCGAGCGTACCGCCGCACTCGAAGGCCTCAACACCCGGCTGAAAAGCGCCGTGCTTGAACGTGAGAACGCCCAGCAGGAGCTGGTACGCGCCCAGGACGAACTGGTCCAGGCCGGCAAGCTGTCGGTGCTCGGCACCATGTCGGCAAGCATCAGCCATGAGCTCAACCAGCCACTGGCGGCGATCCGCAGCTACGCGGAAAACGCCGAAATCCTGCTCGACCACCAACGCACCGAGGATGCCCGCGGCAACCTCAAGCTGATTGGCGAACTGACCGGGCGCATGGCCTCGATCATCGCCCACCTGCGCGCCTTCGCCCGCCGCGACCGCCACGCCCCGGAAAGCGTGGCCCTGCAACCGGCACTGGATGATGCCCTGGCCCTGCTCGCCAAGCGCCGCCGGGCAATGGCCGTGGAACTGATCCGTGACCTGCCCGAGGCCACCCTGTGGGTGCAAGCCGGCGAAACCCGTCTGCGCCAGGTGCTTGGCAACCTGCTGGCCAACGCCCTCGACGCCCTGACCGAAAAGGCCAACCCCCGGCGCCTGTGGCTGAGTGCCGAACAGCGCGATGACTACGTCTACCTGTACATTCGCGACAACGGCCCAGGCTTCAGCCGCCAGGCCCTGGAGCACGCCAAGGAGCCGTTCTTCACCACCAAGACCCGTACCCAGGGCCTGGGCCTGGGCCTGGCCATCTGCGAGAGCCTGATGCGCGCCCTGGGCGGTGAACTGCTGCTGGCCAACCACCCCGAAGGTGGCGCCCTGCTCACCCTGCAACTGCGCGTGGCCGCACCCGGCGCTACCTTGCCCACTTCGGAGGACCCCTCGGCATGACGACCGAGCCTTACATCGACAGCCAGGCCCAGGTGATTCTGGTCGATGATGACCCGCACCTGCGCCAGGCCCTGAGCCAGACCCTCGACCTGGCCGGGCTCAAGGTGGTCACCCTGGCCGACGCCCAAGGCCTGGCCGAGCGCATCGAGCCCGACTGGCCGGGCGTGGTGGTCAGCGATATCCGCATGCCAGGCATCGACGGCCTGCAGTTGCTGGAGCAGTTGCACGGCCGCGACAGTGAACTGCCAGTGCTGCTGATCACCGGGCACGGCGATGTGCCGCTCGCGGTACAGGCCATGCGCGCGGGCGCTTACGACTTCCTGGAAAAGCCCTTCGCCAGCGACGCCTTGCTCGACAGCGTGCGGCGCGCCCTGGCCTTGCGCCGCCTGGTGCTGGACAACCGCAGCCTGCGCCTGGCCCTGAGCGACCGCCAGCAACTGGCCACCCGGCTGGTCGGCCATTCACCGTCGATGCAGCGCTTGCGTGAACAGATCGGCGCCCTGGCGGGCACCCGGGCCGATGTCCTGATCCTCGGTGAAACCGGTGCCGGCAAAGAGGTGGTCGCCCGCGCCCTGCACGACCTGTCCAGCCGCCGTACAGGCCCGTTCGTGGCGATCAATGCCGGCGCGCTGGCCGAATCGGTGGTCGAAAGCGAGCTCTTCGGCCACGAGCCGGGTGCCTTCACCGGTGCGCAGAAGCGCCGTATCGGCAAGTTCGAGTTCGCCAACGGTGGCACGCTGTTCCTCGACGAGATCGAGAGCATGAGCCTGGACGTGCAGGTGAAGCTGCTGCGCCTGCTGCAGGAGCGGGTGGTCGAGCGGCTCGGTGGCAACCAGCTGATTCCGCTGGATATCCGCATCATCGCGGCCACCAAGGAAGACCTGCGCACCTCCGCCGACCAAGGCCGCTTCCGCGCCGACCTTTACTACCGCCTGAACGTGGCGCCGCTGCGCATTCCACCCTTGCGCGAACGCGGCGACGACATCCTGGTGCTGTTCCAGCACTTCGCCGACGCCGCCAGCCAGCGCCACGGCCTGCCGCCGCACAACCTGCAACCCGCCCAGCGCGCCATGCTGCTGCGTCATGATTGGCCGGGCAATGTGCGCGAACTGCAGAACGCTGCCGAACGCTTTGCCCTGGGCCTGGAGCTGGCCCTCGATGGCCAGGCGCCAGCTGCCCCCGCCCCTGCTGCGCCGATCCTGCTGGGCAATCTCAGCGAACAGGTCGAGCAGTTCGAACGTTCACTGATCGCCGCCGAACTGGCCCAGCCACACAGCTCCATGCGCAGCCTCGCCGAAGCCCTCGGCATCCCGCGCAAGACCCTGCACGACAAGCTGCGCAAGCACGGCCTGCATTTTGAAGGCGGTAGCAGCGGCAGCGACGACCACGAGGAAAATCGCCCATGAGTTCCGATAGCCAATACCTGCAGTCCGTGCTGCACGGCGACATTCCACTGACCCGCGAAATGGGCCTGGAAGTCATCGATTGGCAAGCCCAGACCCTGCGCCTGCAACTGCCGCTGGCCGCCAACGTCAACCACAAGAGCACCATGTTCGGCGGCAGCCTGTACTGCGCCGCAGTGCTGGTGGGTTGGGGCTGGCTGCACCTGCGCCTGCGTGAACTGGGCATCGGTGACGGGCACATCGTTATCCAGGAGGGCCAGATCAGCTATCCACTGCCGGTAACCGGCGCGGCGCTGGCGCGTTGTACGGCGCCGGACGAAAAGACCTGGGAGCGGTTCCTGACGATGTATCAACGCCGTGGCCGGGCCAGGTTGACGCTGGAAACCACGGTCAGCAATGTTGGCAGCGACGAACCCGCCGTCACCTTCAGCGGGCAGTACGTCCTTCACCGCTGACAGCGGCTGGCGCGATCCCTGTGGGAGCGGGCTTGCCCGCGAAGAAGACACCGCGATGGATGGCACGGGCTTCGCCCGTGTTCGCGGGTGAACCCGCTCCCACAATGGAGCTTCATATCAGGTCAAGGAACGCCTGGCGCCAGCTAGCGTTGGCAGGCAACGCGAGGAAGAACGGGTTTAACAGCGACTCGCGCGCCGGGTAACGGAACGGCTGGCCATCGACTTCGATCACCTCACCACCGGCACCTTCCAGCACGCCTTGGGCCGCTGCCGTGTCCCACTGCGAAGTCGGCGCCAGGCGCGGGTAGCAGTCGGCACTCCCTTCAGCCAGCAGACAAAATTTCAACGAGCTACCAATATTCGCCAGCGCCAGCTCACCCACTGCAGCGCTCAGGCCAGCCAGCAACGCCTCCTGCTGGGGGCTGGAATGGCGACGGCTGGCCACGACGGTGAACCGCCCATCGGCAGGCGGTGCGTTGCGCACCTGGATCGGCATGGCCTCACCGCCAGCCTCGGCACGCCAAGCCCCCAGCTCGCGACCGCCGAAATAGCAGCGCCCGCTGGTCGGCATCGACACCACGCCAAACACCACCTCGCCGTTCTCGACCAGCGCGATGTTGACGGTGAATTCCTCACTCCCGGCAATGAACTCCTTGGTGCCGTCGAGCGGATCGACCAGCCACCAGCGGCTCCAGCCCTGGCGCTCGGCCAGCGGGATATTGCAGTCCTCTTCGGATAGCACCGGAATCTGCGGTGCCAGCGCCAGCAAGCCATCGGCAATGACCCGATGCGCAGCCAGGTCGGCAGCCGTCACCGGCGAATCGTCGGCCTTGTTGGTCACCGCCACGTCGGCGCGCCAGAACGGCAGGATGGCCTCGCCGGCCAACAGGGCGAGCTTGACCACTTCGTGCATCAGTTGCAGGTCGTTCATGCTTCGAGCAGCCCCCGCTGGATCAGCAGGTCGCGGGCCAGGTACAGCGCCGCCAACGCCCGCCCCTCGGTGAACTGCGGGTGCATGGCCAGGGCCGAAAGCTCGCGCAGGTTGACCTTGTCGACCCGCATAGGCTCCGGCTCGTCGCCCTCCAGGCGCTCCTCGTAAAGGTCGCTGGCCAGCACCACCTGGATCTTCTGGCTCATGTAGCCAGGCGACAGTGACAGCTCGGTCAGGTGCTCCAGCTGGCGAGCGCCAAAGCCGGCTTCTTCCTTGAGCTCACGGTCGGCGGCGGCCAGCACGTCCTCACCCGGCTCGATCAGGCCTTTGGGCAACGACAGCTCGTATTCGTCGGTGCCGCCGCAGTATTCCTCGACCAGTACCGCATGCTCGGCGTCGAGCATGGCCACGATCATCACCGCACCGTAGCCATTGCCACGGCCAACCAGGCGCTCATAGGTGCGCTCGTTGCCATTGCTGAAGCGCAGCTGTACGGCCTCGACCCGGAACAGGCGGCTGCTGGCGACGATTTCGCGGCTGAGGACGGTGGGTTTCTGGCGCATGGGGCGGCTCCTTGGCGTGAACGCGTTACTATACCGTGGCTTGCCGACTGATCGAGAATTTCCCATGCCTGTTCTTCCCTGGTCTGCCATCGATACCGTCCTGCTGGACATGGACGGCACTCTGCTCGACCTGCACTACGACAACCGCTTCTGGCTCGACCACCTGCCCCAGCGCTACGCCGAGCTGCACGGGGTCAGCCGGGCCATGGCGGAAATGGAGCTGCTGCCACTGTTCGAGCGCAATGCCGGCACGCTCAACTGGTATTGCCTGGACTTCTGGAGCCGCGAGCTGAAGTTGCCGATTCGCGAACTCAAGCGCGAAATCGCCGACCTGATCGCCCTGCGGCCGGATGCCGACACCTTCCTCGCGGCCATCCGCAAGGCGGGCAAACGTGTGGTGATGATCACCAATGCCCATCGCGATTCCCTGTCGCTGAAGCTGGAGCGGGTGGAACTGGCGCCGTATTTCGAGCGGCTGATCAGTTCGCACGATTACGGCTACCCGAAGGAAAACCCGCAGTTCTGGGATGCGTTGCAGGTGGATATCGGCTTCGACCCGGCGCGCAGCCTGTTCATCGACGACACCCTGGCCATCCTGCGCAGTGCGCGGCGCTTTGGCGTGGGGCATCTGCTGGCAGTGCGCCAGCCTGACAGCCAGGCGCAACCGCGTGATACCGAAGAGTTTGCAGCGGTCGAGGATTACCGGGAATTACTGGTTGGCCTGTGAGGACCCTTCGCGGATAAATCCGCTCCTACAGAGATTCGCAATCTCCTGTAGGAGCGGATTTATCCGCGATCAGGCCGGACCAGGCAGCAGAGATCAGTCAGGAATGCGCAGCACCTGCCCCGGATAGATCTTGTCCGGGTGCTTGAGCATCGGCTTGTTGGCCTCGAAGATCTTGTTGTACTGGTTGGCATTGCCGTATACGACAACCGAAATGGCCGACAGTGTGTCTCCTTTTTTCACGGTAACGAACCTCGCTGCCGCCACTACCGGCCCGGTCACGGTGATCTGGTCATCGACGCTGGCCACTCCCTCGATGTTGCCGGCGGCGAGAATGATCTTCTCTTTCTCCTCCTGGCTGGCCACCTCGCCCTTGAGAATGACCTTGTCACCCTCTACAGTGGCCGAGATGTTCGGGTTGCCCAGGCCGACACTTTCCACGTGTTTCTTCAACTGCTCCTCGGCGTTGGCATTGCCGGGAGTCAGCAGGTCGATCAACTTCTCGCCGGCTTCCTTCACGAAACTGAACAGGCTCATGACGCGCTCCTTGTTGACGTTAACCTCGGAGCCAGGAGTCTAGGCCAGGATCTCCCTTACCGCCCCTCTGCGACCAATCGACGCGCTCTATCAAGGCATAGACCCTAGCGATTAGACGCGCCCGGCCCTGCGGCCTAGGCTTGTGCTATCAAACAGCCGCCAAGCGTCAGCCTTCCGATGCCAAGCAAACCTCCGGTGTGCGCAGCCTCCATGCCTCTGGCCCTGCCCGCCGCCAGCAACACCTACGACTACGTCCAGCTCAGCGACGGCGAACGCGCCTGCACGCCGCTGGCCGAAGAAGTCGCCCTGGCCATTGCCTACAACGGCCTGAACCAGGCGGTGATGCTGGTCAGCCCCACCGACCTGGAAGACTTTGCGGTCGGTTTCAGCGTCGGCAGCGGCATCGTCGAAGGCACGACAGAAATCTATGACCTGAAGCTTTCCGGCAGTGGTTCGGCGATGTACGCCGACCTGGAGATATCCAGCCGTGCGTTCTGGAACCTGAAGAACCAGCGCCGCCAGCTGGCCGGCACCAGCGGTTGCGGCCTGTGTGGTGTGGAAGCCCTGGAGCAGGCGCTGCCGGAACTGAGCGCGCTGCCGGGTGCACCGTTGCCGCCGGCGCAATGGCTGGCGGGCCTGCGTGAGCGCATCGATGCGTTCACACCGCTGGGCCAGCACTGCGGTGCCGTGCACGCTGCCCTGTTCATGAACGCCCAAGGCGAATTGCTGATGGGCCGCGAAGACATCGGCCGGCATAACGCCCTGGACAAGCTGATCGGCGCCCTGCTGCGCCAAGGCATCAGCAGCAAGGGCGGCCTGGCCATCGTCACCAGCCGCTGCAGCCTGGAGCTTATCCAGAAAGTGCTGCGCGCCGGCATCCAGACCCTGGTCAGCCTCTCGGCTCCCACCGGCCTTGCCCTGCAATGGGCCCGCAAGCACAACCTCAACCTCATTCATCTGCCCAAACACAGTGCACCGCGGGTCTACAGCCCAGCGGCGGAGTCGTAACAGTCGTGACCTCGTACCAGCAACTCCCGGACAACGCCCCTGCCTCCACCCCTCGCTACCAGCCCTACCACGGCCCCGCCGGTGGTTGGGGCGCGCTGCGCAGCGTAGCCAAGGCCTGGGTCGGCAGCGACAACGCGCTGAAGAACATCCGCGCCCTGCTCAAGACCAACCAGAACGGCGGTTTCGACTGCCCCGGCTGCGCCTGGGGCGATTCGCCCGAAAGCGGTATGGTCAAGTTCTGCGAGAACGGTGCCAAGGCGGTCAACTGGGAGGCCACCAAACGCCGTGTCGATGCGGCGTTCTTCGCCCGCTACAGCGTCAACGCCCTGCTGCAACAGAGTGACTACTGGCTTGAGTACCAGGGCCGCCTGACCGAGCCGATGGTCTACGACCCACAAAGCGATCGCTACCAGCCGATCGCCTGGGATGCCGCCTTTGCCCTGATCGCCCGCGAGCTGAACAAGCTGACCAGCCCTGACCAGGCCGAGTTCTACACCTCCGGCCGTGCCAGCAACGAAGCGGCCTACCTGTATCAGCTGTTCGTGCGCGCCTATGGCACCAACAACTTCCCTGACTGCTCGAACATGTGCCATGAGGCCAGTGGCGTGGCGCTGGGGCAGAGCGTTGGCGTCGGCAAGGGCACCGTCACCTATGATGACTTCGAGCACGCCGATGCGATCTTTGTCTGGGGCCAGAACCCGGGCACCAACCACCCGCGCATGCTCGACCCACTGCGCGACGCGGTCAAACGTGGCGCCCAGGTGGTCTGCGTCAACCCGCTCAAGGAGCGTGGCCTGGAGCGCTTCCAGCACCCGCAGAACCCGCTGGAGATGCTGACCAACAGCGACCGCCCGACCAACACCGCGTTCTTCCGCCCGGCGCTGGGCGGCGACATGGCGCTGTTGCGCGGCATGGCCAAGTTCGTCCTGCAATGGGAACGTGAAGCGCAGGCCAAGGGCGAGCCGGCAGTGCTCGACCACGTGTTCATCGCCGAACACGGCCATGGCGTGGAGGAATACCTGGCAGCGGTAGACGCCACCTCCTGGTCGCACATCCAGGAGCAATCCGGCCTGACGCTGGCCGACATCGAGTTGGCAGCACGCATGTATTGCCGTGGCAAGCGGGTGATCATGTGCTGGGCGATGGGCATCACCCAGCACCGCCATTCGGTGCCGACCATCCAGGAAATCGTCAACCTGCAGATGCTGCGCGGCAACATTGGCGTGCCGGGCGCCGGCCTGTGCCCGGTACGTGGCCACAGCAACGTGCAGGGCGACCGTACCA
The DNA here is from genome assembly GCF_044749325.1 of Pseudomonas sp. NPDC089428. Lineage (NCBI taxonomy): Bacteria > Pseudomonadati > Pseudomonadota > Gammaproteobacteria > Pseudomonadales > Pseudomonadaceae > Pseudomonas > Pseudomonas sp. NPDC089428. The sequence continues at coordinate 211,760 of NZ_JBIVHT010000002.1, forward strand.
TGGGCATCAACGAACGCCCGCCGGTGGCCCTGCTCGACGCCATCGAAAAGCGCTTCAACTTCCCGGTGCCACGGCACAACGGCCACAACACCGTCGAGGCGATCCACGCCATGCTCGACGGCCGTTCGAAAGTCTTCATCGGCCTTGGCGGCAACTTCGCCCAGGCCACCCCGGACACTGAACGTACCGCACAGGCCCTGCGCAACTGCGAACTGACCGTGCACATCAGCACCAAGCTCAACCGCAGCCACCTGATCCACGGCAAACAGGCACTGATCCTGCCGTGCCTGGGCCGCACCGACATCGACCTGCAGGCCGACGGGCCGCAGGCAGTTACCGTGGAAGACTCGTTCAGCATGGTGCACGCCTCCAATGGCCAGCTCAAGCCGCTGTCGTCCCAGATGCGCTCAGAACCGGCCGTGGTTGCCGGCATCGCGGCCGCCACCCTGGGCAAGCACCCGGTGGACTGGCACTGGCTGGTGGCCGATTACGACCGCATCCGCGACCTGATCGGCGACACCATTGCCGGTTTTGCCGACTTCAACCAGCGCCTGGCCCACCCAGGCGGTTTCTACCTGGGCAACAGTGCCGGCAGCCGCCAGTGGAAGACCACCACGGGCCGCGCCAACTTCAAGGCCAACCTGCTGCCTGACACCCTGATCGACGAGCGCGTGCGCGCCAGCGGCCAGTTGCCGGACCTGATCATGCAGTCGATGCGCTCCCACGATCAGTACAACACCACCATCTACGGCCTGGACGACCGTTACCGCGGCGTGCGCGGCCAGCGCGAGGTGCTGTTCGCCAACGAGGCCGACATCATCCGCCTGGGCTTCCAGCCTGGGCAGAAGGTCGACATCGTCTCGTTGTGGGGTGACGCGCATGTGCGCCGTGTGCATGGCTTCACATTGCTGGCGTTCGATATACCTGCCGGGCAGGCGGCGGCGTACTATCCAGAAGTGAACCCGCTGATTCCGCTGGAAAGCATTGGCGACGGCAGCCATACGCCGACGTCCAAGTTCGTGGCCATCAAGCTTGAACGCGCCCGGGACGACGGCCGAATCCTCTAAGCGAAAGTGCCCCGCAAAAACCAAAAAAGCCCTGAACCGCGAGGTCCAGGGCTTTGTCACAATAAGCTCAGACAAGCGAAAATCGATAAAGTTTCATAGAAAATACAGTAACTTAGAGAATTGTGTACAACTCGTGTTACTCGTCGGATTTTCGTTGCCAGTTGGCTCGCGTAGCCTCAAATTCGCCCTCGTCATCTCTATGAGGCTTTCTCGATGAAGAAGTACTCCTCGATTCTGTTGTTGTCTTTCAGCTTGCTCAGCGGCGTTGCCATGGCAGGCGGCAATACCGAGGCTGGCATTGGCGGCGCATTGGGTGGGGTACTCGGCTCCGTAGTGGGCAACTCCATCGGTGGTAGCACTGGCGGTGCCATTGGTGCCGGCCTGGGCGGTGCAGCCGGCGGCGCCCTGGGTGCCGACAAGCGCCAGCGTGGCGAGGCCGCCATCGGTGGCGCGCTGGGCGCTGCAGGCGGTAACGTGGTCGGTCGTTCGATGGGCGGCACCACCGGTAGTTACATTGGTGCGGCCGCAGGCGGCGGTGCCGGTGGTGCGCTGGGTAACTACATGGGCAACAAGGCCGATGAAGACGAGCGCCATGACGAGCGCCGCTACCGTCGCGACTACGACGACCGTCGCCACTACGACCGTGGCCACCACTATGGCCACCGCAAGCACAAGCGCCACTGGCGCGACTGATACCTGAGGCCCAGCCCCTCGGGTAAAAAAAGCCCTGCCCTCACCGGCAGGGCTTTTTCATGCCTGCGGATCGAGCTGCAGGCCGGCCAGGATCACCTGCAATGCCTCCGGCAGTGGTACTGGCCTGCCGCTGGCGCGCTCGATGAAAACCTGCACCACCGTCCCCGCCGCGCACGCATCGGCCTCCCCCGGACGGTAGAGCGCCAGGCGGTACTCCACCGTACTGCCCGCCAGCCGTGCCACCCCCAGCCCCACCTCCAGCACATCCGGAAAGCCCGGCAAGGCGAAGAAGTCTGCCGCCGAACTCACCACGAAAGCCGCCAGCTCGCCATCGCGCAGGTCCACATTCGCCTGTTCGACGAGGAAGGCCTGGATAGCGGTTTCGAAGAAGCCATGCACGGTTGCGCCCGCGATGTGGCCGTTGACGTCGTTGTCCTGGGGGCGGGTGAGGATCGGGTGGAAGTGGGAGAAGGCCGTGCGGTTGGGGGCTTCGGTCATCTTGTGGTCCCGTATCTTGGAAATGGATGCAGACAGTGAAACAGAAATTCCAGAGATGTGTCGTTTGGGCTGGCCCATTCGCGGCTAAAGCCACTCCCACAGGAAGCCCGCTGTACCTGTAGGAGCGGCTTTAGCCGCGAAAGGGCCGGCAAGGGCAGCCATAAACAAAAAAGCCGCCCCAAGGGGCGGCTTTCTCGTTACGGCTGGGGTCAGCTTACAGCTGCGGGCCAGCGGCCTTGATGGCGTCGGAAACTTCGAACTTCTTGAAGTTTTCGATGAACAGCTTGGCCAGGCCTTGTGCGGCCTCGTCGTAGGCAGCTTTGTCAGCCCAGGTAGCGCGTGGGTTGAGCAGCTCGGTGTCAACGCCCGGAACGGCCTTCGGCACGTCCAGGTTGATGATGTCCAGGTGCTCGGTTTCGGCGCCGACCAGAGCACCGCTCTGGATGGCAGCGATCACGCCACGGGTGGTCGGGATGCTGAAGCGCTTGCCAACGCCGTAACCACCGCCGGTCCAGCCGGTGTTGACCAGGTAGACCTTGGAGCCGAAAGCGTTGATACGCTTGATCAGCAGCTCGGCGTACTCGCCAGCCGGGCGCGGGAAGAACGGTGCGCCGAAGCAGGTGGAGAAGGTCGACTTGATGCCGCCGCCCGAACCCATTTCGGTGGAACCGACCAGCGCGGTGTAGCCGGACAGGAAGTGGTAGGCCGCCTGCTCGTTGTTCAGGATCGAAACCGGAGGCAGAACACCGGTCAGGTCGCAGGTCAGGAAGATGACTGCGTTCGGCTCACCACCCAGGTTGGCTTCGGCGCGCTTGGCGACGTGCTCCAGCGGGTAGGCGGCGCGGCTGTTCTGGGTCAGGCTGACATCGGCATAGTCGGCGTGCTTGTTGGCGTCGAGAACGACGTTTTCCAGCACGGCGCCATGCTTGATGGCTTTCCAGATGACCGGCTCGTTCTTCTCGGACAGGTCGATGCACTTGGCGTAGCAGCCGCCTTCCATGTTGAAGACAACGCCTTCGCCCCAACCGTGCTCGTCGTCACCGATCAGGTAACGGCTTTCGTCGGCCGACAGAGTGGTCTTGCCGGTGCCGGACAGGCCGAAGAACAGGGTCACGTCGCCTTCTTCGCCGATGTTGGCAGCGCAGTGCATCGGCAGCACGTCAGCGGCCGGCAGCAGGAAGTTCTGCACCGAGAACATGGCTTTCTTCATTTCACCGGCGTAACGCATGCCAGCGATCAGCACCTTCTTCTGGGCGAAGTTGATGATCACGCAACCGTCGGAGTTGGTGCCATCACGCTCAGGCTCGCAGACGAAGTTGGCGACGTTGAGGATCTGCCACTGGTCGCGACCGGCCGGGTTGAACTGGCCTGGCTCCGGGTTGATGAACAGGCAACGACCGAACAGGTTCTGCCAGGCAGTCTGGGTGGTCATCTTCACCGGCAGGTAGTGCTCGGCAGCAGCCCCTACGTGAACGTAGGAAACGAAGTGATCCTGAGCGTTGTTGAACGCCTCGACGCGAGCCCACAGGGCATCGAACTTGTCGGCCGGGAACTTGCGGTTGATCGGGCCCCAGGCGATGGCGGCCTGGGTGGAAGGTTCTTCGACGATGAAACGGTCAGCCGGCGAGCGGCCAGTACGGTGGCCAGTTTCGACTACCAGTGCGCCAGTATCGGCCAGCACGCCTTCACCGCGTTGCAGCGCTTCTTCAACCAGCTTATCGACGCTCAGGTCGGTGTACACGGTGTTGTTGGCTTGCGTCATGAGATACCCCATCCGGCCCGAGGCCGAGTGCTCCAAACGTTTTGTAGTCGTCTCGAAAAAACTACTACAGCGAAAAAAGTGGCCGGATTATGCCAGAAACGCCCAAAAAAAGTAGGCCCCTCCTGTCAGAACTGCGCTTTTGCGCAATTCGACAGAAAATTCCCCTGAAATTAAACGTTTCAGTGGCGAGTTTCTGACGCTGCTTCCGTGCCACCACCGGCAAACAGTTGCGCCACATCGCTGGCATCGAAGAAATAGCGCTGGTTACAGAACTGGCAATCGATCTCCACCGTACCACCGCACTCCTCGACCAGCGCCTTGGCATCGTGCTCGCCCAAACTGACCAGCGCATTGCCGGAACGTTCGCGCGAGCAGCTGCACTTGAAGCGCAGCGGCTGGATGTCGAACAGGCGTACCGCGTCCTCGTGGTAGAGGCGGTGCAGCAGGGTTTCGTTGTCTTCCGACCACTCTTCGGGCTTGAGCGTCTTGGCCAGGGCAATCACGTGCTGCCAGCTGTCCTCGCGTTCTTCATCGTCCGGCTGGCGGTCGCGTGGCAGCTGCTGCAGCAGCAGGCCACGGGCCTTTCCACCTTCGGCGTTGAGCCAGAAACGGGTGTTGAGCTGCTGCGACTGCACGAAGTAGTTGGTGAAGCACTCCGACAGGTTGGCACCATCCAGGTCGACAGTGCCCTGATAGCGCTGGCCCTTGACCGGATCGATGGTCAAGGTCAGGTGGCCGCCGGGCATCAGCTGCTCCAGGGTGGCATCGGCCGGGATCTGCTCCGCTTCGTAGCGGGCCATGCCACGGATGTCACGCTCGCCCGAGCACTCGACCATCAGCAGCGGGATCGGCCCTTCGGAACGCGCCTGCAGAATCAGCAGGCCGTCGAACTTAAGTGCGCCGACCAGCAAGGCGGTGGCAGCCATCAGTTCGCCGAGCAGTGCCTGCACCGGCTGCGGGTACTCGTGACGCGCCAGCACCGCGGCATAGCTGTCATCGAGAGACACCCACTCGCCGCGCACGTCGCGCTCGTCGAAGATGAAACGTTGGGTGAAATCGGTATCAGGCAAATCGCTCATAGGTTTTGGCTATCTGAAAATGATGACAAAATAGTTACACGGGATGTCGCACTACTGCGAGACCCCGTGGGAGAGCGCTCACGAGGCGCTCTTGTTCCTGTTTGCAATAGAGGTATTTTATGGACAATCGACCACTGTTCCAAGCAAGGTGGTCCTGGGGGCCATTGGCAGCCTGTACGCTGCTTCCCATCGCTCTACTGTGTTTCTGGTTATGGCCTATTGGCCAGATCCTGTGCCTGACTTTCGACGAGTGGCTATTCCATAGCCTCAATACGCCGTTGGCCGACAACACGACCTGGCGTTACATCTGGACCGTCGGCAGCCTGCGCCCCTTCGACATCGTCGTTGGCCTGACCCTTCTGGCCGTGCTGATCCGTGGCGATTGGGTGTTCAAGGCCAGCCAGGTTCGCGAAGCCTTCTTTGGCTTTCTGGTCACGCTGCTCCTATTAGTGGTGATTCGCGCGCTGTTTTCCAAGTGGGTGGATGCAATGGGCTGGCAACATGACAGCCCTTCGATGACGTTCGACCACGTGGTGCACCTCAGCAGCTACTACCCGAACCTGGAAAAAGCCTGGGAGCTGAAGGACCGCTCGAGCAACAGTTTCCCTGGCGATCACGCCTCGGTGCTGTTGGTGTGGGCCTTGTTCATGAGCTTGTTCAGCCGCCGCCTGGTGCAGCACCTGGTGGTCTGGGGCCTGGCATTTCTGTTCATGATGCCGCGGCTGGTGGCTGGGGCGCACTGGGGGCAGGACGACTACATCGGCGGCCTGCTGATGGCGGTGCTGGCGTTGGGCTGGAGCTGCCACACGCCGCTGGCGGCCAAGGGCAGTGCCTTGCTGCTGCGCTGGACGGCGCCATTGTTCGCCATTGCGAAGAAGGTGCCGTTGGTCGGACGGTTGGCGGTAATCCGCTAGAGCACAGGGGCTGCTTTGCAGCCCATCGCAGGCAAGCCAGCTCCCACAGGTATTGCGCAAGTTCCGAGATCTTTGCCGTTCCTGTGGGAGCTGGCTTGCCTGCGATGGGCCGCGCAGCGGCCCCGGCTATTCAAAGCTCCCATGCAGCTGGTGAATCTGCCGCCGCTGCTTCTTGTTCGGGCGGCCATCGGTGGTCACCCCCATCGCCCCCGCCTTGCGCATCTCGGCCGCCTGCTCGCGACGGCGCACGCTCTCTTCTGTCTCTGCATACAGCGTCTGCGCTTCAGGCGCCCCGCGCCGCACCACCGACAGCGCCTTTACCACGACCGTGCGCTCGTCGAACCCGGTGCGCAACACGAACTCATCGCCCACCCGCGGCTCCTTGCCCGGCTTGCAGCGCTCGCCCCGGCAATGCACCTTGCCGCTCTCGATCGCCGCCTTGGCCAGCGCACGGGTCTTGTAGAACCGCGCCGCCCACAGCCATTTGTCCAGGCGGACCTTGTCGTCGTCTTCGGCTTTTTGTGCCATCTCGTTACCTCGAATTCTGTCTTTCATCGAACTGTACTACCGTAACTGACGGATGCAAAAAGTCCCCGCCGTGCTTACAGTTCACCACCTTATCCGCAGGGTGTGCTTCGTGAAGAAATTTGACCATCTGACAGTGATCGGCCTGCGCGAGTGGGTGGCCCTTCCCGACCTGGGCGTGGCGGGCCTGCGCGCCAAGATCGACACCGGCGCCAGCACCTCCAGCCTGCATGCCACCGAAGTCGAGCCGTTCGAGCGCGACGGCCAACCCTGGGTACGCTTCACCGCTCACCTTGGTTCGGTGGTGCAGTTGCGTCACCGCCGCTGTGAAGCGCCGCTGGTGACCATGAAGACCATCAAGAGCTCCAACGGCCAGGCGCAGACCCGTTACGTGATCCGCACCACGCTCGCCCTGGGCGATGCGGTCTGGGAAGTGGAGTTCACCCTGGCCTGCCGCAAGAACATGCGCTATCGCCTGCTGCTTGGCTCCAAGGCGCTCATACACGGCCAACTGGTGGTCAACCCCGGCCTGAAATACGTGCAAGACAAACCGGCCTATCCGGCCACTCTCTCCCCTGTCACAGGTGCTGCATGAAGATCGCTGTGCTGTCGCGCAATCCGCGTCTGTATTCCACCCGCCGTCTGGTCGAAGCCGGTACCCAGCGGGGCCATGAAATGGTGGTGATCGACACCTTGCGGGCCTACATGAACATCGCCAGCCACAAGCCGCAGATCCACTACCGCGGCAAGCCGCTGGAGGGCTTCGATGCGGTGATCCCGCGCATCGGTGCCTCGGTGACCTTCTACGGCTGCGCGGTACTGCGCCAGTTCGAGATGATGGGTGTGTATCCGCTCAATGAATCGGTGGCCATCGCCCGCTCACGGGACAAACTGCGCTCGCTGCAACTGCTGTCGCGTCGCGGTATCGGCCTGCCGATTACCGGTTTCGCCCACTCGCCGGATGACATCCCCGACCTGATCCAGATGGTCAATGGCGCGCCACTGGTGATCAAGGTGCTGGAAGGCACCCAGGGCATCGGCGTGGTGCTGTGCGAGACCACCAAGGCTGCCGAGTCGGTGATCGAGGCCTTCATGGGCCTGAAGCAGAACATCATGGTTCAGGAGTACATCAAGGAGGCCGGTGGTGCGGATATCCGCTGCTTCGTGGTGGGCGACAAGGTGATCGCCTCGATGAAGCGCCAGGCCAAGCCGGGGGAGTTCCGCTCCAACTTGCACCGCGGCGGGGTGGCGAGCCTGATCAAGATCACCCCCGAAGAGCGCATGACGGCCATTCGTGCCGCCAAGGTGATGGGGCTGAGCGTTGCCGGTGTGGATATCCTGCGTTCGAATCACGGGCCGTTGGTGATGGAGGTGAACTCGTCGCCGGGGCTGGAAGGCATCGAGGTGACCACCGGCAAGAACGTCGCCGGGATGATCATCGAGCATCTGGAGAAGAACGGCGGGCCGAATCAGACCCGCACCAAAGGCAAAGGCTGATTCAAGCCTGTACCGGCCTCTTCGCGGGCAAGCCCGCTCCCACCAGGGTGCTCCAAAGGCATCAGGACATGTGAATCACCTGTGGGAGCGGGCTTGCCCGCGAAAGAGCCGGTAGAGCAGAAACACATTCAGACGGCATTGCGCGGCAACAACAGCCCCAACGGCAACCGTACACGCGCTTCGATCCCACCACCGGAGCGGTTGCGCAACTCGACATTGCCGCCATGCTGCGCCGCGATCCGCTTGACGATCGCCAACCCCAGCCCGGTCCCCTTGCCCCCGCGGGCACGGTCCCCGCGAATGAACGGGTTGAAGATGGTTTCCAGCTCCGATTCATCAATCCCGGTACCCCGGTCCAACACACTGAGCACCACATACGGCGCGCTCTCGTCACCGGACACATAGGCCGCCACCTCAACGCCCTTGCCTGCGTGATGCAGGGCATTGCCAATCAGGTTGCCAAGCATGCGCTTGAGCGAAACCCGACGCAGCGGGAACGGCGGAATCGGCTCCAGGCACAGGCGCACGCGCTCTTGCGGCTGGTTGTAGGGCGCCACCACTTCACGCACCAGGTCAGCCAGGTCGACCTCCTCGACCGGCTCGTCCCGCCCATCGCGGATGAAGGCGAGGAACTGGTCAAGAATCGCGTCCATGTCCTCGATATCGCGGACCATGTCGTCACTCAGCTCGCTGTCGCTGTTCAACAACGATAGCGACAGGCGCAGGCGCGTGAGCGGCGTACGCAGGTCATGGGAAACTCCCGCCAGCATCAGCTCGCGCTCACGACCGGCCTGTTCTACGTCCTCAGCCATCTGGTTGAAGGCGCGGTAAACCTCGGTCATCTCGCTGGGCGTGTCACTGATCGGCAGGCGCACGCTGCGCCCCTGGCCCACCTGCCGGGCGGCGAATACCAGGCGCTTCAAGGGTTGGTTGAGCTGACGCACGAAGATCCACGCCGAGGCGGTCGACAACAGACCGATGGCCAGGAACCAACCCAGCACGTTCCAGATCTTCTGCCCACGCAGCGGGTGCGGGTACAACGGCACCTTCAGCCAACCCGGGCCCAGGCTCGGTGCGTTCACCCACAGCGCCGGTGGCGCATGGATGCGCAGGCGCACCTCGGTGTCTTCACCCAGCTCGGCCTGCATCTGCCGCTGGTAGATCTCGCTGTATGGCCAGTGCTGCTCGCCCTCCGGCACGCCGGAACCGGTGACCCGGATCAGCCCTGCGGCTTCGGCGATCTTGTCACGGTTCTCTTCATCCGCCGCCCAATAGGCGCGCAGGGTCAGCGCCACACCGTGGCTGTACTGCCGATCGACCAGCACGTCCTCGTTCATCAGCAGATAGACCAAGGTCAGTGCCTTGGAGAACAGGACAACGATCAGCACCAGCCACAACGTGCGGGCGAAGAAGCTTTGCGGAAACCAGAGCGGTGTTTTCATCGAAGACGAAACATCATTTGCCGGCGTTTCCGTCTGGTACGAACACGTAACCTACACCCCACACCGTCTGGATGTAGCGTGGCTTGGACGGGTCCGGCTCGATCATGCGGCGCAGACGCGAGATCTGCACGTCGATGGAGCGCTCCAGGGCATCCCATTCGCGGCCACGGGCCAGGTTCATCAGCTTGTCGCGGGTCAGGGGCTCACGGGCGTGCATCACCAGTGCCTTGAGCACGGCGAACTCGCCGGTGGTGAGCATGTGCACTTCGTCGCCACGCTTGAGTTCGCGGGTCGCCAGCGACAACTCGTAGTCGCCGAAGGTGACCGACTCGTCCTCGCTGCCGGGGGCGCCCGGTACGCTCGGCGACTGGCGACGCAGCACGGCCTTGACCCGCGCCATGAGTTCGTCCGGGTTGAACGGCTTGCCCAGGTAGTCGTCGGCACCCAGCTCCAGGCCCTTGATGCGGCTGAGCTCGTCACCCTTGGCGGTGAGCATGATGATCGGGATCTGGTTGTTCTGCTGGCGCAGGCGCTTGCACGCGGACAGGCCGTCCTCGCCCGGCAGCATCAGGTCTAGCACCACCAGGTTGAACACCTCACGCTGCAGCAGGCGGTCCATCTGTTCGGTGTTGGGCACCGCGCGGGCGCGGTAGCCCTTGCTGGTGAAGAAACGTTCCAGCAGGCTGCTGAGCCCCGGATCGTCGTCGACGATGAGAATCTTTTCACCTTCAGCGGTGTTTGGGGTGCCGGTCATGAATAACTCCTCTGATATCGCCGCGCATTATGGCGTAGCCATTGCTGCACGTTGCGTGAGCATTGTTAGCAGATTTTTCCCCGGGCGCCAGTTCCGGCTGGCCGGGCGCCATCACCGCAAGCCGTTTGCGATGGGTATAATGCGCGGCTTTCATCCAGCGCCACCGGGCCGAAGGCCCACCGGCGACCCCCGTATTCACAAATGTCAGGTGGTTTACATGGACAGCATCAACAGCCGTATCGCCGAGGAACTGGGCGTACGCCCCCAGCAGGTCGAGGCGGCCGTGGGCCTGTTGGACGAAGGCTCGACCGTGCCCTTCATCGCCCGTTACCGCAAGGAAGTGACCGGTAGCCTCGACGATACCCAGCTGCGCCACCTGGAAGAGCGCCTGCGCTACCTGCGCGAACTCGACGAGCGCCGCGCCAGCATCCTGTCCAGCATCGAGGAACAGGGCAAGCTGACCCCGGAACTGGCCCGCGAGATCAAGCTGGCCGACACCAAGACCCGCCTCGAAGACCTCTACCTGCCGTACAAGCAGAAGCGCCGCACCAAGGGCCAGATCGCCCTGGAAGCCGGCCTCGGCGAGCTGGCCGACGGCCTGTTCAACGACCCGAACCTGGCGCCGGAAAGCGAAGCCGCGCGCTTCGTCGATGCCGAAAAAGGCGTGGCCGACGTCAAGGCTGCGCTGGAGGGCGCCAAATACATCCTCATGGAGCGCTTCGCCGAAGACGCCGCCCTGCTCGACAAACTGCGCAACTTCCTCAAGCAGGAATCGGTGCTCAGCGCCCGCGTGGTGGCCGGCAAGGAAGAGGAAGGCGCCAAGTTCCGCGACTACTTCGCCCATGACGAACTGCTGCGCACTGCGCCTTCGCACCGCGCCCTGGCGATCTTCCGCGGCCGTAACGAAGGCGTGCTGACCGCCTCGCTCAAGGTCGGCGAAGAGCTGCCCGGCACCCTGCACCCGTGCGAACTGATGATCGGCAACCACGTCGGCATCGAAAACCGCAACCGCCCGGCTGACAAATGGTTGGGCGAGGTGGTGCGCTGGACCTGGAAGGTCAAGCTCTATACCCACCTGGAAACCGACCTGTTCGGCGAGCTGCGCGACAATGCCGAAAGCGAGGCGATCAACGTCTTCGCCCACAACCTGCACGACCTGCTGCTGGCCGCCCCGGCCGGCCCACGTGCCACCCTGGGCTTCGACCCGGGCCTGCGCACCGGCTGCAAGATTGCCGTGGTCGATGCCACCGGCAAGTTGCTGGACCACACCACGGTCTACCCGCACGCGCCCAAGAATGACTGGGACCGCACCATCGCCATCATGGCCGCCCTGTGCGCCAAGCATTCGGTGGAGCTGATCGCCATCGGCAACGGCACCGCCAGCCGCGAGAGCGACAAGCTGGTGGCCGAACTGGTCAAGAAATACCCGGCACTGAAGATCACCAAGATCATGGTCTCCGAAGCCGGTGCTTCGGTGTACTCGGCGTCGGAACTGGCCGCCCGTGAGTTCCCGGACCTGGATGTGTCGATCCGTGGCGCCGTGTCGATCGCCCGTCGCCTGCAGGACCCGCTGGCCGAGCTGGTGAAGATCGACCCGAAATCCATCGGGGTCGGCCAGTACCAGCACGACGTCTCGCAGATCAAACTGGCCCGCGGCCTGGACGCCGTGGTCGAGGACTGCGTGAACGCCGTGGGCGTCGACGTCAACACCGCGTCGGTGGCGCTGCTGACCCGCATTTCCGGCCTGAATGCCACCCTGGCCCAGAACATCGTTGCCCACCGCGACGCCAACGGCCCGTTCGCTACCCGTGCAGCGCTGAAAAAGGTCAGCCGCCTGGGCGAGAAAACCTTCGAACAGGCTGCGGGCTTCCTGCGCGTGATGAATGGCGACAACCCGCTCGACGCTTCCGCCGTGCACCCTGAAGCCTACCCGCTGGTGCAGCGCATCGCCGCCGGCACCCAGCGCGATATTCGTTCGCTGATCGGCGACAGCAGCTTCCTCAAGCGCCTGGACCCGAAGCAGTTCACCGACGAAACCTTCGGCCTGCCGACCGTCACCGACATCCTGCAGGAACTGGACAAGCCCGGCCGCGACCCGCGCCCCGAGTTCAAGACCGCCACCTTCCAGGATGGCGTCGAGGACCTCAAGGACCTGGAGCCGGGCATGATTCTCGAGGGCGTGGTGACCAACGTCACCAACTTCGGCGCCTTCGTCGACATCGGCGTGCACCAGGACGGCCTGGTGCACATCTCGGCGCTGTCGGAAAAGTTCATCAAGGACCCTCGCGAAGCGGTCAAGGCCGGCGACGTGGTCAAGGTCAAGGTCATGGAAGTGGACATCCCGCGCAAGCGCGTCGGCCTGTCCATGCGCATGAGCGACACCCCAGGCGAAAAGGTCGAAGGCAACCGCGGTAGCAACCGTGGCAATGGCGGCAACCGCCAGCAACAGGCGCCGCGCCAGCGTGAAACCACCAGTGCAGCCCCGGCCAACAACGCCATGGCCGCGCTGTTCGCCAACGCCAAGACGCTGAAGAAGAAGTGATGGATATCCCCAAGGAACTGGTCCAAAGCGCCTACAGCCAGCTCCTTGGCTGCCGCGTGCAACGCCTGGGTACAGGCGTTGCCGAGGTGGCCCTGGCGCTCGAACCGCAGCTGCGCAACCGCGGCCAGAAGCTGCACGGCGGGGCGATCTTCAGCCTGGTGGACATCGCCATGGGCCTGGCCTGCTCGGCCAGCCACGGCTTCGACCAGCAAAGCGTGACCATCGAATGCAAGATCAACTACCTGCGCGCCGTCAGCGACGGTGAGGTGCTGTGCACGGCCCGCGTGCTGCATGCCGGGCGCCGCACCCTGGTGGTCGACGCCGACGTAGTTCAAGGCGACAAACTGGTGGCGAAAGCGCAAGGAACCTTCGCGGTTCTCTAGCTCACCAAGCTGTATATGCGGTATTTTCGGCAACAGCCGGGGCTGCGAAGCGGCCCCCAAAGTCGGCGCTGCCCACTGCCGGAACCGCGTAAACCAGGCGACAACGCCAGTTCCTTTTCCAACTACCCTTGTAGACCGTCTTTGCTACCCCCATATTGGGGCGACTGACGCGTGAAGGAATACATCTTGAGCGACCTCCTCAACCGCCGCCTGAGCCTGCTCGGCGCCAATCTCCCCCTGCTCAAGCAGTGCCTGCACGGTATTGAGCGCGAATGCCTGCGCGTGACCGACGAAGGTCGCCTGGCCCAGACCCCGCATCCGGAAGCACTGGGATCGGCGCTGACCAACGAGCAGATCACCACCGATTATTCCGAGTCGCTGCTGGAGTTCATCACCCCGGCCCTGGCCGACCCGGCCAAGGTGCTCGAAAGCCTCGAACAGACCCACCGCTTCGTCTACAGCAAACTTGGCGACGAATACCTGTGGAGCCCTTCGATGCCCTGCACGCTGCCGGCCGAGGAGGACATCCCGATTGCCGAGTACGGCACCTCGAACATCGGCAAGCTCAAGCACGTCTACCGCAAGGGCCTGGCCCTGCGCTACGGCCGCACCATGCAGTGCATCGCCGGCATTCATTACAACTTCTCGCTGCCTGAAGCGCTGTGGCCGCTGCTGCGCGATGCCGAAGGTGGCGAGCAAAGCGACCGCGACTACCAGTCCTCGGCGTACATCGCGCTGATCCGCAACTTCCGCCGCTACAGCTGGCTGCTGATGTACCTGTTCGGCGCCTCGCCGGCACTGGACAAAGGCTTCCTGCGTGGCCGCCCGCACCAGCTCGAAGAGCTGGATGCCGAAACCCTCTACCTGCCCTACGCCACCAGTCTGCGCATGAGCGACCTGGGCTACCAGAGCAACGCCCAGGCGGGCCTGACGCCCTGCTACAACAACCTCGACAGCTATACCGACAGCCTGCGCAAAGCCGTGGGAACGCCCTACCCGCCCTATGTCGAGATAGGCACTCACAAAGATGGCGAATGGGTGCAGTTGAACACCAACATCCTGCAGATCGAGAACGAGTACTACTCGAACATCCGCCCGAAGCGCGTCACCTACACCGGCGAGCGTCCGATCCAGGCCCTGACCTCGCGCGGCGTGCAGTACGTCGAAGTGCGCTGCCTGGACATCAACCCGTTCCTGCCGGTCGGCATCGACCTGACCGAGGCGCGCTTCCTCGACGCGTTCCTGCTGTTCTGCGCCCTCGAAGAGAGCCCGCAACTGGACAACGGCGAGTGCGGCCAGTGCACCAGCAACTTCCTCACCGTGGTCAAGGAAGGCCGTCGCCCGGGCCTGGAACTGCACCGTAACGGCCAGCCTGTCGGCCTGCGTGAGTGGGCCAGCGAACTGATCGGCCGCATCGGCCAGTTGGCCGACCTGCTCGACAAGGCCCAGGGTGGCGACGAACACGCCAAGGCCCTGGCGGCACAACAGGCCAAGGTTGACGACGCCTCGCTGACCCCATCGGCCCAGGTACTGGCGCGCATGACCGAGCACGACGAAACCTTCGTCCAGTTCTCCCTGCGCCAGAGCCGCCTGCACGCCGAGACTTTCCGCGAGCAGCCGCTGTCGGCCGAGCAGCAACAGGCCTTCGAGACCTTGGCTCGCGAGTCGCTGGCCAAGCAGTCCGAGCTCGAGCAGGAGGAAGTCGGTGACTTCGACCTGTTCGTCGGTGCCTACCAGGCCAGCATCCTGGCAATCAGCAACTGATGAACCGCACCGCCCCCCAGCGCAAGCCGCGCGCCAGCAGCCAGGCCAGGATCGAGGCGATCCTGGTCGCCGCACGTGAACTGCTGGCCGAACAGGGGGTGACGGGGCTTTCGATCTACAGCGTGGCCGAGCGGGCGCAGATCCCGCCGTCGTCGGTGTATCACTTCTTCGCCAGCGTGCCAGCCTTGCTGGAGGCACTGACGGCTGATGTGCACCGGGCTTTTCGCGGGGCCTTGAGCGCGCCAATCGACAGTCGCGCGTTCGCCACCTGGCACGAGCTGTCGCGGCTGATCGAGCAACGCATGCTCGACATCTACAACGAGGATGCGGCCGCGCGGCAATTGATTCTGGCCCAGCATGGGCTCAGTGAAGTGGTGCAGGCCGACCGGCAGCACGACATGGAACTGGGCGAGCTGATGCACAAGCTGTTCGACCAGCATTTCCACCTGCCGGTGATGCCGGCCGATGTGGATGTGTTTGCCCTGGCCATGGAGCTGAGCGACCGGGTGTATGCGCGCTCGGTGCAGCTGCACGAAGCAATCACCCCGCGCATGGCCGAGGAAGGCAAGCGGGTGTTCGAGGCGTACCTGGGGCTTTATCTGCCGCCGTTTCTGGCCAAGCGTTCCAGCTGAAGATTTTGGGGCCGCGTTGCGGCCCCATTCAACACCAGGCTCACAGCTTGGCGATGGACACTTCAGTCGACTTCACGAAGGCAATCACTTCGCTGCCGACCTGGAGCTCCAGCTCTTTCACGGAGCGGGTGGTGATCACCGAAGTGACGATGCCCGAAGCGGTCTGCACGTCGATCTCCGACAGTACCGGCCCTTCGAGGATTTCTTTCACGGTGCCTTTGAACTGGTTGCGGACGTTGATGGCTTTGATGGTCATGGCTTGATTCCTTCTCGTTGGCTTCAGTCTGGTAAGTGAGTGTTTCAGTGCGCCCAACGCAACTGCGTGGGCAAAGGGGCTACAGGGTCCGGCTCGGGCGGGGTGCCCGGTACCGACAGAACACGGTTGAGCACTTCGCTTTCCAGCGCAGCCAGGCGGTGCGAACCACGCGCCCTTGGCCTTGCCAGGTCTACGGTGAGGTCCAGGCCGACTTCGCCGTCTTCGATCAGGATCACCCGATCAGCGACGGCCACCGCTTCGTTGACGTCGTGGGTCACCAGCAGCACGGTAAAGCCGTGCTGACGCCACAGGCGTTCGATCAGTTGCTGCATCTCGATGCGGGTCAGCGCATCCAGCGCACCCAACGGCTCGTCCAGCAGCAGCAGACGCGGTTGGTGGATCAAGGCACGGGCCAGGGCCACGCGCTGCTTCTGACCACCGGACAACGCCGCTGGCCATTCATTGGCGCGATCAGCCAGGCCAACCGCCTCCAGCGCATCCAGTGCCCGCTGGCGCCAGTCACCACTGAGGCCCAGGCCGACGTTGTCGATCACCTTCTTCCAGGGCAGCAGGCGCGCCTCCTGGAACATCAGGCGCGTTTCCTCGCGGGCCTCGTTCAGCGGTGCGGCACCGGCCAGCAACTGGCCGGCGGTCGGCTGGTCGAGACCGGCCAGCAGGCGCAGCAAGGTGCTCTTGCCGCAACCACTGCGACCGACGATGGCAACGAATTGGCCTGCCGGGATATGCAGATCGATACCTTTCAACACTTCCCGCTGGCCGAAGGCCTTGCGCAGGCCGTTGGCGGCCAGCGGGATGCCACGCAGCAGGCGTGGCGGCTGTTCTTTGAGCACGGTCATGCGCCCTCCTTCTTTGCCACCTGGTAGGCCGGGTGCCAGCGCAGCCACACCCGTTCCAGGCCGCGAGCGGCGAGGTCGGCAAGCTTGCCAAGCACGGCGTACAGGACGATGGCCAGTACCACCACGTCGGTCTGCAGGAATTCACGGGCGTTCATGGCCAGGTAACCGATGCCGGCGTTGGCCGAAATGGTCTCGGCGACGATCAGGGTCAGCCACATGAAGCCCAGGGCGAAGCGCACGCCGACCAGGATCGATGGCAGCGCACCGGGCAGGATCACCTGGCGGAACAGGCCGAAGCCGGACAGGCCATAGCTGCGGGCCATCTCCACCAGGGCCGGGTCGACATTGCGGATGCCGTGGTAGGTGTTCAGGTAGATCGGGAACAGCGTGCCCAGCGCGACCAGGAAGATCTTCGCCGACTCGTCGATACCGAACCACAGGATCACCAGCGGAATCAGCGCCAGGTGTGGCACGTTGCGGATCATCTGCACCGAGCTGTCGAGCAGGCGTTCGCCCCAGTTCGACAGGCCGGTGATGAAGCCCAGCACCAAACCGATGCTGCCACCGATCACGAAGCCCAGCCCGGCTCGCCAGCCGCTGATGGCCAGGTGAGTCCAGATTTCACCGCTGCGTACCAGTTCGATACCGGCGCTTACCACTGCGCTCGGCGCAGGCAGGATGCGGGTCGAAAGCCAGCCGGCGCCGACCGCCAACTGCCAGGCCGCCAGCAGCAGCACCGGCAGTGCCCACGGCGCCAGGCGCTGGCTCAGTGTGGTGGAGGTTGCACGACTCATGGCCCGACCCTCAGCTCTGCGCGACGGATTTGGGCAGGATGTCGTTGGCAACCATTTCGCCGAACGGGCTCACATAGCCGCCCGTCTTGGGCTGCTCCGGGCGTTGCACATCGAGGTGCGGGAACAGCAGTTCGGCAACCCGATACGACTCTTCCAGGTGTGGATAACCGGAGAAGATGAAGGTATCGATACCCAGCTCAGCGTATTCCTTGACCCGTGCCGCCACGGTCGGGCCATCGCCGACCAGCGCGGTGCCCGCACCGCCACGCACCAGGCCGACACCGGCCCAGAGGTTGGGGCTGACTTCCAGGTTGTCGCGGTTGCCCTTGTGCAGGGCTGCCATGCGCTGCTGGCCGACCGAGTCGAACCGCGCCAGCGAAGCCTGGGCACGGGCGATGGTATCGTCGTCCAGGTGCGAGATCAGCTTGTCGGCTGCAGCCCAGGCTTCTTCGTTGGTTTCCCGCACGATCACATGCAGGCGAATGCCGAAGCGTACTTCGCGCCCCTGGGCGGCGGCTTTCTCACGCACCTGGGCGATTTTCTCGGCAACGGCACTTGGTGGCTCGCCCCAGGTCAGGTACAGCTCGACTTGCTCTGCGGCGAGGTCCTGTGCCGCTTCCGAAGAGCCACCGAAGTACAGCGGCGGGCGCGGTTGCTGGATCGGCGGGTAGAGCAGCTTGGCGCCCTTCACCTGGATGTGCTTGCCGTCGTAGTCGACGGTTTCACCTTCGAGCACCTTGCGCCAGATGCGGGTGAACTCGACCGAGGCTTCGTAGCGCTCCTGGTGGTTCAGGTGCAGGCCGTCGCCGGCCAGTTCATCCGGGTCGCCTCCGGTCACCAGGTTGAACAGCGCGCGGCCGTTGGACAGCCGATCGAGGGTAGCGGCTTGGCGTGCGGCCACGGTCGGCGAAATGATGCCTGGGCGCAGCGCCACCAGAAACTTCAGCCGCTGGGTCACCGGGATCAGCGACGCTGCCACCAGCCAGGAGTCCTCGCAGGAACGCCCGGTAGGAATCAGCACCCCCCCGAAACCAAGGCGGTCGGCGGCCTGGGCGATCTGTTGCAGGTAACCGTGATCGACCGCGCGAGCACCGTCGGAAGTGCCCAGGTACTTGCCGTCACCGTGGGTAGGGAGGAACCAGAAAATGTTAAGGCTCATTGGAGTTGTCTCCTCAAGGGTGGCTCAGGCCGAGGCGGCGCCCCGGCGCAGGCGAATCAATCAAGGCGCAGTGGCGACCTTGGCCGGGGGTGTCCAGATCACGTCCTTGATGCTCAGCGGCTTGGGAATCAGCTTGAGCGCCTGGAAGGTGTCGGCAATCTTCTGTTGAGCAGCCACCACTTGCGGGGTGAGCGGCTGAGCACCGTAGCCTTGGCGTTTAACCGAGGTCAGGGTGATGTCGGCTGGCAGGCCGAGCAGTGGCGCGACCTGATCGGTGACTTCCTGCGGGTTGGCCTGGGACCACTTGCCCACGGCACGTACTTCGTCGATCAGGGTGCTGATCACTGCCGGGTGCTGGGTGGCGTAGTTGCGGGTAGCCAGATAGAACTGGTGGTTGTCGACCAGATCCTTGCCGTCACGCAGGGTACGGGCCTGCAGCTGTTGCTCGGCGGCAGCCTGGTACGGATCCCAGATCACCCAGGCATCGACGCTGCCACGCTCGAAGGCGGCGCGGGCATCGGCAGGTGGCAGGTAGACGGGCTGGATGTCGCTGTACTTGAGGCCGGCGTCTTCCAGGGCACGGACCAGCAGGTAGTGAACGTTGGAGCCTTTGTTGAGGGCGACTTTCTTGCCTTTGAGTTCCTTCACCGACTGAATCGGCGAGCCCTTCGGCACGAGGATGGCTTCGCTGTGCGGCGCCGGTGGCTCGTAGGCAACGTAAAGCAGGTCAGCACCAGCAGCCTGGGCGAACACAGGCGGCGTTTCGCCGGTGACGCCGAAGTCAATCGAGCCGACGTTCAGCCCTTCGAGCAGTTGCGGCCCGCCGGGGAATTCGGTCCACTGCACTTGCACGCCCTGCTCGGCCAGGCGCTTCTCCAGCGTGCCCTTGGCCTTGAGCAGCACCAGGGTGCCGTATTTCTGGTAGCCGATACGCAGGCTCTCGGCCTGGGCTTGAGTGATGGCGCCGAAGGACACAGCCGCCGCAAACAGGGCGACCAGACCACGACGCAAGAAGACTGGGCGCATGGCGCTCTCCTGTGCGTTTGAGGTTCGGGTTGCACCTGCTTGCCTCGTTGGCGGGCGAGTAAGGTGGTGGAGCGATGGCTAGGCCGGTCAGTGGTTTCGGCGTTGCCTTGTGTTCTGTTGGAGTGACATTAACAGGCTGTTCATATATCTAGAAATCATATTTTTTCATTTGTTTATTCATTTTTAGCCTATAGATTTTGAGGGCCCTTTCTCGGGCAAGCCCGCTCCCACAGGCTCGGCACAGAGCCTGTAGGCTGTGGGAGGAGCTTGCCCGCGACCGAAGCCACCACTTTTCCTGCAGGCATAAAAAAGGGCCGTCGAAACGGCCCGAAAATCCCTGCTATGGCTAAGAGCAATGCAACGAGGAATTCATCAACGGTTAGGTTGCGGGGTCAGCCGCAGATAGGGCTTCACCGCCCGATAACCTTTCGGGAAGCGCTGCTTGATCTCGTCTTCGTCCTTCAGCGAAGGAACGATCACCACCTCGTCGCCGTCCTGCCAGTTACCTGGTGTGGCGACCTTGTGGTTGTCGGTGAGCTGCAGCGAATCGATCACCCGCAGGATCTCGTTGAAGTTGCGCCCGGTACTGGCCGGATAGGTGATGGTCAGGCGCACCTTCTTGTTCGGGTCGATAACGAACAGCGAGCGTACGGTGAGGGTATCGCTGGCATTGGGGTGAATCAGGTCGTACAGGTCGGATACCTTGCGGTCGGCGTCGGCGATGATCGGGAAGTTGACCACAGTGTTCTGGGTCTCGTTGATGTCCTCGATCCACTTGTGGTGCGAGTCGACCGGGTCGACCGACAGGGCGATGGCCTTCACGCCGCGCTTGGCGAAGTCGTCCTTGAGCTTGGCGGTCAGGCCCAGTTCGGTGGTGCACACCGGGGTGAAGTCCGCCGGGTGGGAAAACAGCACACCCCAGCTGTTGCCCAGCCACTCGTGGAAGCGGATCTTGCCTTCGCTGGATTCCTGCTCGAAGTCGGGGGCGATGTCGCCGAGTTTGAGGCTCATGGGGTGCGGCTCCTGTGCTGTGTGCTGTCTGATGGGTTCAATGTGCCTGCATTCGATGAGAAACAAAAAGAATAAATAACGATTTATTTATAACTTTTACGCATACGAAATCGCGGCCACAAAAAAGCCTCGCACTAGGCGAGGCTTTCTGTGTGGCTACGGCTTACAGGAAGCTGTAAGTGTAGTTCACGATGAAGCGAGTCTGGTCCTGGTCGGCGCTGGCTTCGTTGCTACCACCACGGTAGACGCCCTGACGCAGGCTGAAGCCCAGGCCCTTGAGGGTGCCTTCCTGAATGGTGTAGTCGACGCGTGCGTCACGTTCCCATTCGTTGTAGGTGCCATGACCGCTCTTGTAACGAATGTCGTCACCGCGCAGGTAGGCAACCGAAGCCTTCAGGCCCGGTACACCCAGCGAGGCGAAGTCATAGGAGTACTGGCCGAAGTTGGTGTTTTCACCAGCACGGGCGAACTGGTTGATCATGCTGTCGGTGAACAGGTAGAAGCTCGAACCGCCAGCACCTTCTGGGCGGCCATTGCCATCAACCACGTTACCCTGGTTCAGCCAGACGAAACCGCCGTCATCGCTGACTTGCTGGCGACCCAGCATGAGCGCATGGCCACCGAGGGTATAGGTGAACATGGCAGTCCAGGTCTTGTTATCGACCTTGCCAGTGTTCTTGGCATAACCACCGTTGTTGTTGAAGTTGTAGCCGCCACCGTGGCCGTTATTACCATCGCTGCTGCTGTCGAAATAGCGCAGGTCGGTCTTGAACGACTGGTTGTCAGCGATCTTGAAGACGTGGGTTGCACCCAGGAAGTGCTGCTTGTAGAAGTCTTCCAGGTTCGAGTAGTAGTACTGCAGGGTCAGGTCTGGAGTGAGCTTGTAGTCCAGGCCACCGTAGCGGAACTTGTTGCTGTCGGCAGTGGCGCCAGCGACCGACAGGCCGGTGCGGTTGCTCGAAGCACGGCCCATGGCGTGGGTCAGCTGACCGGCATTGACGGTCAGGTTGTCGATTTCCTTCGACTGGATGGTGCCGCCTTCGAAGGTTTGTGGCAGCAGACGACCGTCGTTGGCAACCAGGATCGGCAGGTTCGGCGCCAGGGCGCTACCGAAGTGAACCTCGGTCTTGGAGAAGCGGGCCTTGGCGTTGGCACCGAAGCGTGCCCACTGGTCTACGGCCGAACCGTCGCTATCGCTTGGGAAGAAGGTGCCGACATCAGGGTGGTGGCCTTTGCCGCCATCCAGGTGAATACCCCACAGTGCCTGGGCGTCGACACCAAAGCCAACGGTGCCTGGCGTGAAACCGGAGATGTAGTCGAGCTTGAAGCCCTGACCCGATTCACGGTTGTCGGCGCCGCCATCACGGTTGTCGTTGTTGAAGTACATGGTGCGCGAGCTCAGCGCGAGTTTGCTGTCTTCAACGAAACCGGCGGCACCTGCTGCTTGGGCGAAAACCCCCACTGCCACGGCCAGAGCCAGGCTGGACTTGTACATGTTTTGCTCCTCTACGTTCTAATTCTTGTGTATCTCTGGCGGCAGGATCTGTTGCCCTGCTCAACCGTGGATGGGCGATTAGCCCCAAAGCGTGACCATTAAGTCAATCGTTTCTAAACGTTTCTCGACTTTGGTCTAAGACGCCCCCTGCGCTACAGGATAATGACAATCCTATAAATCCAAAATGACCGTTTTATGAATTCGTAAGATTTTTAAGGAATATGGTAGGAACCTTTACTGCCAAAAGTTGTATCGGCGCCGTCAATCATACCTTTAGGTTATTTGCAAACGTTTGCCGACCGACAGCTACTCACTTCGCCTGTGAGGGAAAAATAGACTAGCAGCGAATCGCGGTTACGCCAGCCACCCTTACGGGCTTTACAGCGTTAAAGCGTTTGGCTCCTAAGCTAATTCTAAAAAGTTATTTATTTTTGATTTCTTAGATCATCTAGTCTTCTCGCCATCCAATACATCCATTGCCTGACGAGAGGTTCACCATGATCCCGCATGCTCCGCTGCGCCTGTTCGCCGCCCTGACCCTCGCCAGCGCCAGCTGGCTGGCCCAGGCCGCGGACCTGACCGTTGCCTACCAGACCACGGTCGACCCGGCCAAGGTGGCCCAGGTCGATGGCAACTACGAAAAAGCCAGCAAGGCCAGCATCGACTGGCGCAAGTTCGATAACGGCGCCGACGTGATCACCGCCGTGGCCAGCGGCGACGTGCAGATCGGCTACCTCGGTTCCAGTCCGCTGGCTGCCGCCGCCACCCGCAAACTGCCTGTCGAGACCTTCCTCATCGCCACTCAGATCGGTGCCGGCGAGGCCCTGGTCGCCCGCGACAGCATCAAGACCCCGCAGGACCTGATCGGCAAGAAAGTCGCCGTGCCGTTCGTTTCCACCGGCCACTACAGCCTGCTGGCCGCGCTGAAAAACTGGAACATCGACCCGTCCAAGGTGCAGATCCTCAACCTTGCGCCACCGGCGATCATCGCCGCCTGGAAGCGCGGCGACATCGATGCCACCTACGTCTGGGACCCGGCCCTGGGCGTGGCCAAGGAAAACGGCAAGGTGCTGATCACCTCGGGTGAACTGGCCGAAAAAGGCGCACCGACCTTCGATGCCTGGATCGTGCGCAAGGACTTCGCCGCCAAGCACCCGGACGTGGTCAAGGCCTTCGCCAAGGTCACCCTCGACGCCTACGCCGACTACCGCAAGGACCCACAAGCCTGGCTGGCCAACCAGGACAACGTGGCCAAGCTGGCCAAGCTGTCCGGCGCCAAACCGGCTGATATCCCGGTGCTGCTACAGGGCAACGTGTACCCGCTGGCCGCAGACCAGGCCAAGGAACTGGGCGCGCCAACCACCCAGGCGCTGACCGACACGGCCACCTTCCTCAAGCAGCAGGGCAAAGTCGAAGCGGTACTGCCGGACTACTCGCCGTACGTCAGCGCCCAGTACATCCCCAACTAAGACAGCAATCGCACGGAGCCTGCCATGGCCTTGCTCGAACTGGAGCGCATCAGCGCACAGTACCCCGGCGCCACCGCCCCGGTGCTGGCCGACATCAACCTGAGCCTGGGGCCACGCCAGTTGCTGGTGGCCCTGGGGCCATCCGGCAGTGGCAAGACCTCGCTGCTGAACCTGATCGCCGGCTTCGTCGCCCCCAGCGCCGGGCGCATCACCCTCGACGGGGTACCGGTACAGGGCCCGGGTGCCGAGCGTGGCGTGGTGTTCCAAGATGACGCCCTGCTGCCATGGCAGAACGTGCTGGGCAACGTTGCCTTCGGCCTGGAACTGGCCGGAGTGCCCCGCGCCCAGCGTGAGGCCAAAGCCCGCGAGATGCTGGCCCTGGTCGACCTCGACGGCTTCGGCGAGCGGCGCATCTGGCAGCTGTCCGGCGGCCAGAAACAGCGCGTGGGCCTGGCCCGGGCACTGGCTGCCAACCCACGGGTGCTGTTGATGGACGAGCCGTTCGGCGCCCTCGACGCCTTCACCCGTGAGCAGATGCAGGAGTTGCTGCTGCAGGTCTGGCAGCGCACCGCCAAACCGGTGTTTCTGATTACCCACGACATCGAGGAAGCCGTGTTCCTCGCCAGCGAGCTGGTACTGCTGGCGCCCAACCCCGGCCGCGTGGTCGAGCGCCTGCAACTGGACTTCGGCCAGCGCTATGCAGCTGGCGAGTCGGCCCGGGCGATCAAGTCCGACCCACGCTTCATCGAAACCCGCGAGCATGTCCTGGCCCGCGTGTTCTCCCAACGCCAAAGCCTGCAGGAGCGCGCATGAGCAGCCTGGATCTGCCGGTCGCCGGCAAACGCGACGACCACTCGCGGCCCGCCCCCCAGGTGCGCCGCCCATTGTCCACCCGCTGGATCAGCACCCTGACCCTGGCCAGCCTGCTGCTCGCCTGGTGGCTGGTGACGGCCGCCGGCTGGATCGAGCCGCTGTTCCTGCCCTCGCCGGGCGACATCCTGGCCAAGGCCTGGACCCTGCTTACCCAGGGCTACATGGACGCCAGCCTGTGGCAGCACCTGGGCGCCAGCCTGGGCCGTATCGGCCTTGCACTGGCCGCCGCGACCCTGACTGCCATCCCGGTCGGCATCGCCATCGGCTACAACCGCGTGGCCCGCGGCATCCTCGACCCGCTGATCGAGTTCTACCGGCCGATCCCGCCGCTGGCCTACCTGCCACTGATCGTCATCTGGTGCGGCATCGGCGAGCTGTCCAAGGTGCTGCTGATCTACCTGGCGATCTTCGCCCCGATCGCCATCGCCACGGCCACCGGCGTGCGCACCGTCGACCCGGCCAAGCTGCGTGCGGCGCAATCGCTGGGCGCAACCCGGGGGCAGCTGATCCGCCACGTGATCCTGCCCAGTGCCCTGCCCGACATCCTGACCGGCGTGCGCATCGGCCTCGGCGTCGGCTGGTCGACCCTGGTCGCCGCCGAACTGATCGCTGCCACCAGCGGCCTGGGCTTCATGGTGCAGTCGGCGGCGCAGTTCCTGGTCACCGACGTGGTGGTGCTGGGCATCCTGCTGATCGCCCTTATCGCCTTCGCCCTGGAGATGGGCCTGCGCGCCCTGCAACGCAAGCTGGTGCCCTGGCACGGGCAGAGCCACTGAATTCCTGTTGACCACGCCAGCAGCCTGGCGCCTGATTGAAGAGACCGACATGAGCCTGACCATCACTCCCCTCAGCCCGGCGCTCGGCGCGCAGATCAGCGGCGTGGACATCAGCCGTGACATCACCGCCGAACAGCGCGATGCCATCGAACAAGCGCTGCTCCAGCACCAGGTGCTGTTCTTCCGCGACCAGCCGATCAATCCGCAGCAACAGGCACGTTTCGCCGCCCGTTTCGGCGACCTGCACATCCACCCGATCTACCCCAACGTGCCAGAGACGCCGCAGGTGCTGATCCTCGACACGGCGGTGACCGATGTGCGCGACAACGCGGTGTGGCACACCGACGTGACCTTCCTGCCGACCCCGGCGCTGGGTGCGGTACTCAGCGCCAAGCAGTTGCCCGCCTATGGTGGCGATACCCTGTGGGCCAGCGGTATCGCGGCGTTCGAGGCCTTGTCGGCGCCGCTGCGCGAGATGCTCGATGGCCTGACCGCCACCCATGACTTCACCAAGTCGTTCCCGCTGGAGCGCTTTGGCACCACGGCCGAAGACCTGGCCCGCTGGGAAGCGACCCGGCGCAACAACCCGCCGTTGTCGCACCCGGTGGTGCGCACACATCCGGTAAGCGGGCGCAAGGCGTTGTTCGTCAATGAAGGGTTCACCACGCGCATCAATGAATTGAGCGAGCTGGAGAGCGAGGCGCTGCTGAAGCTGCTGTTCGCCCATGCGACGCGGCCGGAGTTCAGCATTCGCTGGCGTTGGCAGGAGAATGACGTGGCGTTCTGGGACAACCGCGTGACCCAGCACTTTGCAGTGGATGACTACCGGCCCAACCGGCGGGTGATGCACCGGGCGACCATCCTTGGGGATGCACCGTTCTGAAGTGTTTTCCAGTACCGGCCTCTTCGCGGGCTTGCCCGCGAAGAGCCCAGCGATCATCTAGCGGACCAGGTGCAAGAACTGCATGTGCCGTTCGTACTGGTCGAGGATGTCGTTGATGATCTGCTCCTTGCTGTAGCCCACCAGGTCATAGTTCTGGCTGCCTTCGCTCAGGTGCACCTCGGCCCGGTAGTAACGGCGGTTCTTCAACTCCTGGGTACCCAACCCACCCAGTGCGAACGATGGCGTGAAGTAGCCGCGCATCTGCACCTGGTAGATGAACGGCTGCTCCTCGCCATGGCCAACCTTCAGGCTGACATTGTCATGGCTCGGGTCGTCCTGGGTCACCAGCACCAACCCCTTCTGCTCGAACACCTCGCGCACTTCGGCAATCGCCGGGCGCACCACATCATCCATGAAGCGGTACACCTCATCGCGCGACGGGAAGTGCACGGCCTGGCTCAGGCGCTGACGCCAGCCGCCACGGCCACGGCGTGACTGGGCGAACGGCGCCAGCGAGTGCATCTGCGCAATCTGCCGCTGGCTCTCCAGGTAGAAGGCCTTGTGCAGCCCCCACATCATGCACAGCAGAATCAGCGAGAACGGCAGCGAAGTCAGCACCACCGCCGACTTCAGCGAGTCGATGCTGCCCGCGAACAGCAGGCCGCTGGTGATCAGCGCAGTCATCGCGCCCCAGAAGATGCGCAACCAGTTCGGCCCGTCTTCGTCAGCACCTCCGCCCTTGGCGGACAGGGTCGACAACACCACTGTGCCGGAGTCAGCCGAGGTGACGAAGAACACGAAGCTGATGAACACCGTCACGGCGATCACCGCCTTGCTCCACGGGTAGGTTTCCAGCAGCAGATACAGGCTCATCGACGGGTTGTCCAACGCCGACTGGCCGAGCGCGGTCATGCCGTGGTTGATGACCTGGTCCAGCGCGCTGTTGCCGAAAATCGACATCCACGCCAGGGTGAAGCCCAGCGGGATCAGCAACACGCCGAAGACGAACTCACGGATGGTGCGGCCGCGCGAGATACGCGCGATGAACAAGCCCACGAACGGCGCCCAGGCAATCCACCAGGCCCAGTAGAACACCGTCCAGCCACCCAGCCAGTCACGTTGCTCGCCATAGGCGTAAACGTCGAAGCTCTTGCGCGGCAAGGCGCCGAGGTAATCGCCGAGGTTCTGGATCAGGGTATTGAACAGGTGCTGAGTGGGTCCGGCGAACAGCACGAACAGCAGCAGCGCGCAGGCCAGGAACAGGTTGATGTCGCTCATCACCCGCACGCCCTTTTCCACCCCCGCCACGGCTACCGCCACTGCCGCGCCCATCATCAGCGCGATGAGGATCACCTGCACCCACTGGCTGTGGCTGATGCCGAACAGATAGTCGAGGCCGGCATTCAGGTGCAGTACCCCAAAGCCCATGTCGGCGCCCAGGCCGAACACCGTGGCGATGATGCCGAATCCATCCACGGCATAACCGATCGGGCCGTTGATGCGTTTGCCGATCAGCGGATACAGCGCCGAACGCAAGGCCAGCGGCAGGTTATGCCGGTAGGCGAAGTAGGCCAGGGCCATGCCGACGAAGGCGAACACGCCCCAGCCATGCAGGCCCCAGTGCAGGAACAGGATCTCCATCGCCTGGCGCCCGGCCTCGGCCGTGCCCCCTTCGCCCTGGGGCGGGGTGAGCATGTGGGTCAGCGGTTCGGACACGCAGAAGAAGAACAGCGTGATGCTGATGCCGGCGGCGAACAGCATGCCGGCCCATGACAGGTAACTGAACTCGGGCTCGTCGTGGTCGGCACCCAGCTTGATCTTGCCGTAGCCGGACAACGCAGTGACCACCACGAACACCAGGTACAAGGTCATGGCCAGCATGTAGTACCAACCGACCGTGTTGGCCGCCCAGTTCTGCGCCGCCAGCAGCCACTCGCCGGACGCCTGCGGGAACAGGATGACCACCAGGCCGAACAGGAGAATGAAACTTGCCGCGAAGTAGAACACCGGCGGGTTCATGCGGATCTTGCCAGTGGCAAGGGATGGGGACGGTGCACTCATGAAACAGGCACCTCGTCGATCGACGTGAGGTTCGGAATGAACGGGTTCAGCAAAGGAATCCTCCTGTTGAACACCGGCAGCGGACCAGCGTTTTTCATTGAACAAGCGTTCAAGTTAAACATGGATCGGCTTTCAATGCGAACCGGGGCGCCGATTGGCGCCCTCCTGTTCCGGCCCTTTAGCGGGCAAGCCCGCTCCCACAGGGGCATCACAAATCTTGAACTCTGCGAGTCACTGTGGGGGCGGGCTTGCCCGTGAACAGGCCGGAACAGGTATAGGTCAGTTCTTGTCCTGGCAATCCAGCTGCAGGTTGGCCTGGGTGATGTTGCTTTCGGCCGGCACGCTGCGGGTCAGCCAGACATTGCCGCCAATGGTCGAGCCTTTGCCGATGGTGATCCGCCCCAGGATCGTCGCCCCGGCATAGATCACCACGTCGTCCTCGACGATCGGGTGGCGCGCCAGCCCTTTGTGCAACGTCCCCGACTCGTCGCTTGGGAAGCGCTTGGCACCCAGGGTAACCGCCTGATAGATGCGCACCCGCTCACCGATGATCGCGGTTTCGCCAATCACCACGCCGGTACCGTGGTCGATGAAGAAGCTCTGGCCGATCTGCGCGCCTGGGTGAATGTCGATACCCGTGGCCGAATGCGCCAGCTCCGAGCTGATCCGCGCCAGCAGCGGCAAGCCCGCTCGATAAAGATGGTGAGCCAGGCGGTGATGGATGATCGCCAGGATCCCCGGATAGCACAGCAATACCTCGTCTACGCTGCGCGCCGCCGGGTCGCCGTGATAGGCCGCCAGCACATCGGTATCGAGCAGCACACGAAGGCCCGGCAAGGCCGCCGCGAAGTCCTGGATCAAACGCAGGGCCTGGGCGTCGATGCCCTCCAGTTCCGCCTTGCTTTGACGCGCGGCATAACGCAGTTCCAGCCGCGCCTGCACCAGCAATGCGGTCAGCGCTGCGTCGAGGGTATGGCCGACGTAAAAGTCTTCGCTCTCTTCCCGCAGGTCTACCGGGCCCAGGCGCATCGGGAACAATGCCCCGCACAGCTGTTCGAGAATCTGCCGCATGGCCTCGCGCGAAGGCAGTTCGCGCCCGCCCTGCTCGCCGCTGCTGCGGCCATTGCGGCTGCGCCATTGCTCGCGGGCACCGCGCAGGCCGCTGACGATGCTGTGCAGTTGCCAGTGCCCAGATGAAGGTTGTTCGCTCACGCTGTTCTCCTGCCGAAGGTGGCCAATCTGTCGTTATGCAATCCACTCTACGGCAAATCCGCCCCTTGGAAAAAACAACGCTTTATTCCATCCTGCGCTATGTCGGGCATAAGCCGCGATGACGGCCGCAGTATCCTGGCCTACCCTCAAAGCAGCCAAAACCTGGCCCAGATCAAAATGGAAATAACAAAATAAGTTTTTATTATTTCCTGGCCTATGCAGCCAACTCTATAGTCGCCACCCACTACTTCAACAACAAGCGCGGGCTCTGACATGTCGAAATTCGCCAAACCGCTTCTCAACGCCAGCCTGGCCATCCTGCTGGGTGCCGGCCTGCTCGGCCAGGCCTTCGCCGGCGAGCAACTGAAGACCATCCAGGAAAAAGGCGTGATCAACGTCGGCCTTGAGGGTACCTACCCGCCGTTCAGCTTCCAGGATGAAAACGGCAAGCTGACCGGCTTCGAGGTCGAGCTGTCCGAACTGCTGGCCAAGGAGCTTGGGGTCAAGGCCAAGATCCAGCCGACCAAGTGGGACGGCATCCTTGCTGCGCTGGAGTCCAAGCGCCTGGACGTGGTGGTCAACCAGGTGACCATCTCCGAGGAGCGCAAGAAGAAGTATGACTTCTCCGAGCCCTACACCATCTCCGGCATCCAGGCACTGATCCTGAAGAAGAAGGCCGAGCAGCTGAATATCAAAAGCGCGCAAGACCTGGCCGGCAAGAAGGTCGGCGTAGGCCTGGGCACCAACTACGAGCAATGGGTCAAGCAGGACGTGCCGAAGGCTGATGTGCGCACCTATGAAGACGACCCGAGCAAGTTTGCCGACCTGCGCAACGGTCGCATCGACGCCATCCTGATCGACCGCCTGGCGGCACTGGAATACGCCCAGAAGGCCAAGGACACCCAACTGGCCGGCGATGCATTCTCGCGCCTGGAAAGCGGCGTGGCCCTGCGCAAGGGTGAGCCTGAGCTGCTGGCAGCCATCAACAAGGCCATCGACAAGCTCAAGGCCGACGGCACGCTGGCCAAGCTGTCCGAGAAATACTTCGGTGCCGATGTCACCAAATGATCGCTGAAAGCCTGCAACTCGTTGCCGACTCCACGCCCTTCCTGCTGAAGGGCGCGGGTTATACGGTGCTGCTCAGTGTTGGCGGCATGTTCTTCGGCCTGGTGCTGGGCTTTGCCCTGGCGCTGATGCGGTTGTCGAAGATCCTGCCGCTGAACTGGCTGGCCCGGGTCTATGTGTCGTTCTTCCGTGGCACGCCGCTGCTGGTGCAGCTGTTCGTGATCTACTTTGGCATGCCGCAGATCGGCATCGAACTCGACCCGATCCCGGCCTCGCTGATCGGCCTGTCACTGAACATGGCGGCCTACATCTGCGAAATCCTGCGTGCGGCGATCTCCTCGATCGACCGTGGCCAGTGGGAAGCCGCCGCCAGCATCGGCATGACCCGCACCCAGGCCATGCGCCGGGCGATCCTGCCCCAGGCCCTGCGCACCGCGCTGCCACCCCTGGGCAACAGCTTCATTTCGCTGGTCAAGGACACCGCACTGGCCGCGACCATTCAGGTGCCCGAGCTGTTCCGCCAGGCACAGCTGATCACCGCGCGCACCTTCGAAGTGTTCACCATGTACCTGGCCGTTGCAGTGATCTACTGGATCCTCTGCAGCATACTCGCGCACTTCCAGAACCGCATGGAAGCGCGGGTCAACCAGCACGACCAGGAGCAATGAGATGATCGTAGTCAAAGGCCTGACCAAGCAGTTCAAGGGCCAGACCGTACTCAACGGTATCGACCTGACCGTGCAACCCGGTGAAGTGGTGGCCATCATCGGCCCCAGTGGCTCGGGCAAGACCACCTTCCTGCGTTGCCTCAACCTGCTGGAAACCCCGGATGCCGGGCAGATCCAGATCGGCGACATCAGCATCGATGCCAACCGCCCGCTCGGCGGCCAGCAAAGTGCGATCCGCCGCCTGCGCCAGCAGGCGGGCTTCGTGTTCCAGAACTTCAACCTGTTCCCCCACCGCACGGCCCTGGAAAACGTCATCGAGGGGCCGGTGATCGTCAAGAAGACACCCCGCGAACAAGCGGTCGAACTCGGCCGGCGGCTGCTGGCCAAGGTCGGCCTGGCGGGCAAGGAAGACGCCTACCCACGGCGCCTGTCCGGCGGCCAGCAGCAGCGCGTGGCGATTGCCCGCGCGCTGGCCATGGAGCCTGAGGTGATCCTGTTCGACGAACCCACCTCGGCCCTCGACCCGGAGCTGGTTGGCGAAGTGCTGGCGACCATCCGCGGCTTGGCCGAGGAGAAGCGCACCATGATCATCGTCACCCACGAGATGAGCTTTGCCCGGGATGTCGCGAACCGGGTGATCTTCTTCGACAAGGGCGTGATCGTGGAACAGGGTGAGGCCAAGGCACTGTTTGCCAATCCGAAGGAAGAACGTACCCGGCAGTTCCTGCGCAAGTTCCTGGGAACCGCCGCTGCGCAAGACTGAAGATCCCTGCTGGGCTCTTCGCGGGCAAGCCCGCTCCCACAGGGAATTGCACAGGCTTCAAGACCTGTGCAATTCCCTGTGGGAGCGGGCTTGTTCGCGGAAAGGCCGGCACTTCTATAATTATTCCAAAAAGTTAGTTCATAAACTTTTGATAAGCCATTAGGGTATATAGACCGGACCACCGGACCAGCAAACGTTTGTCGCCATCAGCTGAAGCGACGCATCCACTTTGTGAGGTTCGGTTCTGATGACCACCCAGCCAAATACGCCATTCCACAGCGACCTCGACAGCTCGCCCCTGCTGCTGCCGGCCAAGGTACTGCGCACCGACGCCGAAGCCCTGCAAGCCGCCCGTGAGCTAGCCGCGAGCGCCCGTGAGCAGGCCGCCCGTCGTGACCAGCAACGCAAACTGCCCTGGGCAGAAATTGAACAGTTCACCCGCAGCGGCCTAGGCAGCATCAGCGTACCCAAGGCCTACGGCGGCCCGGACGTCTCGTTTGCCACCGTCGCCGAGGTGTTCCGCCTGATCAGCGCCGCCGACCCGGCTCTGGGGCAGATCCCGCAGAACCAGTTCGGCATGCTGCAACTGCTGCGCCTGACCGCCACCGAAGCCCAGCAGGCGCTGATCTTCCGCAGCGTGCTGGACGGCTGGCGCATCGGCAACGCCGGCCCCGAGCGCGGCACCAAAGACACCCTGACGCTCAAGGCCAGGATCACCCGCAGCGGCGACGGCTATCGCATCAGCGGTGAGAAGTTCTACTCCACCGGCGCACTGTTTGCCCATTGGGTGGCGGTCAAGGCCCTGGACGACGAAGGCCGCCAACGCCTGGCCTTTGTCCGCCGCGGCAGCCCGGGGCTGCGCATCGTCGACGACTGGTCCGGCTTCGGCCAACGCACCACCGCCAGCGGTACCGTGTTGCTCGACCAGGTACCGGTGGACGCCGAACTGGTCATCGATAACTGGCGCCAGCGCGATACCCCCAATATCCAGGGTGCGGCTTCGCAGCTGATCCAGGCGGCCATCGATGCCGGCATCGCCGAGGCAGCCATCGACGACGCCATCACCTTCGTCCGCGAAAAGTCCCGGCCCTGGATCGAAGCCAAGGTCGAGCGCGCCAGCGATGACCCTTACGTGATTGCCGACATCGGCCGCCTGAAGCTTGAGCTGCATGCCGCCGAGGCACTGCTGCGCAAGGCCGCGCGTGTGCTCGACGAGGTCAATGCCGGGCCGATCGATGCTGCCGCCGCCGCGCGGGCGTCGATTGCCGTGGCCGAGGCCAAGGTGCTGACCACCGAGATCTCGCTGCAGGCCAGCGAGAAGCTGTTCGAGTTGGCGGGCAGCCGCGCGAGCCTGGCCGAGTTCAACCTCGACCGCCACTGGCGCAATGCCCGGGTGCACACCCTGCACGACCCGGTGCGCTGGAAGTACCACGCAGTTGGCGCCTATCACCTCAACGGCACCCTGCCCGCCCGGCATTCCTGGATCTGATTTAAGGGCCTCGGGGGCTGCCTTGCCCCGCGTATGGGCCGCACAGCGGCCCCATGGCCCCGGAGAACAGCATGACAACATCAGTTATCACCAACGACAGCCAAGCCCTGGCTGTCGCCGAGCAAATCGCCCAGCAACTCAAACGCGACAGCGCCCTGCGCGACCGCGAGCGCCGCCTGCCCCACGCCGAACTGGAGCTGTTCACCCGCTCCGGCCTGTGGGCCATCAGTGTCCCGAAGGCCTTCGGCGGCGCTGGCGTGTCCAACGTCACCCTGGCCCAGGTCATCGCCCGCATCGCCCAGGCCGATGCCTCGCTCGGCCAGATCCCGCAGAACCACTTCTATGCCCTGGAAGTGCTACGGGTAAACGGCAGCCCCGAGCAGCAGCGGCGCCTGTACGCCGAAGTGCTGGCCGGCCGCCGCTTCGGTAACGCCTTGGCCGAACTGGGCACGAAAACCGCACACGACCGCAGCACCCGCCTGACCCGCGACGGCACCGGTTACCGCATCAACGGTCGCAAGTTCTACGCCACCGGCGCGCTCTACGCCCAGCGTATCCCGACCTCGGTGATTGACGATCAAGGCCGCCAGCAGTTGGCTTTCGTCCCCGCCGACAGCCAGGGGCTGCAGGTAATCGACGACTGGAGCGGCTTCGGCCAGCGCACTACCGGCAGCGGTTCGGTGACGTTCGACAACGTCTGGGTCAATGCCGACGACGTCGTGCCGTTCCAGAGTGCCTTCGAGCGCCCGACCCCGGTCGGCCCGCTGGCACAGATTCTTCACGCTGCCATCGACACCGGCATCGCCCGCGCCGCCCTGGAGGATGCCCTGCACTTCGTGCGCACACGCAGCCGGCCATGGGTCGACTCCGGCCTGGACAAGGCCAGCGACGACCCGCTGACCCTGAAAAGCTTCGGCCAGCTGGTGATCCGCCTGCATGCCGCTGAAGCGTTGCTCGAACGCGCCGGCGAATTCCTTGACCGCGCCCAGGCCGACAGCCAGGCCGACAGCGTGGCGGCAGCCTCCATCGCCGTTGCTGAAGCACGGGCGATCAGCACGGAAGTCTCCCTCGCCGCTGGCACCACACTGTTCGAACTGGCCGGCAGCCAGGCCACCCTGGCCGAGCACAACCTCGACCGCCACTGGCGCAATGCCCGCGTGCACACCCTGCACGACCCAGTGCGCTGGAAGTACCACGCCATCGGCAACTACTACCTGAACAACGAAAACCCACCACGCCGGGGGACCATCTGATGGCCAAGCAGATCCTGCTCAATGCCTTCAACATGAACTGCATCGGGCACATCAACCATGGCCTGTGGACCCACCCGCGGGACACCTCGACCCAGTACAAGACCCTGGAATACTGGACCGACCTGGCGCGCCTGCTGGAGCGCGGGCTGTTCGACGGCCTGTTCATCGCCGATATCGTCGGCACCTATGACATCTACGGCAATTCCGTCGACGTGACCCTCAAGGAGTCGATCCAGCTGCCGGTCAACGACCCGCTGCTGCTGGTCTCGGCCATGGCTGCCGTGACCCGCAACCTGGGCTTCGGCCTCACCGCCAACCTGACCTACGAAGCGCCTTATCTGTTCGCCCGGCGCCTTTCCACCCTCGACCACCTGAGCAACGGCCGGGTCGGCTGGAACATCGTCACCGGTTACCTCGACAGTGCCGCCCGCGCCATGGGCCTGGAGCAGCAGCCAGAACACGACCGCCGCTACGACCAGGCCGACGAATACCTGCAGGTGCTGTACAAGCTGCTGGAAGGCAGCTGGGCCGATGATGCCGTGGTCAACGACCGCGCACGCCGGGTGTACGCCGAGCCGGGCAAGGTGCGCAAGGTCCGCCATCAGGGCGAGTTCTACAAGGTCGATGGCTACCACCTGTGCGAACCCTCGCCACAACGCACGCCGGTACTGTTCCAGGCGGGCAGCTCGCCGCGCGGCCTGGCGTTCGCCGGCAACCATGCCGAGTGCGTGTTCATCAGCGGCCAGGACAAGGCCGCCACCCGCGCCCAGGTCGACAAGGTCCGCGCCGCCGCCAAGGCCGCCGGCCGCGATCCGCAAGCGGTGAAGGTGTTCATGGGCATCACGGTGATCGTCGCGCCCACCGAGCAACAGGCCCAGGCCAAGTACGCCGAGTACCTGCAGCATGCCAGCGCGGAAGCCGGCGTGGCGCACTTCGCAGCGTCTACCGGCATCGACTTTGCCGCCTACGGGCTGGACGAGCCCATCGGCGCCAGCAAGGGCAACGCCATCCAGTCAGCCACACGCCAACTGCAGGAAAACGCCTGGACCCGCCGCCGCCTGCTGGAACAGCACGCCCTGGGCGGGCGCTATGTAACCCTGGTCGGCGCGCCCGACCAGATTGCCGAACAGCTGATCGCCTGGATCGACGAAACCGGCCTGGACGGCTTCAACCT
Organism: Pseudomonas sp. NPDC089428; assembly: GCF_044749325.1. Classification (NCBI taxonomy): domain Bacteria; kingdom Pseudomonadati; phylum Pseudomonadota; class Gammaproteobacteria; order Pseudomonadales; family Pseudomonadaceae; genus Pseudomonas; species Pseudomonas sp. NPDC089428. The sequence goes on from NZ_JBIVHT010000002.1 coordinate 247,596, forward strand.
GACCCGCACCGTCACCCCAAAAAGCTATGCAGACTTCATCGACCTGGTGGTCCCGCAACTGCAGCGGCGTGGCCGCTACAAGACCGCCTACGCCGACGGCACCCTGCGCGAGAAGCTGTTCGCCAGCGATCACCCGTATCTCCCGGCCGATCACCCCGGCTCTACCTACCGCAACATCCCTGTCCCTGCCCCGACTGGAGCCCCGCACCATGCTTGAGAAACTGATCCGGCCCGTCGCGGCCATCGCCATTACCCTCGGCCTGAACACCAGCGCGTTCGCGGCCGAACCACTGAAGATCGGTACCACGGCCGCCTTCGCCATTCCCTTGGAAGCAGCGGTGGAAGAAGCCCACAAACAAGGCCTGGAAGTGAAGCTGATCGAGTTCAGCGACTGGATCGCGCCGAATGTCAGCCTCAACAGCGGCGACATCGACGTGAACTACTTCCAGCACATCCCCTTCCTGGAGAACGCCAAGGCTGCAGCCGGCTTCAACCTGGTGCCCTACGCCCCAGGCATCATCAACAACGTCGGCCTGTACTCGAAAAAGTACAAGAGTTTTGCCGAACTGCCCGAGGGCGCCAGCGTGGCGATCGCCAACGACCCGATCAACAGCGGCCGTGGCCTGCAGTTGCTGGCCAAGGCTGGCTTGATCACGCTCAAGCCGGGTGTCGGCTACAAGGCCACCGAAGACGACATCGTCGCCAACCCGAAGAAGCTGAAGATCCTGCAGGTCGAAGCGGTGCAACTGGTGCGCGCCTACGACGACGCCGATCTGGTTCAGGGCTACCCAGCCTACATCCGCCTGGCCAACAGTTTCGATGCCACTTCGGCGCTGCTGTTCGATGGCCTGGAAAACAAGGAATACGTGATCCAGTTCGTCATCCGCCCACAAAGCAAGGACGACCCGCGCCTGGCCAAGTTCGTCGATATCTACCAGCACTCGCCGGCCGTGCGCGCGGCGCTGAACAAGGCCCATGGCAGCCTGTACCAGGCCGGTTGGGAAGGCTGACATGAGCCAGGCCAACGCGCTCAGGGCGCCCACCGCACAACCATCGCCGCCAACGGCCAGGGAGCAGGCCCTGCGCCCGGAGGTCAACGAAGCCCATGTCCGTTTCATCGGGCTGGGCAAGACCTACCCTGGCCAGCAGCAACCCGCACTGCAAGGCATCGACCTGAACATCCGCCGTGGCGAGATCTTCGGCATCATCGGCCGCAGCGGCGCAGGCAAGTCGTCACTGCTGCGCACCATCAACCGCCTCGAGCAGCCGAGCCAGGGCCGCGTGCTGATCGACCAGGTCGACATCGCGCCGTTCGACGAGGACCGCCTGGTGGCGCTGCGCCGGCGCATCGGCATGATCTTCCAGCACTTCAACCTGATGTCGGCCAAAACCGTATGGCAGAACGTCGAGCTGCCGCTGAAGGTGGCGGGCGTAGCCAAGGCCGAGCGCCAGCGCAAGGTCCGCGAACTGCTGGAACTGGTCGGCCTGCAGGAAAAGCATCACGTCTACCCGGCCCAGCTGTCCGGCGGCCAGAAGCAGCGGGTCGGCATCGCCCGGGCGCTGGTGCATGACCCAGAGATTCTGCTGTGCGACGAAGCCACCTCGGCGCTGGACCCCGAGACCACGGCTTCGATCCTGGAACTGCTGCGCGACATCAACCAGCGCCTGGGCCTGACCGTGGTGCTGATCACCCACGAAATGGCGGTGATCCGCGACATCTGCCAGCGTGTGGTGGTACTGGAACGTGGTGCGGTGGTCGAACAGGGCGATGTCTGGCGCGTGTTCGGCAGCCCACGCCATGAAGTCACCCGCACCCTGCTCGCGCCGCTGCAGACCAAGCTGCCTGCGGCTTTGCAGGCAAGCCTGCGGGCCAGCCCAGTGGGCCGTGACAGCGCAGTGGTGCTCAAACTGACCCTGCTCGGCGAGCCTGCGTTGTCCGACCTGTTCGCTGAGTTGGGCGGGCGCGTGCGCCTGCTCCAGGGTGGCGTGGAAACCATCGGCGAGCATGCTCTGGGGCAGCTGATCCTGTCGATACAGGGCTCGCCGCACGATACGCATCAATTGCTCGAACGCGCCCGCCGCTGGGCCGAAGACGTGGAGGTACTGGGCCATGTGGTTTGATCGCTTGCTCGAAGGCCTGCTCGACACCCTGCTGATGGTGGGCGTGTCTTCTTTGATCGCGCTGCTGGTGGGTGTGCCGATGGCAGTGCTGCTGGTCACCAGCGACAAAGGCGGCATCTTCGAGGCACCGTTGCTGAACCGGGTGCTGGGTGCCTTCGTCAACCTGTTCCGCTCGATCCCGTTCCTGATCCTGATGGTCGCGCTGATCCCCTTCACCCGGCTGGTGGTGGGTACCACCTATGGCGTTTGGGCCGCCGTGGTGCCGCTGACCATTGCGGCCACGCCGTTCTTCGCGCGCATTGCCGAGGTCAGCCTGCGCGAGGTCGACCACGGCCTGGTGGAGGCAGCGCAGGCCATGGGCTGCCGGCGTTGGCACATTGTCTGGCATGTCCTGCTGCCCGAGGCACTGCCGGGGATCGTCGGTGGGTTCACCATTACCTTGGTGACGCTGATCAACTCGTCAGCGATGGCCGGAGCGATTGGCGCGGGGGGGCTGGGGGATATTGCCTATCGGTATGGGTATCAGCGCTTCGACAGCCAGATCATGTTGACCGTGATTGCCATGCTGGTGGCCTTGGTGGCGTTGATCCAGCTGGGTGGGGACCGGTTGGCGAAAGGTTTGAACAAGCGTTAGCCCTGGGGCCGCTTCGCGCCCCATCGCCGGCAAGCCAGCTCCCACACCGACCGGGCAGCTCTCAAGACTTGCTCCGTACTTGTGGGAGCCGCGCTTGCCGGCGATGGGCCGCAAAGCGGCCCCGGCTGTCTCAGCCCCAGTGCAGATCCCCAGCCGGCACCGGCCGCCCGAACCAGTACCCCTGCCCCAGCTGGCACTGCTGCTCCAACAGGAACCGCGCCTGCTCAGCCTGTTCGATGCCCTCGGCATGCACCTGCATGCCCATGCTCCGCGCCAGGGCAATGATCACCCGCACTATCGCGATATCATCATCATCCAGCGGCAAACCGGCCACGAAGCCCTGGTCGATCTTCAGCTTCTGCACCGGCAAGCGCTTGAGCCGCAGCAGCGACGAGTAACCCGTGCCGAAATCATCGATGGCCAGGTTCAACCCCAGCTCACGCAGGCGATGCAGCTGCTCCAGCGCCACCTCCGGGTCTTCCATGACCGCACTCTCGGTCACTTCAAGTTCCAGCAACGCCGGGTCCAGGCCAGTCTCTTGCAGCACATCGGCCACCTGCCGATACAGCTCGCGCTGGCCGAACAGGCGACTGGAGATGTTGACCGCAACGAACGCCAGCATGCGCCCATCCTCCTGCCAGCGGACCATCTGCCGACAGGCCTCACGCAACACCCAGGCATCGATCTCGGCAATCAGCCCGGTGCGCTCGGCAATCGGAATGAATTCGCCCGGTGGCACCAGCCCGCGCTCCGGGTGTTGCCAACGGACCAGCGCCTCGACGCCGACCATCTGCGCCGTGAACAGGTCATGCACGGGCTGAAAGAACACCCGTAGCTCATCCTTGGCCAGCGCCCGGCGCAACTCGCTGGCGGTTTCCACCCGGTGCTGGGCGTGGGCGGTCAGTTCCTCGGTGTACAGCGCGTAGCAGGCACGGCCATTGCCCTTGGCCTTGAACAGCGCTGAATCGGCATTGCGCAACAGTTGCTCGGCGCTCAGAGCGTCATTGGGGAACAGGCTGATCCCGACACTGGCACTGATGAACAGGCGGTGGCCATCGAACTCGAAGGGCTCGCGCATGCGCTCGATGATGCCCTGCGCCAGCTTGCCAGCCTGGCCAACCTGCTGGCAGTTCTCGGCCAGCACGCCGAACTCGTCACCGCCCAGGCGCGCCAGGGTCACGTTGTTGCCCACGGTTTCACGCAGGCGCTCACCGACCAGCTTGAGCAACTGGTCGCCGATGGTGTGGCCAAGGCCATCGTTGATGCTCTGAAAGTGATCGAGGTCGAGCAGCAGCAAGGCACAGCCGCGCTTGTTGGCCTGCGCCGCAGCCAGCGCCTGCTCGGCGCGATCGTTGAACAACAGGCGGTTGGGCAGGCCGGTGAGCGGGTCATGGTGGGCCAGGTACGCCAGTTCCTGCTCGGTATGCTTGATCGCACTGATGTCGCTGAACACCGCCACGTAATGGCTCAACTCACCGCTGTCATCGCGAATGGCGCAAATCGTTTGCCATTGCGGATAGATTTCACCGCTTTTACGCCGGTTCCAGATCTCGCCGCTCCACTCACCCTTGTCGGCCAAAGCGGCATAGATCTGCTGGTAGAACGGCACGCCGTGGCGCCCCGATTTGAACTTGCTGGGGCGCTGGCCCAGCACTTCTTCCTGCTGGTAGCCGGTGATGCGCATGAAGGCGCGGTTGACGTGCACGATCAGGCCTTGGCGGTCAGTCACCAACACGCCTTCCAGGGTGCTGTCGAACACCGCAGCGGCCATGCGCAGGCGCTCGCGGTCCTCGCTGCGCAGGCGCGCGCCGATTCCGATGAAGTTGAGCAGGCGGGCGCGGGATACAAAGATCAGCAGGGCACTGACCAGGACCCACACCACCACGTTGATCTGCCGGCCCACGGTCAACGCCAGGGGGTCGTCAGACATACTGCGCAGGACCACCTCGGCCAGCACCAGCCAGAGGAACGAGAGCACCACATACAGCGCGGCCATGCGCAAGGCGTCGCGAACGGAAACAGACATGTCGGGGGGGAAAGCCCATGAAAAAGGATGGGGCATTATAAAGGCTGAAACATGCCGTGACTTCCTATCTGAAAGGGTGACTGGTTTTATTTCCCTGCCAAGGGATAATCACACCCTTCTCCCTGCATTCCCGAGGGCTTCTACACCTATGTGGTACAACGGTCTGCTCGATTTGTCGGCCTGGCAACTGGTGGGCGTCACCCTGCTGATGACCCACGTGACCATCGTCAGCGTCACCATTTACCTGCATCGCTACTCCGCCCATCGCGCCCTGGAACTCAATGCCGCGCTCAAGCACTTTTTCCGCTTCTGGCTGTGGCTGACCACGGCACAGAACACCCGCGAATGGACGGCCGTGCACCGCAAGCACCACGCCAAGTGCGAAACCCCGGACGACCCGCACAGCCCGGTGTACAAGGGGCTGGGCACGGTGCTGCGCAAAGGCGCCGAACTCTACCGCGAAGAGGCACGCAACCCCGAGACCCTGCGCATCTACGGCAAGAACTGCCCTGAGGACTGGATCGAGCGCAACCTCTACTCACGCTACAAGCTCGGCGGCATCGTGCTGATGGCGGTCATCGACCTGCTGCTGTTCGGCACCATTGGCATCACCATCTGGGCGGTGCAGATGATGTGGATTCCATTCTGGGCCGCCGGCGTGGTCAATGGCCTGGGTCACGCGGTGGGCTACCGCAATTTCGAATGCCGCGACGCCGCCACCAACCTGGTGCCGTGGGGTATCGTCATCGGTGGCGAAGAGCTGCACAACAACCACCACACCTACCCCAACTCGGCCAAACTCTCGGTCAAACGCTGGGAGTTCGACATGGGCTGGGCGTGGATCCGCCTGTTCTGCCTGCTGCGCCTGGCCAAGGTGCAGCGTGTGGCCCCCATCGCCCACCGCGTCGAAGGCAAGGCCAGCCTGGACATGGACACGGCCATGGCCATCCTCAACAACCGTTTCCAGATCATGGCCCAGTACCGCAAGCTGGTGATCGGCCCGCTGGTCAAGCAGGAGCTGGCCAAGGTCGATGCTTCGGTACGTCACCGCTTCCGCCGTGCCAAGCGCCTGCTATCGCGGGAGACCAGTCTGCTGGAAGACCGCCACCACGTGCGCATCGAGAGCATGCTTGCCCACAGCCAGGCACTGAAGACCATCTACGAGAAGCGCCTGGCCCTGCAACAGATCTGGGCCCGCACCAGCGCCAACGGCCACGACATGCTGGCAGCCATGAAGGACTGGGTACACGAGGCCGAGGCCAGCGGCATCCATGCCCTGCGCGACTTCGCGGCACAGCTGAAAACCTATTCGCTGCGCCCCACTGGCGCCTGATAGCCGCTGATCGGCACGCCCTGCAACGGGGCGTGCCTGCTGGAACTTCCCCCCTGAAAATCCACTCAAACCCGCCATATCGCACGCGTGGCGGGCCGGTTCGTGGCCGCGCGCCTCATCAATGAGAACTGCTCCGTGCTCATGGCCAAGAACCCTCCTTCGTCGTTGTCAGGTACCCCGCCTCCCGCAGCCGCTCAAACCTTGCTAGCCCTGCTCCACGCCCAGGGCGAGGTCGCTCGCCTGAGTGAACGCGAACAGCTCTACAGCTCGCTGCTCGACAGCGTCAACGCCGTGCTCTGGGCCTTTGACTGGGAGACTCGCCAGGTGCTCTACGTCAGCCCCGCCTACGAACGCATCTTCGGTCGCTCGGCCAGCCTGGTGCTGGCCGACTACAACGAATGGCGCGACAGCATCTACCCCGACGATCTGGAATTCGCCGAACGCAGCCTGGCCCAGGTGTTGCTCAAGGGTGCGGTAGAAGACCGCGAATACCGCATTCTCAACGCCAGCGGCCAAGTGCGCTGGCTCAGCGACAAGTGCTACATCAACCAGCAGAGCGACGGCGACCGGGTGATCATCGTCGGCATCGCCGAAGACATCACTGAAAAGAAGCAGCTCGAAGGCGAGCTGCAGCGTCTGGCCACCACCGACGTGCTGACTCAGAGCAGCAACCGCCGGCACTTCTTCGAATGTGCCCAGCAGGCCTTCGACAGTGCCCGTGAAGACGGCACGCCGCTGGCCTTCCTGCTGCTGGACATCGACGACTTCAAGCGCATCAACGACAGCTACGGGCACCAGGAAGGCGACCAGGTGCTGCAACGCATCGCCGACAGCGGCAAGGCCGTATTACGCCGCGGCGACCTGTTCGGGCGTATCGGTGGCGAGGAGTTCGCGGCAGTATTCCCGGGCTGCAATGCACAAGTGGCCGAGCAGATTGCCGAACGCCTGCAGCGGGAGATTCAGCGGCAGGGCTTCAGCCATGGCGATGAGACGTACAGTGTTACGGTGAGCCAGGGGCTGACCGTGCTGACGGATGAAGACGAGTCCCTGGACAGCTTGTTTGCCCGTGCCGATGCGGCGATGTACCGGGCCAAGCGGCAGGGCAAGAACCAGATAGTGCGAGGCTGATTGGGGCTGCTGCGCAGCCCTTCGCGGGCAAGCCCGCTCCCACAAGTACGGCGCCGCCTTCTAGAGTTCTAGAGTTCTACCATCCCTGCGGGAGCGGGCTCGCCCGCGAAGGGCTGCAAAGCGGCCTCTCAAGTCGAAGCTGGCTCTTCAGGAGCAGGTGGTTCCTCACCCTGCGGTTTCACCTCAGGGTTCTCCACCTTGCGCAACCGGCTGAGCTCAGGCAGCCCAACCTTCAACAAGCGCGCAGTCTTGCTGCCAGCCACTTTCTCCAACCCCTGATCCGCCGGCAAGCGCGCCAGTTGCCCGGCCAGATTCAAGGCCAGGATCTCCCGCGAATAAACCCCGCCCCCCAGCTGGTAGATCGCCGCGATCAGCTCGCGCAGGCTCAGCGGCAAACGCCAGCGGGTACGCAACGCCGAGCCGAATGCCGCGCCGAACTCGTTGAGCGACAGCTGCACCCGGTCCTCATCGAGTTCACCGCCAGCCAGGCGCCACTCCTGCAGGCAGCGCAACACCGCCAGGTCGCCCAGGCAATGCAGCAGGCCGGCGCAGTAGCAGCGCTCCTGATCCAGCTCGAGCATGCGTGCCAGCGAGCGGGCGTATTCGGCCGTATGCAGCGACAGGTTCCAGTAATGCGTGGCATGTTGCGTCAGCAGCGGGTCGCTCAGGCGCGCACTGCGCTTGAGGGTGAGGCCGAGGATCAGGTTCATGCTCTGGGTGCTGCCGAGCTTGTTCAGCGCCTGCATCAGCGTCTGCACCGGTGCGTCACGGTGCAGGCTGGCACTGTTGGCAGCGGCGATGAGCACCGCCGTGATCTGCGGGTCGTCGCGCACTTCCTCTTCCAGCACCTTGAGGTTCAGGCCCTGTGGGTTGAGTGCGCGCTTGATCGCCACCTGCACGTCGGCGAACAGCGGACCGCCATCGGCGGTGGCGCGGCGTTGTTCGAGGTAGGCCGGCAGGTTGGCGCCAGGCTGCAACGGCGGCACCGGGCAGGCGATCTGCTCGCCCACGGCCAGCAGCAGCTCTTCCAGGCTCTTGCGCAGCTTCTCCAGATTCAGCGGCTTGCTCAGGTATGCCGTGGGGTGCAGCGGCAACGCTTCGCGCACGCTGGCGCTATCGCTGCGGTTGCTCATGAGAATGAACGGCAGCCCCGGGCCCTTGGTGCGAACCTTGCGCAGCAGGTCGAGGCCATCGAAGCCAGCCAGTTCGCGGGCAGCGATGATCAGGTCGGGCTTGCTGGCTAGCGCCGTGAGCGCTTCAGTGCCGTCGGCACAGACCTGCAAGCGGGCGTCACAACGCACGCTGAGCAACATTTCGCTCAACATTTCGCGTACCCAGGGGTCGCCTTCGGCAATCAATACACACGGCGGCGTGGGGTCTGCAGCACTCATGGCCAACTCCTGAATATCCCTGACACACAGTCCTTCGCAGCTTCCAAGGCGAATCCTCCCACAACCATAGCGTCACGCGGCTTTTCTGGGCACAAAAAAAACCCGCCGAAGCGGGTTTTTTTTAGAAGCGCGTCACATCAGGCGAGTTCAGCGAAGCACTCTTCGATGATAGCCAGACCTTTGTCCAGCAGCGTGTCTTCGGCGGTCAGCGGAACCAGGATACGCAGGACGTTGCCGTAGGTGCCGCAGGACAGCAGGATCAGACCCTTGTCGCGCGCCTTGGCCACAACCTGGGCAACGGCAGCAGCGTTAGGGGTGTGGGTGCCTTTTTCGAAGACTTCCACAGCGATCATCGAGCCCAGACCACGGACGTCGCCGATGATCGGGTGCTTCTTCTGGATTTCGCGCAGGCCAGTGGTCAGGCGCTCACCGACAGCCTTGCTGCGATCCAGCAGTTTCTCTTCCTCGAACACCTGGATAACGGCCAGGGCCGCAGCGCAGGCAATCGGCGAACCGGCGTAGGTACCGCCCAGGCCGCCCGGAGCGATGGCGTCCATGATCTCGGCCTTGCCGCACACACCGGCCAGCGGGAAGCCGCCAGCGATGGACTTGGCGAAGGTGGTCAGGTCAGGCGCAACGCCCATCTGTTCCATGGCGAAGAAGGTGCCAGTACGGCCAGCGCCGGTCTGCACTTCGTCGGCGATCAACAGGATGCCGTGCTTGTCGCACAGCTCGCGCAGGCGCTTCATCAGCTCTTTCGGCGCTGGCAAGAAGCCGCCTTCGCCTTGTACCGGCTCGAGGATGATCGCGGCGATGTCGCGCGGCTCGGCGTCGTTCTTGAAGATGCGCTCGACCGAAGCGATGGCGTCGTCAACGCTCACACCGTGCAGTTCGCTCGGGAACAGGGCGCGGAAGATGCCGCCTGGCATCAGGCCCATGCCAGCGGAGTACGGCACGACCTTGCCGGTCAGGCCCAGGGTCATCATGGTACGGCCGTGGTAACCGCCGGTGAAGGCGATCACGCCAGCGCGGCCAGTGGCGGCGCGGGCGATCTTGACGGCGTTTTCAACCGCTTCGGAGCCGGTGGAAACCAGCAGGGTCTTCTTGGCGAAGTCACCTGGGACCAGCTTGTTGATCTTTTCGCACAGCTCGACGTAAGGCTCGTAGGCCAGCACCTGGAAGCAGGTGTGGCTGACTTTGGTCAGCTGCTCTTGCACAGCTGCAACCACTTTCGGGTGCAGGTGGCCAGTGTTCAGTACTGCGATGCCGCCGGCGAAGTCGATCAGTTCGCGGCCTTCAACGTCGATCACCGTCGAGTTCTTCGCCGATTCGACGAAGATCGGGTGAATTTGGCCGACGCCACGTGGGACGGCGGCTACACGACGTTGCATCAAGGATTCGTTGGTCTTGCTCATAGTGCCCTCATTTGCGCCGATCAGCGGCGCTTTTATTCGGGGGTGGCTGGGTGTGCTCGCGAACAGTATTCGTTGATCGACTGCCGTGAACGCCCTGGCCACCAGGTACTGCGATGTCAAAAAGGCCAGCGAGACGTCGCTCTCGCGCCCCGCTGGCAGAGGTAAAACCGTTTACCCGGCGATCAGACGCTGATGCACAGGTATTTGATTTCGAGGTAGTCCTCGATACCGTACTTGGAGCCTTCGCGGCCCAGGCCAGAAGCCTTGATGCCGCCGAATGGCGCGACTTCGTTGGAGATCAGGCCGGTGTTGATACCCACCATGCCGTATTCCAGGGCCTCGGCAACACGGAACACACGGCTCATGTCACGGGCGTAGAAGTACGAGGCCAGGCCGAATTCGGTGTCGTTGGACATGGCGATGACTTCGGCTTCGTCTTTGAAGCGGAACAGCGGCGCCAGTGGGCCGAAGGTCTCTTCCTTGGCCACAGCAGCGGTTTTCGGCACGTCGACCAGAATGGTCGGCTCGAAGAAGTTGCCTTCGATGACCTTGCCACCGGACAGCACCTTGGCGCCTTTGCCAACGGCATCGTCGATGTGTTCCTGAACCTTGGCGACAGCCTTGCCATCGATCAGCGGGCCAGTGGTGGTGCCTTCTTCCAGGCCGTTACCGATCTTCAGCTTGGCGACTGCAGCGGCCAGCTTCTGGGCGAACGCGTCGTAGACGCCGTCCTGCACGTAGATACGGTTGGCGCAGACGCAGGTCTGGCCGTTGTTGCGGTACTTGGAGATGATCGCGCCCTCGACCGCCTTGTCCAGGTCGGCGTCGTCGAACACGATGAACGGGGCGTTGCCACCCAGCTCCAGGGAAACCTTCTTGATGTCCTTGGCGCATTCTTCCATCAGCTGGCGACCGATTTCGGTCGAGCCGGTGAAGGACAGCTTGCGTACCAGGGAGTTGCCGGTCAGCTCGCCGCCGACTTCGCCAGCGCTGCCGGTAACGACGCTAAGCACACCAGCCGGGATGCCGGCGCGGGTGGCCAGCTCGACCAGGGCCAGGGCGGAGTAAGGGGTCTGCGAAGCTGGCTTGAGCACCATGGTGCAGCCAGCGGCCAGGGCCGGGCCGGCTTTACGGGTGATCATCGCGGCCGGGAAGTTCCACGGGGTGATGGCCGCGGTAACGCCGATTGGCTGCTTGATGACGATCAGGCGCTTGTCTGGCTGGTGGCCTGGGATGGTGTCACCGTAGACGCGCTTGGCTTCTTCGGCGAACCACTCGATGAACGAGGCGGCGTAGGCGATTTCGCCCTTGGCTTCAGCCAGCGGCTTGCCTTGTTCGGTGGTCATCAGGCGAGCCAGGTCGTCCTGGTTCTCGATCATCAGTTCGAACCAGCGACGCAGCTTGTTCGAACGCTCCTTGGCGGTCAGTGCGCGCCAGGCCGGCAGGGCCTTGTCGGCAGCTTCGATGGCGCGGCGGGTTTCCGCGGTGCCCATCTTCGGCACGGTACCGATGACTTCACCAGTGGCCGGGTTGGTCACATTGATGGTCTGGCCGCTGTCCGCATCCAGCCACTCACCGTTGATGAAGGCTTGCTGGCGGAACAACTGAGCGTCTTTGAGCTGCATGTCGGCTTCCCGAATTGTTGATTGTTTGAAAAGCGCCCAAGGCAGGGCATCGAGCGTTTGAAATCTCAAACGAATGCTAAGCGGCTGCTGGGGTGTTGGACAATAGGCTGTTCGAAAAAAAGAACGAATGGTTGAACAGCCCGTCTGGAAATGCCGACAGAGGTTAGACGATCTGGGGGAGGGAAATGTGAAAGGCGGCGGCCTGGCGTTGCATTTTTCAGCGCCTGCGAGACCGAGCGCCGCCCGCGCGGCGCATCGCGGATAAATCCGCTCCTACATTTGTTGCAACGTGGCCATGCCTGTGAGGCCATGGTTGTCAGCCAGTTTGCACGACTCAAGACATGCGCCAAGGCTGGCAACCATGGCGTAACAGGTTCGGCACGTTGCAACAAATGTAGGAGCGGATTTATCCGCGATGCGCCGCGCGGGCGGCGCTCGATTTACGCGTCAACACACAATCTACGTCAGGCCCATCAAGCTCAGAAGGCCTTGGCCAGGTCGATCACCAGGGCCCGGTAGCCAACCGAGCCCGGCTGGCGGCTGTGGACCTTGAGTTCCACCAATACCTCCTGGGTGCCACGACGCACCTCATTGAGCACCGTGGTGGTCAGCTTCTCCGGTGTGAGGAAATTCACCGAAGCCGAATAGATGAACTGCGTGTCGGTCTCCGGCCGGTAGGCGACCACCGAGGTCACCGGGCTGTACCACTCGTCGCCACGCTCCTTGCCGTACTCCCAGACCTGCTCCACCGTGCCCTTGGCTTCATCGATCTTGTACTCGACCGCCCGGCTGTAGTTTCCGCTGAGCTTGGTTGGCGCAAAGTCGCGGCCCCAGCCGTTGTCGAACACCGTCAATGTGCCCTTGCCGGTGAGCCAGGCGGTGTGCTGGGTCCATGACCAGTCGAAGCCTTCACTCTGGACGGGGGTCAGCACTTTCTCGCGCAGGTGCTGCGGCCAGCCTTGTGGGGAAGCGAGAATCCATTTCACCTGCTTGTCGCGACCGATCTTCACCACCCCCTGATGCCGAGCTGAAACGATAATGCTGTCGTCATCGGCATCGTAGTCGATAGCATTGACGTGCGCCCAGTTACGCCCCGTGCCCACGCCCGGGGTGTCGCCGAACGGCAGGTTGCCTTCAGCCAGTTCATTGGCCAGCCGGTCATCCTGTTTTTGCACACCTTCGGGCAGCTGGATGGCCGCCTTGCCCAGGGTTTCCAGCAAGTCGCCACGATAGGGATCGAGAATCTGGTTCAGGTCCCAGAAGTCCAGCACGTCGCCTGCTTCGCTGACCTCGATGATGTGGTCACGGATCGAGCGCACCCGCTTGCCATCCGGGCGACGGTAATCGCTAGTGCCGACTCGCAGCAGGTAGGTGCCGTTGCTGGTTTCGCGGATCTCGTGGGAGAAGTCGGCGAACTTGTCCGGCAGGTTGCGCTGCCAGATGCGCCGGCCGAGCAGGTCGTACTTGGAGTAGGTCTGGCCCTGGCCCCAGATCAGTTTGCCGTCGCGGGTCTGCTGGAAGCCCATGGTCCCGCCCAGGCCATCACGGCGGTTGGAATCATGGATCTGCTCGATGTCCAGGTACCAGCGCACATCGCCGTTGCTGTCGGCGATCCAGTTGTTGCCGACCTGGTCCCACTCGGCAGCGCCGCCCAGGCCATTCCACTTGAAGGCGCGAGCACCGGGGATGTCACCTTGCAGGTGGTTGAACAGGTACAGGCGCTGCTCGAAGCCTGGCGCCACCTTGACCGGTTCTACATGCGGCAGTGCCGCAGTCTGTTTCGCCACCACCGGCAGGCGCACGGCCGGGGCATAGATCTGGTACTGCTCACGGATGCGCTCGCCATCGAGCTTGTAGGTCACTTCCACCTGGTTGACGTGATCCGGGTACAGGCCGAATACCGGGATGCCGCCATAGGTCCACAGCGAACGCTCGGACACCTCGTAGGTAATGTCCACACCGCGCTCGCCCTTGCCGCGCACCCGCACATGGGCGGCACTCAGGCTGCGCCCACCGTCGCGGATGATCGCGGTCAGCGGTGCCAGGCGGTACGGGTTGACCACCACATCGCCGAGCAGCGCCTCGTTGCGCTCGGGGACCTTGGCAGTGAGGCAGGCGCCTTCAGGCAGTGCGGGGGTTTCGGTCTTGGCATTCATGGCAAAGCTCCTTGTGCTCAGAAGTCGTAACGGGCGGTGGCGCCGAAGGTGCGCGGGGTACCGAGCACGCCGGCATATCCACCGTTGGCGGAGTTCCACAGGCTGGTGAAATAGGTCTTGTCGCCGGCGTTCTTCACCCACAGCGACAGGTCGACCACGCCGTCGCCCTGGTCCAGGCGCACACCGGCGGAGAGGTTGACCAGCGCGTAGCTGGGGATCTGGCCGAAGTCGGAATCGTCGATGGTGCCCACTGCTCTTGAGCGGAACGCGTAGCTGGCGGTGACGTAGGGCTCGACGTGCTGGCTGGCCTGCCACTTGTATTCGCCGTTGAGGTTGGCGATGTACTTGGAGGCGCCCACCACCTGGTGGCCGGACAGGTCGCAGGTGGCGGTGGCATTGGCCAGGCTCACCTCAGGCGGGCAAGGAGCATCCTTGTACTCGGTGTAGCGCACGTCGTTCCACGAACCATTGAAGTTGACCGTCAAGCCGCGGATCGGCAGCGCCGTGGCTTCGAACTCCAGACCGCGTGAGCGCACGCTGCCAGCGTTGGCCAGGTACTGCACGCGGTTGATCTGGTCATAGACGTTGGCCTGATAACCGTGCACCTGGGCCCAGAACAGGTTGGTATTGAGCTGCAGGCGGTCGTCGAACAGCGAGCTTTTCAGGCCCAGTTCGGCGTTGTTGACCCGCTCGGTACCGACCAGCAGCGAGTCGGTACCCAAGCGTGGCGCGGCGCCAACCGTAAGGTTGATACCACCGGATTTCTCACCATGGGTGAGGGTGGCATAACCCAACAGTTGCTCGTTGAAGCGGTAGCTCAGGCCAAGCAGACCGGAGGGGCTGAAGCTGTACTGGTTGAGGTCACCCGAATCGTACGCCCCTACCCGGCCCTGGCGCGCAGCGGCGGCGGCACCGGTCACGGCAGCACCACCGGTTGGCGCATCGCGGGTGACCCAGGCGCTCTTTTCCTCGTAGGTGCCACGGATGCCGGCGGTGAAGTCCAGGCGGTCGGTGAGGTGCCAGGTGCCTTGGGCGAACAGCGCGTAGCTGTCGGTATCGATATGGCCGTTGCCGATGGTATTGACGTTGGCCAGGGCGCCCGCCGGGGTGATGTTCCAGATGTCGGCCTGGGGGCCGTAATAGGTGAAGGACTTGTTGTCCAGGTCCTGCTTGAAGTAGTAAGCGCCGAGCACATAGTCGAAGAAGCCACCGGTAGGCGAAGCCAGGCGGATTTCCTGGGAGTATTGCTTGTCGCGCACTGACACCCCGGCGCTGTAGAACACCGGCACATTGAGGCCGTCGTCGTTGCGCGGGGTGAAGTCCCACCAGCGATAGGCGCTGATCGAAGTCAGGGTGAAGTCATTGGGCAGGGTCCAGTTGGCCTCCACCGAGGTCCCGCCCTGGAACACCGTCACCTGCTGGTCGGCATCGAAGTTGACCTTGCGGTCCTTGCCTGACACCAGCGTCGCGCCCGCCTGGGCGGCCAGGCTCTCGTAGCGGTTGACGCCGTTGATGGTCGGTCCGGTGCTGTACAGGCTGAGGATGCCGTTGTTGGAGTCTTCCTCGTTGTATTCGCCGATCCAGCGCAGGTTGAAGGTTTCGCTCGGCTTGAACAGCAACTGGGTACGAAAGCCCTGGCGCTTGCCGCCGTTGAGCTCGTCGCCGTTGTGGATGTTCTTCACATAGCCGTCGTCCTCGGTGTGATAGGCACTGATGCGCCCAGCCAGCGTCTCGGTGATCGGCCCGGAGTAGCTGCCCTGGGTCTGCAGGTAGCCATCCTCGCCAACCGATTGCTGGATGCTCCCTTCCGGCTGGAAGGTCGGTTTTCGCGAGGTGATGTTCAGCACGCCTGCCGTGGTGTTCTTGCCGAACAGCGTGCCCTGCGGGCCGCGCAGCACTTCCAGCTGCTCGACGTCGAGCAGGTCGAACACAGCCATGCCTGGGCGGCCAAGGTAGACGTTGTCCAGATAGATGCCGACGCTGCCTTCCAGGCCGTCGCTGGCCGGGTTGTTGCCCAGGCCCCGAATCGAGATGCTCGACTGCCGTGCATGCACATAGGCGACGTTGGTGCTTGGCACCAGCTGTTGCAGATCCTGCACACGGTAGATGCGCTGGGTTTCCAGGGTTTCGCTGCTGAGCACGCTGATCGGCGTGGGCACGCTCTGCGCGGTTTCTTCGCGGCGGCGGGCATTGACCGTGACCGTGCCGAGCTTGGCTTCCTGTTCCACAGCCGGGGTAACGCTGACGGGTTCTTCGGCAAAGCTACCGTTGGATGCCGCCAGCAACACGCCGGCGGCCAAGGGTTGCAAGGTGAAACGCGACGCGCGCGCAGGCCAACGGGAAAGTCCGGACATGCAGATGCTCCTTGAGGCATGGGCCCTGGGCGAGCATTTCCGTTGGCGGAACCGAATCGCGGTCAGTTGGGCTTATATTCTTTTAAGAGATATAAATATTTGTAAATCATATTTTGTGGAATAAGTAACACCCTTTATAAGGTGGCTAACCCTTGTCAGCAATTGCATTCGACCGAAAGTTTTCATGTAGAAAATGCATATCGACCTCCGCCAGCTCCGCCACTTCATCGCCCTTGTCGAGCACCGCAGCTTCGTCGCCGCGGCGGCTGCGGTGAACCTGTCGCAATCGGCCTTCAGCCGTAGCATCCAGACCCTGGAGCACAACATCGGCTGCCGCCTGGTCGACCGCGCCAGCAAGGAACTCTCCCCCACCCGCCAGGGGTTGCTGGTGCTGGAGCACTCGCGGCGCCTGGTGCATGGCGCGCATAACCTGGTCAACGAGATCCATCAGTTCAATGGCGCCACCACCGGCGTGGTGCGCTTCGGCTCCGGCCCGGCACCCGCCGGCGGCCTGGTGCCACGGGCGGTGGCACGCTTCGTCGCTGAGTACCCGGCGGCACGCACCTGCTTCCAGGTGGATAACTGGCAGGCGCTGAACCGCAAGCTGATCGCCGAGGAGATCGAGTTCTTCGTTGCCGACACACGCCAGTTCGAGTCCGACCCGGACTACCGCGTGCACAAGCTGGCGCCCCAGCGCTGGCACTTCTGCTGCCGGGCCGGGCATCCGTTGACCGAGCAGGCCGAGGTACGTGCACGGGATGTGTTCGACTACCCGCTGGCGACCACTTTCCGCCCGCCGAACATCCGCAAGATCCTCAGCGACCTCAGCGGGCGCCAGGACTTTCTGCCGACGGTGGAGTGCGAGCATGGCTATGCATTGCTGAACGTGGTGATGCATTCGGACACCATCGGCATCGCCTGCAATGCCAACTTGCGGCCTTACCAGATGGAGCGGGGACTGGTTGCATTGAAACTGGTGGACCTGGCACCGGAGCAGGAAGAGGCGTTCTATACCCGCTATGGAGTGGTGAGCCGGGTGGGGTATGGCTTGTCGCCGTTGGCGCAGGGGTTGGTCAGGCAGCTGATTGCCTGCGATACCGAGATCTGAGGGGCCAAAAGGCCCCTGTGGGAGCGGGCTTGCCCGCGAACACCGGCAGAGCCGGTGCCATCCACCGCAGTGCCTGCTTCGCGGGCAAGCCCGCTCCCACAGAAGTACCCTACAGAGCTCAAGCCTTGTGGATAGTCCGGCTCAATTGCCCATCCACCCCAACCGGCACTTCACCGGCCAAGGTCACCCGACGCACCACCCGCGGCTGGGTACCGTAGTCATCCACCGCATAATGCTGCGTGGCGCGGTTATCCCAGATCGCCACATCCCCCGCCTCCCAACGCCAGCGCACGGTGTTTTCCAGCCGCGTCACATGCCCCTGCAGCACCGCGAACAGGTGCTGCGAATCGGCCAGCGAATAGCCTTTGATGCGCTTCACGAAATGCCCCAGCTGCAACACCCGCTCGCCACTGATCGGGTGCACCCTTACTACCGGATGCTCGGTCTCGTACACGGTCGAAGTGAACACCTTGCGATAAAGCTCAAGCTTCGCCGGGTCGACATCGGGCTTGATGCTCGCATAATCGTATTCATTGCTGTGCACCGCCCACAGCTTGTCGGCCAGCTCGCGCAGCGGCTCGGGCAGTTCCAGGTAGGCCGCCGCCGTGTTGGCCCACACGGTATCGCCACCGGAAGCCGGCGCCACCACGCTGCGCAGGATCGAGGCTTTGGGGTAGGCATCGACGAAGGTCACATCGGTGTGCCAGGAGTTGGCCCGCTGGCCTTCGGCGCCGTCCAGCTGCAGCAGGTAGCTGGTGCCGTCCACCACAGGCACGGTGGGGTGGGCGACCGGTTCGCCGAGCAGCTTGGCAAAGCCTTCCTGACCCCGGTCGTCCAGGTGGGTCTGGCCACGGAAGAAGATCACCTTGTGTTTCACCAGGGCGGCCTGGATGGCGTCAACGGTGGCGGCATCCAGGTCGGCGGACAGCTTCACCCCACGGATTTCGGCACCGATACGGCCGGCAACCGGATGGATATCGAGTTCGAGGGCGTGTGGCGCGGAGGCCAGTGCGGCATTGCTCATGGTCGTGGTCCTTGCGGTCATGGTCGGGTTGTGGGTTCAGCGGGCGGCCTGCACGGCCTGTTCGTGCTGCAGAGCGGTATCGAGAAAGCGCGGCTCGATCCAATCGGAAACCTGGAAGCCTCGGCGGATCAGGCGCTCGCGGGCGGCCAGGTCGACGCCCTGCTGCAACTGGGCGACAAAATCGGCGTCCAGCCGCGGATCGAAGTAATGGGCGAGGTCTTCCTGGGCCAGGTCATCGCTGAGGATGCTGCGTGGCCAATTGGCATTGCTCGCCACGAGGTCGACGTAGGCATCGCGGTTGTGCTCGTCGCGCAGCCAACGGGTGGCCTGCTCCTGGGTATTGACCAGGCGCTGCACCAGCTCTGGGTATTTGCGGATGAAATCGCCCGTGCCGAGCAATACCGCCTGGGTGCTGCCGGCACCTGCCAGGTCGCGGGAATTGACCGGCAGCTCGACCAGCCCACGCTCACGCAGCGACAGCAGGTTGGACAAGCCCCAGGTAGCGTCGATCTGTTTGGCGGCCAGTGCCGCGTTGGCGGCGTTGAAATCCAGGTTGATCACTTTCAGGTCGCGCTCCGACAGCCCTTGGCTGGCCAACGCGCTGGCGAATGACAGCTGGTTGGCGGTGCCGCGGAACACCGCCACGCGCTTGCCCTTGAGGTCGTGCAGCGTCTTGATGCCGGAGCCCGGTACCACGCCCAGGTAGCTCTTCACCCCACGCACGCCGGCTGAAAGCACGCGGGTGTCGAGGCCATTGGCCTTGCCGACGATCGCCGCCAGGTCGCCCAGGTAGGCGAAGTCGGCCTGGCCGTTGGCCAGGGCTTCGTTGACCACCGGACCTGCGCCCTTGAAGAAGTGCCAGTCGATACGGATGCCGTCTTTGGCGAATTCCTTTTCCAGCAGTTGCTGGTCACGCAGTACATCGACCACGCCGCCAGCACTGTGCTTGCTGCCAGCGCTCAGGTCGGGCACGGCGATGCGGATGCTCTCTGGCTTGGCCAGCTCGGCCGCGTGACCGCTCAGGGTGAAGGCCAGACCGAGGGCGGTGATCAGGTGGCGCAGTGGGGTTTTCATGGCAAGGCTCCTTGGCAGGCTGCCACCGGCGATGGCCGGCGCTTTGGCCAGAAGCTAGGCAGGTCTGGTTAGAACCTACAAAGATCAAAACTTCATTTTTTAGTAACTGAAAGATATAAATCAGCATCCATGCGGGGCGCGGAGGGGCTTGCGGGAAACGCATGGAAAATATGAGCAAAACGCAATGATGAGGGGGTTCCGCATGCATGGCTTGCATGCTCTTATCTCTTGAAACTCGCTTTAGTGAATTTTTAATTCCATAAGAGCATAACATTGGAACGCTTCGAGAGATGGCCGATGAATGGAGTTCTGAGCAGGATTCGAGGGGGGCCGCTGCGCGGCCCATTCACGGCGCGAGGCCGCTCCCACAGGGACCGCGTCCTCTCCGGGGAGCGGGCACTGCCTTGGTTGCTGCCGGCGTTGATTGCGCTGCTGTGGGTGGTTGCGAGCCGGCAGCACTGGATGAGCGAGCAGATCCTGCCAGCACCTTCACTGGTGTGGCAAAGCGCGCTGGAGTTTGGCTCCGGTGAGCTCTGGGGGCACTTGTGGATAAGTCTGCAGCGGCTGTTCTGGGGCTTGTTGGCGGGCATCAGCAGCGGCTTGCTGCTCGGCAGCTGGCTGGGCACCTCTCGTCATGCGCAGACCTTGGTGCTGCCGACCTTCGTGGCCCTGGCGCAGATCCCCACCCTGGCCTGGATCCCGCTGTTCATGCTGTTCTTCGGTATCGGCGAGCTGCTCAAGCTGGTGGTGCTGGTGAAGGCGGTGGTGGTGCCGGTCACCCTGCACACCCTGGTTGGCGTGCGCGATGCCCAGCCCAAGTTGCGCGAAGCCGCCACCGCCCTGCGCCTGCCACGCCATCTTTTGTTCCTGCGCCTGCTGCTGCCGGCCGCCCTGCCCGCCTTCCTCACCGGCGTTCGCCTGGCCCTGGCGACTGGCTGGACCTCGTTGCTGGCCGTTGAATTGCTTGCCTCCAGCGAAGGCATCGGTTACCTGATGGTCTGGGGCCGGCAGCTGTTCATGCTCGACCTGGTGCTGCTGTGCATCCTGGTGATCGGCCTGGTCGGCGCGCTGCTGGAGCGTGGCTTCTCGACCTTGGAAAAGCGCCTGCTGTACTGGCCGCAACCGGCCACTGGCGAACAACAGCGCGGGCCCATTCCACGGGGCTGGCAAAGCCTGCTGCTACCGGCGGCACTGCTGGCGCTGTGGCAAGCCAGCAACAGCTTCGGCTGGGTCGACCCGAACATCCTCACTTCGCCGCTGAACGTATTGCACACACTGTTCGGCGGCCTGGCCGATGGTTCGCTGCCAGAGGCCATGCTGCTGAGCCTGCAGCGCACCCTGACCGGCCTGCTCCTGGGCGGCGGCGCCGGCTTGCTCAGCGGGCTGTTGCTGGGGCTTTCCCACCACGCAGAACGCCTCTTCGGGCCAAGCCTTTCAGCCCTGCGCCAAGTGGCGCTGTTCGCCTGGGTCCCCTTGCTCACCGCCTGGTTCGGCCTGGGCGAAGGGGCCAAGAACGTGTTCGTCGGCCTGGCTGCATTCTTTCCGCTGCTGATCGCTACCCAACGAGGTATCGCCAGCCTCTCGCCGCAACTGGGCGAGGCGGCCCGCACACTTCGCCTGAACCTGTGGCAACGCCTGCGCCTTCTGGTGTTGCCGGGTGCTGCACCGGCCATCTTTGCCGGCCTGCGCCTGTCGCTGATCTATGCCTGGCTCGGCACCATCGGCGCCGAGTACTTCATGCCCTCGGACGGCGGCATCGCCAGCCTGATGATCGGCGCACAACAACTGTTCCGCATGGACCAGGTGATGGCCGCGATGGTCCTGATCGGCCTGGTCGGCGCCCTGCTCGGCGCCCTCGGTCAACGCCTCGAATCGCGCGCCACGCGCTGGAGAACCGCATGAACGCCTTCAATGCCTCGCACCTGCTCGCGGCCAATCAGGCCGACACCACGCCACCGCTGGTCAGCTTCGAAGGCGTCGGCAAGACCTTTAGCGTCGATGGCCAGCCCTTCGAGGCCATCCGCAATTTCAACCTGGCCATCAACGAAGGCGAGTTCATCGCCATCGTTGGCGCCTCGGGCTGTGGCAAGTCGACCCTGCTGCGCCTGCTGGTCGGGCTGGATACCGAATACAGCGGCAGCATCCGCGTCGATGGCCAGGCGGTCAGCGGCATCGGCGGCGAGCGTGGCATCGTGTTCCAGGAGCATCGCCTGTTCCCTTGGCTGACGGTGGAGCAGAACATCGGCCTGGGTCTGGTCAACGAAAACCTGACCCAGGGCGAGCGCGCCCGGCGTGTGCACGAGTTCGTGCAACTGGTGGGCCTGGTCGGTTTCGAATCGGCCTACCCGCACCAGCTGTCCGGCGGCATGGCCCAGCGCGTGGCGATTGCCCGTGGCCTGGTGGCCAGCCCACGCATCCTGTTGCTCGACGAGCCGTTCGGTGCGCTCGATGCACTGACCCGCCAGCAGTTGCAGGACGAACTGCTGGCTATCCGCGAACGCGCCGGCATCACCACCTTGCTGGTGACCCACGATGCCGAAGAAGCCACCTACCTGGCCGACCGAGTCGTGGTGCTGGAGCCGCGCCCCGGTCGCATCAAGTCGGTGGTGGAAGTCGACCTGCCGCACCCGCGCCTGCGCTCTGGTGTGGCATTGCATGGGCTGCGCGAAAAGATCCTGCACCAGATCACCGGTGACGGCGGCTACCTGCCGCCGCCAACACGCCGGGTAGAAGGGTTGCGGCCAGAACTGATCGCCCTCTAGGTCCAAGCCGATGCCGGGAAGAAACGCTCGACCACAGCGTCATGCTGCACCAGCTGCTGGTAAGCCTGGCGGTCGAAGGGCAAGCCGGTGCGCATGGCGTAAACCGGCTTGCCCGTGGGCTTGGCGACCTCACGCAAGCGGATGCGCAGGAAACGGTAATGGGCACCGCTGACCTCACCGGCGGACTCGATCTGGAAGTAACGCCCCGGCGTGAACAGTACCTCAGCCTCCTGCCAGTTCAACGACAGGGAGGCCACCGGCACACCACTGGCCTGGCCATCGGCGAGCAGCTCGTACAACACCGTATTGTCATCGAAATGCCCCGCCACCTGTTCCAGCGGCAGGTTGGCCGCCTCCTTGGGCAGCATGAACCGGCGCGGGATGAACGGGCTCTCGGTAAACGACGTGATGTCGGTGCTGACCAGCACATCACCCTGGCGAATTGCGCCAGCCCGCCAGCGCGCCGCGAGCGTCACCTGCGGGCCACGTCCTCCGCGCCAGAGTACCTTGGCATCACTGGCAGGCAGTTGCTCCATCGAGTCGAACAGGTTGTCGAGGTATGCCCGCAGCTCGTCTTCAGGAATTGCCGCCAAGCGTTGCCTGCCGAGACTGAACACATCGTTGGCCTTGGCCATGTGGCTGCTGTATTGCTCGATCAGGTTGTTGTGCACTTCACCTTCGTGCTTGAAGCTGTAGAAGCGCTTGCCCTGCCTTTCGACATGCGGCGTACCGAATTCATCCATTGGCGCCATGTGCCCTTCGAACTCAGGCAAGTCGGCCTGGTTCAGCAAGTCTCTGTGACGCTGGCGCACAGCACGCGAAACAAGGTCGCTGGAGGTGTCATCCACCGCCATGAAGGTATCCCACTGTTCAGGTGCCCCCTTGGGCAGCACCGAGAACACCGAAAACGCTATCACCAGCACGTCGCACAGGGCTGAAGTGAACGCTTCAATGCGTTGAGCCTTGGCAGGAGCATGCACCAACGCATCGATATCCAGCGCCAGCCGAACGCTGCCGAGCACGAACAGCACCATGCCGAAGGGCTGCCACGCCAGGGTGAACACGCTCAGTACGGTGATCGCGATACCCAGCTCATGGCGCCAGAGCTGCTTGCGCAGGTCGCTGTTGGAGACCAGAACACGGTGGCTGGCCTCGATGTCATCCTTGACCCATTCAGCCATCTGCTCGAACAGCGGCCGAGAGACTTCGGCGCCCAGGCCAAACGGCCAGTGTGGCACCGGGCCCGTGCCACTGCGCTCACGCAGTATCTGCAGCCCCGCCTTGCGCGTGGCTTCGTCAACCTGGGCGTAGGGCTGGTGCAGGGCGTCGTACCATCGCAGCCCATCTTCCTCGTGCAAACGCCTGGAGACCCAGCTGCGCAAAGCGGCTACGTCATCGAATGCCCGCAGTACCACGTCCGCCGTCGGGGTATAGAGAAGAAAGCGGCCACTGGGGACAGCGAAGGTCAGCAGGTGCCCCCCACCGTGCATCGGGTAGTGGCGAACAGAATAGTCTCCGCCGCCGCCTGGGCCTTGCAAACTGGCCAGGCTCAGGCGCTTCCCGGCCTCCAGCCCCATCCAGGTCCATAGCCGCTGGCGATCCTCGGTGCAGATATGACCATCGGCGAGGCTGCTTTCGATGGCGGCGATGAAACGAACCTTGAGCAGCAGCGGCAAGTCCTTGCCTTCACTGCGCCAGAATCGATCCGTGCGCTCACGCACCACGCTGGCAAAGTCGAGTTCCCAGAAATGACTCCTGACCTGCACCGGGTCAAGCTTCACTTCATTCTCTGCACCGTAAGCCCTCGCGTCAGGGCCTTCATGGTAAAACCCATTCAAGCGGAAGATCGCGTCGGCATCTTCATCCTGCACCTCCACATCAAGCCGCCTGATCCACAACTCGGTAAAGGTCAGTGAGCTGACCGGAGCATGGTGGTGTGTCCAACCGGTGAAGCAGCGGCCTCGCCGGTTGTCCCCCATACGGAAGTGGTGCCACCACACTTGGTCGGGGTCCAGCGCCAGGCCGGTCTGCGCCGACAGATAAGCGCTTGCCTGCTCGTGCGCGAGCGAGTGCAGGTCAGGAAATGCCTCCCGGTATCGCCGGGCCTTCTCCACAATGACCTTGGCGTCCTTGAGCCACTCGAGGCTCTGCTCGTAGGGGTCGCTCATGCTCATGTTCCTCGGATTGAAAGCGTTGAAACTGCTCCGCCCCGAGGTGATGAATGGGGTACTGCTATGCCACCCCCAGCCCGCGCAAGTATTCCCAGGGGTAGATACCCCGTTGATGTCCATCGTTGAACAGCAATTGCACGCCGTAACCCTGCGGCTCAATGCGCTCTACCCGCACATCGTCCTGCACCACGCCAATTGCACCGCGCCAATGGGCGGCGCGGCATTGCGAGCACGGGCAGGCACCGCGCAAGCGCGCATGGCTGATGACCTGCTCGCCATCCTGCCAGCGCACGGTCAGTTGCCCTGCCTCGCGTTGATTGCGTATTGCACTGGGGCTGTTCATCAAGCAGCCCCGCGCAGCTGCGCCAAGGCGATGCGCACGGCCTTGCGCACTTCTGGATCGCTGTCCGCCTCAGCCGCCTGCAACACCGGCAAGGCACGGGCTTGCCCCAGTTCGCCGAGCGCAAGCGCGGCTTCCTTGCGCAGGTTGGCAATGCCATGGCCGAGCAAGTCGGCCAGGGCATCCAGCGCCTCGCCATGACGCAAGCGGCCCAATGAGCGGGCAGCGCGCAGGCGTACTTGCCAGAAGCCATCGCCAAGCGCCGCCACCAGTGCCGGCCCCGCCTGAGCATGGCCCACCTTGCCCAGCGTCGTCGCGGCTTCTTCGCGCACTTGCCAGGCGGCATCGCGCAGGGCGCCAACCAGCGCCGGCAACACAGCAAGATCACGCGCAAGCCCCAAGGCGCCAATCGCGGCACGGCGTACCTCGGTGTCGGGCTCGTGCTCGGCCAGTTTCGCCAAGGCAGGCAGCGCGGGCTCGTGCTTGAGCCAACCCAGAATACCCACGGCTTCGCGCCGCACCGCCGCGTCCTGGTCCTCCAGCGCCCGCAGCGCAGGCCCTGCGGCGTCGCCCAGGCGCAACTCACGCAGGGCGCGCAAGGCACTGGCCCGGACAAAGGCATCGGCGTGGGTCGTCCACGGCAGAATCAACTGGCCGGCTTCCGGGCTCTTCAACTCGCTGAGGCTCTGCGCAGCGGCCAGGCGCACCGCCTCGGCACCATCCGCCAGTGCGGCGCACAAAGCCTGAACCACTTCCGGCTCCTCCCAGGCTTCCAGCAGGCGCGCGGCCTCGGCGCGCACGTCGTCGGCGCCATCGACCAACAGGGCATCGGTCAGCCACGGCAAGGTATCGGGATCTTCCAGGTCGGCCAGTTCGATCAAGGCAATGCGCCGCACGCCGGCGTCATCGGCGCCGAGGCGTGGCAGCAGTTCAAGAATTTCGGGGTTGTCGGTGCTTCGTTCAGTCATAGCGCGATCCTGAGCGGCGGATGGTCGGTGGCTGGCAGGCCAAGTGGCGTCAGGCGCGGCAGTTCGCGGCCTTCTTCATGGCGCAGCAAGGCCAGGCAATGGCGTTTGAGGTGGGTGAATTCAGGGCTGGTCAGCAGGCTGGCGCGGCGCGGGCGCGCAAAGTCCAGGCGCAGGTCCTCGATGAAGCGACCGGGGCGCGGGCTCATCACCAGAATGCGGTCAGCCAGGAACAAGGCTTCATCGATATCGTGGGTGACGAACACCACGGTGGTGCGGATGCGCGCCCAGATATCAAGCAGCAACTCCTGCATGCGCGAACGGGTTTGCGCATCCAGGGCGCCGAAAGGCTCATCCATCAGCAGCAGGCGCGGGTGGTTGATCAGCACCCGGGCGATTTCGGCACGCTGCTGCATGCCGCCGGACAACTGGCTGGGCCAGCGCTCGGCGAAGTCGGCCAGGCCCACCAGCTGGAGCATTTCGCGGGCCTGCTGGTGGCGTTCGGCCTTGCCCAGGCCTTGCATCTTCAGGCCGAAGCCGACGTTGTCGAGCACGCTGCGCCACGGCAGCAAGGTGTGGTGCTGGAACACCATGCCACGCTGCGGCGACGGCCCGGTGATAGCCTGGCCGTCCACGCTCAACTGGCCGCTGCTGGGCACAAGGTGCCCGGCCAGGGCACCGAGCAAGGTCGACTTTCCGCAACCCGATGGCCCAAGGATGCAGACGAACTCCCCCGGCGCCACGGCAAAGTCCAGGCGCTGCACCGCCTCGAAGGCTTCTCGGCCCTGCCCCAGCCGAATCGACAGGCCATGCCCATCGATCCGCCCGGGCGCCTGTTGATAACGGTTCATCAGCTTGCCCTCCGCGTGCGGTACCAGGGCGTGGCGAATGCGCCGAGGCGCTTGACCAGGGCGCTGCTGCCCATGCCCAGCATGCCAATCAACAGCATGCCGACAACGATGTCCGGGTAGTTCTGCAAGGTGTACGACTCCCAGGTGTAGTAACCGATGCCGAACTGCCCGGCGATCATCTCGGCAGTGACCAGGCAGAACCACGAGGTGCCCATGCCGATGGCAAGGCCCGTGACGATGCTCGGCAACGCGCCAGGCAGTACCACTTCACGCAGGATCGACCAGCGCCCGGCACCGAGGCTGCGCGCCGAGGCGACCAGGCGCGGGTCGACAGCCTCCGCGCCATGGACGGTGTTGAGCAGGATCGGGAACAGCGCACCGGTGAAGGTGATGAACACCATCGACAGCTCCGACGACGGGAACATCAGGATCGCCAGCGGGATCCACGCCACCGCCGGTATCGGCCGCAGCACTTCGAGTGGCGGCAGCAAGGTGTCCTCGGCCCATTTCGAGCGGCCGATCAACAAGCCCAGGGCCACCCCCAGCAGTGCCGCAGCGGCATATCCGGCAAACACCCGTGACAGGCTGCTGCCCAGGTGAGCCAGCAGGGCGCTGGAGGTCAGCAACTGCCAGGCTGCCGCCAGCACCGCCTGCGGCGTGGGGACATAGGTGAAGGTCAGCAGGCCAAGGTCCAGCTTGACGCTGGCCGCTACTTGCCAGAACAGCAGGCAGGCCAGCAGCGAAGCCAGGCGCACGGGCCAGCGCTTGAGGTGGCGAGTCATCTCGGTGCCTCCCGGTCAGCGCTGGGCGACCAGCTTCTGGTTGGCACTGACGAAGTCCAGCGCTTCACCACCATGGGCCTTGGCGTACTGCTCGGCCTGGTCCTTGAGCAGGAATGCAGCCAGCTCGCCGTGGGCATTGCGCACGAACCAGGCCTGGTTGGCCAGCAGCTTGATGCCGCTGTCGGCAGCCTGGGCGTAGATCGCGCGGATGTCCTTGCCTTCCTGCTCCAACTGGGCCAGCGCGCCAAGGGCGGCTTCCGGCGAGGCGTAGTGGCGTACCTTGTCTTCACCGCGCACCCAGATCTGCGCCAGGCGGCTGAAGTCGGTGATCGGCTTGCCGGTGAGCGCATCGTTGGCCTTGAGCGGCAGCGGGCCGTAGTTCTTCAGCGCCTTGTCGTAATCCACGCTGGCCTGCTTGAAGGCTGCGCGGATGTACTGGTCGTCGATGAACTGGTCGGTGTCGAGGCCGCGGTCGGTCTTCTTCAGCAGCTTGAGCGTGTCGATGGAGGTCGTTACCGCCTGGCGGTATTCAGGCTTCCAGGTCAGGTCGCGGGTCTGCAGACCGAGCGGGCCGTGGAACAGGTAGTTGACCTCGGCCTCGATGCCGGTGACCTTCTCGATCAGTTCGCTGTATTTTTCCGGTTCTGCAGCGATCAGACGGTCAGCTTCGAGGCTGGCGCGCAGGTAGGCGGTGACCACTTCCGGGTACTTCTTCGCATAGTCGGCGTCCACCAGCGCGCCATGGAACGTTGGCGCGTTGGCCTGGGCACCGTCGTAGATCTTGCGGGCAAAGCCGCGGTTGGGGAACAGCTCGGCGAACGGCACGAAGTCGGCGTGGGCCTCGATGCGGTTGCTGCGCAGGGCGGAACCGGCAATCTCCGGCGCCTGGGCGATGATTCGCACGTCCTTCTGCGGGTCCCAGCCCTGGGCCGCGACGGCGCGCAGCAGCATACCGTGGGCGGTGGAGGCGAACGGCACGGAAATGGTCTTGCCCTTGAGTTCAGCCAGTGACTGCACCTTCGACGCTGCCGGTACGACAATACCGTTGCCGCTGCCGTGCACACTGCCCGACAGCACGCTGATGAACAGGCTGCGCTTGCCGGCATCCAGGTGCGCGACGCCGTTGAACGAGCCGGGGAAATCGGCCATGGCGCCGAAATCGAGCTTGCCGGCGACCATCTCGTTGGTCAGCGGCGCGCCGCTGGTGAAGTTCTTCCACTCGATCTGGTACTGGGCATCCTGGTACTTGCCATCGTGCGGCAGGTACTTGTCGAGCAGGCCCAGCTCGCGGATCAGCAGGCCGCCAGTGGCGCAGTTGATGGTGGTGTCCTGGGTGCCGATGGCGATGCGGATGGTTTCGGCGCTGGCGTTCAGGCCGGTGAGCGCCAGCGCGAGGCCGGCCACGGTTGCTACAAGGCGCATGGGTGTTTCCCCTCGAATCGTTTTGAGTTGTGTAATCGTCTCCGCCACCGGGCTTGGGTGGTGGGAAACGAGGGGGCATTGCAGGAGGCGCGTCCGGTGGCTCGCCGGATGGCGGGGATCAATCAGCGCAGCAGGTACGGGATATCGACCTTGACCGCGCCGGTGGGGCAGTCTTTCTCGCAGGGCATGCAGTACCAGCACTCGTCGAAGGCCATGTAAGCCTTTTGCGTGGCCGGGTTGATCGCCAGCAGGTCCATGGGGCAGACCTCGACACAGACGGTGCAGCCTTTTTCGGCGATGCATTTGTCTTCGTCGATGGTCACCGGGGCGCTGCTGCGAAAGAAGATTTCCTGGGGCTGGTAGGCCATTTCACGGGGTCCTTGGGGCCTTCATGGGCACCCTTTCATCTAGAGGCTTGCACATTTCCCTGTGGGAGCGGGTTTACCCACGAAGAATCCAACACGGTGGATGGCACCGGCTTCGCCGGTGTTCGCGGGTGAACCCGCTCCCGCAAGGTGAGGTGTCGCTCAGGCGGCATTGGCTTTGACTCGCAACCGGTCATAGGCAGTCTGCTCTTCGGCATCCAACGCGATCAGGTACGGCTCGACGGCTTTCTTGAAACTGGTCATTTCACCGTTTTCGCCTTTTTTTAGATGGC
The DNA here is from genome assembly GCF_044749325.1 of Pseudomonas sp. NPDC089428. Lineage (NCBI taxonomy): Bacteria > Pseudomonadati > Pseudomonadota > Gammaproteobacteria > Pseudomonadales > Pseudomonadaceae > Pseudomonas > Pseudomonas sp. NPDC089428. Next base: position 276,936 of record NZ_JBIVHT010000002.1, read on the forward strand.
AGTGGCAGAACCACTCGCCATCGTTGCGCTCGGGGAAGTCGACCCGGTGGTGGTACAGGCCCCAGCGGCTCTCCTCACGGAACAACGAGGCCCGCGCCGCCATTTCGGCACAGTCGCGGATCACCGAGACCTCCATGGCCCGCATCAGCTCATGCGGGTTGCTGGCCTTCATCTGCTCGAGATCACGCTCGATCTCGGCAAAGCGCGCCAGGCCGATTTCCATTTTCCTGGTCACCTTCGGCGGCTGCAGGTAATCGTTCACCATGCGTCGCAGCTTGTATTCCACCTGCGCCGGCGGCAGACCATGCTCACGCTGCAACGGCGCGAACACCCGCGCGCGTTCGCGCTCGACCTGCCCGGCATCGACCTCGGCCAGTTCCCGCCCGGCCACGTACTGTGCGGCATTCATACCGGCAAACCAGCCGTAGGTGAACGCGCCAAGCATGTAGTTGTGCGGTACCGCAGCCATGTCGCCTGCGGCGTACAGGCCTTTGACGCTGGTCTCGGCCTTCTCGTTGACCCACACCCCCGAGGCCGAATGCCCCGAGCAGAAGCCGATCTCGGAGATATGCATCTCGACCATGTGCTGGCGGTAGTCGGTGCCACGCCCGGCATGGAACTGGCCACGGCTGGGGCGCTCGTTGCTGTGCAGGATCTCTTCGATGTTCTGGATGGTTTCCTCGGCCAGGTGGTCGAGCTTGAGAAACACCGGGCCGTTGCCGCCTTCGAGCTCCTGGTGGAACTCCCACATCATCTGCCCGCTCCAGTAGTCGCATTCGATGAAGCGCTCGCCCTTGCTGTTGGCGGTGTAGCCGCCCAGCGGGCCGGTAACGTAGGCGCAAGCCGGGCCGTTGTAGTCCTTGATCAGCGGGTTGATCTGAAAGCACTCGAGGTTGGCCAGCTCGGCGCCGGCATGGTAGGCCATCGCATAGCCGTCGCCGGCATTGGTGGGGTTCTCGTAGGTGCCCATCAGGTATCCCGACGACGGCAGGCCCAGGCGCCCGGCAGCGCCACAGGCGAGGATCACCGCCTTGGCCCGAACCACGCGGAACGCGCCAGTGCGGCAATCGAAACCCAGTACACCGGCAGCGGCGCCTTCGGCATCGAGCAGCACACGGGTGCAGACCATGCGGTTGCTGATCTCGACCCGGGCACGTTTGAGCTGGCGATACAGCACCTTCTTGATGTCGTGCCCTTCAGGCATGGGCAACACGTAGGCGCCCATGTGATGGACCTTCTTCACCGCGTAGTCGCCGGTCTCGTCCTTTTCGAACTTCACCCCCCAGCGATCGAGCTGCTCGATGGTTTCGAAACTGTGGGTGGCGTAGGCATGCACGGCGGCCTGGTTGACGATGCCGTCGTTGGCCACGGTGATTTCCTTGGTGTACTGCTCGGGCGTGGCATGGCCGGGGATGATGGCGTTGTTCAGCCCGTCCATGCCCATGCTGATGGCACCGCTGCGCTTGACGTTGGCCTTGTCCAGCAGCAGCACGCGCAACTGCTTGTCGTGCTCCTTGGCCTTGATCGCCGCCATTGGCCCGGCAGTGCCGCCGCCGATGACGATGATGTCGTAATCCTGGGTCTCGATACTCATGCCTTGCTCCCCTTCTGGCGGTCGATGCGCAGGCGGTACTGGAAGGCATCGCCGCGGTAATACAGGTGTTCGAAGTCCAGCGGCGTGCCGTCGGCGGCATGGGTCAGGCGTTCGATGCGCATGATCGGCGCACCCTCCTCCACCTCCAGCGCCTGGGTCAGGTCGCTGTCGGCCAGCACCGCGTCGATGGCCAGGTCGGCGTGGCCGAGGGCGATACCGCAGTCGTTTTCCAGCAGCAGGAAGATGTCGCGAGTGACCAGGTCGGCCTTCTCCAGCTTTTCGCCGACGGTCTTGGGCAGCCAGGTCAGTTCCAGCGATACCGGCTCGCGATTGATCAGCCTTACCCGGCGGATCTCGGTGACCGGGCTGCCCTCCTCGACCTGAAGCCGCGCGGCCACCAGAGCACTGGCCGGCACATGGCGGAAGCTGCGCAGGCGGTTGATCACCTCGTAGCCCATCTGCGTCATCGACTCACCCAGGCCCTGCAGGGTGCTGACGTTCTGGAACGCCTTGGGCTTGGCGACGAAGGTGCCTTTGCCGTGGATCTTGAAAATCAGCCCTTCTTTCTGCAGATCGCCGAGCGCCTGGCGCACGGTGATACGGCTGACATCGAAAGCCTTGCCCAGCTCGCTTTCCGAGGGCATGCGGCTATGCGGTGGGTACGTACCGTCGAGGATGCGCTCGCGCAGCAATTCCTTGAGCTGGGTGTAAAGCGGTACCGGGGACAGGGGGAGCAGTTCGGCCATGGGTCTCTTCGCTGATCGATGACTTGTTATAACAAGTTGTGACCAGATCATAGAGGGCATAAGAAGAGGTAAGGAAATACTGATATCGCATATGGATAGACGGATTTGGGTTGGCCTGTACAGGCCCTTCGAGGCTGACGCCGCTCCGGCAGACCGCGCAGAAGCTGTGGGAGAGGCTTCAGCCACGAACGGTCAACCGAGAAAAACAGCCTTAGATCAAGGCGATGGACGCCGCCGAATCAGATGGGTATCATGCGTGCGCGTTGCACTCGTAGCTCAGCTGGATAGAGTACTGCCCTCCGAAGGCAGGGGTCGTGGGTTCGAATCCCGCCGAGTGCGCCATATCAGAAAGCCCTGGGATCACTCCCGGGGCTTTTTCATTTGTGCGACATGTCGCGTTTCTGGCACTCCCGTGCCATGGGTCATTGATGTTAGCGTGGGCCCCTTCCCGTATCCGACGGGCACCCAACAACAATGATTCGCGAAGGAATGCGCGCGCATGCACCTGAAAAAGCTCACCTCCACCGCCTTGCTACTGGCCAGCATCGGCCTGTTCACCCAACCGGCCCAGGCCAACCTGACTCAGCAACAGTCCGCCGCCATCGTCAAAGCCTTCGAGGGCAGCAACCCGGCCGACTTCAAGCAATTCCTCGGCAAACTCAAAAGTAGCGAACTGTCCAAGGCCGACAACCTCGCTGCCACGCTCGACGCCTACCTGGCCGGCAAGCCGCTCGCAACCGAGCAGCAGAACGAGATCAACCGCCTGCTCGGCCTGTACACCCGCATCAAGTACGCCAAGGCCGCCACAGAGAACCTGCGCGAGCTGGTCGCTATCCCCACGTTCAGCGTCGACGGCGTGCCGCAGCACGAAAACCCCGAGTTCCTCAAGATCGCCGACAAGATCAAGGCCCTGGCCGAGGGCTTCGGCCTGACCTTCCGCAATGTCGACAACCGCGTCTACGAGATTTCGCTGGGCGAAGGCAAGGAAGTAGTGGGCATCCACGCCCATGCCGACGTGGTACCGGTCAACCCGGACAACTGGAAACTGGCCGACGGCACCCGCCTCGACCCGTTCAAGGTCACCCAGGTCGGCGACCGCATGTACGGCCGCGGCACCGAGGATGACAAGAACGGCATCATCGTCGCGCTGTATGCACTGAAAGTGGCCAAGGATGAAAACCTGCCCCTGGCCCGGCAGTTCAAGCTGCTGATCGACACCACCGAAGAAACCAGCGGCGACGCCATCCCCTACTATTTCGAGCGCAACCCTACGCCTGACTACAACCTGGCACTCGATGGCGGCTACCCGGTGGTGATTGCCGAGAAGGGCTACGGCACGGTCATGGCCAGCTTCAGCAAACGCCCGGCCACCGGCCAGGGAGCGGAAATCATCAACCTGACCGGCGGCTTGGCGACCAACCAGATTCCGACCACGTCGGTGGCCACCTTGGTTGGCGACAACCCGCAAGCGCTGGCCAAAGACCTGAAGAATGCCGGCGCCGATTATGTGAAGCGCAATGGCGGCGACTTCAGCATCGATGCCAAGGCCGATGGCAAGAACGTGCTGCTCACCGTGACCGGCGTTTCTGCCCACTCTTCGGAGCCAGAGTCCGGCATCAACCCGGTGGCGCGCATGCTCGACTTCCTCAATGGCCTGGGCCAGCAGGTGCCGCTCAAGCACAACCACTTCACCGATGCCGCCCGCTACGCCGCCGACAACTGGGGCCTGGACTACCTGGGCAAGCAACTGGGCATAGGCTTCGAAGACCCGTTCATGGGCCCGTTGACCACCTCGCTGACCTTCGTCGGCGTGGATGACAAGGGCCTGAAGCTGGCCGTGAACCTGCGTATCCCCAAAGGCAAGCCGCTGGCTACGCTCAAGGACCAGTTGGCCGACAAGCTCGGCAAATGGACCCGCCAGAGCCACACCTCGGTGGCCTTCGACTACAGCCTCGACGAGCCGATGTTCCGCAACCCCGAGGGCGAATGGGTCAAGGCGCTGCTGGATGTGGCCAGCGAGAACCTGGGCATGAAGCACGAATTCGGCACCTCGGCTGGTGCCACCTCGGTGCATGACCTGCCCAACGGCGTGCAGTTCGGCCTGGCCATGCCGGATGTGAAGTACACCGGGCACAACGACAACGAGTTCAAGACCGTGGAACAGTTCATGCTCGACTTGCAGATCGTGAGCGAGATGGTGGCGCGGATCGGGCAGATGCCGAAGCTCTGAGTCAGCTGTACCGGCCTCTTCGCGGCTAAGGCCGCTCCCACAGGTACTGCGGCGCATTTGCGGGCTGTAGAAATCCTGTAGGAGCGGCTTTAGCCGCGAAGAGGCCGGCACGGGCAACACCCATGACGTTTTTCAATCGACTCCATGCCGTTTCCTGCATTGCCGTGCAGGCCGGCTTGCCGGATGCTTTATTTACTCGGAGAGCTCGTCTTATTCACCCGCAGAGGCCCGTATGAAGAACGTCGAACAACTCCTCAAGACCAAGTCCCAGCACCAGACCGTGTACACCATCGGCCCGGATGACTCGGTGCTCGACGCCCTGAAACTGCTGGCGGAGAAAAACGTCGGTGCGCTGCCTGTGGTCGAAAACGACAAGGTAGTGGGGATCGTCAGTGAACGGGACTACGCACGCAAACTGGTGCTCAAGGGCCGCTCCTCCGCCGCAACGCCGGTGCGCGAGATCATGAGCGCGCCAGTGATCACCGTTGAGCCGAAGAGGAATCTGGATTACTGCATGCAGCGAATGACCGACCTCCACCTGCGCCACCTGCCAGTGGTCGACAACGGCAAGCTGCTCGGGCTGCTGTCGATCGGTGACCTGGTCAAGGAAACCATCGCCGAACAGGCCAACCTGATCAATCAACTGGAGCAGTACATCCGCGGCGAATGATTGCGCCTCAGTGGTAGGCGCGCTCCAGTTCGTCCAGCTGATGGTCGAAGCTGCGCAGGCGCGCCGACCAGGTGTACACCAGCACCTCCAGGTCACGATTGAGCACGGCGGTATTGCCATGGCCATTGCTCGACGGCTCGCACAAGTCCAACTGATAACGCTCGCGGGCCATGGCCGTGGCCACGCTGGACAGGTCGCGGGCATTGGCCAGCCAGTGATGGTGATGGTCGTGGATTTCCCGGTCGAGCGCCCGGCACTGGCGTTTCAGGGCATCCAGGCTCTGCTCCAGTGGGGTGCCCTTGAGCTCGCCCATGACCTCCTCGAAGGTGCGACCGGAATGCCAGTAGCTGCCCCAGAAATAGCGGTCGAACACTGTCTCGACGCGGCGTAGCGCGACCTTGGTGTTCCAGATGGTCAGCAATGTTCGCCCCTGGACCACTTCACGCTTGTTCAGGCGCAACTGCTGCCAGGCAATCCAGGTCAGCGCCACCAACGCGACCGCGCCAGTCACGGCGGCGGCAGCGTAGAGGAACTGTATCGCCTGGTTCATCTGCTGGGTGTGGCGGATACCGTAGAAGTAACTGGCCGTCAGGGTGCCCAGGATCGTCACGGAGCACCAGAAACCTGGTGCGTAGGGATCTTTCATCACGCTATCCCCTCTTGTTTTTTCCTGAGCATAGCAACGGCCAATCACTCGTCAGGTGCCGCTCGGCACTTTATTTTCGGGGGCGGCGCAGCGCTTCGTTGAGTTGATCGAAAGGCACCGCCCAATCGGCATCTTCAATGATGCTTTCCTTCAGGAAAGCGCGCTGGGACTCGGTCCAGAACGGTGCATCCACCAGCTTGGTCTCGTTCTTCAAGGGCGAATGGCTGGTGATGAACTGGTCGATGCTCTGCGCATCGTCGGGCAGGCCCAGTTGCTTGAACAGCTCGGCGAATGGATGGATCGGTGCGTCCATGGTTCCTCCTGTGTGCCGGGCTGGCCGTCCACGACGCCGGCCCGGCATTGGCTTGAAAACATCAGCACAGCTCGCGTACTTCGGCTTGCGGCACCAGTTTAAGGTACTGCTCCATGCTCATGTGGATCAGGTGATCGTGGTCACCCGCCTCCAGGTAGACATCGCCTTGGCGGGTAAGACTCGAATCGAGCAGCATCTTGATCTGGTAGGCGTCACCCATCGCCGGGATGGCACCCCGCTCGCAATCGCCGAACAGCATCGGCAAGGCGCTTTCGCGGGTCAGCTGCCAGGCGCCGGACATGCGCACCTTGCTCATGTCCATGTGCCGGTTGGCCGGTAGTACGGCCATGATGTAGTTGCCATGGCGGTCGTCGAGCATGACCGACTTGGCGACCCGCTCTGCGGGCACCCCGGCCGTGCGCGCCGACTCCAGGCTGGTGGCCGAGTGTGGGTGGGGAATGATGTCGTAGTCGCAGTTGGCCTGGTCCAGGCGCTGCTGCAGGGTTTTGGCCATACGCATGATGCACCTCCGGTTTCGCCCCCCAATTTCCAATTTTAGGCCTTGGGCCGGCAGGCATGGCTAAACTTCAAGCAGAGAGGTCGACGAGGTGACGACAGGTGATCACTCGATGTTGCCGCTGCTTGCTGCTGTTGCTTCTGCTTGGCCTTGCCCAGGCCGGTCAGGCGGCGCCCGGCAGCGTCTGGGTGCTGGGTATCGATGATGCCATCGGCCCGGCCAGCGCCGACTACCTGCTGCGCAACCTCGAACAGGCCAAGGCCCAGGGCGCCCAATTGGTGGTGCTGCGCCTGGACACTCCCGGCGGGCTGGACAGCGCCATGCGCCAGATGATCAAGGCGATTCTCGCCAGCCCGGTGCCGGTCGTCAGTTTCGTTGCCCCCAGCGGCGCCCGTGCCGCCAGCGCCGGCACCTACATCCTGTATGCCAGCCACGTCGCGGCCATGGCCCCGGGGACCAACCTCGGCGCCGCCACGCCGGTGCAGATCGGTGGCCTGCCCGGTACGCCAAAGGACGACAAGGCCAAGCCGAGCGACGAGGAACAGACCCTGGCGCGCAAACAGGTCAACGATGCCACCGCATACATCCGAGGCCTGGCTCAGCTGCGCGGGCGCAATGCCGACTGGGCAGAGCAGGCGGTGCGAGAGGCAGTCAGCTTGCCTGCCAGTGAAGCGCTACGCCTGAAAGTGATCGACCAGGTGGCCAACGACCTGCCCGACCTGCTGCGCCAACTCGACGGCAAGACCTTGGTCGCCGCCGGCCAACCACGGCTGCTGCAAACACGGGACGCGGCGCTGGTCGAGCACCTGCCGGACTGGCGCACGCGCCTGCTGGCCGTCATTACCAACCCAAGCGTGGCGCTGATCCTGATCATGATCGGGGTGTACGGCCTGTTGTTCGAGTTCATGAACCCCGGCTCAGCGCTGGGCGGCGTGGTCGGTGGTATCTGCCTGCTGCTGGCGCTGTACGCCCTGCAGCTGCTGCCGGTGAGCTTCGCCGGCGTGGCACTTATCCTGCTCGGCATCGCCTTCATGATCGCCGAGGCGTTCCTGCCCAGCTTCGGCGTGGTCGGTTTCGGTGGCATCGTGGCCTTCGTGGCCGGCGCGGTGATCCTGATCGACACCGATGCACCGGGCTTCGGTATCCCGCTGCTGCTGATCGGCACTCTCGCCGTGCTCTCGGCGCTGCTGATCGGCGGTGTGCTGGGCATGGCCATCAAGGCGCGGCGGCGGGCGCTGGTCAGCGGTGACGCCGGCCTGGTCGGCAGCCTGGTGACGGTCACCCACGTGCTGGCGGACAACCCGTTCTGTGGTTCGGTACAGGCCCAGGGCGAACAATGGCAAGTCCAGTGCTCAACGCCGCTTCAGACCGGGCAGAACGTTCGGGTCACGGCGCGCCATGGCGTGATTCTGGAAGTGAGCGCCGCCGCACCGGCGGCGCAAGGAGACCGATGATGTTCATGCAAGTGGGTTTCGGCGCGGTGCTGATCGTGCTGGCGATGCTGTTGCTCTCGGCATTTCGCATCCTGCGCGAATACGAGCGCGGCGTGGTGTTCCAGCTGGGGCGCTTCTGGCAGGTCAAAGGCCCGGGGCTGATCCTGCTGATCCCGGTGATCCAGCAGATGGTCCGGGTCGACCTGCGCACCGTGGTGCTGGATGTACCGCCGCAGGATGTGATCACCCGCGACAACGTATCGGTGAAGGTCAATGCGGTGTTGTATTTCCGCGTGCTCGATCCGCAAAAGGCGATCATCCAGGTCGAGGACTTCCTCGTCGCCACCAGCCAGCTGGCCCAGACCACCTTGCGAGCGGTGCTGGGCAAACACGAGCTGGACGAACTGCTGGCCGAGCGCGAGCAGCTGAATTCGGACATCCGCCAGGTACTGGACGCCCAGACCGACGCCTGGGGCATCAAGGTGGCCAACGTCGAGATCAAGCATGTCGACCTCAACGAATCGATGATCCGCGCCATCGCCCGCCAGGCAGAAGCCGAACGCGAGCGGCGGGCCAAGGTGATTCACGCCGAGGGTGAATTGCAGGCGTCGGAAAAGCTGATGCAGGCCGCGCAGATGCTCAGCAAGGAGCCGGGGGCCATGCAGTTGCGTTACATGCAGACACTGGGGGCGATTGCCGGGGACAGGAGCTCGACCATTGTCTTTCCGCTGCCGATCGACTTGCTCAAGGGCTTGGTGGACAAGCAGAAATGACCGGGGCTGCCTGGCAGCCCCGGCTCTCGGTCAGATTGGCGCCCGACGCAGGGTGGCGAGGAAGGTCGCCGCGCCGATGAACAACCCGGCAAAGGTACGGTTCAGGCGCTTCTGCTGCTTGGGCGTGCGCAGCAGGCGCAGCACCCGCGAAGCCAGCCCGGTGTAACCCGCCATCACCAGCATGTCGACGCTGATCATGGTCACGGTGATCGCGATGTACTGCGGCAGCAGCGGCGCATGCGGGTTGAGGAACTGCGGCAGCACAGCGAGCATGAACACCAGCGCCTTGGGGTTGCTGACGTTGACCAGGAAACCCCGGAACATCAGGCTCAACGGCTTGCCGATCGGGCGCACGCCGGACTCGTCGGCCATGTCCATCGGCAGGGCGCGCCATTGCTTGTAGGCCAGGTAGACCAGATAGGCGACACCGAACCACTTGATGAGCTGAAAGGCGGTGGCGGAAGCGGCCAGGACGGCACCCACGCCGGCGGCGATGATGGCGATCTGCACGATCAGGCCTAGTTGCAGGCCCAGGGCATTCCAGTACCCACGCCAGAAACCGTACTGCAGCCCGCTGGACATCGAGGCAATCGCCCCGGCACCCGGCGACAGGCTGATCACCCAGCACGCGGCAAAGAAGCCCAACCACACTTCCATCGACATCACACACCTCGCTCAACAATTGTTGCAAAACGTTAAGCTAAGGGGTTGGCGAAAAAATAACCAGCAAATTCTGCGGACATTCTATCGCCAGTGCTGGCCCTTTCGCGGGACAAGCCCGCTCCCACAGGTACTTCACAGGCTCTGAAGCTGGTGGTTTTCCTGTGGGAGCGGGCTTGCCCCGCGAAAGGGCCGGAACAGGCGGCCACAATGGATCAGGACAAAGCCTCAAGCTCAGCCTGCATGCTCTCCAGGGTTTCCAGAGCCTCCATCCAGGCTTCCTCAAGCTCACCTTCGCGCTGCTTGAGCTTGGTCTGCCGCGCCAGCAGATCGCGCAACTCATCCTTGCGCGCCGCTTCGTACACACCACCATCACCCAGCGCAGTTTCGACCTCGGCCAGCTGCGCATGCACCTGGTTGAGCTCGCTCTCCAGCTTGTCGGCCGCCTTCTTGTGCGGTGCCAACTGCTGGCGCAAGGCCGCCGCAGCCTGACGCTGGGCCTTCTTGTCGGTCTTGTCCGGGTTGACCGGGGCATTGCTGGCCGGCGCACTGCGCTGGCGATACTCGACCAGCCAACGGCTGTAGTCGTCGAGGTCGCCATCGAAAGGCTCGACCTTGCCATCGGCCACCAGCAGGAAGTCGTCGGTGGTGCTCTTGAGCAGGTGACGGTCGTGGGAAACCACCACTACGGCACCGGCAAACTCCTGCAGGGCCATGGTCAGCGCCAGGCGCATTTCCAGGTCGAGGTGGTTGGTAGGTTCGTCAAGCAGCAGCAGGTTCGGCCGTTCCCAGGCGATCAGCGCCAGGGCCAGGCGGGCCTTCTCACCACCGGAGAAGTTCACCACCGGCTCGTCGACACGGTCGCCATGGAAATCGAAGCCACCCAGGAAGTCGCGCAGGGTCTGCTCGCGCTCGGTCGGCGCGATGCGCTGCAGGTGCAAGAGCGGGCTGGCCTTGTCGTCCAGCGAGTCGAGCTGGTGCTGGGCGAAGTAGCCGACGGCGAGGTTCTCGCCACGCACCAGGCGGCCCGACAGCGGCTCGAGCTCACCGGCGAGGTTCTTGATCAGGGTCGACTTGCCGGCGCCGTTGGGGCCGAGCAGGCCGATGCGTGCTCCCGGCACCAGCTGCAACTTGACCTTGTCGAGGATGGCCTTGTCGCCATAGCCCAGGCGGCCTTCGGACAGGCTCAGCAGCGGGCTCGAAATCTTCTGCGATTCGCGGAAGACGAAGTCGAACGGTGAATCGACATGGGCCGCCGACAGCTCTTCCATGCGTTCCAGGGCCTTGATCCGGCTCTGTGCCTGGCGGGCCTTGGTGGCCTGGGCCTTGAAGCGGGCGATGTACTTTTCCATGTGCGCGCGCTGCGCCTGCTGCTTCTCGTAGGCCTGTTGCTGCTGCGCCAGGCGCTCGGCACGGGTGCGCTCGAAGGCGGTGTAACCACCCTTGTACAAGTTGAGCTTGCGCTGTTCGACGTGCAGCACATGGTCGACCACGGCATCGAGGAAATCACGGTCGTGGGAAATCAGCAACAGCGTGCCTGGGTAACCCTTGAGCCAGTCTTCCAGCCACAGGATCGCGTCGAGGTCGAGGTGGTTGGTCGGCTCGTCGAGCAGCAGCAGGTCGGACGGGCACATCAGCGCCTGGGCCAGGTTCAGGCGCATCCGCCAGCCACCGGAGAAGTCACCGACGCGGCGGTCCATCTGCTCGTTGGTGAACCCCAGGCCAGCCAGCAATTTACGGGCGCGGGCATCGGCGGTGTAGCCGTCGGCGACTTCCAGCTCACTGTGCAGGCGCGCCAGGGCAGTGCCGTCGTGGGCCTGCTCGGCCACGGCCAGTTCGGCCTGAACCTTGCGCAGGCGGGCGTCACCGTCGAGCACATAGTCCACGGCCAGGCGGTCGAGGGTATCGACCTCCTGACGCATGTGGGCGATGCGCCAGTCGCCGGGCAGCTGACAATCGCCGGCATCGGGCGACAGCTCACCGCGCAGCAAGGCGAACAGGCTGGATTTTCCGGCGCCGTTGGCGCCGATCAGGCCGGCCTTGTGACCGGCGTGCAGGGTCATCTCGGCGCCTTCTAGCAAGCGCTGCGGACCACGCTGTAAAGTGAGGTTGGATAGTCTGATCATAGTGGTCGCGGAGTCTACCAGCTTCCTCGGCCCGCAGCGTGAGTGGAATCATGTACACCGACCTGTGGAATCACGCCCTGGCGCTCTATGCCCGCCCAGGTGCCGAAACGGCTTGCCTGGATGTGCAGGCAATGGGGGGCGACGTCTGCCTGTTGCTGTGTGCGACCTGGCTGCAGGCGCGTGCCGTCAGCTTCAGCGAAGAGCGCGCCCAGGCATTGCGTGCGATTGCCGGGCCGTGGCAACACGATGTGGTTGCGCCGTTGCGTTGCCTGCGCCAGCAATGGCGCACGCCCGCGCAGCACGATCCACACCTGGCGGCGTTGCGTGAGCAGGTGAAGGGTCTGGAGTTACAAGCGGAGAAGGAGTTGCTGCAACGGCTGCAAACCTGTGCGCAACAATGGCCCTCAGGCTCGCATGAGCCCACGGACAATTGGCTGGACCGGCTGGCACCGGTCCAGGCCCGTGGCCACGACGCGCTGGTTAGCTTGCGCGTCGCGGCCGCAGCACTTCAGGAAGCCGAAGACGGCGCCTGAGCTGGGGTGCTGGCTGGTGCCGAGGGGGTGGCGGGAGCGGCCGAGTTGGTCGCTGGCGCACTGGCGGCTGGTGTAGCCGGTTTGGTTTCGGCAGGTTTGGCCGCGACCGGTTTTGCAGGGGCCTTCGCTGCAGGTTTGGCGGCTGGCTTGGCGGCAGCGGGTTTAGCGGCAACCGCTTTAGCCGCTGGCTTGGCGGCAGGTTTGGCGGCTGTGGTTCTGGCCGGGGCTTTGGCTGCTGCAGGCTTGGCGGCCGCTGGTTTGGCAGGCGCCTTGGCTGCAGCAGGTTTCGCAGCTGGCTTGGCGGCAGGTTTGGCAGCGGCGGTTCTGGCCGGGGCTTTGGCTGCTGCAGGCTTGGCGGCCGCTGGTTTGGCAGGCGCCTTGGCTGCAGCAGGTTTCGCGGCTGGCTTGGCGGCAGGTTTTGCTGCGGCGGCTCTGGCCGGGACTTTGGCTGCTGCAGGCTTGGCGGCCGCTGGTTTGGCAGGCGCCTTGGCTGCAGCAGTTTTCGCGGCCGGCTTGGCTGCAGGTTTGGCTGCGGCAGCTTTAGCGGCTGGCTTGGCGGCGGTAGCGCGGGCTGGGGCCTTGGCAGCGGCCGGTTTGGCCGGGGCCTTGGCGGCAGCAGGCTTGGCGGCGCTGCGGGCCGGTGCCTTGGCAGCAGCCGGTTTCACGGTCTTGGCAGCCACTGCACGCTGGTCGAGTGCCTTGCCAGCGGCCTCACGAACCTTGCCAACACCTTGGGCCAGTTTCAGGCTTTCTTGAGCATCACGCTTTAGTTGCTGAATGTAAGTACGCGTCTGAGTCTGGCGTTCCTTGAGCGAATCGAGCAATGCTTCAAGTTCACCAATAACCTTTTGCGCCTTGTTCTGTGCCTTGGCTTTGCCTGCCTTGGCCGCATCCTGCAACTTCAGGCGACCGTTGTGCAGTTTTTCCTGGGCTTTGCCGCGCTGCTTTTCCAACTTGGCCAGCAATTTCTCCGCATCAGCCAGCGCTTGCGAGCAGGCCTCTTCCAAGTGTTCGAGCAGGCTGCCCGAAAGTTGCTGGAGCAGGTGTAACGGCGTATTTACTGGTTTCTTTTTAGCCGACATGGTTTACCTCCTGGCTGACGAGATTGCGGCTCATACTATGCTTCTGCTGCTACCGCCGCTAGGGCATGTTGACAGTATTGATGGCGCCGCGTTGCATGCCTGGGCAAAGTTGTTATCTTGCAGCTCCGTGCAAGTGTAGTTGCTTAACAAAACGTTGCAGGTTTTTGCGGGGTGCATGACTTGAGTCGTTTATCGTTGCGTATATCGAGCGCCGCGCGGGCGGCGCTCGATCTCGACAACAACCAATCAATCACGCCAAGCACCCGAGCCATTACACACATCTGGATCAGAACCTACCCATGTCTCGTATTCTTGTTCTCAGCCTGTGCCTAATGGCGCCATTCGCCCTGGCCGATACCGCTCCTGCCAATGATCACGACCTGGCCTATAGCCTCGGTGCCAGCCTGGGTGAGCGCCTGCGCCAGGAAATGCCCGGCCTGCAACTGGATGCGCTGGTCGAAGGCCTGCGCCAGTCCTATCAGGGCCAGCCACTAAAGCTCGACAAGGCACGCATGGAGACCATTCTCCAACAGCACGAAGAGCAGGCCAGCAGCGCCGCCGAACAAGCCGAAGTGACCAAACTGCAAGCCGTGGAAACCCGCTTCATGGCCAACGAGCGGGCCCGCGCCGGCATGCACGAACTGCCGGAAGGCGTGCTCTACAGTGAGCTGAAAGCGGGTAATGGCGCGCAACCCAAAGCCGGCGGCAAGGTTCAGGTACGCTATGTCGGCAGGCTACCGGATGGCTCGGTATTCGACCAGAACCAGCAACCGCAGTGGTTCAGCCTCGACTCGGTGATCGAAGGGTGGCAGGTGGCGCTGCCACACATGAAGGCGGGTTCGACCTGGCGCCTGGTTATCCCCTCGGCACAGGCCTACGGTGCCGAGGGCGCGGGTGACCTGATCGCGCCCTACACGCCGCTGGTGTTCGAAATCGAGTTGCTGGCGGTCGGCGACTGACGTCGACCGTCAGGCTTCGACCGCGCCCTCTTCCTTGTGCGCGTTATGCAGTACCTCGATCAGGCAGTCTTCGAGCTCGAAGCGTTCGTGCAGCAGGCTGCCCAACTTGCCCAGCTTCTCGGCGAAGCGCTCGATGTCCTTGCATTCGCCCTTCTCGCAGTGGTCGTTGAAGGCCAGTGCGATCTGGGTAATGTCGTTGATCCGCGGGTTGATCTCTTCGGCCAGTTTCAGCGCCTTCTCATCCCCGAACGCCTTGGCCTCGGTGACCAGTTGCTCACTGACTTCGAAGTGCCAGGCTGACACATAATCCACCAGCACCGCACAGAAGTCGCGGTTCTTGTGCTTGTCGGCAAAGGCTGGCTTGGCGTCGCGCAAGATGCGGAAAGCCTGGACCAGCTCCTCTCGCTCCTCGAGCCAACGGTCGATCAGCTTGTGAACCCCACCCCAGCGTTCCTGGGCGTTCTGACAACTATCGAGCATGGCGATCTCTTCCCTTCTGGGTAGATGCCGCTGCACCTCGCACCACGACCGTGCAGCACAAAGGTGACATCAGCAGGACGGCATCGAGCAGTTGTGTTTTCGGTATGCGTGCTGGGAGATTATTCCCGCGCGTGCTTAGCATCAAGGTACGCAGCAGACAAAGTTCATACAAGTGTTTAATACCCCGATGCACCACCATTGGTCGCGCTATCGGCCAGCGGTATGCGCCAGGTCACGGATTGCCAAGCGAGCGGAAACGATACGCCAGCAGCCAGCTCAAGGGCAGCGCTGCCAGCAGCAGAAACGCCAGCAGGCTCCATTCTGGCAAGGTCAGGTCGAGAAAGCTCCAGGTCAGCGAGCTGCAGTCTGGGCCACCGAGCAACAGCTGGCGCGCAGCTTCGCGCCACGACAGCTCGAACATGCGCCCGATCGGCAACGGGCACATGTGGCTGGCATCAACTGCCCCCTGCAACCACACATGACGTGCCGCCAGCAAAGCACCGCTAGCTGCGAACAGCAGCGCCGTTCGCGCGTATCGCCGTGCCCCGGCAATGCCAGGCGCATGCAACGCCGCACACAGGCTCACCAATGCATAAATGCCCAGCAGTAGCCGCTGGCTGAAACACAGTGGGCAAGGCACAAGCCCAAGAACACTTTCGAGATGGAAAGACGCCCCCAGCACCGCCAGCGCGGCAAGGCATGCCGGAATGAAGAACGTGCGCAGACTGGCCATAGACATGGGCAGAAATGTCCCGGGAAAGTTGAAGTGGCCTGGAACGGTAGAGGAAAGGCCGGGGTTGTTTCAAGGCGCTACTGGAATGACAAGTCGCTGTATTGCAAGGGAAGTTTCTATTCGAGCTGTAGGAAAGTTCTTAAGAAAAGATTGTAGAACTAACTTTATAACGCTGAATAAGTTACCGGCCCCATGAGCCCGCGCACTGGCGCGGGCTCATGGGGCGTTCAGGCGCGCGCGCCCTCAAGCAACGGCAGTGCCAGAAGACGCTCATCGAGCAGGCCCAGGCCTTCCTCGAACAGCTGATTGCTGCGTTCGGTTTCGCCCAGGCTGGCAAGCAGGCGCGCCAGTTCGGCACAGGCTTCCGGATTACGCTCCATGCGCAGGCTGCTTTCGAGATAGTCACGCGCCTTGCCCCACAGGCGGTTCTGCAGGCTCAGGCGACCCAGGGTGAGCAACAGGCTCGGGTCTTGTGGATGGGCCTTCAGCCAGCCTTCAGCGGTTTGTAGCTGACGCGCCGGGTCATCACCGCGGACCAGGCCATACAGGCGAGCCAGGTGGCTTTCGTACTCACGCTTGAGCGCAGTGCGCAGCACCTGCTCGGCTTCGCCCTGGGCACCAACCTGGCGCAACTGTTCGGCATAGGCCAGCACCAGTTGCGGCTCCTGACGCTGGGCTGCGGTCAACTGCTGCCAGGCGCGCTCAAGGGCCTGACGGGCACTGTGCGAATCCTCGCCACGGGTGGTCGCCAGGCCAAGGTTCTGGCCCCAGGCGCGCTTTTCCAGCGCGGCCAGCTCATCGGCCGGCAACACCTTGCCCTTGCGCAGGTCCGGCAGCAGGCGAATCAGCGCCGACCAGTCGCCACGCTCCAGGTGCAGGCGCTGCAACAGGCGCAACACCTGGGTGTTATGGGGGTGGCGCTCCTGCATGGCCAGCAGGGTTTCCAGCGCAGCATCGCGCTCGCCGCGGTCCATCTGCAATTGCGCATGGGTCAGGGCAATGGCCAGCTCGGCCTGGGGCTGACGCTCCAAGGCACGCTCCAACAGGTTGTCGCTGTCCTCCTTGCGCCCCTGTTCATTGGCGGCGCGGGCGGCGCCGAGGTAATACAGCAGTGGCTGGCGCTCAGCCTCGGCAGCACGATGCAGGTGGCGCTGAGCGCTGGCCCAGCGGCCCTCGGCCAGGTCCAGCTGGCCCTGTTCGATGGCGATCCGCACGCGGCGGCTGCGGTTGCGTCGCGACCACGGGTTGACCACGCCACTGGAGGTCAGCACCAGACCGACCAGGTAACGCAGCAGCAACAGCACCACCACCACGCCCGCCAGCGCCGCAAGTGCCGCCCACAATCCGGATTGGTAACGGAAACCACCGTAGGCGATCAGTACATAACCACTGTGCTTGGCCACCGCAATGCCCAGCGCTGCGGCAATCACGATCGCCAGTACGGCCAACAGGTAGACACGCTTCATGGTTTGCCCCCTTCAGCCTCGGCTGGCAGATGGCGGCGCTGGATATATGCCTGCACCGCCGCCAGGCTTTCGCTCAGGTCCGGGGTCACTACCGAGACAGGCTGCTCAGCCAGCGCGTTGAGGCTTTCGAGCATCGCCTTGCTTTGCGGGTTGTCAGCATTGAAGTTGGCCAGCAGCACACTGCGTGCATCATCCAGGGCCTGGTTGTAGACCTTGGCCTCGCCATTGAGCGCAGCCCACTGCGCCTGCTCGATGGTCAGGCTCAGGGCCAGGCGCAGCTGGTTGAGCTGCTGGCCAGCCAGCAACGGCCGCACATTGTCGTCGGCATTGAAGTCGATCTGGAAGTACTTGGAGATTTCTGCCCACCACTGCGACAGGCGACTGGCCCCATCACCATCGGCAGTCAGCGCGCCAAGCGCATCGGCGTTGCTGGCGAACTCGGGCGATTGTGCGCTGAGTTGCTGCACCAGCTCACGCTGGGCGGCGAGCTTGAGGAACAGGCCGGTGCGGTCCGGCTGCTGGGTGCTATTGAGTGTGGCCAGGCTGCGCGCCAGCTGCTCGCGGGCGGCAAAGGCACCCGGGTCGCTCTGCTCGCGGAGGATTTCGTCGGCACCTTCGACCAGCGCCTTGGCGCTGGTGATGTCCTGTAGCGCGGACAAGCGCAGGGTGGCCAGGCGCAACAGGTGTTCGGCCTCGGCCAGGCGCCATTCCTTGCGGCTCTCGCCGAGTACGGTTTCCAGACGCTGGCTGAGACGTTGCTGGTCGCCTTGCAGCTGCGCCACCAGGCGGCGGCGGTCTTCCAGTTCGCTGGCCGCCGGCAGGCTGGCCAGTTGCGCACTGATCTGCTGTTCACGCTGCTGCAGTGCAGCGGCGCGCTGGTTGAGGGCTTCGAGGTGCTGGCCCTGGTTCACTTCACTGCTTTGCAGCTGCCGCACCTGCCAGACACCCCAACCCCCAACTGCAACCCCGGCCGCACCCAACAACAGCGCCAGCACGGCCAGACCACTGCCAGAACGCTTTACAGGCTTGTCGGTGACGGGTTGCGCCGGCTCTTGCACCGACGGCTGATCATTGTTGGACAAGACAGTTTCGCTCACGTATCCATCCTTTGCATGGGGGCGCCTCACGCTAGTGCGAAGCGCCTTGAGAGGCAGGTGCAGCACTGCGCTGCACGGCTGCCAGCAAGGCCGTGGCACTCGCGCCACGGCAATCCACAACCTGTTGGGCCCCTGCGGCCCGGGCCTGTTCAGCGACCCGCGGGCTCGGCACGAACAACGGCAGGCTGGCTACGCGCGGCCAGTCGGCGGCGGCCATCTGCTGCAAATGTTCAAGACCCTGCCCACTGCTGACCACCAGGCCATTGAGGCGTTCCGCTTCTATGCGGCGCATCAGTGTGCCCGCCGGGTACTCCGGCAGGCAGCGACGATACAGTTCCAGATATTCGACACTAGCACCTTGCTCTGCAAGACGCTCGGCCAGCAGTTCGCGACCTCCGACGCCGCGAACGATCAGTACACGTGCCTGAGGCGCTGCAACAGCCTGGCGCAGGGCCGCAAGCGCAAGCAAGGCCTCGCTGTCGTCGCCCTGCATGGGAAATGTCACTTGAAGGCCCGCGCCCTGCAGCACCGCCGCCGTCGCCTCGCCCACGGTAAACCAGCCTGTTGCTGGCGCCGGCAGGCCGGCCCGCTGCAGCTGCCCGAGCAGTAATCGGGCCGCCGGCTTGCTGACCACGATGATGGCTCGGCATTGCGCCAGCCCGGCCAGCTGGCGCAGCTGCCCGTCAGCCAGGGCGACGGGCTCGATGGCCAACAACGGCAGGCAACTGCTGGCCACACCGGCAGTCGCCAGGCTCTGCGCCAGTGCCGCGCAGTCCTCTTCAGGCCGGGTCAGCAACAGGCGCCAAGGGCTCACGGATGCCCGGCCTCGCCGTAGACTTCCTTGAGAATGGCTTCGGCACCCTGGCCCAGCAGGTCTTCGGCAACCTGCACGCCCAAGGTTTCTGCATTCGCACGCGGCGCGCGGGCATCAGCCACCAGCAAGGTGCCGCCACTTGGCTGGCCCACCAGGCCACGCAGCCACAGCTGATCGCCTTCGAGCACCGCATAGCAGGCAATCGGCACCTGGCAGCCACCGTTGAGGCGCTTGTTCAAGGCTCGCTCGGCAACCACGCGGTCGGCGGTATCGGCATGGTGCAGCGGTGCCAGCAACGCATGGATTTCACTGTCAGCGCTGCGACACTCGATACCTACCGCCCCCTGGCCACCGGCTGGCAGGCTGTCGTCGACACTGATGGCTGCGGTGATGCGTTCCTCGAAGCCCAGTCGGATCAGGCCTGCTGCGGCGAGGATGATGGCGTCGTACTCACCGGCATCGAGCTTGGCCAGGCGCGTGTTGACGTTGCCACGCAGAAAGTGGATTTTCAGGTCCGGCCGACGTGCCAGCAGCTGGGCCTGCCGGCGCAGGCTGGAAGTGCCGACGATGCTGCCGGCCGGCAGCGCGTCGAGGCTGGCGAAGCTGTTCGAGACAAAGGCATCGCGCGGGTCTTCACGCTCGCAGATGCAGTACAGCCCCAGGCCCTCAGGAAAGTCCATGGGCACGTCCTTCATCGAATGCACGGCAATGTCGGCTTCATTGTCCAGCAGCGCTGTTTCCAGCTCCTTAACGAACAGGCCCTTGCCGCCGATCTTCGCCAGCGGCGCATCGAGCAGCTTGTCGCCGCGGCTGACCATGGGCACCAGGGTCACCAGCAGACCGGGGTGGGCCTGCTCGAGGCGGGCTTTGACGTATTCGGCCTGCCACAGGGCCAAGGCACTTTTACGGGTGGCAATGCGGATTTCGCGAGTGGACATGGAACGCCCCGATCCAGAGAAATGCCGCTGATGATAACAGCATCACCGGCATCGCTAGCAGATGTGGATCAGCGTGAGAGGCCTTCGCGGCCAACGCCGCTCCTACAGGCGGCGCCGTACCTGTGGGAGCGGCTGGAGCCGCAAACAAGGGCGCAGCCCTTGCCATGCAGGCTCGGCCTTAGAGTGTTTGCATCATCTTGCGCACACCCGCCACATGCCGGCGGCTGACGGTCAGGGCATCACCGTCGAGGCCCTTGAGGAACAGCTGGAAATGCCCCAGCGGCGTGCGTTGCAGGCGTTCGATACGCTCGCGGGCAACCAGCGCATTGCGGTGAATGCGCACGAAGCGTTCGCCGAATTCGTCCTCCAGCGCCTTGAGCGGCTCGTCGAGCAGCACCTCACCGGCCTCGTGCCGCAAGGTCACGTACTTATGGTCGGCAATGAAATAGATCACCTGGGGCAAAGGAATCAGCTCGATCCCTTTGCGCGTGCGCGCACTGATATGGCTGCGCGGGCCGCCGCCTTCACTGCCAGGCCGGGTCAGCGCCGCCAACTGGGCACGGTTGGGCTTCTCGGCCTTGCGCAAGGCGTCGCGCAGGGCCTGAGGTTGAATGGGCTTGGTCACGTGGCTGAGGGTGCTGTCCTTGAAAGCTTCCGCACCGTATTCATCATCACCGGTACAGAACACCACCGACGGCGGCGCCTCGCGCTCGCACAGGCGAGCAGCGACCTGCAGGCCATCCAGGCCTGGCATGCCGATGTCCAGCAGGACCACATCGGGCTTGAGGCTTTCGATCAGTGCCAGGGCCTCCTCGCCGTTGGTGGCGCTGGGCTCCAGCACGGAGTACCCCTCAAGTTCAGCGATCAGCCGTGTGAGGCGTTCACGGGCTTGGGGTTCGTCATCAACGATCAGGACATTCATAATTGCTCTGGATTCCTGAGTGAGTCTCGCACAGGTATAGCGTAGACAAGAGCAGGTCGAGCGACACTGCGGTCACGCTCTAGACCGATACGAAGGCCAAAGATTCACTGAGCCGGCAGAATCGCTGCCAGTCCTCTGTCCAACTGTAGACGGTCCGTGGAACACTGCCGTTCAATCGTTGAATATCGTCCTGGCCTGCCTTTATGGATGTTTTCCAGCGGTTTCTGACGACCGACGCCCTGCGGCAGTCGGCCCAACCCTGCTATCATCGGCGCCACTTTTTCGTTCACGCCTGCAATGAGTGAATCCATGAGCACCGACAAGACCAATCAGTCCTGGGGCGGCCGCTTCAGTGAGCCCGTCGACGCCTTCGTCGCCCGTTTCACCGCCTCGGTCGACTTCGACAAGCGCCTGTACCGCCACGACATCATGGGTTCGATCGCCCACGCCACCATGCTGGCGCAGGTCGGCGTGCTCAGCGATGCCGAGCGCGACACCATCATCGATGGCCTGAAAACCATCCAGGGCGAGATCGAGGCTGGCAGCTTCGACTGGCGCGTCGATCTCGAAGACGTGCACATGAACATCGAAGCACGCCTGACCGACCGCATCGGCATCACCGGCAAGAAGCTGCACACCGGCCGTAGCCGCAACGACCAGGTAGCCACCGACATCCGCCTGTGGCTGCGTGACGAGATCGACCTGATCCTGGCCGAGATCACTCGCCTGCAGCAGGGCCTGCTGGAGCAGGCCGAGCGTGAAGCCGAAACCATCATGCCCGGCTTCACCCACCTGCAGACCGCCCAGCCGGTCACCTTCGGCCATCACCTGCTGGCCTGGTTCGAAATGCTCAGCCGCGACTACGAGCGCCTGGTCGACTGCCGCAAGCGCGCCAACCGCATGCCGCTGGGCAGCGCCGCGCTGGCTGGCACCACCTACCCGATCGACCGTGAACTGACCTGCAAGCTGCTGGGCTTCGAGGCCGTGGCCGGCAACTCGCTGGACGGCGTTTCGGACCGTGACTTCGCCATCGAATTCTGCGCTGCCGCAAGCGTGGCGATGATGCACCTGTCGCGTTTCTCCGAAGAACTGGTGCTGTGGACCAGCGCCCAGTTCCAGTTCATCGACCTGCCTGATCGCTTCTGCACCGGCAGCTCGATCATGCCGCAGAAGAAGAACCCGGACGTGCCGGAGCTGGTGCGTGGCAAGAGCGGCCGTGTCTTCGGCGCCCTGACCGGCCTGCTGACCCTGATGAAAGGCCAGCCGCTGGCCTACAACAAGGACAACCAGGAAGACAAGGAGCCGCTGTTCGACGCCGCCGACACCCTGCGCGACTCGCTGCGCGCCTTTGCCGACATGATCCCGGCGATCAAGCCCAAGCACGCCATCATGCGCGAAGCGGCGCTGCGCGGTTTCTCTACCGCAACCGACCTCGCCGACTACCTGGTCCGCCGCGGCCTGCCGTTCCGTGACTGCCACGAAATCGTCGGCCACGCCGTGAAATATGGCGTCGACACCGGCAAGGACCTGGCCGAGATGAGTCTGGACGAACTGCGCCAGTTCAGCGACCAGATCGAGCAGGATGTGTTTGCCGTGCTTACCCTGGAAGGTTCGGTGAATGCCCGTAACCACATCGGTGGTACGGCACCGGCCCAGGTGCGTGCTGCCGTCGCTCGCGGCAAGGCCCTGCTGGCTTCGCGCTAAGGTCCATTGCGAGGGCTTCGCCCTCGATCGCGGGCAAGTCGGGGCGCCGAACCGCCGCGCCCACAGTAACCGTGCATTGCCTGAGCCTTGCACCTTACCTGTGGGAGCGGCGGTTCGGCGCCCCGACTTGCCCGCGAAGGCTCCAACACGGTCTCAGCGCTTGCCGCTGCGCACCATCTCCATGAAGGCCGGCATCGCCGCCTCTTTGTCCGCCACGATTTTCGCCATGTGCGGGTTCTCGCGCATTTTCTCGAGCAACGCCTTCGCCTCAGGGAAGTCTGCCAGGAAGTCGATGTTCAGCACCTTTTTGCCCACCGCATAGGCCAGATCGACCGAGAAGCAGAACATCAGGTCGGCCAACGTCAGCTCCTCGCCCGCCACATAAGGGGCAAAGCGCCCATTGCGTTTGAGCGTTGCAAAGCCCGCCAGCAGTTCGCTACGCGCCCGCTCCTTGATCAGCGGCTCCACCGCCGCACCGAAGAACGATTCGGCATAGCAGGTACGCGCCGGCAATTCGATGTACAGCTCGATTTCCTTGAGCAGTTCACGCACCTTGGCCTGCTCGAACGGGTCGGCAGGCAGCAGCGCCTTGCCCCCGCGGGTCTGCTCGATGTAGTCGAGGATCACACTGGTCTCGCTGAGGAACCCGTGTTCGGTTTCCAGCACCGGCACCTTGCCGCGCGGGCTGACTGCCAGCGCCTGCGGCGCCTGACCGCCGTAGAAGGCGACTTCTTCGAAAGGCAGGCCTTTCTCCAGCAGGGCCAGCTTGACCATGTTGTAGTAGTTGCTGACCGAGAATCCGTGAAGCTTGAGCATGGGGTTACAGCCTCCAGGCCGTGTGGGGATGGCTCGGCTGTTATAGACCGTACGCCGATGCCTGACCAGCGTCATGCACCCGGTCAATGACCGGGCATTGCTGACGCGGGCATGGCAAACTGTGCGTCCCACCATAGGAGTACCGCCATGAGCGAGCACGACGAAATCGACAATGACGACGAAGCATTCGCCGAGGCGACGCTGACCGAGGCCATCGAAAACCAGATTGAAAGCGGCGAGCCGCCAGCGGCCAAGGCCACCTTCAACAAGCTGACCCTGGTCGGCTACGAGCGCGAAGACATCCTCAACCTCATGGCCCACGTGCTGGCCATCGAGATCGACAACATGCTCAAGGATGACCGCCCATTCAACGGCGAGTGGTACGAGGCCGCCCTGCGCGCCCTGCCCGAACTGCCGCCTGAGGCAGATCAAGGCGACGACGAATAACCCGGCTACACTCCAGGGTCAGGCACCGCTGGCGGTGCCGCCATCCTCGTCTGGAAGTCAGGAGTCGCCATGTCCTTTACCCCCGAACTGATCGCCGAACTGGAAGTACTCGCCCTGTTCAACCTGGACAGCAGCCAGGAAGGGATCAAGATTCACGCCAACGCCTCCCCTGCCCTGGTCGCCGCCGCGCAACGGCTGTACGAGAAGCAACTGACCGATCAACCCGATGGCGGTTACCTGACCAGCCTGGGGCATGATGCGGTAGAAAGCGTGCAACTGCTGCTGAACATCCTCAAATCCCCACAGCCCGCATAAACCCACACCGGCCTCTTCGCGGGCAAGTCGGGGCGCCGAACCGCCGCTCCCACAGGTTTTACACCGCCCCAAGTATGGCGCGGTACTTGTGGGAGCGGGCTGGCCCGCGAAAGAGCCAGAACAAGCGATAGAAAAATGGCGCCAATAATCCATATTCCGCTTATCCGACTGCCCCACTCAGGCTAAACTCGCCCACAGCTCCCCCGGCCCGCCCTGAGTGCGCAATGAACCACCCCCACGAAATCCGCCCTGACCTGGACGAAGGCATCGACCGCAAGGTCCTGGCGACATTGCGTGCGCGCTTCCTGCACATCAACCAATGCCGGCTCGAACGCGCAATGGAAGGCCTGTCGAGCCGCCAGCAGCTGGTCCTGACCCTGCTGCCGCTGCTGTTCCACGTCAACCATCCGCTGCTGCCCGGTTACGTTTCTGGTGCCACGCCGGCCGGGGTGGCGGGCTTCGAGCCGGATGTCGAACAGATCGCCGACGCCCAGCGCCTGGCTCGCTCGTTTGCCTACAAGGCGCGCCATGGCAACCCGCCACGCCCGATCCACGGCCTGTTCCTGATGGGCAGCCTTGGCTCACTGGCCCAAGCCGAACAGAGCGACATGGACCTTTGGGTGTGCCATGCCCCCGGTTTGAGTGAAGCCGAACGCGATGAACTGCGTCGCAAATGCCTGCTGCTGGAAGCCTGGGCGGCCAGCCAGGGCGCCGAGGCGCATTTCTTCCTGATCGACCCGCAAAGCTTCGCTCAGGGCGAACGTGACAGCCAGCTCAGCTCCGATGACTGCGGCACCACCCAGCATTTCCTGCTGCTCGACGAGTTTTACCGCACCGCCATCTGGCTCGCCGGGCGCACGCCGCTGTGGTGGTTGGTGCCGGTCTATGAAGAGCACAACTATCAGGCCTATACCCAGACCCTGCTGTCCAAGCGCTTCATCCGCAACCAGGACGCCCTCGACCTTGGCAACCTTGCACATATTCCGCCCGGCGAGTATGTCGGGGCTGGGCTGTGGCAGCTGTACAAAGGCATCGACTCGCCCTACAAGTCGCTGCTCAAGCTGCTGCTGACCGAGGTTTACGCCAGTGAGCACCCGACCGTGCGCTGCCTGAGCCTGGACTACAAGCAGGCAGTGTTCGCCAACCACCTCAACCTCGATGAACTCGACCCGTATGTGATGGTGTACCGGCGTATCGAGCGCTACCTGCAGCAACGCGGCGAAACCGCGCGGCTCGAACTGGTCAGGCGCAGCCTGTACCTGAAGGTCAACAAGAAGCTGAGCGGCCTGGACCGTAGCCGCAGCAACGGCTGGCAACGGCAACTGCTGCAGCGCCTGGCCGATGAGTGGGGCTGGGACGAACGCCAACTGGCCATGCTCGACAGCCGCAGCCAATGGAAGGTCCGCCAGGTCGCCGTCGAACGCCGTGAACTGGTAGCGGAGCTCAACCATAGCTATCGCTTCCTCGGCCAGTTCGCGCAAAGCCAGGCCGCCAGCAGCCGCGCCGACCAGCGTGACCTGAATGTCCTGGGCCGGCGCCTGTACGCGGCTTTCGAACGCCGCGCCGGCAAGATCGAAGTGATCAACCCGGGCATTGCCCCGGACATTGCCGAAGACACCTTGACGTTGGTCCAGTCGCCAAACCGCAAGGAGCCTGGCAGCCATCACTGGGGGCTGTACAACGGTAATCTGGGGGTGCACGAATGGGAGCATTTCAGCCCGATCAAGCGCTGCCGCGAGCTGCTCGAACTGCTGACCTGGGCCCACCGCAACGGCGTCATCGACAGCAGCACACGGCTTGCCCTGCACCCGGGCGACAGCGACCTCAGCGAGTTCGAGCTGTTCAACCTGCTGGGCAGCCTGCAGCAGAGCATCCCGCTGCCGCTGGGCAGTGTCAGCGAAGAGCGCCTGCTGCAACCAAGCGTGGCTGACGAGATCCTGCTGCTGGTCAACGTCGGCGTGGACCCGCTGCGCCATCACCGCGACTTGAACATCCTGATGACCACCGAGCGCACCGACTCGTTGAGCTACGCTGGCGTACGCGAGAATCTGGTACTGACCGTTGACCAGATCACCCTCAACAGCTGGAACGAAGTGCTGGTGCAGCGCTACGACGGTGAGCACGCGCTGCTGCGCTGCCTGCGTGACTTCCTCAACAGCCTCGGCCAACGCAGCCACCGGCCACAGGTTCGGGTACGCTGCTTCTGCCACAACCGCGCCCAAGCCATCAGCCAGCGGGTCGAGGAGATCTTCGACACGGTGCAACTGCTGCTCGACCAGGGCCTGAACCACCGCTACCTGCTGCAGGTAGCGCAATACACCCATGTGCTGGAACTGTTGCCCGGCCAGGTCAGCCTTACGACCATGGCCGGGCATGACGCCGTGCTCGATTACCTGGGCGAAGAGCGCAGCCGCTACAGCCCGCTGCACCTGGATGGCAATGCCTTGCAGGACTACGACCTGCCTCTGCTGCTGGAACAAGGCCGGCGCAATTGCATCCAGGTGTTCTACCGCCTGCTCGACGGCTGGGCCGACCTGTACGTGCTGGATGAGTACAATGCCCTGTGGCAGCAGCGCCTGCCGCTGCATGATGAAAACCATCTGCTGCTGCCGTTGCAGCGCTTCCTGCGATCGGTGGTCATGCGCCACGACGCGCGCTTGCCGCTGGACAGCCTGCAACAGGCATCGCTGGAAATCCGCTACGCGCAATTGCTGCCTTCAGGGCCAGGCAAGGCACGCAGCATCGAGCCCAGGCCGACACCGAGCGTTTCCACCGATCAGCCCTACTACGAGGTGCAGGCCATTCTGCAGGCCGGTGCCGGTGGCGAGGTACAGGTCACACTGTATTGCGACCAGCGGGAGTTTTCCGAGCTGGAGCATGGCGACCAGCTGTATGAGGTTGTCGCCCGGCAGATCCTCGGCCAGCGCCGCAGTGCCGGGCACTACCGCTGCTATATCACCGACCTGGACCTTTCAGAACTGCTAGAGGATGAACAGGGTTCGACCAGCCTGTATCTGCGTTACAAGCGCGAGCTGGAGCATGCGCTCGATCAGGGGCTGCAAAAGATCCAGGCTGAGCTCGCCTCCTGAACCCGCTGGCATTTCCCTCTGCACGGCTCTCCTGGCCAGCGACATGCTTCGCCCTCATTCAATGATTGAGGTGCATCATGAACAATCAGAACTGGATGGGTAACTTGCCTGAACTGGGTCGCCTGCGTATTGATCAGCTGATTCTGCCCGGTAGCCATGATTCGGGAATGGACAAACAGGCGGACAATATCGTCCCACCGCAGGAAGTGACCCAGGACGTTCCGTGCATCGAGCAGATCCGCGCCGGCATTCGCGTACTCGACCTTCGTGTACGGGCCAACCGCGAGTATTCACCCGATTCACCTTACCGGTACAAGCTCTATCACCTGAGTACATCGGGACGCACTGTGCTCGGCGACGTAGTGTCCGAGCTTGGTGTTTTTTATGAAGACCCTGCCAACAAACGAGAAATCATCATCCTCGACTTCCATGAATTCGATAACTTCAGCGCCCAGGAGCATGAGTGGCTGCTGGCGATGCTGGACAAGCACATGGGGCAGCGCATCATTCCCTATGACTTGCATGCTCTGACCCTGGATCAACTGTGGAATGACCACCCAGGCAAAACCGTGGTCATTGCCTATAACGATCCCGCCGGCGGGGACCACTGGAATGGTG
Organism: Pseudomonas sp. NPDC089428; assembly: GCF_044749325.1. Taxonomy (NCBI): domain Bacteria; kingdom Pseudomonadati; phylum Pseudomonadota; class Gammaproteobacteria; order Pseudomonadales; family Pseudomonadaceae; genus Pseudomonas; species Pseudomonas sp. NPDC089428. Next base: position 304,657 of record NZ_JBIVHT010000002.1, read on the forward strand.
TGGAGCAGGTCTGGATGGGAGAGAACATGCCGTCCACAGAAGAACTGAAAGCGTTCATCGACCAGAATAGCCAGCGTTACAAGCCTGACGGCACGCTACGCTCGATACAGTGCGCGAAGTACAACAAGGTGGTGTTCACACCTGATGATTTCAGCGACAAGATCGATGAGTGGTTCGACTCGAAAGACCTGGACAGCTACATCCAGGGCTTCCACATCATCAATACCGATTGGTCGCTGCGCAGCCGCATAGTCGATAACTGTATTCACGCCTGCCAACTCAGGGCGCAGAACGCACCCTGAAAGACCAGCCTCAGAGGTCGAAATCACCAGCCGCTTCAGGCTGGTATTCGACTTCCAGCAACTTCAGCTTCAGGGTCTTGCCCCCCGGTGCCGGCCAGTCGATCTGCTCACCCACCGACAAGCCCAGCAGTGCACAGCCGATCGGTGCGAGGATCGAGACCTTGCCCTCGCCCCCCGCATCTTTCGGGTACACCAGGGTCAGATGGTAGTCCTTGCCACTGGCTTCCTCACGGCAATGCACGCGCGAGTTCATGGTCACCACACCGGCCGGCACTTCCTCGTGACCGACTACCTGACCGGCACGGTCCAGCTCCTCCTGCAAGGCAAGCACACCCGGCGTGCTTTCATCGAGGCTGTCGATCAGGCGCTCGAGACGCTGTACGTCCAATCGGGTGAGGATGAGGGAAGGCTTGGTGCTCATGATCCAGTCAGACTCCTTTGAACAGGCGGTTTCCTGCAGGCAGATAAAGCAAAACCCCGCCCAAGGGCGGGGTTTGTGAATGCTTTTGCGTCACCGACGCTTAACCCGACACTACCACAGCCGGGCAAATACTCAAGCCCGCGCGCGCAGGGCCTCGGCTTCGCGGCAGATCTGCCGGCGCCGTTCGTCGTCGGCTGAGCGCCATTCGCGGATGTGCTCGACATGCCGGTGGCAGCCGGTGCACACCCGCTGCTCATCCAGCCGGCAGACGCTGATGCAGGGTGACGGCACCGCCGGGCTGACGTTGCTGTACAGCGGCTTGGGCGGCCGCGTCTGGCTGGTCATGTCAGATTTCGTCGAAGTCCAGCTTCTCGCCGGCCCGTTCCCAGACGATGCGCTCGAGCATTTCGCCAAGCAGCTCTTCGCTCTTCTCGCACACCCACTTGCCGCTTTCTTCGTCGTAGTCGAAGTGGAAGCCGCCGGATCGGTCGGCCAGCCACAGCTGGCGCAGCGGCTCCTGGCGGCTGAAGATCAGCTGGGCGCCGCCTTCGAACTTGACGGTCAGCACGCCGCCGGAGTTTTCCATGTCCAGGTCCAGGCCGCTCTCGTCGAACAGGTCTTCCAGGGCCTGTTGGGTCGCGTCGACCAGATCATGGAAACGCGCTTCGCTCAAACTCATTGCAGGAACCTCGAAATTGGCTGCTTTACGGGCAAGCCGGGCAAGATACGGGCGCCGGGCCATGAATGCAAAGGTTTAGCCGCTCCCGGCACTGGCCCCATAGCTGCGGCGAGAGCACATAAGCATAGCCCGCCCGACGGACCGGCTCTTGCATAGGCAATCCGCCGGTCGCTCGGTATACTCGGGCGCAATACTGCATATTTCAAAGGATTTCACCCATGAAGCGCCTGATTTCCTCGCTCGCGGCGCTGGTCGCGGTTGCCTGCCTTGTTTCGGCCTGCGGTCAGAAGGGCCCCCTGTACCTGCCAGAAGACGGCAAGGACGGCAAAGGCCCGAAAAAGTCGCACCAGCACCAGCACGCGCCTGCGGTCCAGCCGCAAGAAGAGCAGCCAATCCAGCCCGAGCAGACGCCAGCGCAGTAAGGAAATCAGATGAACGCTTTCAACTACCGCGACGGTGAACTGTTCGCGGAAGGCGTGGCCCTCTCGGCCATCGCCGAACGTTTCGGTACCCCGACCTACGTGTACTCGCGCGCTCATATCGAAGCCCAGTACCGCAGCTACACCGATGCCCTGCAAGGCACCGAGCACCTGGTCTGCTTCGCCGTCAAGGCCAACTCCAACCTCGGCGTGCTGAACGTTCTGGCGCGCCTGGGCGCGGGCTTCGACATCGTTTCCGGCGGTGAGCTGGAGCGTGTGCTGGCCGCGGGCGGGCGGGCCGATCGCGTGGTGTTCTCCGGCGTCGGCAAAACCCGCGAAGACATGCGCCGCGCCCTGGAAGTCGGCGTGCACTGCTTCAACGTCGAATCCACCGACGAGCTCGAACGCCTGCAAGTGGTGGCCGCCGAGATGGGCAAGATTGCCCCGATCTCGCTGCGCGTGAACCCGGACGTCGATGCCGGCACTCACCCGTACATCTCCACCGGCCTCAAAGAGAACAAGTTCGGCATCGCCATCGCCGACGCCGAAGCCATCTACGTGCGCGCCGCGCAGCTGCCGAACCTGGACGTGGTCGGTGTCGACTGCCACATCGGCTCGCAGCTGACCACCGTCGACCCGTTCCTCGATGCTCTCGACCGCCTGCTGGCCCTGGTCGATCGCCTGGCCGAGTGCGGCATCCACCTGCGCCACCTGGACCTGGGCGGCGGTGTTGGCGTGCGCTATCGCGACGAAGAGCCGCCGCTGGTGGCCGACTACATCAAAGCCATCCGCGAGCGCGTCGGCACCCGCGACCTGGCCCTGGTGTTCGAGCCTGGCCGCTACATCGTGGCCAACGCCGGTGCCCTGCTGACCCGCGTGGAATACCTCAAGCACACCGAACACAAGGACTTCGCCATCATCGACGCGGCGATGAACGACCTGATCCGCCCGGCCCTGTACCAGGCCTGGATGGGTGTCAGCGCAGTCGCCCCACGTGCTGGCGAAGGCCGTGCCTACGACCTGGTCGGGCCAATCTGCGAAACTGGCGACTTCCTCGCCAAGGACCGCGTGCTGAACCTGGCCGAGGGTGACCTGCTGGCCGTGCAGTCGGCGGGCGCCTATGGTTTTGTCATGAGCTCGAACTACAACACCCGTGGCCGTTGCGCGGAAATCCTGGTCGACGGCGACCAGGCTTTCGAAGTCCGCCGCCGCGAGACCATCGCCGAACTGTACGCTGGCGAAAGCCTGCTGCCGGAGTGACCCCATGCTGCTGCGCTTTACCAAGATGCATGGGCTGGGCAACGACTTCATGGTCCTCGACCTGGTCAGCCAGCACGCACACATCCAGCCCAAGCACGCCAAGCAATGGGGTGACCGCCACACCGGTATCGGCTTCGACCAGCTGCTGATCGTCGAGGCGCCGAGCAATCCGGAAGTGGACTTCCGCTACCGGATATTCAACGCCGACGGTTCCGAGGTCGAGCAGTGCGGCAACGGTGCGCGCTGCTTCGCCCGCTTCGTGCTGGACAAGCGCCTGACCGCGAAGAAGCGCATCCGCGTGGAGACCAAGGGCGGCATCATCGAACTGGACGTGCAGAACGACGGCCAGGTGTGTGTCGACATGGGCCCGCCGCGCTTCGTCCCGGCAGAAATCCCGTTCATTGCCGACGAACAGGCGTTGAACTACCCGCTGGAAGTCGACGGCCAGGTGCATTCGATTGCCGCCGTGTCCATGGGCAACCCGCATGCCGTGCTGCGCGTCGATGACGTGCACACCGCGCCGGTCCATGAGCTGGGCCCGAAAATCGAAAACCACCCGCGCTTCCCGCAGCGGGTGAATGCCGGTTTCCTCCAGGTCATCGACCGCCATCGCGCCAACCTGCGGGTATGGGAACGTGGCGCAGGCGAGACCCAGGCCTGTGGCACCGGTGCCTGCGCCGCAGCCGTGGCCGCCATCAGCCAGGGCTGGATGGACTCTCCGGTGACCCTCGACCTGCCGGGTGGCCGCCTTAACATCGAATGGGCCGGCCCCGGCAAGCCTGTTTTGATGACTGGCCCAGCCGTACGCGTCTTCGAAGGACAGGTTCGTCTCTAAGCGAGTAACCGCCATGACCGATCAGCCAGTATCCCAGCAGCCCGATGAGCTCGACGCCGAAGCAGTGGTCGCCTACTTGCGCGCCCACCCCACCTTCTTCGCCGAGCACGACGAGCTGCTGATCGAGCAACGCATACCCCACCAGCGCGGCGACAGCGTGTCGCTGGTGGAACGCCAGCTCAAGCTGCTGCGCGACCGCAACATCGAGATGCGCCATCGCCTGTCGCAACTGATGGACGTGGCCCGTGACAACGACCGGCTGTTCGACAAGACCCGTCGGCTGATCCTCGACCTGCTCGATGCCGGCAGCCTGGAAGAAGTGGTGATGGCCGTCGAAGACAGCCTGCGCCAGGAGTTCCAGGTGCCTTTCGTCAGCCTGATCCTGTTCGGCGACAACGCCGCGCCCGTCGGCCGCTGGGTGAGCAATGCCGAAGCCCAGCAAGCCATCGGCGGTCTGCTTGGCGGCGGCAAGACCATCAGCGGCAACCTGCGCGAGCACGAACTGGCCTTCCTGTTCGGCAAGGAACAGCAGCAGGAAGTCGGCTCCAGTGCGGTTGCAGCCTTGGAATACCAGGGGCTGCATGGCGTGCTGGCGATCGGCAGCCGCGACCCGCAGCACTACAAGAGCAGCGTCGGTACCTTGTTCCTCGGCTATATCGCCGAAGTGCTCGGCCGCGTAGTGCCGCGCGTGACCCAGACCCTGCGTCCGGTGCGCTGATGGAACGCCAGCTGGAGGCTTATTGCGCACACCTGCGCAACGAGCGCCAGGTGTCGGAACACACCCTGCTGGCCTACCGCCGCGACCTCGACAAGGTCATCGAATACTGCAACAGCCAAGGCATCGCTGGCTGGGCTGAGCTGCAGATCCAGCAGCTGCGCCAGCTAATCGCCCGCCTGCACCATCATGGCCAGTCGTCGCGCAGCCTGGCGCGGCTGCTGTCGGCAGTGCGCGGCCTGTACCGCTACCTCAACCGCGAAGGCCTGTGCCAGCACGACCCGGCCAGCGGCCTGAGCGCGCCCAAGGGCGAACGCCGGCTGCCCAAGGTGCTGGACACCGACCGCGCCCTGCAATTGCTCGATGGCGGTGTCGACGACGATTTCATCGCCCGCCGCGATCAAGCCATCCTCGAACTCTTCTACTCCTCTGGCCTGCGCCTGTCCGAGCTGAACAACCTCGACCTCGAGCAGCTCGACCTGGCTGCTGGCCTGGTGCAGGTGATCGGCAAGGGCAGCAAGACCCGCGTGCTACCGGTCGGCCGCAAGGCCCGTGAAGCCTTGCAAGCCTGGTTCAAACTGCGCGGCATCGGCGGCCCGCGTGACAGCGCGGTGTTCATCACCCGCCAAGGCAACCGCATGAGCCCGCGGGCCATCCAACTGCGGGTCAAGACCGCTGGCGAGCGCGAGCTGGGCCAGCACCTGCATCCGCACATGCTTCGCCATTCCTTCGCCAGCCATGTATTGGAATCGTCCCAGGACCTGCGCGCGGTGCAGGAAATGCTCGGCCATGCCGACATCAGCACCACGCAGATCTACACCCACCTGGACTTCCAGCACCTGGCCGCGGTGTACGACAGCGCCCACCCTCGGGCCAAACGCAGCAAAGGCACAGACTCATGAGCATCAAGCTGATCACCTTCGACCTCGACGACACCCTGTGGGACACCGCGCCCGTGATTGCCAGTGCCGAGGTCGTGCTGCGCGACTGGCTCGAAGCCAACGCACCCATCCTCGGCGGCGTGCCGGTGGAGCACCTGTTCGCCATACGCGAACGCCTGGTGCAGGCCGAACCGGGCCTCAAGCACCGCATCAGCGCCCTGCGCCGGCGTGTACTGTTCCACGCCCTGGAGGAAGTCGGCTACAGCGAAAAACAGGCGCAGGAGCTTGCCAACGAAGGTTTTGAAGTGTTCCTGCATGCCCGCCACCAGATCGAGGTGTTCCCCGAAGTGCAGCCGGTGCTGGAGATCCTGCGCCATCACTACACCTTGGGCGTGGTGACCAACGGCAACGCCGATGTACGCCGCCTGGGGCTGGCGGATTACTTCCGTTTTGCCCTGTGCGCGGAAGACCTGGGCATCGGCAAGCCCGACCCGGCACCGTTCATGGAGGCCCTCAAGCGGGGTGAGGTTGAAGCCAGTGCAGCGGTGCATGTCGGCGACCACCCGGGCGACGACATCGCCGGAGCCCAGCGGGCCGGGTTGCGAGCGGTATGGTTCAACCCGCAGGGCAAGGCCTGGGCTGGTGATCAGGCGCCGGATGCCGAAATACAGCGCCTCTCTCAGCTACCCGACGTCCTCGCACGCTGGCGCTGAGAGGGGCCGCTTCGCGGGCACAGGCAACCCAAATCCCCCAGGCACAAAAAAGCCCGCAGCGACAGCGGGCTAGACTGTTCAACTGCCGGCTGCCCGGTGATGCGATCGCTGGCGACGCAGCCACCACCATGACGTACCTCCCTTGCTCAGCTCTGAAATCCCTATCAGACCAAGCATCAACCACGGGTCATAATCAGGTACAAGACTGGCCCAGATCAACAGTACAGAGAGCGACGGCGTAGCGAAGAGCAGCCTCAAGGGAATTTGCGCAAGCCCCAGATACACACCAGCCGTTCTGCCACCAAGCAAAAGCACGGCACTGAGAATGATCGAAACTTGCAGCACCAAATTCATGACCACCAGCACACTGGTGACGAAACCTTGCTCATCCAGAAAGCTCAGCAGGTTATGCAGATCAGTAACGAAAGGCAGATGCCCACGTCGTATGCTGGCCACGACGTAGAGGAGCAAAGAAAGGGCATCCAGCCCACCCCATAATCGCAATGCCCAACGCTCCGTTTTTCGTCCTCCGGGCTTCATTTCTTTTCCCGGTGTTCGTAGGTTTCAAAAGGAAGAACTGGCTGCCAATGCCAAGACTTACCACTGACCTGCCACTTATCCTCTCCTTCAAAGTAGCGTTGTGTGATAGCCCGTAATTCGCCGTAGCGATGAACGACAGATCGTGATGCCAGATGATCATCATGACTATCGAGGGGAACCCACTGCTGGGTCACGACACGGGAGGTGTTGTCATAATCCTTTCCTTCCGAGCCGAAGATACGACCCTCGTCACCTAGCGAGCCAAGGCGGTTCTGCAGCATGGCGAATGTATTTTTCAACCCGTCATAATCGATGTCGATAGTGCGCCACTTACCCGGACCTTTTTTCCTTTCAGCCTGCCGATCCAGATAATCAGAGCCAGGAAAGCACTGTGTCGCTCCTATTTGGCCATCTAACCTCATGGGCCTGAAAGGCTCGCTGGTCAAAAACAACCAACGGCCGCTTCTAATTTCTTTTAGTGCTATCTCAAGACCTTGCTCAGAGAGCTGCTGCACGAGAGTGATGCCACAATCCCTCAGAAATTCAACCTCTCCGCGTAGATACCCTCCGCACTGCAGAGCACGCTTTACCTTTGACTCAGCAAAGAAAGGGTCCTCCACTTTCGGGAGGTCTTCCTTGCGCAGTTCACAACGACGAACCAATTTGTCCATAAATCCTCCAGGCTGAAGCACGATGCTTGCCCGGCGGCGCAAAAAACATCTAGCAGACGCGTCTTTTTCTAATGTAGGAAATTTCCATTACCTACTCAGCGCCCACAAAAAAGCCCGCAGCGACGGCGGGCTCTTTTGCATCCAGCCACTCAGATAGGGCGGCTGCCGTACTTGTTGTCCGGCTTCTTGGGCGGGTCGGCGACCACGTTGGCCTCGACTTCCTGCACCTTGCCACCGCGGGCGAGGAACTCTTCCATGGCCTTGGCCAAGGCGTCACGTTCCTTCTGCTTGGCTTCCATGCTCGGCATCTCGTCTACCGAGACAGCCGCCTTGGATTTGCCCTTGGCAGCGGGAGCCGGGCTGCTGTCGTCATCGCCAGCGTCTTCGGCAACATCATCGGCGGCCGCTTCAAGGCCGTCATCGGTTTCGTCTTCGTCGCCTACTTCGAGGTCATCATTTTCCAGATCGTCGTCGCTCATGTTCTACCTCATGACTTGCGAAAAGCAGGTTAGTTATAGACCGGTGCAGCCGTAGACCGGCCGTCACCGGTGAAAATTCAACTGGCCGTGGATTGGCCACTGCCCTTGGGTCGGCACTCCTGTTGGGAGGCGGACCTGGCAGGCCCTGCTCCTGGCAGGACCTGACAAGATTCTAGAGCCCTGCTGGCCACTCGCTATTGGCAAGCCTAGCAAAGGCTGGCGAAGCGTGTGGACTGCTCATCAAACACCCTTCGGCGCGCATTCTAGCGCGCTCGTGGAAAAAGCAAAGCTCCATAAATGCCCTGAGACTTGTAAGTTTTTGGCCTACGTCGCGAACGTGAGAGATAAACCGTTTGCTCTGCGGGAAAAGGTAAAAAACAGGCAAAAAAATGCCCGGCGAACCGGGCAAGTTTTTCCAGCGTCGCGGTTACAGGTTGTAGCCGCGTTCGTTGTGCTGAGCCAGGTCGAGGCCGACCGACTCTTCTTCTTCGTTGACCCGCAGTCCCATCACCACATCCAGCACCTTGAGGATCACGTAGGTGACGATGGCGGTGTAGACCACGGTGAAAATCACACCCTTGGCCTGGACCCAGACCTGGGCGCCGATGTCGGTGACCGCGCCGAAGCCGCCCAGGGCCGGTGCCGCGAACACGCCGGTGAGAATGGCGCCGATGATGCCGCCAATACCGTGCACGCCGAAAGCGTCGAGGGAGTCGTCATAGCCCAGCTTGCGCTTGAGAGTGGTGGCGCAGAAGTAGCAGACCACCCCCGAGACCAGGCCGATCACCAGCGCGCCCATCGGGCCCACGGTACCGGCAGCCGGCGTAATGGCAACCAGGCCTGCTACCACACCCGAAGCGATGCCCAGGGCGCTCGGTTTGCCGTGGCCGATCCACTCGGCGAACATCCAGCCCAGCGCAGCGGCGGCGGTGGCGATCTGGGTCACCAGCATGGCCATGCCAGCAGTGCCGTTGGCGGCGGCGGCGGAGCCGGCATTGAAGCCGAACCAGCCGATCCACAGCATGGCCGCGCCCATCAGGGTATAGCCCAGGTTGTGCGGGGCCATCGGGGTGGTCGGGTAGCCTTTGCGCTTGCCCATGACCAGGCAGCAGACCAGGCCAGCGATACCGGCATTGATGTGCACTACGGTGCCGCCAGCGAAGTCGAGCACGCCCCAGTCCCACAGCAGCGCGCCGTCACCGCTCCAGACCATGTGGGCGATCGGTGCGTAGACCAGGGTGAACCAGATGCCCATGAACACCAGCATCGCCGAGAACTTCATGCGTTCGGCAAAGGCACCGACGATCAGCGCCGGGGTGATGATGGCAAAGGTCATCTGGAAGGTGATGAACACCGCTTCAGGGAACAGTGCGGTGGCCGAGGTCAGATTCGCAGGCGTGACGCCGCTGAGGAACGCCTTGGAGAACCCGCCGACGAAGGAATTGAAGTTGAGCACGCCCTTTTCCATACCGGTGGTATCGAAGGCCATGCTGTAGCCGTAAATGACCCAGAGAATGCTGATCAGGCCAGTGATGGCGAAGCACTGCATCATCACCGACAGCACGTTCTTGGAACGCACCATGCCGCCGTAGAACAGGGCCAGGCCCGGAATGGTCATGAACAGCACCAGCGCTGTCGAGGTGAGCATCCAGGCGGTGTCGCCGGAGTTCAGCGCTGGGGCAGCTGCTTCCTCTGCCAAGGCAAGCCCGGGCATTACGAGGGACAATAGGGCTCCTAGCCCTGCGATCTTACGCAGAGTCATGTTGTTTTCTCCTGGGGCGTTGGGTTTGGTGAGGCTTTTTTCGGCGCTTAGATCGCGTCGGTATCGGTTTCGCCGGTACGGATGCGGATCGCCTGCTCCAGATTCACCACGAAGATCTTGCCGTCACCGATCTTGCCGGTGTTGGCCGCCTTGGTGATGGCTTCGATCACTCGATCAAGGTCCTTGTCGTCGATGGCGACGTCGATCTTCACTTTGGGCAGGAAGTCGACCACGTACTCCGCGCCGCGATACAGCTCGGTGTGGCCCTTCTGCCGGCCGAAACCTTTGACTTCGGTGACGGTAATGCCCTGCACGCCGATTTCCGACAGCGACTCGCGCACGTCGTCCAGCTTGAACGGCTTGATGATGGCTGTGACTAGCTTCATGAAACTCTCTCCCGATTTGGTGGACTTGCCCCAGGAAAACAAACCCGTCTCAAGTCTAAGCGCAGCGGTTGGCTTTGTAACGCGTCGTCGGCATCCGGCTCCGCGTGCGCACTGCCTGGTCACAAGGAACTGCATCAGTGCATGGCTCGTACAGGTCTTTGCAGAAACCTTGCCAGTTCCGCTAAACCACCGGAAAACAGCGAGTTATGTGAATCAGTCGGGATTGGCCAGTCGCCAGCATGGAAAACATGCACAACTTCGGTGCATTCGAGCCCGGCGAGTTGCTCGAAAAATGTGCAACCATTGGGGTCGATGGCACGGCTTTGCCCCGTGTTACACTGCGGGCCATTTCTCAGCATCAGTGGACAGCCCGACATGCTCGCGCCCAAAGCCCTTCTCGACGCCCTGAGCGACCAGGCCTCGCGCCTGTTCAGCAGCGATACCGCGCAGCCTCGCGCCGAACTGGAAAGCCAGTTCAAGGTGCTGATGCAAGGCGCCTTCAGCAAGCTGGACCTGGTCAGCCGTGAAGAATTCGACAGCCAGATGGTCGTGCTGGCGCGCACCCGCGCCCGGCTTGAGGCCCTGGAGAAGCAAGTCGCCGAGCTGGAAGCGCGGATGGCGCCAGCAGCACAGGAATAACAATCGATAAGGCGTCAAATTTCACCCCCGGCGCCAATCCATGAAAGCCGTGGCTGCCCTGACTTCAATCAGGCCGAAGCCCTGTGCTGACCACCGGCCTTGGGCGGTAGCTCGCAGGCCTGCAGGGTGCCACGAAATAGCGCGGCCCCACACACGGTGAACAACGTTTTCACCCGGCTGTGGGAGTTGCGGATCTCGGCCTGTATTGCTTCGATGAGCGGATCACTTGGCTGCAACGCAACCGCGCGATTGGCCCATTCGATTGCCGCGAAGCGGCTCTGTTTGCGCGTACCATACCCCTGCATCCAGGCCAGCCCGAGTTCCGCACAGGCACGCGCTGCAATCCAGGCATCAGGGTGCTCGGCCAGCCCCTGCAGATAGTCGACCGCTTCGACACGCTCCCGCGCATCACCGTGCTGGCGTAGCAGGATGCCCAGCTGCAATTGCGCCTTGGCATGGATGTGTGGATGGTTCAGGACATCGAGCAACAACCGCTTGACCGCCAGCACCGCCTTTCGGTCTTCCAGCCCTTGCGGGAGGCTCATCCGCTGGCGGGCCAGGTCGAACTTGGCCAGCGAGTGGCCAGACTCCGCCGCGCGCAGCAGCCAGTGCTCGGCCGCCTTGTTGCTCAGATACTGCTCGGGGGTGTTGTCCAGCCAGCCGCGATGCAGATCGTACAGCGCGATGGCAGCATCCGGCAGATTCAGCTCCGCACAGCCCTCATACAGGTAATGCGCGGCCTCATGCAGGTTGGCCGCCCAGAGCAGGCGCGGCACATCGAGCACATCGAAGCCCTGCCCCTCGCGCCCGCACTGGCGCCTGACCGCCAAACGCAACCACGTGCTTGCCTGCGCGGCAGACTGCCCAAAGCCCCACAGCCCGAACTGATGCCCCGCAGCCCGCAGTGCACAGGCCGCCGCCTGGCGACGGTCGTCGCACAGCCGCTCGATGACGGTGCGCAATACCTGCGAATCGTCTTCAGCCTCGTGGAACAGCACCAGGCACACAAGGCTATGGAAAGGCTCGCCAATGGCCGGAACAAAGCCATGGTCAGGGTAGAGCGCGACACTGTCGACAAAGTCGCGCATCGCTCCGTCGTAATCATGCATCGAATAGCGCCGCAGGGCGCCACGCCGGGCCAGCAGCGTAGCGCGCTCCTTAGGCCTGAGTTCGCGCTGGGCCCATTGGGCAAAGGTTCTTTGCCAGCTCGCGACCTGTGGCAGTTGCTTGGCATGCGGCAGCCAGAACGTGTCTTCCAGGGCCAGCCAGCGAATCGCATTGCGCTGTGCTTCGGGCCAACCGTGGCATAGCGGGCCGCGGGCCAGGGTGTCGATCGCCTGATGGCTGCCGCCCCAGCGTGGGGTCAGGTAAGTGGCAAAGGCCTCGATCGCCTCAAAGCAGCCGGGAAACCACGCCAGCGCATGGCGCAGCCAATAATCCCGGGCACTTTCGCCCTGCTCATGCAAACGCGCGCTCAACCCTGCAGGCAATGTTTGCGGCAGCGTCTGCAAGGGGGTCAGGCCGCATCTGACCAATAGCGGCGCAGCGGCCTCCTGCACTTCCACATCGGCATGTGCGCTGGGCCGATAGCGCGCCACCTGGCCAGCGAACAATTCGACCAACCAGCCGGGTTCGCGCAAGTACGCGCTGATGTGCAGCATGCCGATCACTGCGGCAACCGGTTGCTCGCAGCACTCCATGGCCCGCAGGAAATGCGCCGCGCCCTTTTCGCAGGCCTGTTCGGCAGCCAGCCAGCGTTCTTCGGAAACGTCATGGGAGCCAACCTGCCCACGGATCAGGCAGGCGTGGCTGAAGCAGTGAAACCCCATCACCACCTGCGGGTGATAGGCCTTGGGGCAGGCGTCGATCCAGTTTTTGAGGGTTTGCGTCAGGGCCTTGGCGCCCTGCATGTCGCAATCGAGCATGTAGCCCTGCACAGCCTCAAGGTAGGCGGGACACTCACCGGGAGGCGCCTGCCGCCACTGCGCCTGGAGCGCATCGAACAAGCGGTTGAGTTCAGCGAATTCATTGGCCTGCACCCGTTCTCGGATCTGCTGGCGGGTGCGAATGAGCGTTTGCACGGGCAGTACCTTAAGTCCATTTCAGGGTTGTGCTGCCATCCAATGGCAACAACAGTCGCTCTTGAACACTAAGCCATAGCCGGGCTCTTCGCAAAGATATTGGATCCAGAAGTTGTCAGATCATGTGAAAAGGCAGGGAAAAAACTGGTATGCAAAACAAAGTCGCATTTTTCTTGCGCCTGCCTTGCCGAAACTCACTAGGCTTCGACAAGCCGCAGGAAGCGGCTCTATATCCAGTGACAACGGAGCGTCCATGTCCCTCGCCCTCGTCCATAGCCGCGCCCAGGTCGGCGTGCAGGCCCCGGCGGTCAGCGTCGAAACCCACCTGGCCAACGGCCTGCCCCATCTCACCCTGGTCGGACTGCCGGAAACCACGGTCAAGGAGAGCAAGGACCGTGTACGCAGCGCCATCGTCAATTCCGGGCTGAATTATCCACAGCGGCGCATCACCCAGAACCTCGCCCCTGCCGACCTGCCCAAGGACGGCGGGCGTTATGACCTGGCCATCGCCCTGGGCATCCTGGCCGCCGATGGCCAGGTGCCGTTGCCAGCCCTGGCGGAAATGGAGTGCCTGGGCGAGCTGGCACTGTCAGGCAAGTTGCGCCCGGTGCAGGGGGTATTGCCGGCGGCGCTGGCGGCGCGCGAGGCTGGCCGGGCGCTGGTAGTGCCACGGGAGAATGCCGAAGAGGCCAGCCTGGCTGGCGGGCTTGTGGTGTATGCAGTGGGGCACCTGCTGGAGTTGGTGGCACACCTTAACGGGCAAGTACCGCTGCCGCCTTTTTCCGCCAATGGCCTGGTCCTGCAACAGCAGCCTTACCCGGACCTGAGCGAGGTGCAGGGCCAGGTTGCGGCCAAGCGGGCGCTGCTGCTGGCCGCGGCAGGGGCGCATAACCTGTTGTTCACCGGGCCTCCCGGCACAGGCAAGACGTTACTTGCCAGCCGCCTTCCCGGCCTGCTGCCGCCACTGGACGAGCACGAAGCGCTGGAAGTGGCGGCGATCCAGTCGGTCAGTGGTCATGCGCCGCTGAGCAGCTGGCCCCAGCGGCCTTTCCGCCACCCCCACCATTCGGCCTCGGGGCCGGCACTGGTGGGTGGCGGCAGCCGGCCGCAGCCTGGCGAAATTACCCTTGCGCACCACGGCGTGCTGTTTCTCGATGAGCTGCCAGAGTTTGAAAGGCGGGTGCTGGAAGTGCTGCGCGAGCCGCTGGAATCGGGCGAGATCGTGATTGCGCGGGCGCGCGACAAGGTACGGTTCCCGGCGCGTTTTCAGCTGGTGGCGGCGATGAACCCCTGCCCTTGCGGCTATCTGGGCGACCCCACCGGCCGCTGCCGTTGCAGTACCGAACAGATCGCGCGGTATCGCAACAAGCTGTCAGGCCCGCTGCTTGACCGAATTGACTTGCACCTGACCGTGGCCCGCGAGACCACCACGCTCGACAACCAGCCGAGCGGCGAGACCAGCGCGGATGTGGCAGCCAAGGTGGCCGAGGCGCGTGAAGTGCAGCAGCGGCGGCAAGGCTGTGCCAATGCGTTTCTGAACCTGGAGGGGTTGCGGAGCCATTGTCAGCTGGCAGCGGCCGACCAGGCGTGGCTTGAGACTGCCTGTGAGCGGCTGAGCCTTTCTTTGCGGGCAGCGCATCGGCTGCTGAAGGTTGCACGCACATTGGCAGATCTGCAAGGCAGCCAGGCGATCAGCCGAGGGCATCTGGCCGAGGCCTTACAGTACCGGCCGGGGAGCAGTTAGATCTTTGGGGCTGCTTTGCAGCCCATCGCCGGCAAGCGCGGCTCCCACAAGGTTTTGTGCAAGCCTTCAGGTCGGTCCAACCTGTGTGAGCCGCGCTTGCCGGCGATGGGCCGCAAAGCGGCCCCAAGATTCATCAGGCAACCTTGTTTCTACCAATTAACCCAGAGACCGAATACAGCCCAGGCCCGGTCAATGCCAACCCGCCATAAAGCGCCACCAGCAACCAGGCAAACTGCCCCTGCTCCAGCGACCAGTCCGGATGCACCACTACCAGCGCCACCAGCAATACCGCCAGCACCGGCAGGCAGGCCAGCCGCGCTGCCACGCCCAGTAGCAGCAACAGCGGGCAGACGACCTCGGCAAACACCGCCAGGCCCAAGGTCAGCGGCGCCCCCAGTCCAAAAGGATCTTCGATGCGCTGCAACTCCCCGCTCCAGTCCAGCAGCTTGGGCAAGCCATGGATAAAAAACAGCAGCAGCGCAGCCATCACACGCATGAACAGCAGGCCGCAGGCAGTCAGCGTCGGCGATTGGGGGTCGAAAACGATCTTCAAGCGTTGCATGGCAAAGGTCTCGCGGTTCTATCAATCCGACGAGCATTGCCCGATTGCGCGGCAAATGCTTGCTCAGGTGTGCTCACTAACCTGCCAATGCCTCTTCGACCACCTTGAGCAACGCCTCCTCAGAAAACGGCTTGCCCAGGCACGCCTGCGCGCCATTGCCCAGCGCCGCCTGGACTGCACCATCGTCCCAGTGCGCCGACATGCAGATCACCGGCAAGCGCCAACCCCGCCGTGCCAGCTCGCGTTGCACGTCCAACCCGTTCAACCCCGGCATCCTCAGGTCAAGCAACACGCACCCTGCCTCACGCACCAGGTCCGAGCCCAGGAATACATCCCCCGCCGCGAACACCAAGGTCTCGAAGCCTGCCGAACGCAACAGGTTGGCCAGGCTTTTGCGCACCGAAGCATCGTCATCGACGATGCACACCGCTCTGCTCATGCGCCGGACCGGGCCTCGATGACGTTGTGCATGGCCACCAGCTCCAGCAGCGAGCGGGATTGCATCTTGTTCATGATGTTTTTCTTGTGCACCTTGGTGGTCACCTCACTGGTGCCGATTTCCCTGGCGATCTGCTTGTGCGACAGGCCGCCAGCCACCAGCGAGAACACCTGGCGTTCGCGCTGGGTGAGGCGCTGGTACTTTTCCTCGACCTGACGCGCATGGCGCCATTTGCGCCCTTCGCTCACGGCACGGACGCGCACCGACTCCAGCAGCGCCAGCAGCTGGTCTTCGTCGAAAGGCTTGGTCAGAAACTCCACGGCCCCGGCGCGCATCGCCTGGACCGTCATGGGGATAGTACCGAAACCGGTCATGAACACGATTGGCCAGGGCAGCGCCAACCGAACCAGCGCAGCCTGCACCTCAAGGCCGCTGGTTTCGGGCAGATGCATGTCCAGCAGCAGGCAAGCACAGGGGGTTTCCAGGCGTGCGTCGAACAGCTCCTCGGCACTGGCGAACAACTGGTGTGGAATGTCCTGCGAGCGCAACAGACGGCCCAGTGCCTTGCGCACCGAAGGGTCATCATCCACCACCAGCACGGGCACGCTGGCAGGCTCATCGTCCGCTTCAGCGCCATCGACCCCGGCACACAGCGGCGACTGGCCCAGTGCCCGGCAAGGCACTTCGAGGCTGACTTCGACAGCCAGGCGATAGCCCCGGCGCGCCACGGTCTGGATCAAGCCGCGATCGCCGAAGGCCTTGCGCAGCAGCGAAACCTGCACCTGCAGGTTGTTGTCCTCGACCACCGTGCCGGCCCACACCTGGCTGAACAGCTCATCCTTGCCAACCACCCGGCCGTTGGCCCGGATCAGCGTGGCCAGCACCTCGAACGCACGCCCGCCCAACGGGATCGGCTTGCCGTCGAGAAAGGCTTCTCGCCGCTCCAGCGACACCTGGGCATTGCCTATTCGGATCATGGTTTCCTCGTGCGGGAACGGGCGTTTGCGCAGCCCCGGGCAGCCTAGGCCAGCGAACGCGATCGGACAATTATCCCGAGGGATAGGTTGGTCTCAAAACTATACAAGCGCCCACCGGCCCCCAGGGATTGATAACGGACAACAGCGTGCCCGTTCCTGCCAAGCCCGCTGCAAGCCGCATCCGTACTGGGCCCGCTGCGTATACTCGGGCGTCTGGATGTTGTTAGCAGGGGGAGCTAGATGCTCGATGAACGCCTCGCCCAAAGGCCCATCGATTTTGACCAGTCGATCGACGAAGACTGGCTGAATCGTTGCGACATCATGCAGCTGGGCCAGGAAGGCGAACTCAGCTACTTCCGCCTGCATGACCCTGCCTCCTGCCAGGCCTGGATCGCCGTGCGCGCACCGGTCGAGGCACCTGCGGCCTGCCAGCGCCTGGAACGTGACTACCGCCTGCAGCTGGACCCACAGTGGGCAGTGATCCCTACGGCCTTCGTCCGCTCCGCCGAGGGGCCGTTGCTGGTGTACCCGGCCGGCCGCTCCATAGCCGACTTGATCAGCCACGGCCCGATCGACGTGGGGCCATTTCTCGACATCGCGGTAAACGCCGCCAACGCCCTGGCCCTGGCCCACGAACACAATGTGCTGCACGGTGCGCTGCAACCGCAACATGTGTGCCTGCAGCCGAACCACCGGGTGCGGCTGGGCTGTTTTCGGGCCGACACGCCAGAGCTGGTCAGTGCTCAGGGCAGCGCGCTCGGCAACTGGGCCTATCTGGCGCCGGAGCAGATCTGCCCCCACGGCAGCAGCAGCGACCGGCGCAGCGATATCTATGCCTTGGGCGCGATCCTCTACCAACTGCTGCTGGGCGAACTCCCGCTGGCCGGGCGCGATACCCAGCACTGGCGCCAGCTGCATGCCGGCGTTCAACCACGCACGGCCTGTGAGGTCGACAGCCAGGTACCACAGCCGCTGAGCCGGATCCTGGCCAAGGCGCTGGCCAAGGAACCCGACGCCCGCTACCAGAGTGCCCGCGCCCTGGCCGTGGACCTCGCCCACTGCCAACGGCAATGGGCCACCAGCAAGACCATCGCACCCTTCGAGCCCGGCTGCGCCGACCCGGTTTCGCCCAGCCGCGAGCGCCTGTATGGCCGCAGTGCAGAACTGAAGCTCATCGGCCTGATGCTCAAAGCCATGCGTCGCGACAGCAAGCCCCAGGTGCTGTTCATCAACGGCGCTGCAGGCATGGGCAAGTCCAGCCTGGTCGAGACCGCGCTCAAAACCCATGCCGAAGGCTTCTGGGCTGTCGGCAAGTGCAACAGCCTGGAACAGGCAGTGCCCTATGCACCGTGGGTCGAAATCCTCGGTTCGCTGACCACCCAGCTGCTGGCCAAGAACAGCCAGGACCTGGACACCCTGCGCCGCAAGATCCTGCAGCGCATCAAAGGCCACGGTCGGCTGCTCGGCAAACTGGCAGCGGACCTGCACCTGATCCTCGGCCCCCTGCCCGACCTGCCGGAAAAGCCCACACGCCTGGCGCTGCAGAAAGAACAGCGGGCCATCGTCGAATTCCTGCAAGTGTTCAGCCACCCCGGCCACCCGCTGGTGCTGTGTTTCGACGACCTGCAGTGGGCCGACGACGCGTCCCGGCAGCTATTGGCACAGTTGCTTGCCCAGGCACCCGGCAACCTGTTGCTGATCTTCGCCCGGCGCAATGATGCGCAATCCGCCGGCACGCGACTTGCCGTGCCTGAGCATTTACGCAAGGTCACACTTAACCTGCGCCCACTGACCGTGGGCGCAGTCGCCGAACTGATCGGCGAGCGCTACCACGTCAGCCCTGACGAGGCATTGCCAGTTGCCGAACGGGTCCTCGACAAGACCGCGGGTAACCCGTTCTTCATCAACCAGATCCTCAGGGCCATGGTCGAGGACCGCCTGTTCACCTTCGATACCCAAGCCATGCGCTGGTCGTGGTGCTTGAAAGCCGTGGCCCGGCATCGGTACTCCGATAATGTCGCCGATTTGATGATCCACCGCCTGGCACGCCTGCCGGAACCCCAACGCGATGTGCTGCGAATCGCCAGCGCGGCGGGCAGCCGCTGCGATGAACGCCTGCTTCATCACCTGCTTGCGCCGCAGCCGGGCGAGCCGTTGAAGGCCATGATTGACGCGGGTTTCCTGCTACCGGGGCATAAGGGCCTGGGCTTCGCCCATGACCGGGTGATGGAGGCAGCCTACCAACTCACGCCTGTGCGTGATCGCGCCCGGCTGCATGCAAGCATTGCTCAGGCCATGCTTCAGGCTTGGCCCAACGACTTGCAAGCGCTCGTATTCGAGGTCGCCAATCAACTGCAACGCGCCAGCCCACGCGGGTTTGCAGCGAATGACAGTGATGTCTTCCTGCAGCTTTTACGCGATGCGGCGCTGCGCGCCCGTGAAAGCGGCTCCCATGATCAATGCGCGGCCTACCTGCAAACGTGCGAACAGCTGCTGCGCCACGACGCAACGCTGCAAAGCCACGCCACACATGCCTTTGCCATCGCCTGCATGGCGGCGGAATGCGACATGCAACTGGCGCGCATGGCCGACGCCGAGGGCCGCCTCATGGAGTGCCTCCAGCGCGCGCGCTCGACGCTGGAGCGGGCACAGGTATACCGGCTCCAGGCACGCCTGCATACCTTGCGCTGCGATTACCAGGCCGCCATCACCAGCGCCGTCGCTGGCCTTGAACTGCTGGGCATCAGCCTGGCCCGGGGTGACGACCCGCAGCGGGTAGAAGCCAGCCATGCCCATGTCCACGCCCTGATTGAACAGAAGGGCCGACATTGCCTGGCGTCGCTGCCACGCACCGACTCGGAGGAAGTGACAGTTGCCATTGCCCTGCTGGCCACCCTGTCGTCGTCGTTTTTCGTGCAGGACGATATCGGCTTTCTGCACCTGGCCAAGCTCATGGAGCTGTCGCTGCTGCACGGTGTCGCCCCGGGCAGCACCTACGGCCTGGCCTGGTACGGGGTAATGATCGCTGAACGCTTCGGTAGCTACCATGACGGCCACGCCTGCTGCCTGGCCGCGCTCAAGCTGATCGAACGGCACGGCTTCGAGGCCGACCTCACCAGCGCCCTGCTGGCCCTGGACCAGGTCAGCGCATGGACCTCGCCCATGGAATTCGCCCGTCGCACGGCGCTGGAGGCGGTCGACTCGAAGCGTTTGAGCGGTGACCTGGCCATGACCTGCTATGCCTGCAACCACCTGGTTTCCGACTCGCTGTTCATGGGCCGCTATCTGCCGGAAGTTGCCGAGGAAGTGGCGCAGGGCCTGGCTACCGTACGCGGTTATGGCTACAGCGATATCGAACAGATCCTGCACGCCCAACAGGGGTTTGTCGCCAGCCTGAGCGGTGCACCCTGCACGGCCCCGTCCACACGGGTGAACTCACCCACCACGTTGTTCTTCCAGCACCTGTTCAGCGGCATGTCAGCCTTCTACCTGGGCAATATCCCGCAAGCCATGCTCAGCCTTGGCGCCGCCGGCGACAGCGCCTGGTCGGCACCTGCGCACATCAACCTGGCGGATTATCACCTGTTCCGTGGCCTTGCTCTCGGCAGCCCGGAAGCCCCCGGCAGCCTTGCCGACAAGCTGGCCGAACTACAGGCCCTGCGCGAGCGCTTCGGCCACTGGGCCGGCTTCAACCCGGTGACTTTCCGCAACAAGCTGCTGCTGATCGAAGGTGTGATCGCCAAGCTCGAAGGCGACGGCCTGGCGGCCATTCGTTGCTTCGACCAGGCGCAGATCGCCGCCACCGCCGCCGGCTTCATCCACGAGCAGGCCCTGGCCCACGAACAACTGGCCGAGGTGTGCATCCCCAGCGGCCTGATTTCCGGTGCCAACCTGCACCTGCGCATTGCCCGCGACTGCTTTCATATATGGGGGGCGACCGGCAAGGTGCACCAGCTGGAGGCCCTGCACCCGTTCTTGCGCACGCAACCCGTCCAGGAGACCTCCCGCTCCACCCAGCAGGCCAGGCTGGACCTGGAGGCCGGCATCGAGGCCGCCCGGGCGTTGTCCGAGGAAGTGCTGCTCGAAGGCTTGATCGAGACGCTGATGGGTCACCTCACCCAGCATTCCGGCGCTGACCACGGCGCGCTGCTGATCGTCAGTGGCGCCGAGTTTCAGATGGCGGCCCTCGCCTACATCGACGATGCCGGGCTGCACGTGAGCATGGACAACTGCCAGAGGTTCCTGACCCAGGCGCCGCTGTCGATCATCAACGCCACCATGCGCACCAAGAAACCACTGGTGCTCAATGATGCCCTGAGCGATTGCCCCGAGGCCTTCCGCCAGGAACTGCACGCCAGGAATGCACGTTCGGTGCTGTGCCTGCCGCTGGTGATTCAGGGCGTGCTGATCGGCCTGGTGTATCTGGAAAACCGCCTGGTCCCGAACCTGTTCGGCAGCCAGCGCCTGGCCATGCTGGAGATCCTCGCCTCGCAGGCGGCGGTATCGCTGCAGACGGCCAAGTTCTATACACGCCTGGCAGAAGACAACCAGGCCCGTGCCCAGATGGAAGCGGAGCTGCGCCGATCACGTGCCGAACTTGCACGCAGCGCGCACCTGCAGGTGATGAACGAGTTGTCGGCGTCCATCGCCCACGAGATCAGCCAGCCACTGCTGGGCATCGCCTCCAACGCCGCGGCCAGCCTGCGCTGGCTCAAGCGCGCGGAGCCCAACCTGGAAGAGGCGATTGCTGGCCTTGAAGATATCCGCAATGACAGCGAACGTGCCGCCAACATCGTCCGCGCACTCCGCTCGCTGGCCAAGCAGTCGCCGATGCAGCTCAAGCCGGTCAAGGTCGACGAGCTGATTCGCGAGGTGCTGCGCCTGACCTCGGCCGATGCTGCCAAGTACCTGATCGACGTGCAGACGCGGTTGCAGGCAGGGGTAAGCGTGATGGCCGATCCGGTGCAGTTGCAGCAACTGGTATTCAACCTGATCACCAATGCGCTGGAGGCGCTGTCGGGGTATCGCAGTGATGGGGTGTTGCGGATTGCGTCTGTAGTTGCCGGGAATGTGGTCGAGATCTGCGTGGACGACAACGGGCCCGGTATTGCGGCGGATGAGCGGGAACGGGTGTTTGACGCGTTCCATACCACCAAGGACGCTGGGCTGGGGATGGGGCTGGCGATCTGCAGTTCGGTGGCGCAAGCCCATGGCGGGCAGTTGCAGGCTCAGGTATCGGAGTTCGGCGGTTGCCGGATTCGCTTCACGTTGCCTTTGAGCAATGCTTAGCCTGTACTGGCCTCTTCGCGGGTAAACCCGCTCCCACAGGGATAACACTGGCATGAAGCCAGTGATGTAGCTGTGGGAGCGGCGGTTCGGCGCCCCGACTTGCCCGCGAAGAGGCCAGTACGGGCTTACATCAACGGGTCAGCGCCGCATAGCTGTTCATCAGGTTGCGATAGTTGGGAATCCGCAGCGAGAGCAGGTTGCCCAACCCTTCGATGTCGTTGCGCCAGTCACGGTGCAGCTCGCAGGCCACCGAGAACCAGTTCATCATCTGCGCACCCGCCTGGGTCATGCGCACCCAGGCCGCCTGCTGCACGGTCTCGTTGAAGGTGCCCGAAGCATCGGTCACCACGAACACTTCAAAGCCTTCAGCCAGCGCCGACAGGGTCGGGAACGCCACGCACACATCGGTCACCACGCCAGCGATGATCAGCTGCTTGCGGCCGGTGGCCTTGATCGCCTTGACGAAGTCTTCGTTGTCCCAGGCGTTGATCTGGCCTGGGCGGGCAATGTACGGCGCGTCAGGGAACATCTCTTTCAGCTCTGGCACCAGTGGACCGTTGGGGCCTTGCTCGAAGCTGGTGGTGAGAATGGTCGGCAGGCCGAAGAACTTTGCCAGGTCGCCCAGGGCCAGAACGTTGTTCTTGAACTCGTTGGGCGAGAAGTCCTGCACCAGCGAGATCAGGCCGGTCTGGTGGTCGACCAGCAGCACCACGGCGTCGTCTTTGTTGAGGCGCTTGTAATCGGGTTGGCTCATGGGGGTGACTCCTTGGGTTGGGAAAACGGGCCGGGGCTCAATCAAGGGCTTATCCCGAGGGGTTATACCGGCGGATAGCGCCGGCTTAAGGATGCGCTTGCGCCTGGCGCCAGGCCTTGGGCGGCTGGCCGACCAGGCGGCTGAAGGCACGGGTGAAATGGGCCTGGTCGCAGAAGCCGCATTCCAGGCTGACGTGGGTGATCGGGGCCTCGGTGGCGAGTAGGCGCTTGGCCTTTTCCATGCGCGCCAGCAGGCGCCAGGCCTGGGGCGAGAGGCCAGTGTTGACCTTGAAGGCGCGGGAGAAATGGCTGCGGGTGAGGTTGCACACGCTGGCGATCTCGATGATCGACAGCGAGCTGCGCAGCATCAGTTCCTTGGCCTGGCGCAACCGTGCCGGCGTCAGCGCGCCAGGGGTTGGCAGTGGCTCTTGGGGCGTCCCGGGGTGCATGGCGACTCTCCTGTTCAATGCAGCAAGTCTCGCCGCCGGCACATGACAAAGTCCTGAGCCAGACCTGAATTGTTCTTAAACGTGCACTGCTGGCCCTGCCCCTTTTGCCGATACCTTAAGATGCGTTTCGTATTCAGCTTCAGGCCGCTGCTGGCGGTCGGTATCAAAGGCGATAGAGGTATGCAGGAAAATCACGCACGACGCACCGTAGCCATGGTGCTGTTCAACGATGTGCTATTGCTGGATGTGACCGGGCCAATGGACGCCTTTGCCATTGCCAACCGCTTCTTGCCTGAAGATAAACACTACCGGCTGCTCACGGTGGCCGAAGACCAAAGCCCGATTCGCGGCTCGTGCGGCCTGCGGGTGGTTGCCGACCTGAGCCTGGTGGAACTGCCGGACAGTGTCGACCTGCTGCTGGTGCCAGGCGGGCCAGGGGCCTATGACGTCGCCCTGCCGCAAGTGGAACGCTGGCTACCTGAGGCCGTGCGCGGCGCCAGACGCTTCGGCGCAATCTGCACCGGGGTGTTTCTGCTGGGGCGCGCCGGGTTGCTGAGCGGCTATCGCTGCACCACCCACTGGAACTACGTAGAGCGCCTGGCACAGGCGTTTCCCGAAGCCAAGGTCGAGACCGAGCAGATCTATGTGATGGACCGCGACCTGATCACATCCGGCGGCATCACGGCGGGCATCGACCTGGCGCTGGCCGTCATCGCCGAGGACCACGGCAAGGCCCTGGCCCTGGAAGTCGCCAAGGTGCTGCTGGTGGCGCGCCACCGCCAGGGCGGGCAGACACCTTATGGGCCACTGCTGGCGGCGGTGCCGCGGGATGGCTCGCCGATTGCCCGGGTGCAGGCGTATATCGTCGACCATATAGACCAGGCGTTCACCGTGCAGAAGATGGCCGACCTGGTGGCCATGAGCGGGCGCAACTTTGCTCGGACCTTTCAGCGCGAGGTCGGCATCACGCCGTTGCAGTACCTGCAGAATGCGCGGATCGACCAGGCGCGCAAACTGCTCGAATGCGGCGACCTGCCGTTGAAGGTGGTCGCGGCCCGCTGCGGGTTTGGCAGTGACCGGCATATGAGGAAAGTGTTCTGCGAGCGGATCGGCATGACACCGGCGCAGTATCGGGCGCAGTTTGGCGGGGACATTGAAAGTTAATGGGTAAGCGTACTCTCACGATCTCTTCGGAAAAACTAGTAAATTTGCCAGTTGCCGAAGATTGAACTCCAAACAACACTAAGGCACGCCTTGGAGGATTCACATTCGACAAACAGGGAGTACAGCCATGACAAGCAGAAGCGATAAATACTGCCTCAAACACCTCAACTCAGGAAAATACTTAATCGCCCGGCACGGATTATGTATGATGGTAGGTGAAACTGAAAACCTGAGAAATTACGGCTACTGGACAAGAGAAGAAGTATCATCTGGGAACGGAAATAACCAAACATATCACTTATTCTACTTTAACATAGAGGAAGACGCAGACTATCAACTGGCAACCGAAGAGCCTAAGGAATATGATAGGATAGTTGGTTTTATCGGGCCAAATATCGAATTATCAACTATCAAAATCCCTGCCGACTCTACCATAGACCAAGCAACTTCGGACCCCATTGACATAGATTATCTCGACGCTGCCGAAAACCAAGTGGTTTGCTACGACAACTTAAGTAACTCTCGGTATTACCATGGTAAACTGTGGGAATTCAAAGACGGCGTCCTGACTCCCGCCCTAGAAACAGGCGCACCAAGAAACCTCTCAATGCGGGACATTTTCCGTTTTCCTGACATTACAGATTTCCAATTCAGGGATGGCTTAGCCATCTTTTCCCCTAACAAATCCTCCATCCCGAACAATCCTTACGGGCTAGCCAAGAATTCTAGTGAGCCGGATAGGTGGGCATTTGTAGAATACTGACTCAAGCATCACCACGAATTGCACTTCCATTTTATTGTTCCTTGGCGCATTCAGGGGCGATCGCGCCCCTGATCGTCAACAACCAAGGAAAACATCGCAAAAAGCCTCGCATTGTCTCAGCCAGCAAGACGGTCTTTTCCTGTCAGCCATGTTGTTGCAAGCGTTTATTTTCCTCAGAATTCTTCTCCATTGTTCAAATGCTGCCTCTCGCAGCTCATGGAGTAAGAGCCCATGCCACACGAAGGCAGCCTTCTGCAAACCGCGGTGATCTTCCTGCTCGCCGCTGTCCTCGCCGTCCCCCTGGCCAAGCGCCTGCAACTGGGGGCCGTGCTCGGCTACCTGCTTGCCGGCGTAATCATTGGCCCGCAGGCGCTGGGCCTGATCCGCGACACCGAAAGCGTGGCGCACATTTCCGAGCTGGGCGTCGTCCTGCTGCTGTTCATCATTGGCCTGGAGCTGTCGCCCAAGCGCTTGTGGCTGATGCGCAAGTCCGTGTTCGGCGTCGGCACCGCCCAGGTTTTGCTGACCGGCGCGGTGATCGGTGCCATCGCCCTGTTCGGCTTCGGCCAGTCATTGCCGGCGGCCATCGTGCTCGGCCTCGGCCTGGCGCTGTCGTCCACCGCCCTCGGCCTGCAGAGCCTGGCCGAAAGCAAGCAGCTCAACGCGCCCCATGGCCGCCTGGCGTTCGCCATTCTGTTGTTTCAGGACATCGCCGCAATTCCGCTGATCGCCCTGGTCCCACTGCTGGCCGCCAGCGGCCCGGACACCAGCCACGGCGACAGCCTGCAACACGGCCTGAAGGTGTTCGCCAGCATCGCCGTGGTCATCATCGGTGGCCGCTACCTGCTGCGCCCGGTGTTCCGCACCGTGGCCCGCACCGGCCTGCCGGAAGTGTCTACTGCCACCGCGCTGCTGGTGGTGATCGGTACCGCCTGGCTGATGGAGGAAGCCGGCATTTCCATGGCCCTGGGTGCTTTCCTTGCCGGCCTGCTGCTGGCCGACTCGGAGTACCGCCACGAGCTTGAGTCGCAGATCGAACCGTTCAAGGGCCTGCTGCTGGGGCTGTTCTTCATCAGCGTCGGCATGGGCGCCAACCTGAGCCTGCTGTTGCAAATGCCACTGGTGCTGCTGGGCCTGACCCTGCTGCTGGTGGCGGTGAAGCTGGTGTTGCTGATCGGCGTCGGCCGCCTGGCCGGAGGCCTGAACAGCGCCAGTGCGCTGCGCCTGGGCATGGTGCTCGCGGCCGGCGGTGAGTTCGCCTTCGTGGTGTTCAAGCTGGGCAAGGACCAGGGGCTGTTCGACACTCAGACCTATGACCTGCTGCTGATGACCATCACCCTGTCGATGGCCATTACCCCGCTGCTGATGCTCGGCTGCGCCCGCGCACTCAAGCGCCCGCAACCGGTGCGAGAAGTGCCCGAGCAGTACAAGACCATCGACGCCGGCACGCCGCGGGTGGTGATCGTCGGCATGGGCCGCATGGGCCAGATCGTCGCGCGCATCCTGCGGGCGCAGAAGATTCCGTTCATTGCCCTGGAAACCTCGGTGGACACCATCGAAATGACGCGCATGTTCGAACAGGTGCCGGTGTTCTACGGCGACCCGCTGCGCCCCGAGGTGCTGCATGCGGCCAAAGTGGGTGAGGCGGAGTACTTCATCATCACCATCGATGACCCTGAAGCCGCGATCCATACCGCTGAACGGGTGAAACGCCAGTACCCGCACCTGAAAGTGCTGGCCCGGGCGCGTAACCGCCAGCATGTGCACAAGCTGGCGGATGTGGGCGCCGAACCGATCCGCGAGACGTTCTACTCCAGCCTGGAGATGACCCGCCGGGCATTGGTGGGGTTGGGGTTGAGCGAGGCGCAGGCGGCGGACCGGATTGCGCGGTTTACCCAGCATGACGAAGAGGTGCTGGTAGCCCAAGGGCAGGTGCGTGATGACCGGGCCAAGGTAATGCAGACGGCCAAGGAGGCCCGGGCGGAGTTGGAGCGGTTGTTTGAATCAGATGCGGATTAAATTACAGAGCCAGACGTAGCTTATACAAAATTAATTTTTTGCAACTGATAAATTTGCCAGTTGTAGCTCATCAAGGCCATGACTTATACATTACCTGCAAGTCCAAGGTTCGCAGGAGATAGAAATGAGTACATATCCCAAAAAAATCTTCGACATAAGGATTGGCAACGGTGACGTGGTCCCCGTCAGAAACCCGAGGCAGCTATTCGAAAAGTATCAAAAAGGCGACATCATCCCGACAAGCGAAAGCGGCACATTAGTACCGCTGAAAGTAACAGGGAAAAGCCTGACTTATAAATGGTCAGGACCAGCTGATACAACCACTTTCAGATTGCACATTGAAAAGCACGAGGTTCATAAAGAAGAAGGGCTGACGTGGTCAACCGCCTACAATTATAGTATTGAAACCAGCTCTGGCACTATTATCCCGCACGAAAGCATTCCTGAGATTGATTATATTTTTGGTCAACTTACCGTTGGCGACCGCATTTTTGTTAAGGGTGAAGGCTCTGAAATATTAAGCCTTGAAATCCTAAAAAAAGATGAGTTAAGACCACCAGGCAGCGGGAATACCATGCGCACGCTGACTGTAGCAGACCTTAGCTAAAGCTGTGTCTATAGCCGCTGCCGCCTAAGTGCTGCGTGTGACCACGGTGGCGAGGGTGGAGTTGGAGCGGCTGCTTGATTCGAGTTGCGGCTTAAACTGCATTCTTAAGGCGTACGTCAATAATAATGTACCTCTCCTTTCTACAAATGATGAAAATGCCAGCTACAGACCGTGAAGGCAGGCGTGGAAATTTTCGAATCTCAAATTTTGCAGGAGACAGAAATGAGCGAATTCCCTAGCAGAGCGTACGAAGTATCTGTTGCCACTTATCATGCGACCCCCGTAAAAGACCCAAAACATCTATTTGAGAAATATAAGGAAGGCGACCTCATTCCTACGAGCGAAAGTGGCTCGAATGTACCATTGAAAGTCCTGCGGAAAACCCTGCTCCACACCCCGCCAAATGGCTTGGATTATCTAACCTTCAGACTGGAGGTCGAAGAGGACGAGGCTGCCCCCCCAGCGGGGCTGTATAGAACCCTCATCTATAAGTATAAAATCGTAGACAGCGCAGGCAATTCGCTTCCGCACGAAGGCATCCCTGAAATAGATTATGTTTATGATACGTACAATGTGGGTGATTCCATTGCTGTTGACAGCAGCGGCCCTTACAAATTAAATGCTAAAGTTCTAAAGAAAGAGGAGTCAGCGCCACAAGGCAATATCGTTATGCGTACGCTGACGGTAGAACCGTACTGAAGTGCGGGAGTTGGAGCGGTTGTTTGATTCGATCGAGCGCCGCCCGCGCGGCGCTCGATCTCATAGGCGCCAGAAATCTATCGCCAGGCACCTGGAGGCCATTCTGCAACCTCCCGACGGTCACCTCTCTACCATTACGCGGATGCCAAAAACCATCAAAAAATCGTCCGTCTCTCAGCAAGGCCCTACTTCCTAGCGAACCATTTCCTACGTTAATGCTGACCCTGACGAATTATCCTACGTCCCGTGTCGAAGCCCGTCTGATTGTCCGGGGAAAGCCTGCTCTCTAGGCTGACCGGGTCGCTGTCGGTTCAGCGATCGGGTGTGGAAACCCGGATGTGATGAAGGGCTGCCGTTATGGCAGTTGTGCGCGTGAGGCCTTTTGGCCTACCGGCTTGCCTTCTCACCGGTTTTCCACCCCGCGCACAACTGCCGCCTTCTGCGTGGAAACGGGTGGTTGCAGTTCAACCCGAGAGAAGGAATTGCCGTGAAAAGAATCGTCCCCAATCCCCCCCTCCCCAGCACCACACAACGCGCTTTCAGCCGCTGCGATGCCGGCCATCCACCTTTATTCACAGTAAACCCGGGCGTCTCTGCCCACGACGCCCTGGTTCATGTCGGCCAGTACCTGCGCGGCGCCTACGACTGTGGCTACAAAGCCCTGGAACACCTGGATGAAACCGGCAAGAGCCTGTTCTGGAGCAACCTGAATGCAGTCGAAATGGCAGAAGGGTTGGTTGAGGCATTGCTGGATGGGATTGAGTCGCAGCCCATGAATTGATGTTGTCCTTGCTGGCCTCTTCGCGGGTGAACCCGCTCCCAAAAGGATCACCACAGGCGCTGAAACTGTGCAGTACATGTGGGAGCGGGTTTACCCGCGAAAGGGCCAGCGCAGCAAACAAGAAAGGCCAGCTCCCTACAGAGGGAGCCGGCCTTTTTGCATCCAACTAACGAGCGATTACTTACCCGCAGTCAGCGCGTTATAGCTGGTCATCAGGTTACGGTAGTCCGGAATATGGTTGGAACACAGCGCCGCCAGCCCTTCAATGTCGTTGCGCCAGTCGCGGTGCAGTTCACAGGCCACGCCAAACCAGGTCATCAGTTGCGCGCCAGCCCGGCTCATGCGGTCATGGGCAGCATCACGGGTCATTTCGTTGAAGGTGCCGGAAGCGTCGGTCACCACGAACACTTCAAACTCTTCTTCCAGGGCCGCCAGCGCCGGGAAGGCTACACAAACCTCGGTCACCACGCCGGCGATGATCAGTTGCTTCTTGCCAGTCGCTTTCACCGCCTTGACGAAGTCTTCGTTGTCCCAGGCGTTGATCTGGCCTGGGCGGGCGATGTACGGGGCATCCGGGAACAGCGCTTTCAACTCCGGCACCAGCGGGCCGTTGGGGCCTTGCTCGAAGCTGGTGGTGAGGATGGTCGGCAGGTTGAAGAACTTGGCCAGGTCGGCCAGGGCCAGCACGTTGTTCTTGAACTTGTCCGGCTCGATGTCGCGGACCAGGGACAACAAGCCAGCCTGGTGGTCGACCAGCAGGACAGCGGCGTCATCTTTGTTCAGGCGGTTGTAGGTGAATTTGCTCATGGTCTGTGCTCCTAAGGTTTATGAATTTTTCAGCAATCTGGGGTGTTTCGTGTTGATGGGCACAGATTAAAATCATCACCTTTACGGCGGTAGATAGCAGAATTTGGCTTTAGCGTTCCGTTTTGTGAACGATGGATTTGTAGGGGCTGTGCCGGCCTCTTCGCGGCTAAAGCCGCTCCTGCAGGATCACCGAAGGCCCAAGGCCTGCGCGGTCCCTGTAAGAGCGGCTTTAGCCGCGAAAGGGCCGGCACAGGCAACCGAATACCCGGAGACCGATCATTGGAAGACCTCAACTCCCTCTACTACTTCACCCAAGTCGTGGAACACGGTGGCTTCGCACCTGCCGGCCGGGCGCTGGACATGCCCAAGTCGAAGCTCAGCCGGCGCATCGCCGACCTTGAGGACCGCCTCGGCGTGCGCCTGCTGCACCGCACCAGCCGCCACTGCTCGCTGACCGAGATTGGCCAGGCCTACTACAACCGTTGCCTGGCCATGCGCGTGGAAGCCGAGGGTGCGGCAGAGATCATCGAGCGCAACCGCAGCGAACCGCGCGGGCTGGTGCGCATCAGCTGCCCGACCACCCTGCTCAATTCCTGGGTCGGGCCGATGCTGACCCGCTACATGCTCAAGTACCCGCAGGTGGAGCTGTTCATCGAGAGCACCAACCGCCGCGTCGACCTGCTGCACGAGGGCTTCGATATCGCCCTGCGGGTACGCTTCCCGCCATTGGAAAACACCGACATGGTGATGAAGGTGCTGAGCAACAGCACCCAGTGCCTGGTCGGCCAGCCGCAGTACCTGGAACAACTGCCGATGGGCTTTGACCCGCAGCTGCTCGGCACGCTGCCGAGCCTGCACTGGGGCAGCGCCCAGCGGGAGTACCAGTGGGAGCTGTTCCAGGGCGAGGACAACAGCCGCAGCATCGTCATCCCGCATACGCCACGCATGGTCACCGATGACCTGTTCGCCCTGCGCCACTTCGTGGTGGCCGGCGTGGGCATTGCGCACTTGCCGCGGGTGGCGGTGCGTGAAGACCTGGCGGCGGGGCGGTTGGTAGAGCTGATTCCAGACTGGCACCCGCGTTGTGGCATCGTGCATGCGATCTTCCCGTCGCGGCGCGGGTTGCTGCCGTCGGTGCGTGCGCTGATCGATCACCTGGCCGAAGAGTTCGCCATCAGCGACATGGCCTGACGCTCCTTGAGCAGCAGGTCGACCAGCAGCGCCAGCAACACCGCCCCGGCCGCCACCGCGAACAGCACACCGTAGTGGCCATCCGTGGCGGCGAACAACGCCGAGTATGCGTAGCCGGCAATGGCCTGAAAACTGGCGAACGAAACTGTCGCACGGCTCCAGGTCGCATTCTGCCGGTCATGGCCGTCCACCAGCTGATGCACCCTGGCAAGCGCCAGTGGCACGATGCCCGGGGGGAAGGATCCGATCAGCAGCGCGGCGGCACCCAGCAGGCGCAGGTCGTGACTGCTCAGCAAGATCCCGAGCGCACCCAGTTGTGCCAACAGCACCAGACGAATGCCGGCACGGGCACCGAGGTGATCGGCCAACAACCCATACAGTACCGGTCCGGCAATCGCGCCCAGGCCATAGAGTCCCCATATTACAGCGCCAGCGTGGGTGCCCGCGCCCAGGCCGCGGCTGATGTAATCGACCAGAAACATCATGGGTGCCACCAGCGCCGTGGCCATCAACGCGTATTGCCCAAACAGCACGAGAATTGCGGGTGAAACCGCCGCCTGCCGCCGTGCGGAGGGCACCGACGAATGTTCAAGTTCAACGGGCCAGCCTGCCCAGCTGGTAACGGTCAGCAGCAGCGACAACGCGGCCAGCCCCAGCCAGGTCTGCTGCAGGCCTTTATCCAGCAACCATGGCACCAGACTCGCAGAAGCCGCGACGCCCAGGCCCAGCCCCAGGAAGATGGCCCCGCTGGCCAGGCCGCGTCGCGAGGCAGTGACATGGGGCAG
This sequence comes from Pseudomonas sp. NPDC089428, assembly GCF_044749325.1. Lineage (NCBI taxonomy): Bacteria > Pseudomonadati > Pseudomonadota > Gammaproteobacteria > Pseudomonadales > Pseudomonadaceae > Pseudomonas > Pseudomonas sp. NPDC089428. The sequence goes on from NZ_JBIVHT010000002.1 coordinate 336,469, forward strand.
TATTGCGCTGGCCACCAGCACCATGATCACACCACCTGCCACGCCCGACAGCAGGCGCCAGGCAAAGAACCAGCTCACCGACAACGGCCAGGCACACGCCAGGAATGTCAGGCTCACCAGCACCATCATGCCGCGCAGCGCCATGGCGCTCGACCACCGGGCAGCCAGCGGCCTGCCAATCAGGGCGCCGATCAGGTAGCCGGCCAGGTTCGCCGCCCCCAGATAGACCACTGCTGAACTGGCGAACCAGTGAGCACCGATCAGTGCCGGAATCAGCGGTGTATAAGCAAACCGTGCCAGGCCGATCCCGACCAGGCTGGCACATAGCCCAGCCCAAATCGGCAACCAGGGTGCACGTATCGAATTGTTCATGATTTTCCCCTGCCCCGTGAACGGCGCTTGATGATGGTGATGGGGAAAGCATAAATTCGCCGAACGATGAAATAACGCAGCGAGTTTACATACCAGCCCTGCATTTTCGCATCACCGAGGACGACTTCGATGAACTGGGACGACACCCGCGTGTTTCTTGCATTGTGCCGCGAGCAAACCCTGCGCGGCGCCGCACGCCGCCTGGGCGTGGACCAGGCCACGGTGGGTCGCCGGCTCGCATCGCTGGAGGGCGCGCTGCATGCCACGCTGTTCCTGCGGACCTCCAGCGGTTACTCCCTGACCAGCGCCGGCGAAGTGGCCATGCGGGCTGCCTTGGCGATGGAATCTGCCGCCGCCGGCCTGCAGCGGCAGATTCTTGGACTGGATGACCGCCTGAGCGGGGTGGTGAGAGTGACCAGTACCGACGCCTTCGCGTCGGACTTCATCATCCCAGCCGTGGCTCGGTTGCGCCAGGAACACCCTGGGATCGAGGTGCAATTGCACGCGTCCACGCAGATGCTCAACCTCAGCCAGCGCGAGGCAGATATCGCCGTACGTACGCACAAGCCGGACAACCCTGAACTGGTGGTGCGGAGCCTGGCGCGCTGGCAAACCGCACTGTTCGCCTCGCATACGTACCTCCAGCACTTTGGCGAGCCGGTGCCCGGTGGTGCGTTTGCCGGGCACGAACTGGTGATCTACCAGCCTTATCTGGACAGCGGCAAGGAGGTGACACTGGCCGGCGAACCGATCGCCAAAGGGCGCATCGCCATGACTTGCACCTCGGGTCTGATGGTGCGCCAAGCACTGGCCAGTGGCATCGGGCTGGGTGAACTACCGGTGCCGATGGGCGCACGTGCGGGCTTGCAGCAAGTGTGGGCGCAAGGCAGGCCTTACGACATCTGGCTGGTGACCCATCAGGATGTCCGCCATACGGCGCGGGTGCGGGTGGTGATCGATGCGATCGCCAAGGCGTTCAGCCTCTAGCTGCCCGTTCCAGCACACCCTTACAAGACCGCTGGCCTATCCTTGCTCCACAGTCCCGGATCATCCCCCTTGGAGGCCCCATGATCCGCGCCAACCCCGGACCAGGCCGCGCCCTGCTCGCCACCCTCGCCCTCTGCCCGGCACTCAGCCTGGCAGAAGATCCCGGCTGGTCGCTGCTCAGCCGCAACTATTTCCTGCACAGCGACTTCCGCTCGCCCTCCGCCAGCGGCCAGAACTACCGCCAGGAATGGGCCCAGGGCTTCATCGGCGAGGTCCGCTCGGGCTTCACCGAAGGCACGGTCGGTGTCGGCCTCGACGCCCATGGCTTTCTCGGCCTCAAGCTCGACGGCGGCCGCGGCCATGCCGGCACCGGCTTGCTGCCCCGCGACAGCGATGGCCGCGCCGAGTCCGACTACTCCAGCGCCGGCGCCGCGCTCAAGCTGCGCCTGGGCAACACCCAGCTGCGTTACGGTGAAATGACCGTCGAAACCCCGGTTTTCGACACCGCCGACAAGCGCCTGCATCCGGAGTACGCCACCGGCTGGTTCGTGGACAATACCGACCTGCCTGACTGGCGCCTGCAGGCCGGGCGCTTCACGGCCTTCAATAACCAGGACAACAGCTCCACCCACGACGATTTCAGCGGCTACGGCGCCACCACCCGCAACCGCGCCATCAGCCTAGCCGGCGCCACCTTTGCGCCGCACGGCCCCTTCGGCGGCGCATTGTACGCCGGGCAGCTGGAGGACACCTGGCGCCAGGCCTACCTCAACCTGAACCTGGCAGAAGGCAATTGGCGCCTGGACGGCAATCTCTACAAGACCCGCGACACCGGCAATGCCAGCGCCGGGGCGATCGACACTCTCGCCTACAGCCTGCTGGGCAAATACAGCTTCGGCGCTCAGGCCCTGACCCTGGCGTACCAGAAGGTCGAGGGCGACACGCCGTTCGACTTCGTCGGCGGCGACTCCATCTACCTGGCAAACTCGATCAAGTACGCCGACTTCAACGGCCCCGGCGAGCGCTCCTGGCAACTGCGCTACGACCTCAACTTCGCCACCCTCGGCGTGCCTGGCCTGAGCCTGATGGGCCGCTACGTCAGCGGCCGCGGTATCGATGGCAGTCACGCCCCGTCCAGCGGAGCCTATGTGAACCAGTACGGCCAGGGCGGCAAGCACTGGGAGCGCGACGTCGACCTGAAATACGTGGTCCAGTCCGGTGCCGCCAAGGACCTCAGCCTGTCGTTCTCCCACGTCAGCCACCGCGCCAACCAGGCCCAGGCCGGCGATGACATCGACCGTATATACCTGATCATCGAATACCCCCTCAAAGGCAGCTTCTGACATGAGCAATTCCCCTTCAGGCGCCTGGAGCCCGTTGCGCAACACCACCTTCCGCATGCTGTGGATCGCCACCATCGCCTCCAACATCGGCACCTGGATGCACGAGGTGGGCGCCGGCTGGCTGATGACCACGCTGTCGGCCAACCCGCTGCATGTGGCGCTGATCCAGGTGGCCGGCTCGCTGCCGATGTTCTTCCTCGCCCTGCCGGCCGGCGCAGCGGCGGATATCGTCGACAAGCGCCGCTACCTGCTGCTGGTGCAATTGTGGATGTCATCGGTAGCCGTTGTGCTCGCCACACTGACCCTGCTCGGCCTGATGAACGTCACCCTGCTGCTGGTGCTGACCCTGGCGCTGGGCATCGGCACGGCGTTGATGATGCCGGCCTGGAGCGCGCTGACGCCGGAGCTGGTGGGCAAGCAGGACCTGGCCAACGCGGTGGCCATTTCCAGCGTCGGCATCAACGTGTCGCGCGCCATCGGCCCGGCGCTGGCCGGTGTGGTGGTGAGCATGGTCGGCCCGTGGCTGACCTTTGCCCTCAATGCCGCGTCCTTCGCCGGCGTGATCCTGGTGCTGTTCCTGTGGAAGCGTGAGGTGAAGGAGCCGCTGCTGCCGGCCGAGCGCTTCGTCGCTGCCATGCGCACCGGCCTGCGCTTCGCACGCAGTGCCAAACCCTTGCAGGCCGTGCTGTTGCGGGCGTTGGCGTTCTTCTTCTGCGCCAGCGCCGGGACCTCGTTGCTGCCACTGATCGTGCGCGGTGAGATGCACGGCAGCGCGGCCGACTTCGGCCTGCTGCTGGCGGCCATCGGCATCGGCGCGGTGGCCGGCGCCACGCTGCTGCCGCGCCAGCGCGAGCGCATCAGCCGCGACCGCCTGGTGCTGCTCGCCAGCCTGGTGTATGCCCTGTTCCTGCTGGCCCTGGCGCTGGTGCGCAACTTCTACGCGCTGTTGCCAGCGATGCTGCTCAGTGGCGCGGCATGGATTGCGGTGCTGTCCAACCTGCAGGTAGCGGCGCAGACCTCGGTACCGGCCTGGGTACGGGCGCGGGCGTTGTCGGTGTACATCCTGTTCTTCTTCGGCGCCATGGCCAGCGGCGGCTTGCTGTGGGGCACGCTGGCCAGCCATGCATCGATTACCCTGAGCCTGTTGCTGGCCGCAGGTGGCCTGGCGCTGGGCACCTTGCTGACCTGCAAGGTCACCTTGCCGGAGACCGAAGCCGAGGAACTGACGCCGTCGCTGCACTGGCCGGTGCCGGTGCTCAGCGATGACATGGACAAGGAAAGCGGGCCGGTAATGGTCACCGTGGAGTACCACATCGAGCCGGCCAAGGCCGAGGCATTTCAGCAGGCGGCGCGGGAGCTGGAGGCGATGCGCAAGCGCAATGGCGCACTGTCGTGGGGGTTGATGCGGGACAGTGCAGATCCTGCGCTATGGCTGGAGTTCTTCTTCGAGGAGTCTTGGCTGGAGCATTTGCGGCATCACCATCGGGTGACCCGGGGGGAGCTCAAGATCGAGGCGCGAGTCAGAATGCTGCAGACCGACGGGGTCGAGGTGAAGATCCGCCACCTGTTGGCTGGCGTTGAACACAAGGCACACCATTGATGCAGGCCTTACCGGCCTCTTCGCGGGCAAGCCCGCTCCCACAGGGACCGCGCAGGTCCTGAGGGCTGTGCAGTACCTGTGGGAGCGGGCTTGCCGGCGAAGAGGCCAGCACTGAAGGAACGAAAAAGGGGGCCAATAACTGGCCCCCTTTCACATAAGCTCAGCTTAGAACGCGAAGCACGAGCAACCCAGCGCGCCCCAGAAGCCCTGGTAGTCATTCACCGGTACGCTCGAATGCCGCGCCTTTTCATGGCTGTGCGCATGCACCCCGCATGGCCCGCTGCACTGGTGCACGGCGGCTGCCAGCGACGGCGTGCCTACACGCCAGTGCCCCGGCACCTTGGTCACTGGCGACCACTCCGGCAGCACCGGCACCTGTGCTGGGCCAAGCTTGTCGAATTCAGCCGCGCCGTACACCACCTTGCCGTCAACGATCGTCAGCACCGACTCGATGCCTTTGATCGCCTCTTCATCGACGCTGAAGAAGTCCAGCGACAGTGCCGCCAGGTCGGCCAGCTGGCCCACCTTGATCTGGCCCTTCTTGCCCTGCTCGCTGGAGAACCAGGCGCTGCCCTGGGTGAACAGCTGCAGCGCGGTGTCGCGGCTCAGGCCTTCCGGGTACAGCTCCATACCGCCGACGGTCTTGCCGCTGACCAGCCAGTACAGCGAAGTCCACGGGTTGTAGCTGGACACGCGGGTAGCGTCGGTACCGGCGCCGACCGGCACGCCCATCTCCAGCATGCGCTTGATCGGCGGGGTCTGCTCGGCCGCCTTGGCGCCGTAGCGGTCGACGAAGTACTCACCCTGGAAGGCCATGCGGTCCTGGATGGCGATGCCGCCGCCCAGCGCACGCACGCGCTCGATGTTCTGCGGGGTGATGGTTTCGGCATGGTCGAAGAACCACGGCAGGCCGTTGAACGGGATGTCGCGGTTGACCTTCTCGAACACGTCGAGCATGCGCGTGATCGATTCGTTGTAGGTGGCATGCAGGCGGAACGGCCAGCGCTGCTCGACCAGGTGGCGCACCACGGGCTCCAGCTCTTCTTCCATGGTCTGCGGCAGGTCTGGGCGCGGCTCGAGGAAGTCCTCGAAGTCGGCGGCGGAGAACACCAGCATCTCGCCAGCGCCGTTGTGGCGCAGGAAGTCGGTGCCGCTGTGCAGCTTGACGCTGGACGTCCACTTGCGGAAGTCGTCGAGCTCTTCCTTGGGCTTCTGGGTGAACAGGTTATAGGCGATGCGCACGGTCAGCTGGTTGTTGTCGGCCAGTTCCTGGATCACCTGGTAGTCGTCCGGGAAGTTCTGGTAGCCGCCGCCGGCATCGATGGCGCTGGTCAGGCCCAGGCGGTTCAGCTCACGCATGAACTGGCGGGTGGAGTTGACCTGGTATTCCAGTGGCAGCTTCGGACCCTTGGCCAGGGTGGCGTAGAGGATCATCGCGTTGGGACGGGCGATCAGCATGCCGGTCGGGTTGCCGAACTTGTCACGCTGGATCTCGCCACCCGGCGGGTTCGGTGTGTCCTTGGTGTAGCCGACGGCCTTGAGCGCGGCGCGGTTGAGCAGCGCGCGGTCATACAGGTGCAGCAGGAACACCGGGGTGTCGGGCGCGGCCTGGTTGATTTCTTCCAGGGTCGGCATGCGTTTTTCGGCGAACTGGAATTCGTTCCAGCCACCGACCACACGCACCCACTGCGGGGTCGGTGTACGCGCTGCCTGGTCCTTGAGCATGCGCAGGGCATCGGCCACCGACGGCACGCCTTCCCAGCGCAGCTCCAGGTTGTAGTTCAGGCCGCCGCGGATCAGGTGCAGGTGCGAGTCGTTCAGGCCGGGGATCACCGTGCGCTGCTTGAGGTCGATGATCTGCGTGGCGCTGCCCTTGTGGGCCATGGCCTCGGCGTCATTGCCCACGGCGATGAAACGGCCATCCTTGATGGCGACGGCGGTGGCGGTGGGCTTTTCGCGGTCAACGGTGTGCAGTTTGCCGTTGAACAGAATCAGGTCGGCGGTCATGGAACCTCCTTGGGTGGATGCGTGGGCGGAACCGGCTTGGCCGGTAAAGGGCAATGCGGACCAGAGGGCGCCGGCGGCACCTAGCACGGTGCTGGTGGCGAGGAACTGGCGACGGGTCTTGTCGTTGCGGTCCTGGGACATGGTCTTCTCCGTCTGGGGGCGGCGGCAGGCGCAACTGTGGAGCATGCCGGTTGACGCAGGGTCAGGGCTTGGATGGATGTGCGGTGAGCTAGAAGGTTAGCCCTGTTCAGGTTTTATGCAGCCATGGTCGGCCTCTTCGCGGGTGAACCCGCTCCCACAGTTACTGCTTTCCCTGTGGGAGCGGGTTCACCCGCGAATGCCTTCCACAATTACTTCTGCAGGAACGCCAGCAAGTCCTCGTTCAGTTGCTGGGCATGGGTCACCGCGAACCCGTGCGGCGCGCCGGCATACACCTTCAGCTCAGCCCCACGAATCAGCTCCGCCGCCTGCTTGCCGGTGGTCTCGAAGGGCACGATCTGATCGTCGTCACCATGGATCACCAAGGTCGGCACATCGATCTTGGCCATGTCCGGACGGAAGTCGGTCTCCGAGAACGCGGTCACGCAATCCAGGGTGCCCTTGATCGACGCCATCAGGGCGATGTTCAGGGTCTGAGTCTGCACACCCTGGGACACCTGCTGCCCATGGTTGATGCCATAAAACGGCGCTGCGAAATCGGCGATGAACTGTGCACGATCGGCACGCAGGCCAGCGCGGATGCCCTCGAACACCGACAGGTCGACACCTTCAGGGTTGTCGACGCGCTTGCCGAACACCGGCGTCACCGCCCCCAGCAGCACCAGCCCGGCCACCCGCTCACTGCCGTGGCGGGCGATGTAGCGGCTGACATCACCGCCACCCATCGAGAAGCCCACCAAGGTCACGTCATGCAGGTCGAGGTGCTCGATGAGCTGGGCGATGTCGTCGGCGAAGGTGTCGTAATCGTAGCCGGTCCACGGCTGGCTCGAACGGCCGAAACCACGGCGGTCAAACGCGATGGCGCGGTAGCCGCGGCTGGCCAGGAACTCCATCTGCGAGTCCCACATGTCGGCGTCCAGTGGCCAGCCGTGGCTGAACAGCACCGGTTTGCCGCTGCCCCAGTCCTTGTAATAGATCGAAGTGCCGTCGCGGGTCACGAGAGTGGTCATGTCGATATCTCCTTGAAAGTCTGAAGGTGAAGGCGTGGCTCAGCCGCGCAGCCAGTTGGCGCAACGGCGGGTTACCCAAGGCATGATGTAGAACACCACGGGCAGGATGACGAACAGGTTGACGATGAGGTTGCCGCTGACCGGCCCGGCCAGTTGCGGGAAGCGCGCGAACAACGGCGCCAGCAACTGCGGGATGATCATGGTCATCGGGCAGATCACCAGGTAGGTGAGCAGCGCCTGCTTCCAGCGCGGTGGTTGCGCCGCGTTGGTGCTTGGCGGGGTGAACCAGAACTCCGGGTCATCGTGCACCTGGGTGTGATCACCACCTTCGAGCAATGGCAGTACTTCATTGACCAACGCCTGGCGTTCGGCCGAGTTGACCCAGGCCTGCAGCAAGCTGGCGTCAGCGAAGCGCACCACGGTGGTGAAGTGCAGCCCGCCTTCGTCAGGGCGAATAACGTTGACGTCCAGGTGCCCCGGCTGGCGGCGCGCGGCGCTGACCGTGCGCTTGAGCCACGCTTCGTAGGCCGCCAGCGACTCGGCGCGGGCCTTGTGCTGGATGACCAGGGTCACCACGTTGCGGTTGTCTTGGAGTGCGGTGTTCATCGGCGTTCCTTGGGATGAGCTTGCCCGCATCCACTGTGCAACGGCGGACGGGCGGTGGATTGGATAGGTGTGCTGCCCTCGCCGGGCACCGACTGTCGGTGCCCGGCGCTCGGCTTACTTGTTGGCGTTGAAAGCGTTGTAGCTGGTCATCAGGTTGCGGTAGTCCGGGATGTGGTTGGAGCACAGGGCAGCCAGCCCTTCGATGTCGTTGCGCCAGTCGCGGTGCAGCTCACAGGCCACGCCAAACCAGGTCATCAGTTGCGCGCCAGCCCGGCTCATGCGGTCATGGGCAGCATCACGGGTCATTTCGTTGAAGGTGCCGGAAGCATCAGTCACCACGAACACTTCGAATTCTTCTTCCAGGGCCGCCAGCGCCGGGAAGGCTACGCAAACCTCGGTCACCACACCGGCGATGATCAGCTGCTTCTTGCCAGTGGCCTTCACTGCCTTGACGAAGTCTTCGTTGTCCCAGGCGTTGATCTGGCCTGGGCGGGCGATGTACGGGGCATCCGGGAACAGCGCTTTCAGCTCCGGCACCAGCGGGCCGTTGGGGCCTTGCTCGAAGCTGGTGGTGAGGATGGTCGGCAGGTTGAAGAACTTGGCCAGGTCAGCCAGGGCCAGCACGTTGTTCTTGAAGGCGTCAGGCTCGATGTCGCGGACCAGGGACAGCAGACCTGCCTGGTGGTCCACCAGCAGAACAGCGGCGTCGTCTTTGTTCAGGCGGTTGTATTTGAAGTGGGTCATGGCGGTAGCTCCTAAGGGTTTTGATTTTCAGTAAGTTGGGTGTTTCGCGTTGATGGGAGAAGATTAAAACCAACACCTTTGGAGCGGTAGTTAGTGGTTTCTGGCTTTAGCGTTCCATTAAAGGAACGATCTATTGGCAGTGGATTTGCTGGCCTCATTGCTTGCCTGAGCAAGCTGCTCTATTACTACGCACAGCCCTCCCCTCACTCCCGAGACTTCCATGCTGGCGTTCATCCAGTCGTCCCCGTTGTTGCTCGGTACCGCCCTGATCCTGCTCGACCTCGTGCTCTGGCAGTTGATCCCGATTCAGCGCCGGGCCTGGCGCATTGGCGCGCGACTGGTGATCTTCCTGCTGTTCAGCTCGGTGCTGGTGGCCGCCGGCATGAGCCCGCTGCAGCCGCCACCGTGGCCCGACGATGTATCACGCAACCTGATCGCCACAGTGCTGGCGATCGGCTGGTGGCTGTTCGGCGCGCGCACGGTGACCGTGGTGTTCGGCCTGCTGCTGGTGGCCCGTGGCAGCCATGGCGGGCGCCTGTTGCAGGATGTACTGGGGGCGCTGATCTTCCTCGCTGCCGTGGTCGCCGCTGCGGGGTATGTATTGCAACTGCCGGTAAAGGGCCTGCTGGCCACTTCCGGGGTGATGGCCATCGTCATCGGCCTGGCACTGCAGAGCACCCTGGCCGACGTGTTCAGCGGCATCGTGCTGAACACCACGCGGCCCTATCAGATTGGCGATTCGATCTCCATCGATGGCACCGAGGGCAAGGTGCTGGACATCGACTGGCGCGCCACGCGCCTGCTCACCGGCAGTGGCAGCCTGGCGGTGATCCCCAACTCAGTGGCGGCCAAGGCACGGCTGCTCAATCACAGCCGCCCGGCCGATGTGAACGGCGTGTCGATTTGCGTGGTGGTGCCAGCCAAGGTTCGCCCCAAACGGGTTTTCGATGCCCTGGAGAAAGCCCTGCAGGGCACCAGCGCGATCCTCGCCTCACCCAAGCCCAAGGTCACGGTGAAGACCTCGACGCTGGAGTCGGTGGAGTACGAAGCCAGCGGATTCATCGCTGACATGGGCGGCAAGACCGATGCTCGCAACCAGTTGTTCGACCTGGCGCACCGCCACCTGGAAGCCAGCGGGGTGATGTGGAACGTCGACCTGGCCATGCCGCCACGCAGCCGCCAGCGCGAAGTGCTGGACGAGGTGCGGGTGTTCCGCTCGCTGAGTGACGAAGAGCGGGATGCCTTGAGCCAGCGCATGACCGCTGTGGAATACCTGGCCGACCAGGTGATCCTCGGCGTGGGCGAACAGTCCGATCATTTGCTGGTGATTGGCAGCGGTGTGGTTTCGGCGTCGGTGCGTGATGGCGACAAGCTGCTGGAGGCCGGGCGCATGGGGCCAGGTGAGGTGCTGGGGATCGAGGGGATCATCGACGAAGACGACTCGATGGCCGAGTTCCGTACCTTGACCAGCTGTGTGCTGTACCGCATAGAAAAGGCGCAGGTGAAGAGCTGCCTGGAGCAGCGTGGAGAGGTGCAGACGGCGTTGAGCAAGTTGCAGCGGTTCCGCCGGCAGAGCCGGGAGTCGCTGTTGCTGCAGAAGCCGGGTTCGATCAAGAAAGGTGGCTTCCTCAGTTGGCTGCACAAGTAAGCCTGTGCCGGCCCCTTCGCGGGTGAACCCGCTCCCACAGGTACTGCGCAACTCTCAGGCCTTGCGCAATCACTGTGGGAGCGGGATTGCCCGCGAAGAGGCCAGTGCTTACAACACAACCCTCAAGCATTGCCCCGCGTGGTACAGCGAGAAGCCGGACTCATAGAACGCCGTGCGCAGCGAAGGCGCACTCACGCCCTTCATCGGCGAGAACGGAATTGGCAGGCTGTCCGCCTCCCCCTTCAGCAGGAATTCGGCAAACGCCCGGCCAATCACGGTCCCGGTGGTATTGCCTCGGCCGTTATAGCCCGTCACCGCCACCAGCCCCGGCGCCGGCTCGAACAGCCGCATCAGGTGGTCAGGGGTAAAGTCGATGCAGCCAGTCCAGTGCATTTCCCACTCGACCTTGCCCAGCTCCGGGTAGTAATGGCTCTGGATCCGGTCGGCCCAGCTGCGCACGAACCAGGCCGGCTTGTTGTCGACCCGGCCAAGGCTGCCCAGCAGCAGGCGGCCCTGATCGTCGCGGCGGATGCTGCTGAGCACCGTGCGCGTGTCCCACGAGCCTTGGCCGTGCGGCAGCACCTTGTCGGCGGCCGCGCCATGCAGCGGCTTGGACGCCACCTGGTAGTAATAGCCACGGAAGAACTGCTTCTGCAGGTTGCTCCAGTCGCCTTCGGTGTAGGCGCCGGTGGAGATCACCACCTTGTCGGCGCGCACCGAGCCGCGCGCGGTCTTCACCCGCCAGCCATCGCCATCGCGCTCCAGGCCTTCGACCGAGGATTGCTGGAACAGCTTGCCGCCCAGGCGCACCACGGCGGCGGCCAGGCCCTGGGTGTAGCCCATCGGGTTGATGGTGCCGGCGCGGCGGTCGAGCAGCGCGGCGGAAATCTTGTCGGTACCGCAGTATTCCTGGCACTGGGCGCCGGTCAGCAGCTCGACGTCGGCACCGCGGCGGCGCCATTGCTCGTGGCGGGCCTCGAGGTCGGCGATACCGGTGGCGTTGTGCGCCATGTGCAACGTGCCTTTGTGCTGGGCCTGGCAGTCGATGCCCAGGCGTTCAATCATGGCGAACACTTGCGCCGGGGCTTCGCCAAGCACCTTGTTCAGGCGGCTGCCCTGCTTCTGGCCGAGGGTCGCCTCGACATCATCGGGGCGAATCCAGGTGCCGGCGTTGACCAACCCGACGTTGCGCCCGGAGCCGCCGTGGCCGATCTTCCAGGCCTCCAGCAAGATCACCGACTTGCCCTGTTCGAGCAGGTGGATGGCCGCCGACAGGCCGGTGATGCCGCCGCCGATCACGCAGACATCAGCCTTGTGTTCACCGGCCAGGGCCTGGGCGGCCACGCTCGGTTTGCTGACGAATTCCCACAAGCACTCTTGACGCAGTTCGGACATGGCCCGGCTCCAGCAATTTATTCTTGTTTGGGGCCGCCTTGCGGCCCATTCGCGGGTCAAGCCCGCTCCCACAGGTACTCCACAGTGTTCAAAATCTGTGATGTACCTGTGGGAGCGGGCTTGACCCGCGAACCGGGGGCACAGCCCCCGGCCATACAGCATCAGTCGAACACGATACCCTGCGCCAGCGGCAGCTCGCGCGAGTAGTTCACGGTGTTGGTCTGGCGACGCATGTAGCCTTTCCAGGCATCGGAACCGGACTCACGACCACCGCCAGTCTCCTTCTCGCCACCAAACGCCCCGCCGATCTCGGCGCCACTGGTGCCGATGTTGACGTTGGCGATGCCGCAGTCGCTGCCCGAAGCACTCTGGAAGCGCTCGGCCTCACGAATGTCGGTGGTGAAGATGCACGACGACAGGCCTTGTGGCACTTCGTTGTTCAGGCGCAGGGCCTCTTCGAAGTCGTCGTAGGCCAGCACGTAGAGGATCGGTGCGAAGGTTTCGTGGCGCACCACGTCGCTTTGCCCAGGCATCTCGGCGATGGCCGGCGTGACGTAGTAGGCGTTCGGGTACTGGTCGGCCAGCTGACGCTCACCACCGAATACTTGACCACCCTCGTCGCGGGCCTTGGCCAGTGCACCTTGCATGGCGTCGAACGACTGCTTGTCGATCAGCGGGCCAACCAGGTTGTCCTTGCGTGGGTCACCGATGCGCACTTTGCCGTAGGCGGCTTTGACGCGGGCAACCACTTCGTCCTTGATCGAGCGGTGCACGATCAGGCGACGCAGGGTCGTACAACGCTGGCCGGCAGTGCCGACAGCGGAGAACAGAATGCCGCGCACGGCCAGGTCGAGGTCAGCGCTCGGGGCCAGGATCATGGCGTTGTTGCCACCCAGCTCGAGGATGCTGCGACCGAAGCGGGCCGCAACACGTGGGCCGACTTCACGGCCCATGCGGGTGCTGCCGGTGGCGCTGACCAGCGGTACACGTGGGTCGTCGACCATGGCTTCGCCGGCTTCACGGCCGCCGATCACCAGTTGCGCCAGGCCTGCTGGGGCGTCACCGAAGGCCTTCAGGGCTTTTTCGAACAGCGCCTGGCAAGCCAGGGCGGTCAGCGGGGTCTTCTCGGACGGCTTCCACACCACCGAGTTACCGGCCACCAGGGCCAGCGCAGTGTTCCAGGCCCAGACGGCCACCGGGAAGTTGAAGGCGCTGATCACGCCGACCACGCCCAGCGGGTGCCAGGTTTCACGCATGTGGTGGCCCGGGCGCTCGGAAGCGATGGTCAGGCCGTACAGCTGGCGCGACAGGCCAACGGCGAAATCGCAGATGTCGATCATTTCCTGCACTTCGCCCAGGCCTTCCTGGGTGATCTTGCCAGCTTCGATCGAGACCAGCTCGCCGAGGTCGGCCTTGTGCGCACGCAGTACTTCACCAAACAGGCGCACCAGTTCGCCACGGCGCGGGGCCGGCACACTGCGCCAGGCTTCGAAGGCACTCTGGGCCTGATCGATGCGGGCGATGGTCTCGGCCTTGCCGAGCAATTTCACCGAGGCGATCTGGCTGCCGTCGATCGGCGTGTGAACAGGGTAGTCGCCCTGGGTGTAAGCCTCGGCGGCAACGCCAAGGCGCTCGAGCAATCCAGCAACCATTTGTGCTTCTCCTACATCGGGTGATGGGGTGGAAAAATGATGTGGATCAGTATTAATCCGATCACACCGGTGCAACAAACGACCTTTATTCCGCATATCATTCCGTCAGGTAATGATTTGAGCCGCAGAGACCGCTATGTCCAAACGCCTGGTGCCCTCCATGACCGCCCTGCAGTGCTTCGAAGCTGCAGCCCGCCACCTGAGCTTCACCCGTGCCGCCGAAGAGCTGCACCTGACCCAGAGTGCGGTCAGCAAGCAGGTGGCGCAGCTGGAAGAGATGCTGCGCCACCACCTGTTCCTGCGTATCCGCAGGCGCCTGCAACTCACGCCCGCTGGCAGTCTGTACCTGGCCGAGGTCAACAAGATCCTCACCCAGGTCGACATGTCGAGCCGCTACGTACTCACCTACGGCGAGCAGACCGAGATATTGAAGGTAGCCACTCAACCAAGTTTTGGCGTGCGCTGGCTGATCCCGCACCTCAAGGGCTTTGGCAAACGCCACGCGAACATCCACCTCGACATCCGCAACGAGATGGAACCGTTCGCCTTGCTGCAGGGTTCGGCGGATGTGGTGTTCTTCTATGGCCAAGGCACTTGGCCGGGGGCCACCTGTGTCGAGCTGTTCGGCGAAGAGGTGGTGCCGGTGTGCGCGCCGGAGCTGCTGGCCGGGCGTGAGCTGGGGGGTGCGGGTGAGTTGGCGGACATGGTGCTGCTGCAGAGCACGTCGCGGCCGGAGGCTTGGCATGAGTGGTTCCTGGAGCTTGGGTTGCACAGTGTCAGCGCCTACCACGGGCCGCGGTTCGATACGTTCTACATGGCGTTGAGTGCGGCGCAGGCCGGCTGTGGGGTGGCGTTGGTGCCGCAATACCTGGTGGCGAAAGAGTTGGCCGAGGGCAGCCTGGTGATTGCCTGGAACCATGCGATGCCCAGTGCCGGTAAGCATTACCTGGCCTATGCCGAGCATGCGGCGGAGGTGCCTAAAGTCAGGGCATTGGTGGAATGGATTCGCGAGCAGTTGCAGGCTTGAGGGCCTCTTCGCGGGTAAACCCGCTCCCACAGGATCGAACCTTGCGCGGTCCCTGTGGTAGCGGCTTTAGCCGCGACAGGGCCCTTGAGGTCGATCAGAAATGGAATGACTGGCTTACTTTTTTTCGCTTGTGAGCCAAGTGCATTCCAAGCTTTCATGTAAGTGTCCGAACCTAACCAGGAAGCTAGCGATGCCCGCCCACGATTTCGTCAGCCCCGACAGCATCCGCGCGCAGTTCTCTGCCGCCATGTCGCTCATGTACAAACAGGAAGTGCCGCTGTACGGCACGCTGCTGGAGCTGGTGAGCGAAATCAACCAGCGGGTCATGGCCGAGCAACCCAAGGTGGCCGAGGCCCTGCGCTGGACCGGCGAGATCGAGCGCCTGGACCAGGAACGCCACGGCGCCATCCGCGTCGGCACTGCCGAAGAGCTGGCGACCATCGCTCGCCTGTTCGCGGTGATGGGCATGGCGCCGGTCGGCTACTACGATCTCAGCTCGGCCGGTGTGCCGGTGCATTCCACCGCGTTCCGCGCCGTGCATGAGCAGTCGCTTCATGTCAGCCCGTTCCGCGTGTTCACCTCGTTGCTGCGCCTGGAGCTGATCGACAACCTGCAACTGCGTGAGCTGGCCCAGGAGATTCTGGCCAAGCGCAAGATCTTTACCTCGCGCGCACTCGAACTGATTGCCCAATCCGAGCATGATGGCGGCCTGAACGCCGCCGATGCCGACGAGTTCGTCCGCGAAGCCCTGCACACCTTCCGCTGGCACCAGGACGCCACGGTCACTGCCGAGCAGTACCAGCAACTGCACGACCAACACCGCCTGATCGCCGATGTGGTGGCCTTCAAAGGCCCGCATATCAACCACCTGACCCCACGCACCCTGGACATCGACGCGATCCAGGTCGGCATGCCGGCCAAGGGCATCCCGCCGAAAGCCGTGGTCGAAGGCCCGCCCACCCGCCGCCACCCGATCCTGCTGCGCCAGACCAGCTTCAAGGCATTGCAGGAGAAGGTTGCGTTCAGCGACCACCAGGGCAGCCACACCGCACGCTTCGGCGAGATCGAACAGCGCGGCGCGGCCCTGACACCGAAGGGCCGCCAGCTGTACGACAGGCTGCTGGACGCCACCCGCGCCGCCTTGGGTGGCGCGCCGGCCGAGGCCAATGCCGAGCGCTACATGGCCCTGCTGCAGGAAAGCTTCAGCGAGTTTCCGGATGACCTGGCGCAGATGCGCGAGCAAGGGTTGGCGTACTTCCGCTACTTCGCTACCGAGAAGGGCCTGGCAGCGCGTGGGCAAGCGGATCGCCCGACCACGCTGGAAGGCCTGATCGCGGCCGGCCATGTGCACTTCGAGGCGCTGGTGTACGAGGACTTCCTGCCGGTGAGTGCGGCGGGGATCTTCCAGTCAAACCTGGGGGATGAAGGCCAGGCCGAATATGGCAGCAATGCCAACCGCGAAGCGTTTGAAGCGGCGCTGGGGCTGCAGGTGCAGGATGAGCTGGCGCTGTATGCGCAGAGCGAGCGGCGCTCGTTGCAGGCCTGTGCCCAGGCGCTGGACCTGGGTTCGATGTAACACACGCCGGGGGCGCTTTGCGCCCCGTTCGCGGGTAAACCCGCTCCTACAGGTACAGCGCTGGCCTCGGGCCTGTCGTAACCCTGTGGAAGCGGGTTTACCCGCGAATGGGCCGCAAAGCGGCCCCATGCGGTCTCAGCGGAAGCGGTCCACTTCCTGGCGCAGCTGCGCCGCCAGCCCTTCCAGCTCCCGCGCGGTAAAGGCCAGTTCATTGGCCACATCACGCTGCTCGCTGTTGGCCTGGGCAATGCTCTGCAGGTTGCGGCTGAGCACTGTCGCGGTGCTGCTCTGCTCCTGGGTCGCCGTGCTGATCACGGCAAACTGCTCACCCGCCGCACGGCTCTGCTCATCGATACGCGCCAACGCTTCGGCGACTTTGTCGTTGCGCGCCAGCCCTTCCTGCATCAGCTGGTTGCCCTGCTCCAGGGTATTGATGGCGTGCCCGGTCTGCTGCTGGATGTTGTTGATCATCCCGGAAATTTCATCGGTCGCCTGGCGCGTGCGCGCTGCCAGCCCACGTACTTCATCAGCGACCACGGCAAAGCCACGGCCCTGCTCACCGGCACGGGCCGCCTCGATGGCGGCGTTCAGCGCCAGCAGGTTGGTCTGTTCGGCAATCGCGGTGATCACACTGATGATGCCGCCGATCTCCTGCGAGCGTGCGCCCAGGCTGTCCATCACCGTGGCGGTACCACCCAGCGCTTCGGCAATCTGGCGCAACGAGCTGGACGCTTCGTCCATGGCGCTGCGGCCGATGCGGGTCTGCTGCGCGTTGTCGCGGGCCATGCGCTCAGTCCCTGCCATGTTGTCGGCGATGTTCATCGAGGTTGCGCTGAACTCTTCCACCGCACCGGCCATGCTGGTGATCTCGCCGGACTGCTGGTCCATGCCTTCACAGGCACCGGCAGACAGCCCGGACAGCGAGCGCGCGCGGCTGCTGACCTGCTCGGAGGCACTGCGGATGTGCTCGACCATGGTCGACAACGCCTCGCCCATCTGGTTGAAGCTGCGCGCCAGTTGGCCGATCTCGTCATGGCTGGTCACGCTCAGGCGCGCATTCAGGTCGCCGGCACCCAGTGCTTCGGCCTGGCGCACCAGGTCGTCCAGCGGGCGCAGCTTGCGGCGCAGCAGCCACAGGGTGGCAGCCACTGCCAGCAGCATCGCCAGCAGGCTGCCGATGGCCAGGCGCAGGCCGACGCTCCAGGTCACCTCGCGGATTTCAGCCTTGGGCATGCTGGCAACCACGGTCCAAGGGCCTTCGGTGAAAGGTGCACTGGCGCTGAACAGGTCCTGGTCGGCATTGGCCGGCGGCACCAGCCATTGGCCCTGCTCATCGCGAATGGCCAGGGAACCGGTGGCGCCGATGCGGAAGCGCTTGAGGTTGGCGAACTGGGCGTTCTGCGCGTCGGTGTAGTCAAAGCCGACAAACAGCACCGCGATCACCCGGCCGTTGCTGTCGCGCACCGGCACGTAGCGGGTCATGTAGTTGCGCTCGAACAGCACGGCACGGCCGACGTACATCTGCCCGGCCAGCAGCTTGGTGTAGGCCGGGTGCTGGCGGTCGAGCTGGGTGCCGATGGCGCGCGTGCCGTCCTGCTTCTTCAGGTTGGTGCTGATGCGCACGAAGTCATCGCCACTGCGTACGAACAGGGTCGCGATGCCGGCAGTCATCTGCTGGAATTCGTCGACCACCTGGAAATCGTTGTTCAGCAGCCGATCACCCAGATACAGGGCGGGCGTGCTTTGGCCTGCGACCTGCACGGTCTCGCCGGCATGCAACGACAGGCCCGAGGCGAAACGGCGCTCGAACAGGCCGCTCAGCCGCTGGGTATTGTCCTTGAGCGAACCGTGGAACGTATCGAGCTGGTCGGCCAGCAGCCGTGCTTCGCTGGCCAGATGGGCCTGGCGGGTGGCGAGGTTGGCGTCGTCCAGCGCACGCAGGGCGAACAAGGTACTGCCGGAAATCACCAGCGCCAGCACGATGGCGAGGGCGACACCGAGTTGCGAGGCAATTCGGGCACGCGGTTGAGACATGTAGAAGCTCCTGGCAAGAGGCCGGTATCGTCCTGATCACGCTGACCACCCGCTTGATATCGACGGGAAAGCGCGCCCTCTTCCGGGACGCTGGTGCCAGTAGATCGGCGTCGCGCTCGAATACTTGAGTGTCGGACCGGGATATTCGCAAACGTTTTCTTTTTCCTGTGCTGGCCCTTTCGCGGGGCAAGCCCGCTCCCACAAGTGCTCAGCCAGACTTGAGACATGCGCATATCCTGTGGGAGCGGGCTTGCCCCGCGAAGAGGCCAGTCGAGGCAGTCAAAGGGCCGGCAGGATCTGCACAGCGGGCAAGTCCACCGCCGCCGCTTCCTCTTGCAAAAACACACTCAAGCGCCGCAACCGCTCCCCGCCCGGCCGGGTCCGTGGCCACACCAGGTAATAATCCATGCCACTGGGCACCGCCGTCGGCCAAGGCAAACTCAGGCGCCCCTGGGCCACATCCTCGGCGACCATCAGCAGGTCGCCCATCGAGATGCCATAGCCCCGCGCTGCCGCGATCATGCCCAGCTCCAAGGTATCGAACACCTGCCCACCCTTGAGCGACACCTTGTCGCTGAGCCCCATGCGTTCCAGCCATTCGCGCCAGTCACGCTTGTCGGGGGTGGGGTGCAGCAGCTCGATACCGGCCAGCCGCCGCTCGTCCCACGGCCCGTCCTTCAGCAGGTCCGGCGCCCCCACCGGGATCAACAGCTCGGAAAACAGCCGGCGCACCTCCCAGTCCGCCGGGAACACCCCGTCACTGAGCAGCACCGCGCAATCGAAGGGTTCCTGGTTGAAGTCCACATGGTCGACGTCCATCCAGGCACTGGTCAGCTGCACCTCATTGCCCGGCTGCAAGTGGCGAAATTGGCTGAGCCGCGCCAGGAGCCAGCGCATGGTCAGGGTCGACGGCGCTTTCATGCGCAGAATGTCATCTTCCCCGCGCAAGGTATCGCAGGCCCGCTCCAGCGCAGCAAAGCCTTCACGCACGCCGGGCAGCAGCACCCGCGCCGCTTCGGTCAGCTGCAGGCTGCGGCCACTGCGCACGAACAGGCGGCAGGCGAAGTGTTCTTCCAAGGTGCGGATATGCCGGCTGACCGCGCTCTGGGTGATCGACAGCTCTTCACCGGCGCGGGTGAACGAGCTCAGCCGCGCAGCCGCTTCGAATGCGCGCAGTGCATACAGGGGAGGCAGCTGGCGAGACATAGGCACCTGTTATCCGGGGGGTGGGCAAGGAATGCACAGAATCATATATGCATGAGTTCAACTCATGCCAACCATCGTTTTTATCCTTTTGTGCAAAGTTGACCGAAGCCTCAGAATCGTCCCTCGCTCACAGGATCAGGCACAAGGACTAACCCATGCATGTCGCGCCCACTAAAGAACTCAAGGCACTGCTGCGCCTGGCCGGGCCGCTGATCGCCTCGCAGTTGGCGCACATGCTGATGGTGCTGACCGACACCCTGATGATGGCCCGCATCAGCCCGCAGGCCCTGGCTGGGGGTGGCCTGGGCGCGGCAAGCTATTCGTTCGTGTCGATCTTTTGCCTGGGCGTGATCGCCGCTGTCGGCACCCTGGTGGCGATTCGCAAGGGTGCCAATGACATCGTGGGCGCTACTCGCCTGGCGCAGAACGGCCTGTGGCTGGCCTGGGGCCTGGCGCTGCTGGCGGCACTGGTGCTGTGGAACCTGAAACCGGTGCTGTTGATGTTTGGTCAGCAGCCGGAGAACGTCGAATCGGCAGCCGAATTCCTCACCCTGCTACCACTGGCCCTGCCTGGCTACCTGACCTTCATGGCCCTGCGCGGCTTCACCAGTGCGCTGGGGCGTTCGACCCCGGTGATGGTCATCAGCCTGGTCGGCACGGTGCTCAACTACCTGTTCAACGTCGCCCTGATCGAAGGCATGTTCGGCCTGCCCAAGCTGGGCCTGATGGGCATTGGCCTGGTCACTGCAGTGGTGTCGATGGGCATGGCCATCGCCTTGGCGCTGTACATCCGCTGGCACTCGGCCTATGCCGACTATCCATTGCGCAAAGGGCTGTCGCGCCCTTCGCTACCAGCCCTGCGCGAGCTGTGGCGGCTGGGCCTGCCGATTGGCGGCACCTACATGGTGGAAGTCGGGCTGTTCGCTTTCGCCGCGCTGTGCATGGGCGTGCTGGGCAGCACGCAACTGGCGGCGCACCAGATTGCCCTGCAGATCGTCTCCACCGCGTTCATGGTGCCGACCGGGCTGTCGTATGCGGTGACCATGCGTGTGGGCCTGTACTACGGCGCCGGCAACCTGCTGGCGGCACGCAGTGCCGGGCGCGTGGGGATCGGCTTTGGGGCGACGATCATGTTTGCCTTTGCGGCGTTGTTCCTGCTGCTGCCGGAGGCGCTGGTGGGGCTGTTCATCGACCGGAATGACCCCGGTTTTACCGCGATCTATCAGTTGGCAGTGCAACTGCTGATGGTGGCGGCATGGTTCGAACTGTTCGATGGCATGCAGACCATCGCCATGGGATCGATCCGTGGGTTGAAGGACGCCAAGACCACCTTCCTGATCGGGCTCTGCTGCTACTGGCTGGTGGGCGCGCCGAGTGCCTGGCTGTTCACCTTTACCCTGGGTGGCGGGGCCGTGGGCGTCTGGTGGGGGTTGGCACTGGGGCTGGCCTGTGCGGCAGTGGCGCTGACCCTTGGCTTCGAGTGGCGGATGAAGCGGTTGCTGGGCAAGGCCGGGGTTGGCGCTACTGTATCGGCCTGACTTGGAGGCCCTTTCGCGGGTAAACCCGCTCCTACAGGGATCGTATGAACCTGTAGGAGCGGGTTTACCCGCGAAGGGGCCTAGAGGGCGGCAACCACGGGGCGATTGGACGCCTGCAGCAGATAGTCGATCAACTCCCCCACCGGCAGCGGCTTGCTGACCAGGAACCCTTGCACCTGGTCACAGCCAAAGCCGCGCAGCAAAGCCATCTGTTCCGGGCTCTCGACGCCCTCGGCCACCACTTCCAGGTTGAGGTTGTGCGCCAGGTTGATCATGGCGTGCACCAGCTTGCGGTTTTCTTCGCGCATCTCCATCTCGGCAACGAAGCTGCGGTCGACCTTGAGCAAGGTGATCGGCAGGCTGTTCAGGTGCACAAAGGACGAGAAGCCGGTCCCAAAGTCATCCAGCGAAAAACGCACACCCAGGCGACCCAGGGCATCCATGGTCTGACGCACCAGCTCGTTGCGGCGCATCACCGCCGTTTCGGTCAGTTCGAATTCCAGCCAACGGGCATCCACACCATGCTCGATGATCAGCCGGCTCAGGGTGGCCAGCAACTGGCTGTCCTGGAACTGGCGGAAGCTCAGGTTCACCGCCATGTGCAGCGGCGCAAGCCCCTGCTCGCGCAATGCCTGCATGTCGCGCAGGGCACGGGAAATAACCCAGTAACCCAGTGGCACGATCAGCCCGCTCTGTTCGGCCAGCGGCACGAACTCGCTGGGCGGTAGCAGGCCGCGTTCGGCATGGCGCCAGCGCACCAGGGCCTCGAGGCCGACGATGCGCCCATCGGCAAGGTTCAAGCGCGGCTGGTAGTGCAGCTCCAGTTCATCGCGACGCAGCGCCCGGCGCAGCTCGCTTTCCAGATCGGCCAGGCTGCGCGCATTGCGGTTGATGCGCTCATTGAACACATGGAAAGTGCAGCCCTGGCTGCCCTTGGCCTGGCGCATGGCGATATGCGCATGCCACATCAGCGGGTCGGCCCCCCCCTGGGCGCGGGCATGGGCCAGGCCCAGGCTGCAGCCGAGCAACAGGCTTTCGCCGTCGATCCAGTAGGGTTCAGCCAGGGCCTCGACGATGCGTTCAGCGATCCATTCGGCGCGGTTGGCGTCGCGGCGCGTGTCGATCAGCAGGGCGAACTCGTCGCTGCCCAGGCGCGCCAGCTGGTCACCGGCTTCCAGCTGCTGCTTGAGGCGCGATACCACCTGCAGGATCAGGCGGTCGCCGCACTGGTGGCCAAGGGCATCGTTGACGTGGCGGAAGTTGTCCAGGTCCAGATGACCAAGAGCCACGCCGCGGCCTTCGTTCTCGGCCAGGCGCGTGGTCAGCAGGGCCTGAAAGCCCTGGCGGTTGGCGATGCCGGTCAGTGGGTCTTGCTCGGCCAGGCGCTGCAAGGTGGCCACCAGCACACCGCGCTCGCGCACATGGCGCAACGAGCGGCGCAGGGTATCGGCATTGAGCTGGTCACGCACCAGCCAGTCACTGACGCCGGTTGGCGGCGTATCGGGTTCGTGGTCGAGCAACAGGATGGTCGGCAGTTCGCAGCGCCCGGGCGCTGGCTGCAATGCCGGCGTGGCCAGTACCACGGCCTGGCGGTCATGGCTGAACAGGGTATCGACCGCCGCCCAGTTCGGCGCGGTCAGCAAAGCTGCGGTACCGTCCAGCGGCAGCAGGCATTCGCGTAGTAAGGCGGCCCATTCCGGCTCATCAGCCAACAGCAGCAAACGCAAAGGTTCGACAGGCGTGGACAAGCGGGCTCCTTAAAGCTTGAAAGGTCTAGCGTTGGATGTCGGACATGCTACTGCATAAATGAAAATGATTTTCACTTTTAGACATATCCTTTGCCCGCAGTGCCTCCCGTCGCATTTTGACGTGCATCCTGCGGGAAAGTCGTCAAACCGGCAATTACGATTTTTTCGGTGAATAGCATTAGTTTCACTAATCCTTACCCCCGAACAAAAGTCTGACTCAAACGTCAGACGGTCGCGCCACAAGTGGCCCATGCCTGTTAGAATGCGCGGCTATTTTCTGGCGACCCCCGGTTTCTAGCATGTCCCGACTCAATCCCCGGCAACAGGAAGCCCGTGACTACGTCGGCGGCCCTCTATTGGTGCTCGCCGGTGCTGGCTCGGGCAAGACCAGCGTGATCACACGCAAGATTGCCCACCTCATCCAGAACTGCGGCATCCGTGCCCAGTACATCGTGGCGATGACCTTCACCAACAAGGCCGCCCGCGAGATGAAGGAGCGGGTCGCCACCCTGCTGCGCCCGGGGGAAGGCCGCGGCCTGACGGTGTGCACGTTCCACAACCTGGGCCTGAACATCATCCGCAAGGAGCACGAGCGCCTGGGCTACAAGCCGGGCTTCTCGATCTTCGACGAATCCGACATCAAGGCGCTGCTGTCGGACATCATGCAGAAGGAATACTCCGGCGACGACGGCATCGACGAGATCAAGAACATGATCGGTGCCTGGAAAAACGACCTGATCCTGCCCGCCGAAGCCCTGGAAAAGGCGCGCAACCCGCGCGAGCAGACCGCCGCCATCGTCTACACCCACTACCAGCGCACGCTCAAGGCGTTCAACGCGGTGGACTTCGACGACCTGATCCTGCTGCCGGTCAAGCTGTTCCAGGAGCACCCCGACGTGCTCGAACGCTGGCAGAACCGCGTGCGCTACCTGCTGGTGGACGAATACCAGGACACCAACGCCAGCCAGTACCTGCTGGTGAAGATGCTGATCGGCATGCGCAACCAGTTCACCGTGGTGGGCGATGACGACCAGTCTATCTACGCCTGGCGTGGCGCGCGCCCAGAGAACCTGATGCTGCTCAAGGAGGACTACCCCTCCCTGAAGATCGTCATGCTCGAACAGAACTACCGCTCCACCAGCCGCATCCTGCGCTGCGCCAACGTGCTGATTGCCAACAACCCGCACGCCTTCGAAAAGCAGCTGTGGAGCGAGATGGGCGTGGGCGACGAGATCCGCGTGATCCGCTGCAAGAACGAGGAAGCCGAGGCCGAACGCGTGGCCATGGAAATCCTCACCTTGCACCTGCGCACCAACCGCCCGTACAGCGACTTCGCCATCCTCTACCGCGGCAACTACCAGGCCAAGCTGATCGAACTGAAGTTGCAGCACCACCAGGTGCCCTATCGCCTGTCGGGCGGCAACAGCTTCTTCGGCCGCCAGGAGGTCAAGGACCTCATGGCCTACCTGCGCCTCCTGGTGAACCCGGATGACGACAACGCCTACCTGCGGGTGATCAACGTGCCGCGCCGCGAGATCGGCTCGACCACCCTGGAAAAGCTCGGCAACTACGCCACCGAGCGCGGTATCTCGATGTACGCCGCCAGCGAGGAGCTGGGCCTGGGCGAGCACCTGGATGCCCGCTACACCGAGCGCCTGCAGCGCTTCAAGCACTGGCTCGACGGGGTACGCCACAAGGTTGCCCTGGAAGACCCGATCGCCGCGCTGCACGAGATGATCCGCGACATCGACTACGAGAACTGGATCCGCCAGCAGACCGCCAGCGACAAGGCGGCAGAGTTCCGTATCAGCAACGTCTGGTTCCTGGTCGAAGCGCTGAAGAACACCCTCGAGAAGGATGAAGAGGGTGACATGACCATCGAGGATGCCATCGGCAAGCTGGTGCTGCGCGACATGCTCGAGCGCCAGCAGGAAGAGGAAGAAAACGCCGAAGGTGTGCAGATGATGACCCTGCACGCCTCCAAGGGCCTGGAATTCCCGTACGTGTTCATCATGGGCATGGAGGAGGAGATCCTCCCCCACCGCTCCAGCATCGAGGCCGACACCATCGAAGAGGAACGCCGCCTGGCCTACGTGGGCATCACCCGCGCTCGCCAGACCCTGGCTTTCACCTTCGCCGCCAAGCGCAAGCAGTACGGTGAGATCATCGACTGCACGCCAAGCCGGTTCCTCGACGAACTGCCACCCGACGACCTGGCCTGGGAAGGCCTGGACGACGCGCCGGTCGAGGTGAAGGCCGCGCGCGGCAACAACGCCCTGGCCGACATCCGGGCAATGCTCAAACGCTGATCAACCCTTATCCTTTAAATCTGCCGCTTTGAGCGGCCACCTTTGTTACATCGAGGAATACCACAGTGGAAGCACTGCATCAGAAGATTCGCGAAGAAGGCATCGTGCTTTCCGACCAGGTACTCAAAGTCGACGCGTTTCTCAACCACCAGATCGACCCGGCGCTGATGCAGCTGATCGGTGACGAGTTCGCCCGCCTGTTCGCCGATGCCGGCGTGACCAAGATCGTCACCATCGAAGCCTCGGGCATTGCCCCGGCGGTGATGACCGGCCTGAAGCTGGGCGTACCGGTAATCTTCGCGCGCAAGCACCAGTCGCTGACCCTGACCGAAAACCTGCTGACTGCCTCGGTGTACTCCTTCACCAAGCAGACCGAGAACACCGTGGCCATCTCGCCGCGCCACCTCAACAGCAGCGATCGCGTGCTGGTGATCGACGACTTCCTGGCCAACGGCAAGGCGTCGCAGGCACTGATCTCGATCATCAAGCAGGCCGGTGCCACCGTTGCCGGCCTGGGCATCGTCATCGAGAAGTCGTTCCAGGGCGGCCGTGCCGAGCTGGACAGCCAGGGCTACCGCGTTGAATCGCTGGCCCGGGTGAAGTCGCTGGAAGGTGGTGTGGTTTCGTTCATCGAGTGACCGCGTCGCCTGCTTCGCGGGCAAGCCCGCTCCCACAGGTACCGCACAGGTTTTGAAAGCTGTGCGGTTCCTGTGGTAGCGGGCTTGCCCGCGAATGGCCCCAGCATCTATCTGTCAGGTTTCTGATAATCCCGCCAGCAGCAAGCGCTGGTACAGCTCTTCCCTGAGCCCCTGCGGCCGATCCAGCTGCATCCGCGCCAGGTGCGCTTCATACCCCTGCGGCCCGGGCGCCTCCAATGCCGCCTTGCCCAGCTCCAGCACCTCACTCAGCTTGAACTTGCTCTTCAACCAGTTCAGCGCCCGCAACAAGTCCCGCTCTTCAGCCGTGAAGTCCGTTCCCAGCGGATACTCCGGGAACAAGCGCGCATGCCGAACCCTGATCGCCTCCAACCGCTGTGGCGTATTATCGGTAAATCGCGCATCCAGCTGAAAATCCCTGGCCAGCTTGCCCGCCTCTTTTGCCTGCTCGATCAGCCCCTGCTGGAACCGCGAATCGCTCACTGCCAGCAACCGCGCAATCACTTCGCTGTCGGTCTGCCCCCGCAGGTCGGCAATACCGTACTCGGTCACCACGATATCGCGCAGGTGCCGCGGGATGGTGCAGTGGCCATAGCGCCAGAACAGGTTTGATGAAACCTCCCCGCCCGCCTCGCGCCAGCTGCGCAGCAGCAGGATCGAGCGCCCGCCTTCAAGCGCATGGCCCTGGGCCACGAAGTTGTACTGCCCGCCTACCCCGCTGAGCACCCGGCCGTCTTCCAGCTGATCGGCCACCCCGGCACCGAGCAGGGTCATGCCGAACACCGTGTTAACGAAGCGCGCATCGCGGCGCTGGCGGCGCTTGAGGTCTTCCTGGCCGTACAGTTCGTTGATGAAGCTGATACGGGTCATGGCGAAACGGGCGCGCTGCTCCAGTGGCATCTCGCGCAAACGTTGGTAGAACGCCTGCGGGCCGAGAAAGAAGCCGCCATGCACCAGCACACCCTGCTCATCCGCCAGGCGCCGCACCACACCCGCCTCGGCCAGCGCCAGCAGGCCGTTGACGAACATCTCGCTGCAGCCGTACAGGCCTTGGGCGAAGGCCTCCAGGCCCCCTTCTCGTTCGATCAGCGCCTGCCAGGGGCCGACGTCCAGTTCGTCGAGCAAGGCGCGGTAACCTGGGTTGTCGCCCTGGCGCGCCAGCAATGCCGCCGCCAGCGCATCGCCCATGGCACCGATGCCGATCTGCAGGGTGCCGCCGTCACGCACCAGTGAACTTGCGTGCAAACCGATGCAGTGGTCCTGGGTGCTGACCGGCATGTTCGGGGTAGAGAACAGCCGGCGCTGCTCCGCTTCGTCGATCAACAGGTCGAACGCATCGATCGGCAACTCCGCATCGCCCGGCATGTAGGGCAGTTCGGTATGAACCTGGCCGAGCATGAGGATGGTTTCACCTGCCGCACGCCGCTTGGCGATCATCGGCTGCAGGTCGAGGGTGATGTCGGGGTTGCAGGCCAGGCTGAGGTGGACGGGCTTCTCCGGCGTGGCCGCGACCAGCTGGGCAACCAGGTTCAGGCCCTTGGCGTTGATGTCGCGCGCGGCGTGGCTGTAGTTGCTGCTGATGTAGTCCTGCTGCGCGGTTTCGCTGTGCAGCAGGCTGCCGGGCTGCATGAAGAACTGCTCGACGCGGATGTTCGGCGGCAGTCGGTCGTTGCGCAGGTCGGCGAGGTAGGTGAGTTCTTCGTAGTCGGCGAACACGCGCTCGACGAAGGGCTCGAGGAAACGCCGTTGCAGGCCGTCGCCCAAGGGGGGGCGGCCAAGCGACAAGGCGGTGTAGATCGTCAACCGCCGCTCAGGCAGCTCGCGCACGCGCTCGTACAGCGCGTTGACGAAGGCGTTGGGCTTGCCCAGGCCCAGCGGCAGGCCCATGTGGATATGCGCTGGCAGCCGGGAGAGAACCTGCTCGACGGCCTGGTCGATGGAGCAGAGGTGCATCGGGGCCTCCTGAATCATCCATGGGGTCAGGGGTTGGACATGGGCTCAAGCGGGTTGGTTGCCTGTTCGGCCCTCTTCGCGGCTAAAGCCCACAGGGGCCGCATGTTCCCGAACACTGTGCGGTCCCTGTGGGAGCGGCTTAGCCGCGAAGAGGCCGGCACTGGCTACCCAAAAACAAAGCCCGCCTAAGTAGGCGGGCCTCGTGCAATTCATCTTCGGCTCAAAGCCCGGACATCTTCTTGATGGCCCCTTTCAGGTCATCATCCGAGCAGTCCGCGCAGGTACCCTTCGGCGGCATGGCATTCAGGCCGGTAATGGCCTTGGCCAGCAGCCCGTCCACCCCACCCTGTTCGTCAGCGCGCTTTTTCCATGCGGCTCCGTCGCCAATCTTCGGCGCGCCCAGCAAGCCGGTGCCGTGGCAGGCGTTGCAGTGCTTGGCAATCACGTCATCGGGCGTCTTGGCCCCGCCGCCCCCGGCTGCGGCAGCCACTTCCATGCCCTTGCATTCCTGGCCCTGCACACACACCTGGCCCACAGGCTCCAGGCGCTTGGCAAGCTCGTCGTTGGTCGCTGCGGTTGCGCTGATTGCCCAAAGGGCGAATACGGCTGCTGGTACGGCCAGCATCTTCTTGATTTGGTTCACGCGAACACCCTCATGGTGGCTAATCACGCCCGCGGCCACGGTAATGCGAGCGTTGAAAAGTATAGCGGGAACCCGGAAACCGTGGAACGACCCTACTCAGGAAAGGGGTATTGCCGAAGCAATGCACTGCGCTGGATCAAAAGTTCGAAGGCGTCGCCGCGCTGATCAGCCGTGCCGGCGCGTCGAACGGGTTGCGGAAACGGTGCGGGCGGGTGCTTTCGAAGTAGTAGCTGTCACCCGCTTCGAGGATGAAGATCTCGTTGCCCACCACCAGCTCGAGCTTGCCTTCGAGCAGGATGCCGGTTTCTTCACCATCGTGGGTGAGCATCTCGGCGCCGGTGTCGGCACCCGGCGGGTAGACCTCGGTGAGAAAGGCGATGGCGCGGTTGGGGTGCGACTTGCCCACCAGCTTCATGGTCACCGCACCGTCGGAGATGTCGATCAGCTCGTGGGCCTTGTAGACAATCTGCGCGGGGCTTTCGGCCTCCAGTTCGACCGAGAAGAACTCGACCATCGACATGGGAATGCCGCTGAGCACCTTGCGCAGCGAGCTGATCGAGGGGCTCACGCTGTTCTTCTCGATCATCGAGATGGTGCTGTTGGTCACCCCCGCGCGCTTGGCGAGTTCCCGCTGGGACAGGCCCTTGAGCTTGCGGATGGCTTGCAGTCGTTCGCCGACGTCCAAAGCTGGAGCCTCCTGAAACGGTGAGATGGCGGGGTGAATGTGAACGATATCATGGCAATGCCGTTCAGTATTTACAACACACCGCCCCTCAAGCTGTCCGCTTCGGCGCCTTATTCGCCGTAATAGTCCAGCGGCACGCGTCTCAGGTTGCAGAAGATCTGGTACGGAATGGTCCCGGCCTGCATCGCCACATCACTGGCCAGCACCTGTTTGCCCCACAGCTCGACCGGGCTGCCGACGGTGGCTTCGGGCACGTCGGTGAGGTCGATGCAGAGCATGTCCATCGACACGCGGCCAATCAGCTGGCTGCGCTTGCCGGCGACCATCACCGGGGTACCGGTGGGCGCGTGGCGCGGATAGCCGTCAGCGTAGCCCATGGCAACCACGCCAACGCGGGTCGGCCGCGGGCTGACGAACTTGGCACCGTAGCCCACAGGCTCACCAGTGGGCAGCTCGCGTACGCTGATGACCCGCGATTGCAGGGTCATTACCGGCTGCAGGCGGGCGGCCTGGGGCTGCTCGGCTTCGAAGGGGCTGGCGCCGTACAGCATGATGCCTGGGCGTACCCAGTCGCTCGGGGCCTGCGGCCAGGCCAGCACGCCGGGCGAGTTGCGCAGGCTGCATTCGGCAGCCAGGCCTTCACGGGCGGCGTTGAACACGGCGATCTGCTGAGCGGTGGCGTCGGCCTCCGGCTCGTCGGCGCGGGCGAAGTGGCTCATCAGCACAATGCGCGAAACCTTGCCGCTGGCCAGCAGGCGCTGGTAAGCCTCGTGGTAGTCCTTGGGGTGCAGGCCGACGCGGTGCATGCCGCTGTCGAGCTTGAGCCAGATGGTCAGCGGCTTGTGCACCTGGGTCTGCTCAATGGCTTCGAGCTGCCACAGCGAATGCACCACGCACCACAGGTCGTGCTCGGCGATCAGCGCCAGCTCGCTGGCTTCGAAAAAGCCTTCGAGCAGCAGCACCGGAGCCTTGATGCCGGCAGCGCGCAGCTCCAGCGCTTCTTCGATGCAGGCCACGGCGAAGCCGTCGGCTTCGGGCTCCAGGGCCAGGGCGCAACGCACGGCGCCGTGGCCGTAGGCGTCGGCCTTGACCACGGCAAGGGCCTTGGCCCCAGACAGTTCACGGGCCAGGCGGTAGTTGTGGCGGAGAGCTTGCAAGTCGATCAGGGCGCGGGCGGGACGCATGGCGGCTGCCTTATGGTGATTCACAGGTTGAAAACGGTGTCGGGCTCTTCGCGGCTAAAGCCGCTCCCACAGGGAACCGCACAATATTCAGGATCATGCGGTCCATGTGGGAGCGGCTTTAGCCGCGAAGAGGCCGGTACAGGCGACCTTACTGCTGATGGGCAGGCGTGGTCTGGCCTTGCTTGGCAACTTCCGGGCTGTTGCCATACCGCGAAATGTCCAGGCCTTCGGCACTGATCTGCGGCTTCTTGCGCGCAATCAGGTCGGCCAGCAGGCGCCCGGAGCCGCATGCCATGGTCCAGCCCAGCGTGCCGTGGCCGGTGTTGAGGAACAGGTTGCGGAATGCAGTTGCGCCCACGATCGGCGTACCGTCTGGAGTCGCCGGGCGCAGGCCGGTCCAGAAACTGGCCTGGCTCAGGTCGCCGCCGCGAGGATAAAGGTCGTTGACGATCATCTCCAGCGTTTCGCGTCGACGTGGGTTCAACGACAAGTCAAAACCGGCGATTTCAGCCATGCCGCCAACGCGGATGCGGTTGTCGAAACGGGTGATTGCGACCTTGTAGGTCTCGTCCAGAATGGTCGAGGTCGGCGCCATGTCGGCGTTGGTGATCGGCACGGTCAGCGAGTAACCCTTGAGCGGATACACCGGAGCCTTGATGCCCAGTGGCTTGAGCATCTGCGGCGAGTAGCTGCCCAGGGCCAGCACGTAACGGTCGGCCGTTTCCAGCTTGCCATCGATCCACACGCCATTGATGCGGTCGCCGGCGAAATCCAGGCGCTGGATGTCCTGGCCGAAGCGGAACTCCACACCCAGATTGACGGCCATTTCGGCGAGCTTGGTGGTGAACAGCTGGCAGTCGCCGGTCTGGTCGTTGGGCAGGCGCAGGGCGCCGGCGAGGATGTCTTTGACACCAGCCAGGGCCGGCTCGACACGGGCAATGCCATCACGGTCGAGCAACTCGTAAGGCACGCCGGACTGTTCCAGCACGGCGATGTCCTTGGCCGCGGCGTCTACCTGAGCCTGGGTGCGGAACAGTTGGGTGGTACCCAGGCTACGGTTTTCGTAGGCAATGCCGGTTTCGGCACGCAGTTCGTCCAGGCAGTCGCGGCTGTACTCGGACAGGCGCACCATGCGCTCCTTGTTCACCGCGTAGCGGCTGGCGGTGCAGTTGCGCAGCATCTGTGCCATCCACAGGTACTGGTCGACATCACCGGTCAGCTTGATGGCCAGGGGCGCGTGGCGCTCCAACAGCCACTTGATGGCTTTCAGCGGCACGCCTGGGGCGGCCCAGGGCGAGGCATAGCCGGGCGAGATCTGGCCTGCGTTGGCAAAGCTGGTTTCCAGGGCCACTGCCGGCTGGCGGTCGACCACGGTCACCTCGAAGCCTTGCCGGGCCAGATAGTAGGCACTGGCGGTACCGATCACACCGCTACCAAGTACCAATACTCGCATCGTTCATCCCTCGCACGCGGCGCACCGCTGTTTTGTTGATATGGCATGGATGCGCGCAGTATATGAATCTCGGACCAGTGCAATTCACTATATAAAAGCCTATTATTGGCGAGAATTCTCGGCAAAATCGCCTTTCACGGAGGGGCATCCCCTATGAGAACCCAGCACCAGAGCAAGCGTGAACTGGACAAGATCGACCGTAACATCCTGCGTATCCTGCAGAACGACGGGCGTATTTCCTTCACCGAACTGGGCGAGAAAGTTGGGCTTTCCACCACCCCTTGCACAGAGCGCGTACGCCGCCTGGAGCGCGAGGGCATCATCATGGGCTACAACGCCCGGCTGAATCCGCAGCACCTCAAGGGCAGCCTGCTGGTGTTCGTGGAAATCAGCCTGGACTACAAGTCCGGCGACACCTTCGAGGAGTTCCGCCGCGCGGTACTCAAGCTGCCCCATGTGCTCGAGTGCCACTTGGTATCCGGCGATTTCGACTACCTGGTGAAAGCGCGTATCTCGGAAATGGCTTCGTACCGCAAGCTGCTCGGCGACATCCTGCTGAAGCTGCCGCATGTGCGCGAGTCAAAGAGCTACATCGTGATGGAAGAGGTGAAAGAGAGCCTCTGCCTGCCGATCCCTGACTGAGGCTAGACCAGCACCTGACGCGTGCTGGCGATGAACTGGTGGACCAGTTGCTCGGCCTGGGGCTCGATCATCGGGTCCGGGCCGCGGCCGCGCGGGCAGGCCAGGCGCGGCGTGGTACCGAACAGCCGGCAGATCATCGGCCGTTCTTCATAGACGGTGCAGCCGTTGGGGCCCAGGTGCACGCAGTTCAGGTGCTCCAGGGCGGCATCCTGTTCGGCCTGGGTCTTGCGCGGCAGACGCGCCATCTCTTCCGACGAGGTGGTAACCGGGCCGCAGCAGTCATGGCAGCCGGGCTCGCATTCGAATGAAGGAATGAGTTCGCGCAGGAAGTGGATCTTGTGACGGTTGCAAGACATGGCCGGATAAACAAATGAAATTTAAATCAGGCTGAATTATAGGGCCAATTGTCAGGCCACGGCTTATTCTGCCACTTTCAATACAGCAACAGGACTTCGCCCATGATCCACAGCGCGCAGCACGCCGCCTCCTACTACGCCGCCAGCAGCGCGCCCCACCCGGACCATTCCTTCCTGCAAGGCGAACACAGCGCCGACGTGTGTATCGTCGGCGGTGGCTACTCGGGCCTGAACACAGCCATCGAACTGGCCGAGCGCGGCTTTTCGGTAATCCTGCTGGAAGCGCGCAAGCTCGGCTGGGGCGCCAGTGGGCGCAACGGTGGCCAGCTGATTCGCGGGGTCGGCCACGGCCTGGAGCAGTTTCTCCCGGTGATCGGCGAGGAAGGCGTACGCAGCATGAGGCTGATGGGCCTGGAAGCCGTGGAGATCGTCCGCGAACGAGTCGAGCGCCACGCCATCGCCTGCGACCTGACCTGGGGTTACTGCGACCTGGCCAACAAACCCGACGAACTGAAGGGTTTCGCCGAGGATGCCGAAGCACTGCGCAGCCTGGGCTACCGCCACGAACTGCGCCTGGTAGGCAAGGACGACATGCACAGCGTGGTGGGCTCCGATTGCTATGTCGGCGGCCTGATCGACATGGGTTCGGGCCACTTGCACCCGCTCAACCTGGCCTTGGGTGAAGCGGCTGTGGCCAGTCGCCTGGGCGTGAAGCTGTTCGAACAATCCGAGGTCACGCGTATCGACTACGGCCCCGAAGTGCAGGTGCACACCGCCCAGGGCCGAGTGCGTGCCAAGACCTTGGTGCTGTGCTGCAACGCCTATCACAACGACCTCAACCGCGAGCTGGGCGGCAAGGTGCTACCCGCCGGCAGCTACATCATTGCCACCGAGCCGCTCAGCGAAGAACGCGCTCATCAGTTGCTGCCGCAGAACATGGCCGTGTGCGACCAGCGCGTGGCGCTGGACTACTATCGCCTGTCGGCCGACCGTCGCCTGCTGTTCGGCGGTGCCTGCCACTATTCAGGGCGCGACCCGAAGGACATCGCTGCCTACATGCGTCCGAAGATGCTCAAGGTGTTCCCGCAGCTGGCGGATGTGCGCATCGATTATCAGTGGGGCGGCATGATCGGCATCGGCGCCAACCGCCTGCCACAGGTCGGCCGCCTGGCCAGCCAACCCAACGTTTACTACGCCCAGGCCTACTCGGGTCACGGCCTGAACGCCACTCACCTGGCCGCGCGCCTGCTGGGCGAAGCGATCAGCGGCCAGCAAAGCGGGCGTTTCGACCTGTTCGCCAAGGTGCCACATGTCACCTTCCCCGGCGGCAAGCACCTGCGCTCACCAATACTGGCCCTGGGGATGCTCTGGCATCGGCTCAAAGAGCTGGTCTAACACCTGCGGTTGCACGATCCCTGTGGGAGCCGCGCTTGCCGGCGATGGGCCGCGAAGCGGCCCCGGCAATTTATGCAACAACCTTTAAATCGTGGGGCCGCTTCGCGGCCCATCGCCGG
>NZ_JBIVHT010000002.1:370524-645668 GCF_044749325.1 Pseudomonas sp. NPDC089428
CCCCCCCGCCCCCGCCCCCCCCCCCCCCCCCCCCCCCCCCCCCCCCCCCCCCCCCCCCCCCCCCCCCCCCCCCCCCCCCCCCCCCCCCCCCCCCCCCCCCCCCCCCCCCCCCACAGGGATCACGCCAGCTTTAAGATGCCCGACAGAGGGTCCGCGAAAAACCTCAAATCCTGCGTCAGTCCTTCCAGAAGGGTTTACGGCCCTCCTGACGCGCCTGTTCCCAACTCAGCCCGATATCCCGCAGCTGGTCATCATCCAGTTGCAACAGGGCCCGGCGGGTGTGCCAGCGATGCAGCATCAGCCCCCAGCGCCCGAGCCCTGCCGGTGCGTTGAAAACCTTGGTCTGCTGCCCGGCGTCCAGTTCCTTGGCCAACAGTTGCAAGCGCACATCGCTCATGCCACCCATCGCTGCTTTCTCCCATTCAGTGTGTAACCGTGGAGAAAGCATGCGCGATGACAGCGCTGGCAATACAGATCCAATACAGGCTTATTATTCCCATACAGAATTGGTCGTCTGACGCCTGAATGCTGTATTTTCAACGCAACTGTACTGGTCGCTTCCTACAGGAGGCGCAGGAGTATGCCGTGACCCTTTACCTGAACCTCGCCGAACTGCTCGGCGCGCGCATCGAACAGGGCCTCTACCGCCCCGGCCAGCGCCTGCCATCGGTGCGCGCCCTGAGCGTGGAACACGGTGTCAGCCTGAGTACCGTGCAGCAGGCCTATCGCATGCTCGAAGACAGCGGCATGGTCTCGCCACGGCCAAAGTCCGGCTACTTCGTCAGCGACCATCGCCACCTCCCCGCCCTGCCCGCTATAAGTCGCCCGGCCCAGCGCCCGGTGGAAATCTCGCAATGGGAGCAGGTGCTCGAACTGGTGCGCAGTACCCCGCGCAAGGACGTGATGCAGCTCGGCCGCGGCATGCCCGACATCGACAGCCCGACCCTCAAGCCGCTGCTGCGCAGCCTCGCCCAGTTGAGCCGGCGCCAGGACATGCCGGGCCTGTACTACGACAACATTCACGGCAACCTGGCCCTGCGCGAACAGATCGCCCGGCTGATGCTCGACTCCGGCTGCCGGCTGGGCCCTGCCGACCTGGTGGTGACCACCGGCTGCCACGAGGCGCTGTCGTGCAGCATTCGCGCAGTGTGCGAACCGGGCGATATCGTCGCGGTCGACTCGCCGAGCTTCCACGGCGCCATGCAGACCCTCAAGGGCCTGGGCATGAAGGCCCTGGAAATCCCCACCGACCCGATCACCGGCATCAGCCTCGAAGCCTTGGAACTGGCGCTCGAACAGTGGCCGATCAAGCTCATCCAGATCACCCCAAGCTGCAACAACCCGCTCGGCTACATCATGCCCGAGGCCCGCAAGAAAGCCCTGCTGAGCCTGGCCCAGCGCTACGATGTGGCGATCCTCGAAGACGACGTGTATGGCGACCTGGCCTACACCTACCCACGCCCGCGTACCCTCAAGTCGTTCGACGACGACGGCCGCGTGCTGCTGTGCAGCTCGTTCTCCAAGACCCTCGCCCCCGGCCTGCGCATCGGCTGGGTCGCTCCCGGCCGCTACCTGGAGCGGGTGCTGCACATGAAATACATCAGCACCGGCAGCACCGCCAGCCAGCCGCAACTGGCGATTGCCGACTTCATCGCTGCCGGCCACTACCAGCCCCATGTACGGCGCATGCGCAGCCAGTACCAGCGCGGCCGTGACCTGATGAACGACTGGGTAACCCGTTACTTCCCACCCGGAACCCGGGTCAGCCGGCCCCAGGGCGGCTTCATGCTGTGGGTGGAATTACCCGAACATTTCGATACGCTGCGGCTGAACCGCGCTTTACTGGAGCAGGGCGTGCAAGTTGCCGTGGGCAGCATCTTCTCGGCCTCGGGCAAGTTTCGCCATTGCCTGCGCATGAACTTCGCCGCGCGGCCAACGCCGCAGATTGAAGCAGCGGTGCGCAAGGTAGGTGAAACCGCCCTTCGTCTACTGGATGAAGACGAGGACGAGGCGTAACTTTGCGCCGCCTTTCGTAGTCCAACCCCTTAGCGCTTTGCCGTACAGGACGATCCACCCTTGAGACTCCAGCGAGCCTTGCCTCTGCTGCTGGTGCTGCTGCTCGGCCTCAACGGCTGTGCCAGTATCGGCACGCCCCGCGAAACCAGCCAGGCACTACCCGCCAGCGAGTCAGCCTTCGGCCGTTCGGTGCTGCGCCAGGCCGCGCCCTACGAAGGGCGCTCGGGCTTTCGCCTGCTCCCTAACAGCAACGAGGCCTTCCGTGCCCGTGCCGAGCTGATTCGCAACGCCCAGGCGAGCATCGACCTGCAGTACTACATCGTCCACGATGGCTTGAGCACCCGCGCCCTGGTGCACGAACTGCTGCGTGCAGCCGATCGCGGCGTACGCGTGCGCATCTTGCTCGACGACACCACCAGCGATGGCCTGGACACCATCATGGGCACCCTCGATGCGCACCCGAACATCCAGATCCGGGTGTTCAACCCCTTGCACCTGGGGCGCAGCACAGGGGTGACGCGTGCCGTCGGCCGCCTGTTCAACCTGTCGCGCCAACACCGGCGCATGCACAACAAGTTGTTCCTGGTGGACAACAGCATGGCCATCGTCGGCGGGCGCAACCTGGGTGACGAATACTTCGATGCCGAACCCAACCTCAACTTCACCGACATCGACCTGCTCGGCGTCGGCCCGGTGGCCGAGCAGCTGGGGCACAGCTTCGACCAGTACTGGAACAGCGCCTTGAGCCGGCCGATCACCGATTTCCTCTGGCGTGCCCCGGATGCCGACGACCTGCGCGCCAGCCGCCAGCGCCTGGAGGTGTCCCTGGCCCAGGCGCGGGTGCAGCGCAAGGCCCTGTATGACCGGCTCATGTCCTACCAGTCGCAGCCGCGCCTGGATGTATGGCGCAACGAGCTGATCTGGGCCCACGCCCAGGCACTGTGGGATGCACCGAGCAAGGTGCTGGCCGAGGATGAGCCGGACCCGCAACTGCTGCTGAGCCAGCAACTGGCACCAGACCTGGCCAGCGTGCAGCGCGAGCTGATCCTGATGTCGGCCTATTTCGTGCCGGGTGAGCCGGGCTTGCTGTATCTGACCGGCCGGGCCGACGCCGGGGCATCGGTCAAGTTGCTGACCAACTCGCTGGAAGCCACCGATGTGCCGGCAGTGCATGGCGGCTATGCACCCTATCGACGGGCACTGCTGGAACACGGCGTGCAGCTGTTCGAACTGCGTCGTCAGCCAGGTGATCCGACACCCGCGCGCTTGAGCTTCCATGGCAGCAGTTCGGACTCGAGCCTGCACACCAAGGCCATCGTGTTCGACAGGCGCAAGACTTTTATCGGCTCGTTCAACTTCGACCCACGCTCGGTGCTTTGGAACACCGAGGTCGGCGTGCTGATGGACAGCCCGGAGCTCGCCGAATACACCCGCGAACTGGCCCAGCAGGGTATGGCGCCGGCGTTGAGTTACCAGGTCAAGCTGGTGGGTGACAAACTGGTCTGGGCAACCGAGGACAATGGCCAACGGCACATGCTGACCTCAGAGCCGGGGGGCATCTGGCGGCGCTTCAATGCCTGGATCAGCAAGGCGGTTGGCCTGGAGAAGATGCTGTAGGCTCAGACCGAGGCGGGCTCGAACGCGCCGCGCCTGCGGGTCAGCAGCACCAGGCCGGCCGCCCCCGCCGCCATCAGCCACAGCAGCGCATGGCCGCTGATCCACTGGCTTCCCGCGCCAGCCAGCAACGGCCCAAGCAGGCAACCGATGCCCCATAGCTGCGCGACATGG
Organism: Pseudomonas sp. NPDC089428; assembly: GCF_044749325.1. NCBI lineage: Bacteria > Pseudomonadati > Pseudomonadota > Gammaproteobacteria > Pseudomonadales > Pseudomonadaceae > Pseudomonas > Pseudomonas sp. NPDC089428. Next base: position 374,329 of record NZ_JBIVHT010000002.1, read on the forward strand.
GCATTGGCCCGCACCAGCGCATCATCCCGGTAGCGCTCGCCGATCAAGATCAGCGACAAGGTGAACAGGCCACCAGCGCTGGCCCCGAACAGTACCCACAGGGGCCAGATCAGCGGCGTGTCCAGCAGCAGCGGAATCGCCAGGCTGGAAACCATCAAGGTCAGCGCACAACCGGTGAACAACGCCTGCCGTGACATATGGTCGGCCAGTGCGCCAATCGGCAACTGCAGCACGGCATCGCCCACCACCACGGTGCTGACCATGAACAGGGCGATTTCGGTGCTGAAGCCCTGCTGCAGGCAATACACCGGCAGCAAGGTAAGAATCATCGCCTCGAAGGCGGCGAACAAGGCGACAGCCCAGGCAATCACCGGCAAGCGGCGGCAGAAGGCGAACAGGTCGCCGAACGTCACGCTGCAGGCTTCGGTGCTGGGTGCGCCACCACGGCCGAGCAGCAGCAAGGGCGCCAGCAGCAGCAACGCGGTCGCGGCCCAGAAGCCGAAGTCATCGTCGGAACCGAGGAAGCCCAGCACCAGCGGCCCGGCCAGCTGGCTCAGGGCGTAACTGCTGCCATACAGCGCCACCAGGCGGCCGCGCCATTGCTCGACCACCAACTGGTTGATCCAGCTTTCACCGAGGATGAACACCACGGTCAGCGACATGCCGATCAGCAGGCGCAGGGCCAGCCACAACGGGTAGCTTGGCAGCAGGGCGACCAGGCCGATCGACAGCGCCCCGCCCCACAGGCAAAGGCGCATCGCGGAGGGCACCCCGACCCAGCCGGCCAGGCGGCTGGCCAGGCTGGCGCCGAGCAGTACGCCCAGTGCTGGCATCGCCGCCATCACACCGATGGCGAACCCGCCGTAGCCCCAGGCCTCAAGGCGCAGGGACACCAGCGGCATGCTCACACCGAGCGCGAGCCCGACACTGAGCACCGACGCCAGCACGGCAAAGTAGGTTCCCCAACGCATTGCAGCCTCCCAGGCAGAATTCTTGAACAGCAGAAACGACGAAGCCGGGGCGGTATGAACCACCCCGGCTATGGTTGGGGCTGCTGCGCAGCCCATCGCGGGTAAACCCGCTCCCACAGGTATTGCGCTTCATTCGAAGGCAGTGGGGCCCTTGTGGGAGCGGGTTCACCCGCGAATGGGCCGCAAAGCGGCCCCTCTGGATTTACAGCTTGATCCAGGTCGCCTTCAGCTCGGTGTACTTCTCCAGTGCGTGCAGCGACTTGTCACGGCCGTTGCCCGACTGCTTGAAGCCACCAAACGGTGCGGTCATGTCGCCGCCGTCGTACTGGTTGACCCAGACGCTGCCAGCGCGCACGGCACGGGCGGTCTTGTGGGCCTTGGAGATGTCCGAGGTCCAGATGCCCGCAGCCAGGCCATACGGCGTGTCGTTGGCGATGGCGATGGCTTCTTCGGCGGTGTCGAAGGCGATCACCGACAGCACTGGGCCGAAGATTTCTTCCTGGGCGATGCGCATGGCATTGGTCACGCCGTCGAAGATGGTCGGCTCGACGTAGGTGCCACCGGTCTCTTCCAAGGTGCGCTTGCCACCGGCCAGCAGCTTGGCGCCGTCCTTGTGGCCGGCGTCGATGTACGACAGCACGGTATTCATCTGCTGGGTGTCGACCAGAGCACCGACAGTGGTCTGTGGGTCCAGCGGGTTGCCGGGTTTCCAGCCTTTGAGGGCCTCGACCACCATCGGCAGGAATTTGTCCTTGATCGAACGCTCGACCAGCAGGCGCGAGCCGGCGGTGCAGACTTCGCCCTGGTTGAAGGCGATGGCGCTGGCAGCCGCTTCAGCGGCGGCTTGCAGGTCCGGCGCGTCGGCGAAGACGATGTTCGGGCTCTTGCCACCGGCTTCCAGCCAGATGCGCTTCATGTTCGACTCGCCGGCATAGACCATCAGCTGCTTGGCGATCTTGGTCGAGCCAGTAAACACCAGGGTGTCGACGTCCATGTGCAGGGCCAGAGCCTTGCCCACAGTGTGGCCATAGCCTGGCAGCACGTTCAGCACGCCCGCCGGGATGCCGGCTTCGATTGCCAGCTGGGCGATGCGGATGGCAGTCAGCGGGGACTTTTCGGACGGCTTGAGTACTACCGAGTTACCGGTGGCCAGGGCCGGGCCGAGTTTCCAGCAGGCCATCAGCAGCGGGAAGTTCCACGGTACGATGGCACCGACGACACCCACCGGCTCACGGGTAACCAGGCCGAGCTGGTCGTGTGGGGTGGGGGCGACTTCGTCGTAGACTTTATCGATGGCTTCGGCGGTCCAGTGAATGGCTTGCGCTGCGCCCGGGATGTCGATGCTGGAGGAGTCGCCGATCGGCTTGCCCATGTCCAGGGTTTCCAGCAGCGCCAGCTCCTCTACGTTCTTGCGCAGCAGCTCGGCGAAGCGGATCAGCTTGGCCTTACGCTTTGCCGGGGCCAGTTGCGACCAGACGCCGGAATCGAAGGTGGCACGGGCGTTTTCCACGGCGCGGTTGGCGTCGGCCAGGTCGCAGCTGGCAACCTTGGCCAGGAAGCGTCCGTCGACCGGGCTCAGGCAGTCGAATGTTTCACCGGATGCGGCGTCGGTGTATTCGCCGTTGATGAAGGCACGGCCTTCGATCTTCAGTTGCTGGGCACGTTGTTCCCAGTCCGCACGGGTCAGGGTGGTCATACGAAACTCCTCCTCTTGTTTAGGTGCAACGCCGCACTGAGGACTCACTGGCGTTGTCAGAATTCTGGCCGGGCGACGAGCGCACACTGGCAAGCGATACCCTAAACCAGGCGGGGTAAAGTATCAATATATTTGACACCAACGGCCCAAAAGCCTACTGATGTGCATTTTATTAAACAAAAAAGGAGCCGTACCATGAGCATCGCCAGCATCATCGACTTCGCCCAGGTTCTCACCGAGGCCGAACGCTACCGCCCGGCGGCAGAAAAAATCCTCAAGGGTGAGCCGGACCAAGCTGTCTACAACCACTATTCCAGCCCGTGCGGGCAGTTTGCCGCAGGCGTCTGGGAGGGCGAGGTGGGGCAATGGACGGTGAACTACACCGAGCATGAATACTGCGAGATCGTGCAAGGAGTTTCGGTGCTGCGCGACCAGGATGGCGGCGCAAAGACCCTGCGTACCGGTGATCGGTTTGTCATCCCGGCAGGCTTCAAGGGTACCTGGGAAGTGCTGGAGCCCTGCCGCAAGATCTACGTGATGTTCGAGCAAAAATAACTATGTAGCGCAGGCCCCCTCCAGACCTGACAGAGGATGACCCAGCCCATTTCGGGTCAACCTCCTTTGAAAGGTCATCACCATGAACAACGAAGAAGTCCTGCAAGCCTTGGCTCACCTGATCGGCACGCCTTACGAGCCCTCGGTGAAAGCCACCATCAGTGAAATCACCGGCCGCGCCCGCGTGGTCGGCCCGAAGGAAATTAGCACCAAGGAATACGATGATCAGCGCATCCACATCAGCACCGATGCCAATAGCTTGATCCAAGGCTTCAGCTTCAACTGACCTGCGCTTCAGGCATAAAAAAACCCGCCTCTTTTCAGAGGCGGGTTTTTTTCAGGTCGCCGATCAATTACTTGATCTTGGCTTCCTTGTACACCACGTGCTTGCGAACAACCGGATCGTATTTCTTGATCTCGATTTTGTCCGGAGTGGTGCGCTTGTTCTTGTCGGTGGTGTAGAAGTGGCCAGTGCCAGCACTCGAAACCAGACGGATCAATTCACGCATGACGTTCTCCTTAGAACTTTTCGCCGCGAGCGCGCAGCTCGGCCAGCACTACGTCGATACCACGCTTGTCAATAACGCGCATGCCTTTGGCGGATACGCGCAGACGCACGAAACGCTTCTCGGATTCAACCCAGAAACGGTGGTGCTGCAGGTTCGGCAGGAAACGACGACGGGTTTTGTTGTTTGCGTGGGAAATGTTGTTCCCGGTTACTGGACCCTTACCAGTAACTTGACAGACTCTCGACATGACTCAGCCCTCTAAAACCACATGCCCAACCCGGCATGGGTTGGCCGCTTAATCTCTCAGTCTTTGGCGCCAGGCGCCGTGATTCTGGAGGTCTTATCGACCGGATCCGCTGATGCGACAGGCCGAGCCCCTAGAAAAGAGCGCTGCTTTATACCAGAAAGACTACGCCGCAACAACAGAAGATGAGCTTCCATGTGCTGAAAATCGCGCGTGAGCAGCATAACGACTCGTCCGGCGCACTGTCGACCGCTCGTCGCCAAGTACCTGAAAAAGAAGGTGGTCATTTCCGAAAACGCGCACTAGGGTAGGACGTTTCCAGACTGCACCGGCAGATGGGCCACTGACCAGCCAAGGAGCCACGATGCGTGCTGCCGCCCTTTCCTTATTGTTTACTTCCCTGCTCGCCGCAGGCGCTGCCCAGGCCGCACCGCTGACTGTGTGCAGCGAGGCCAGCCCCGAAGGCTTCGATGTGGTCCAGTACAACTCGCTGACCACCACCAACGCCTCGGCCGACGTGCTGATGAACCGCCTGGTGGAGTTCGATGCGGCCCAGGGCAAGGTCGTGCCCAGCCTGGCACAGAGCTGGAGCGTTTCGGCCGACGGCCTGGTCTATGACTTCAAGCTGCGCGAGGGTGTCAAGTTCCACACCACGCCCTACTTCAAGCCGACGCGAGAGCTGAATGCCGACGACGTGCTGTTCAGTTTCCAGCGCATGCTTTACCCCGCCCACGCCTGGTACAAGACCGCCCCAGGCGGCTATCCGCATGCCCAATCGCTGCAACTGGGTAGCCTGATCAAGGCAATCGAGGCCCCGGAACCCAACACCGTGCGCTTCACCCTGAGCCACGCCGACGCCACCTTCCTGGCCACTCTGAGCATGGGCTTCGCCTCGATCTACTCGGCCGAGTACGCCGACAAGCTGCTCAAGGAAGGCAGCCCGGAAAAACTCAACAGCCAGCCAATCGGCACCGGCCCGTTCGTGTTCCAGCGCTTCCAGAAGGACGCCGTGGTGCGCTATCGCGCCAACCCGGATTACTTCGCCGGCAAGCCAGCGGTCGACCCGCTGATCTTCGCCATCACCACCGACGCCAATGTGCGCCTGCAGAAGCTCAAGCGCAACGAATGCCAGGTGGCCCTGTCGCCCAAGCCGGTGGACATCGCCGAAGCCGGCAAGGACGGCAACCTCAAGGTCGCCACCACCCCGGCGTTCATGACCGCCTTCGTCGCCATCAACAGCGACCACCCGCCACTGGACAAGCCTGAGGTGCGCCAGGCAATCAACCTGGCCTTCGACAAGCAGGCCTACCTCAAGGCCGTGTTCGAAGACACCGCCACCGCCGCCAATGGCCCCTACCCGCCCAACACCTGGAGCTATGCCAAGGACCTGCCCGGCTACCCGCTGGACCTGCCCAAGGCCAAGGCGCTGCTGGCCAAGGCCGGCCTGGCTGACGGTTTCAGTACCACCATCTGGACCCGCCCGTCGGGCAGCCTGCTCAACCCCAATCCGAGCCTGGGGGCACAGATGCTCCAGGCCGACCTGGCGAAGATCGGCATCAAGGCCGAGATCCGCGTGATCGAGTGGGGCGAGCTGATCCGCCGCGCCAAGGCGGGCGAACATGACCTGCTGTTCATGGGCTGGGCCGGCGACAACGGCGACCCGGACAACTTCCTCAGCCCGCAATTTTCCTGCCCTGCGGTGCAATCGGGGACCAACTTCGCGCGCTTCTGCGACAACCGCCTGGACCAGCTGATCAGTGCCGGACGCACTACCAATGACCAGAGCGTGCGCAGCCGGCTGTACCAGCAGGCGCAGACGCTGATCCAACAGCAGGCGCTGTGGGTGCCGCTGGCGCATCCGACGGCAGCGACGCTGTTGCGTCAGGGAGTCGAGGGTTATCAGGTAAGCCCGTTCGGGCGGCTGGATTTCAGCAAGGTGTCGGTGACCCGTTGAATCTGCACTGGCCCTTTCGCGGGTAAACCCGTTCCCACAGGTACCGCGCGATACCTGTGGGAGCGGGTTTACCCGCGAAGAGGCCGGCACAGCCTGCACAAAGCCCTAAGCCACGATCCAGCCTTGCTCGACCATCGACAGCGGCTCCCCGTCGCCAATGATGATGTGGTCAAGCACCCGCACATCGATCAACCCCAACCCCCGCTTCAGTGACAGCGTCAGGTGCACATCATCCTGGCTCGGCTCGCTGTTACCCGAAGGATGGTTGTGGCACAGGATCAGCGCCGCCGCATTGTGCTGCAGCGCCCGGCGCACCACTTCGCGCGGGTAGACACTCGCCCGGTCTATCGTGCCCCTGAACAGGATCTCGAAGGCCAGCGGCCGGTGCTTGGTATCCAGAAACAGGCAGCCGAATACCTCACTCACTTCATGGCGCAGCATGGATTTAAGATAGCGTCGCACTGCCGCCGGGCTATCCATGACCGACTCGCGCTCGATAGCGGTCGCCAGGTGCCTGCGCCCGATCTCCAGCAATGCCTGCAGCTGGCTGTACCTTACCGGGCCAAGTCCCAGCTCACCGACGAAGGCTTCACGGTCGGCCTCAAGCAACTGGCGCAAGCTGCCGAACCTCACCAGCAGGCCTCGGGCCAGCTCCACGACATTGCGCCCACGCACACCAGAGCCGAGAAACACGGCCAGTAATTCCGCGTCGGTCAGGCTTGCAGCCCCGCGCTGCAACAACTTCTCCCTAGGTCGCTCTTCAGCCGGCCACTCCCTGATATTCATCGCTGCTCCCTGCCCTTGCTGCGGCCCGTTTCGGCCCTGTGTTAATCTATTTCGCCTCGTACATGCGACGTTCTGCCGCAGGCATTTTCAAACGTCGCCGCCCGCTCTCACTGGAAAAAGGCAAGCCTATGCAGCGGCTGTATCGCAAGCGCATCGTTCTCGGCGTCGGAGGTGGCATTGCCGCCTACAAAAGTGCCGAGCTGATTCGCCGACTCCTGGAGCACGGCGCGCAGGTGCGCGTCGTCATGACCCGTGGTGGTGCCGAGTTCATCACCCCGCTGACCCTGCAGGCGCTGTCCGGCCACCCGGTGCACATGGATCTGCTCGACCCTGCCGCAGAAGCGGCCATGGGCCACATCGAACTGGCCAAGTGGGCCGACCTGGTGTTGATCGCCCCCGCCACCGCCGACCTCATGGCGCGCCTTGCCCAAGGCATGGCCGACGACCTGCTGACCACCTTGGTGCTGGCCACCGATGCCACCGTGGCCGTGGCCCCGGCGATGAACCAGGCAATGTGGCGCGACCCGGCCACCCAGGCCAACCTCGAACTGCTCAAGAGCCGTGGCATCCAGGTGTTCGGCCCGGCCTCCGGCAGCCAGGCCTGTGGCGACGTGGGCCTCGGCCGCATGCTCGAAGCCACCGACCTGGCCTGGTGCGCGGCGGAAAGCTTCAAGCGCCAGGCGCTGACCGGCAAGCACGTGCTGATCACCGCCGGCCCGACCCAGGAAAACATCGACCCGGTGCGCTACATCACCAATCATAGCTCCGGGAAGATGGGCTTCGCCCTGGCCGAAGCGGCCGCCGAAGCCGGTGCTCGGGTGACCCTGGTGACTGGGCCTGTGCATCTACCGACCCCCGATCGCGTACAGCGGATCGACGTGGTCAGCGCGCGGGACATGCTCGCAGCCTGTGAAGCCGCCATGCCGTGCGACTTGTTCATCGCTTCCGCAGCGGTAGCGGACTACCGCCCAGAGGTGGTCGCCCCGCAAAAGCTCAAGAAGGATCCTACGACCGGCGACGGCATGCTGCTGCAGATGGTGCGCAATCCCGATATCCTTGCCACCCTCGCTGGCCGCGCCGACCGCCCGTTCAGCGTCGGCTTCGCCGCCGAGACCGAACACTTGCTCGATTACGCCACGCGCAAGCTCAAGGACAAGAACCTCGACCTGATCGTCGCCAATGATGTGGCCAATCCCAGCATCGGCTTCAATAGCGAGGAAAACGCCTTGACCGTGATCGACCGCCAGCAGCACCAGACCCTCTTCGCGCAGACCAGCAAGGGCAAGATCGCCCGGCAACTGGTCGCCTTCATCGCCGAACGGCTCACTCAGGTTCAATAAGTTACATGCACGCTCTTCAAGCCAAGATCCTCGACCCACGCCTGGGCAGCGAATTCCCGCTGCCGCAATACGCCACGCCGGGCTCCGCCGGCCTCGACCTGCGCGCCCTGCTGAAAGAGGACACCGTCCTCGAGCCGGGCCAGACCCTGCTGATCCCTACCGGCCTGTCGATCTACATCGGCGACCCGGGCCTGGCGGCCATGATCCTGCCGCGCTCGGGCCTGGGCCACAAACACGGCATCGTGCTCGGCAACCTGGTCGGCCTGATCGACTCGGATTACCAGGGCGAGCTGATGGTGTCGTGCTGGAACCGTGGCAACACGCCGTTCACCATCGCTGTCGGCGAACGCATTGCACAACTTGTCTTGGTGCCTGTGGTACAAGCGCATTTCGACATCGTCGAAAGTTTCGACGAAAGCCAGCGCGGCACTGGTGGTTTCGGCCATTCCGGCAGCCACTGAGCCGACCAACGACCGTTCAGGCCAAGGATGGCGAACTCTCTGGCGATTCCACCGTCCAAGCGTTCAGTTTGCGCCTGCCCAGAAAAAGCCTTTGATTAATGGAGTTTCTCGAGATGAACGACATGGCCCACCTGGTACCGGCACTGCCGGAAAGCATCTTCCGCGCCTATGACATCCGCGGCGTGGTCGGCAAGACCCTGCACGGCGAAACCGCCTACTGGATCGGCCGCGCCATCGGCGCGCAGACCATCGCCGAGGGCGAACCACAGATTTCCGTTGGCCGCGATGGCCGCCTGTCCGGCCCGATGCTGGTCGAACAACTGATCCAGGGCCTGGTCGATGCGGGTTGCCAGGTCAGCGACGTCGGTCTGGTGCCGACCCCGGCGCTGTACTTCGCCGCCAACGTGCTGGCCGGCAAGTCGGGCGTAATGCTCACTGGCAGCCACAACCCTTCGGACTACAACGGCTTCAAGATCGTCATCGCTGGCGACACCCTGGCCAACGAGCAGATCCAGGCCCTGTTGACCCGCCTGAAGACCAATGACGTGCCACGCAGCGAAGGCAGCGTGCAGAAGGTCGAGATCCTCGATCGCTACTTCCAGCAGATCGTCGGCGACGTGAAGCTGGCGAAGAAGCTCAAGGTCGTGGTCGATTGTGGCAACGGCGCCGCTGGCGTGATTGCACCGCAGCTGATCGAAGCGCTTGGCTGCGAAGTCATCCCGCTGTTCTGCGAGGTTGACGGCAACTTCCCCAACCACCACCCGGATCCGGGCAAGCCGGAAAACCTCGAAGACCTGATCGCCAAGGTCAAGGAAACCGGTGCCGACATCGGCCTGGCCTTCGACGGCGACGGTGACCGCGTTGGCGTAGTGACCAACACCGGCAGCATCGTCTACCCTGACCGCCTGCTGATGCTGTTCGCCCAGGATGTACTGGAGCGCAACCCGGGCGCGGAGATCATCTTCGACGTCAAATGTACCCGTCGCCTGACCCCGCTGATCGAGCAGCACGGTGGCCGCGCCCTGATGTGGAAGACCGGCCACTCGCTGATCAAGAAGAAGATGAAACAGACCGGTTCGCTGCTGGCTGGCGAGATGAGCGGGCACATCTTCATCAAGGAACGCTGGTACGGTTTCGACGACGGTATCTACAGCGCCGCGCGCCTACTGGAGATCCTCAGCAAGGCTTCGCAGACCGCCGAAGACCTGTTCGCCGCCTTCCCGAACGATATTTCCACGCCGGAAATCAATATTGATGTGACCGACGAGGGTAAATTCAGCATCATTGATGCACTGCAACGCGACGCCGAATGGGGCGATGCCAACCTGACCACCATCGACGGTGTGCGGGTCGACTACGCGAAAGGCTGGGGTCTGGTTCGCGCCTCCAACACTACACCGGTGCTGGTGCTGCGCTTCGAGGCCGAAAGCGCCGCCGAGTTGCAACGTATCAAGGATGTTTTCCGCGCCCAGTTGCTGCGGGTTGCCCCTGAGCTGCAACTGCCGTTCTGACCGACTATCTGTTCCTTACAGGAGCCCTGCATGACCCTCGATCGCGATGCCGCTTCCCATGTAGCCGAGGTTTTGTCCGAAGCACTGCCTTACATCCGCCGCTTTGTCGGCAAGACCCTGGTGATCAAGTACGGCGGCAACGCGATGGAGAGCGAAGAGCTCAAGACCGGCTTTGCCCGTGACATCGTGCTGATGAAGGCCGTGGGCATCAACCCGGTGGTCGTGCACGGTGGCGGCCCGCAGATCGGCGACCTGCTCAAGCGCCTGTCGATTGAGAGCCACTTCATCGATGGCATGCGCGTCACCGACGCCGCGACCATGGACGTGGTGGAAATGGTGCTCGGCGGCCAGGTCAACAAGGACATCGTCAACCTGATCAACCGCCATGGCGGCAGCGCCATCGGCCTGACCGGCAAGGACGCCGAGCTGATTCGTGCGAAGAAGCTCACCGTCACCCGCCAGACCCCGGAGATGACCCAGCCGGAAATCATCGACATCGGTCACGTCGGCGAAGTGGTCAGCGTCAACACCGACCTGCTGAACATGCTGGTGAAAGGCGACTTCATCCCGGTAATCGCGCCGATCGGCGTGGGTGCCAACGGTGAGTCGTACAACATCAACGCCGACCTGGTGGCGGGCAAGGTGGCCGAAGCGCTGAAGGCTGAAAAGCTGATGCTGCTGACCAACATCGCCGGCCTGATGGACAAACAGGGCCAGGTCCTGACCGGCCTGACCACTGAGCAGGTCAATGAACTGATCGCCGACGGCACCATCTACGGCGGCATGCTGCCGAAGATCAAGTGCGCGCTGGAAGCGGTCCAGGGCGGCGTCAACAGCTCGCACATCGTCGACGGCCGCGTGCCGAATGCGGTGCTGCTGGAGATCTTCACCGACAGCGGCGTCGGCACCCTGATCACCAACCGCAAACGTCACGGTTAACCGGCTCAGGCCTCTTCGCCGGTAAACCCGCTCCTACAGGGATAGCACCGCCTTTGGCGGCGTGGAGATGCTGCGGGAGCGGGTTCACCCGCGAAGAGGTCGGAACAGGCGACACAAAAAAGGCGACCTTCTCACGAAGGTCGCCTTTTTTCGTTACCAGGCCAGGATCAGATCCCGTACTGCGCCCGGTAGGCTTCCACTGCCGGCAGATGCTGCTTGAGCTGCGGATCGTCAGCCAGGAACTCCAGTACCTGGGTCAGCGAAACGATGCTGACCACCGGAATCCCGAAATCACGCTCCACTTCCTGGATAGCCGACAGCTCGCCATTGCCGCGCTCTTCGCGGTTCAGCGCGATCAGTACGCCAGCGGCCTTGGCCTGCTGGGCGTTGATGATCTGCATGACCTCACGGATGGCGGTACCGGCAGTGATCACGTCGTCGATGATCAGCACATCACCGGCCAACGGTGCGCCAACCAGGCTGCCGCCTTCGCCGTGATCCTTGGCTTCCTTGCGGTTGAAGCACCACGGCACATCGAGCTGATGCTGGTCAGCCAGGGCCACGGCTGTCGCCGCCGCCAGGGGGATACCCTTGTAGGCTGGGCCGAACAGCACGTCGAACGGGATCTTGCTGTCGACGATGGCTGCCGCGTAGCAACGGCCCAGTTGCGCAAGGGCGGAACCGGTGTTGAACAGGCCGGCATTGAAGAAATACGGGCTGGTACGGCCCGATTTCAGGGTGAATTCACCGAAGCGCAGCACGCCGCGATCGATGGCAAAACGGATGAAGTCGCGCTGATACGGCTGCATGTAAGGTCCCGGACACCACGGATTTAGCTAAATGGGTTGAGCTCGGGTATCATACACGCACGAGATTTTTGGGGCCATTTATGCGGATCATCAGTGTGAACGTGAATGGCATTCAGGCTGCGGCCGAGCGTGGATTGCTCAGCTGGCTGCAAGCCCAGAATGCCGACGTCATCTGCCTTCAGGATACCCGCGCCTCGGCCTTTGAACTCGACGACCCAGCTTTCCAGCTCGATGGCTATTTCCTTTATGCCTGCGACGCGGAGGTACCCGCCCAAGGTGGCGTGGCACTGTACTCGCGCATGCAGCCCAAGGCAGTCATCACCGGCCTGGGTTTCGAGACAGCCGACCGCTACGGGCGTTATCTGCAAGCAGATTTCGACAAAGTCAGTATTGCCAGCCTGCTGCTGCCTTCGGGTATGAACGGCGACGAAGACTTGAACCAGAAGTTCAAGTTGATGGACGACTTCGCCAAGTACCTGGACAAACAGCGTCGCAAGCGTCGTGAATACATCTATTGCGGCTCGTTCTACGTGGCGCAGCAGAAGCTCGACATCAAGAACTGGCGTGACAGCCAGCAGTCGCCAGGCTTCCTGCCGCCAGAGCGGGCGTGGATGGATGCGATCACCGGCGACATGGGCTACGTCGATGCCCTGCGCGAAGTCAGCCGAGAAGGCGACCAGTACAGCTGGTGGCCGGACAACGAACAGGCCGAGATGCTCAACCTGGGCTACCGGTTCGACTACCAGATCCTCACCCCTGGCCTGCGCCGCTTCGTGCGCAATGCCCGGTTGCCGCGTCAGCCGCGCTTCTCCCAGCATGCGCCGCTGATCGTCGACTATGACTGGACGTTGACCATCTGAAAAAAGGGCCGCGAAAGCGGCCCTTTTTTTATTTGATCGGTCGCCAGATGAAGGGATAGCGGTATGCCTTGCCTTCATTGGCCCTGACGGCCGCGAGGATGATCAGGATCAGCACCGCCAGCATCAGGATCGGGAACAGCACGATACCGATGGCCACGAACATCAGTGCGGTGCAGACGAACCCGGCAATGGTCACGCTGATCTGGAAGTTCAGCGCTTCTTTGCCCTGGGCATCGATGAAGGGATCCTGCTCGCGCTTGAGGTGCCACAGCACCAGCGGGCCCAGCAGGTGCCCGAGGGGCACCACCAGGCCAAGCAGCGCGGAAAGGTGGCAGAACATCGCCCACTGCCGGACCTCGGCATTGGGCGGAGTGACCGACAGTCCAGAATCGCTCATGCCCCGCACCTCCTTGTCTGGGATCAGTCGGCCAGCGCGGCCTGCTGCAGTTCGAAGATTTCGTTCATGCCCTTTTGCGCCAGCGCCAGCATGGCGTTGAAGTCTTCAGGCTGGAACGGCGCGCCTTCGGCGGTGCCCTGTACTTCGATGAAACCACCGGCGCTGGTCATGACCACGTTCAGGTCGGTTTCCGCCGCCGAGTCTTCCAGGTAGTCCAGGTCGAGTACCGCTTCGCCCTGGTACATGCCCACCGATACGGCAGCGATCATGTGCTTGAGCGGGTTGCCGGCCTTCAGGCCACCGCGCTTCTTGATCACGGCCAGGGCGTCGCACAGGGCGACCATGGCGCCGGTGATCGAAGCGGTACGGGTACCGCCATCGGCCTGGATCACGTCGCAGTCGATGTACAGGGTGATGTCACCGAGCTTGCTCATGTCCAGTGCGGCGCGCAGCGATCGGCCGATCAGGCGCTGGATTTCCAGGGTGCGGCCACCCTGCTTGCCACGGCTGGCTTCGCGCTGGTTACGCTCACCGGTGGAGCGCGGCAGCATGCCGTACTCGGCGGTCAGCCAGCCTTGGCCCTGGCCTTTGAGGAAGCGCGGCACGCCGTTCTCGACGCTGACCGTGCAGATGACCTTGGTGTCACCGAACTCGACCAGTACCGACCCTTCGGCGTGCTTGGTGTAGTTGCGGGTGATGCGGATCGAGCGGAGCTGATCGGCGGCGCGACCACTTGGACGTTTCATCTGGGATACCTGTACTGGGACTTTGAATCTGCCCGCCATTATAGAGCCCGTCGCCCACAGAGGACATGCCTATTGTCGCGCTCCCGGCAGCCTGTCGCCTTTTCCCACTCGCTGGCACGCGCTCTGTAACATGGGTGGATTGGGCGCCACGTGCGCACTGCGCTACAATCGCGCGCCTTCAATTCATTTACGCGAGGTCCTTCCCATGGTGCACAGCATGACCGCTTTTGCTCGTGTCGAGCGCGCAGGCAGCCAAGGCACCCTGGTCTGGGAATTGCGCTCGGTCAACCACCGTTACCTTGAACCTCACCTGCGCCTGCCGGACGCCCTGCGCGACCTCGAAGGCGCGGTGCGTGAAGGCCTGCGCCAGGGCCTGTCGCGGGGCAAGGTCGAATGCACCCTGCGCCTGCACGAAGACAGCAACGGCAAGCCGCTCAAGGTCGACCGCGAGCGCGCCGCGCAGCTGGTCGCCGCCGCCGAAGAGGTGGCCGGCCTGATCAAGCAGCCGGCTGCGCTCAACCCGCTGGAAGTGCTGTCCTGGCCCGGCGTGCTGGTGGCCGACGCCACTGATCCTCAGGCCTTGAATGCCGAAGCCGTGGCGCTGTTCGACGAGGCCCTGGCCGAGCTCAAGGCCGGGCGCCTGCGCGAAGGCCAGGAACTGGCCCGGCTGATCAACGAACGCCTGGACAACATGACCACCGAGGTCACCACCCTGCGCGCCCTGGTGCCGCAGATGCTCGCCGCCCAGCGGCAGAAGATCATCGACCGCTTCGGCGACCTCAAGGCCGAGCTCGACCCACAGCGCCTGGAGCAGGAGATGGTACTGCTGGCACAGAAGAGCGACGTTGCCGAAGAGCTCGACCGCCTCAGCACCCACGTCAACGAAGTGCGCCGGGTGCTCAAGTCCGGGGGGGCCGCCGGGCGGCGCCTGGACTTTCTGATGCAAGAGCTCAACCGCGAAGCCAACACCCTGGGCTCCAAGGCCTTCGACCCACGCAGCACGCAAGCAGCGGTCAACCTGAAGGTGTTGATCGAACAGATGCGTGAACAAGTACAGAACATCGAGTAAGGCCACCCCGACCATGAACCAAAGCAGCGGCACCCTCTATATCGTTTCGGCACCGTCCGGCGCCGGCAAGACCAGCCTGGTCACCGCCCTGATCAAGGCCGACCCACGCGTCAGCGTCTCGGTCTCGCACACCACCCGTGCCATGCGCCCGGGCGAGCAGCACGGCGTGAACTACCACTTCGTCAGCCATGACGATTTCAAGGGGCTGATCGCCAAGGGTGACTTCCTCGAGCACGCCGAAGTGTTCGGCAATTTCTACGGCACGTCGCGCAGCGCACTGCAAGAAGTGCTGGACCAGGGCAATGACCTGATCCTGGAAATCGACTGGCAAGGCGCCCAGCAGGTGCGCAAGCTGATGCCCGAGGCGCGTTCGGTGTTCATCCTGCCGCCAAGCCAGCAAGCCCTGCGCGAGCGTCTGGACGGCCGTGGCCAGGACAGCGAGGAGATCATCGCCGGGCGCATGAAGGAAGCGGTCAGCGAGATGGTGCACTACGACGAGTATGAGTACGTCATCATCAATGACGACTTCGACGTGGCGCTGGATGACCTGAAGGCGGTGTTCCTGGCTAACCGTGAAGGTGGTTCTGCCGTCGTTGCACGAGCCGAAGAACTTAAGCTGGAGAAACAGCAGCAGCGCCACGCCGCACTGCTGAAGCAATTGATCGGCTGAAGATCCATTGGGGCTGCTTTGCAGCCCTTCGCGGGCTTGCCCGCGAAGGGCCGCAAAGCGGCCCCCAATAGTCAGTCTTGAAGTGGCAGGGTGGCCTGCTGACGCAGGGTCGCCCCCAGGAAGTAGGCCGGCGCACGCATCCGCGAAATCATCATCAGCACGATCCCCAGTGCCGAAATGATCGCCGCAATCACGAACACCAACCCCAGCCCGGCCACATGCGAGCCGCTGCCGAAGTCCGGCGAGGCGCTGTCGATGGCCGTGCGCACGAAGATCACCGACAGGATCACCCCACCCACCAGCGGGCAAAGGCCGCGCATGAAGAAGTGGCGCAGGCTGCCGAACAGGCTGTCGCGGAAGTACCACACACAGGCAAACGCGGTCAGCGAATAGTAGAAGCAGATCATCATGCCCAGCGCCGTGATGGTGTCAGCCAGCACGTTCTCGCTCAGGGTACGCATGGTCACGTAGAACAGGCCTGCCGCCACGCCAGCGCAGATGGTCGCGTAACGCGGGGTCTGCGAACGCGGGCAGACGCTGGCGAACTTCTGTGGTACCGCGCCGTAGTAACCCATGGCCAGCAACGTGCGTGCCGGCGACACGAAGGTCGACTGCAGCGACGCTGCGGTGCTCGCCAGTACCGCGATCGACATCAGGATCGCCAGCGGCCCCATCACCGGCCCGGCCAGGTGCGCGAAGACGTTTTCCTGAATGCGCGGGTTGTTCAGGCCCAGGCCCTGTTCGCTGATACCGGCGAACTGCAAGGTGGCAATCGCAGTGACCAGATACAGGCCCAGGATCAACAGCACGGTCCAGGTGGCGGCCTTGCCCGGCACCTCGTCGCTGCCAATCGACTCTTCACTGACGGTCAGGCACACGTCCCAGCCCCAGAAGATGAAGATCGACAGTGACAACCCTGCTGCAAAGGCCGAGAACGACTCGACACCGAACGGGTTGAACCAGGCGAAATCGAACTCCAGCGGCGGCGGCGCGGTAGCGCCGCCGAAGGCTGCGATGGCAAAGCCGAGCAATACCATGAGCTGTAGCGCCACCAGACCGTACTGCACGGTCATGGTGGTGGCCATGCCTCGGCAGCAGATCCACACCGCCATGGCAATGAACACACAACAGGTGGTGATATTGATCAACAGGTTGTCGGCCAGGGCAGCCAGCTCATGGTGGCCGGTGATCTGGCTGAGGAACAGATAGAAAAAGTCGACGGCAACGCCCGCCAGGTTGGACAACACGATGGTGGTGGCAACGACCAGCCCCCAGCCACCGATCCAGCCGATCATCGGGCCAAAGGCACGGGCCGACCAGGTAAACGACGTGCCGCTGTCCGGCTCCGCCGAATTCAGCTCGCGGTAGCCCAGGGCAACCAGCAGCATCGGCAGGAAGCCGACGATGAACACGGCGGGAAGATGAGCACCGACCTCACGCACGGTCGGGCCAAGGGCGCCAGTCAGGGTGTAGACCGGGGCGATGGTGGAAATGCCCAGCACCACGCTGGCCAGCAGGCCAAGACGGCCCTTGGCCAGGCCTTTGCTGCGCTGAGTGCTGCCCGAGTCGGCCACGTCGGGTGGGCGGCCGGCTTCTGTGTAATTGCTCATGAGTTTTTGCCGTAACTATTGGAATTGTTTTCACAGGTCCTGTCCCCAGGGCCTGCTTCCACTCATTGAAAGCGCGCTGCCGGGGGTGAGTCATCCCGGACTTTTGGCTGACGTGCTGTCAGGCCTCCCGTGCAGCATGGGCAATGCAGGCCTCGCGGAACGCCTGGAAAAGGCTCCGGGAGACCGGGTTGTCGGCGAAACGCCATTCCGGGTGCCACTGCACGCCAAGGACAAAGCCCGGCGCATCAGGCATCGACACAGCTTCGATCAGGCCATCCGGGGCCCGTGCTTCGACCCGCAGGCCAGGGGCCAGGCGGTCGATGCCCTGGCTGTGCAACGAGTTGACCTCGAACTGCGCAGCCAGGCCCAGGCGCTCGAACAACCCGCCAGGCGCAACGCTGACGGGATGACGAGGGCCGTATTGCACCTCCAGGGGTGCATCCTCCGGTTCGCGGTGGTCCTGGTAGCCGGGCAGTTCCTGCACGCGCTGGTGCAGGCTGCCGCCCAGGGCCACGTTCAGTTCCTGGAAGCCACGACAGATGCAGAACACCGGCACGCCGGCGGCAATCGCCGCCTGCAGCAACGGCAGGGTCAGCCGGTCACGGGCAAGGTCATGCCGGGTCCCTTCGGCGCTGGCGGCGCCATTGTAATGATGCGGCTCGATATTTGAAGGCGAGCCAGTAAAAACAATACCGTCGAGCCGGGCCAGCAGCGCCTGGGTGTCGCTGCCGCCGTCGCGGGCCGGCAGAATCAGTGGCAACCCGGCAAAGCCTGCGGCCTCCACATACTTGTCGCCCACCGTGTGCGACGAGTTCTTCCCCACCTGCTGGCGGCAGGCGCTGATACCGATCAAGGGGACCGCAATTGCGCTCATGGGCTTACACCGTGTGCAGGTACCAGTTGTACTCGAGGTCGGAAATCGAAACTTCGAACTCGGCCAGCTCACTTTCCTTGCAGGCCACGAAGATATCGATGTAGTCCGGGCTGATGTATTGGTTGAGGACTTCGCTGTCATCCAGCGCACGCAGGGCGTCGCGCAGGTTGTTCGGCAGGCTCTGCTCCAGCTGCTCGTAGGAGTTGCCTTCGATCGGTGCACCCGGCTCGATCTTGCTGGTCAGGCCGTGGTGGATACCGGCCAGAATCGCCGCCAGCATCAGGTACGGGTTGGCATCGGCGCCGGCCACGCGGTGCTCGATGCGCACGTTGTCGCTGCTGTCGGTCGGTACGCGCACGGCAACGGTGCGGTTGTCCAGGCCCCAGCTCGGCGCGTTCGGCACGTAGAACTGCGCACCGAAACGGCGGTAGGAGTTGATGTTCGGGCACAGGAAGGCCATCGACGCCGGCATGGTCTCCAGCACGCCGCCGATGGCGTGGCGCAGGGCGTCGCTCTGCAGCGGGTCTTCATGGGCGAAGATGTTCTTGCCGGTTTTCTTGTCCAGCAGCGAGATGTGCACGTGCAGGCCGTTGCCCGCCTGGCCCGGGTAGGGCTTGGCCATGAACGTGGTGTCCATTTCATGGTCGTAGGCGACGTTCTTGATCAGGCGCTTGAGCAGGATCGCGTAGTCGCAGGCCTTCATCGGGTCGGCGACGTGGTGCAGGTTGACCTCGAACTGCGCCGGGGCGCTTTCCTTGACGATGGCATCGGCTGGCAGGCCTTGCTCCTTGGCCGCTTCGAGCATGTCCTGCAGGCAGTCGGCGTATTCGTCGAGGTCGTCGATCAGGTACACCTGGGTCGACTGGGGGCGCTTGCCGGAAGTGGGCGAGCGTGGCGGTTGCGGGCGGCCGTTGAGGTTGTCCTGGTCGATCAGGTAGAACTCCAGCTCGAACGCGGCGCAGATATCCAGGCCCATGGCGTCGAACTTACTCACCACCTGGCGCAGTACTTCGCGCGGGTCGGCGAAGAACGGCTCACCGTCCAGCTCGTGCATGGTCATCAGCAGCTGCGCGGTCGGGCGCTTCTGCCACGGCTCGTCGCACAGCGTGCCGGCAATCGGGTAGCAGATGCGGTCGGCGTCACCGATGTCCAGGCCCAGGCCGGTGCTTTCCACGGTCGAGCCATTGATGTCGAGGGCGAACAACGAGGCCGGCAGGTTGATGCCCTTCTCGTACACCTTGTGCAGGCTGGCGCGCTCGATGCGCTTGCCGCGTACCACGCCGTTCATGTCGGAAATCAGCAGATCGACATACTGCGTATCCGGATGGGCCTTAAGGAAGTCATTCATCTCGCTGGAAGTACTGGCGCACGGGGTGACCGACGTCATGGCTTACATCCTATGATTTGCTGCGGCGATGTGGGGGATACGGCTGGCGCCTCACGGGCGACGATGGTTGCAGCTGTTGTTCTTTTCACTTTCCCATCGTGGGGATTGGTTACCCGACCGGGCGCATTGATTCCCGGGGGCCGTTTCACTATAAAATGGCCCTCACGCAACAGACATTGGCAATTCGGCAAGCAGAGCGTGCACCAATGCAATATCAAATTACCCACGCCGACCTCTCGCTGGTCCTGGCACTGGAACGCGGCCGCTCACTGGCCAAGGCCGCCGAACTGCTCAAGGTCGACGTTTCGACCGTATTCCGCTCGATTCGCCGGCTGGAATCGGCCCTAGGCACCGCGCTGTTCGTGAAAAGCCGCAAAGGCTACCTGCCAACCGACACTGCCCAGGCCCTGGCCGAGCAGGCCGAGCGCGCCGAGCAGGCGCTGGATGCCGCACGCATCGCCATGACCAGCGGCGAGCAGGTGGTCAGCGGCACCGTGCGCCTGACCTGCACCGAGGCGGTGATGCACAGCCTGCTGCTACCGGCGCTGGCGGCATTCATGCCGAACTACCCGGCGTTGTCGCTGGAAATGGGCACCTCCAACACCTTCGCCAACCTCAGCCGGCGCGATGCCGATATCGCCCTGCGCCTGACCAACACGCCGCCGGAACACTTGGTGGGGCGTTGCCTGGGCTCCACCTCTTATGTGATCTGCGGTCAGCCGCAGTGGCGCGAGCGCCTGAACGAGTCCGCCAGCAGCGTGCCCTGGATCGCCCCGGACGACTCGATGCAGGACCACCCCACCGTGGTCTGGCGCAACCAGCAGTACCCGGGGCTGAGCCCGCGCTATCAGTGCAGCGGCATGTCGACCATCGCCCAGCTGGTGAGCACCGGGCTGGGCGTGGCAGCGTTACCTGACTATATGGTCGATGCCTTGCCGGGGGTGGAGGCGTTGAGCGGACCATTGCCGGGCTGCGATACGCAACTGTGGCTGCTGACCCGGCCGGATTGCCGGGCATTGCGTTCGGTGCAGACGCTGTTCGAGGAACTGACGCCGCGGTTGCGGGATGCGATGCTCTGAGGTTATCGTCAGGGTCATGTATCGAGGGCGTCTGTTGCGGCCCTTTCGCGGCTAAAGCCGCGCCCACAGGGTGCGGCGGTGTGCCTGAGGGCAGCGCGTTTCCTGTGGGAGCGGGTTTACCCGCGAAGTAGCCGACACAGGGCTCGAAGGTGACCGCCGGAGAAAACAGCGCTTCCCTATTGGCTGGTGATTTTTTAAACTATCGAGTCCGCCTGCCCATATTGGGCTGCACGCCTACCGCATTTGCTACTGAGGAAGACCATGGCCCGCGTAACTGTTGAAGACTGCCTGGAACACGTGGATAACCGTTTTGAGCTGGTCATGCTCTCGACCAAGCGCGCCCGTCAGCTGGCTACCGGCGGCAAAGAGCCACGCGTAGCATGGGAAAACGACAAACCGACCGTGGTCGCCCTGCGCGAAATCGCCGAAGGTATCGTGACCCCTGAGTTCATCGCCGCTGAAGAGATCGTCACCGAGGATCCGGTCTTCGCCGCGTTCGAGGACGAGTCCAACGAGGCTGTCTGATCGATGCCCTGTCGACGTCGCGCGGCACAAGGCCCTCTTCCTCGGCAAGAGGTGAAACCATGCCGGGCATAGAAGCCTTAGCCGAACGGCTGTCGACCTACCTGGGCCCCGAACAGGTCAACCTGGTTCGCCGTGCCTATTTCTACGCCGAGCAGGCACACGACGGGCAGCGCCGCCGCAGCGGCGAGCCCTACGTGACCCATCCGCTGGCCGTGGCCAGCATCCTCGCCGACATGCACATGGACCATCAGAGCCTGATGGCGGCCATGCTGCACGACGTGATCGAAGACACCGGCATCGCCAAGGAAGCCCTCTGCCAGCAGTTTGGCGAGACCGTGGCCGAACTGGTCGATGGGGTCAGCAAGCTGACCCAGATGAACTTCGAGACCAAGGCCGAGGCGCAGGCCGAAAACTTCCAGAAAATGGCCATGGCCATGGCCCGCGACATCCGCGTGATCCTGGTCAAGCTGGCCGACCGCCTGCACAACATGCGCACCCTGGAAGTGCTGTCTGGCGAAAAACGCCGGCGCATCGCCAAGGAAACCCTCGAGATCTACGCCCCCATTGCCAACCGCCTGGGGATGCACACCGTACGCGTGGAGTTCGAGGACCTCGGCTTCAAGGCCATGCATCCCATGCGTTCGTCGCTGATCCACCGAGCAGTGAAGAGCGCACGCGGCAACCGCAAAGAGATCGTCGCCAAGATCGAGCACTCGCTGGCCAACTGCCTGGCCGCCGACGGTATCGAGGGCGAGGTCAGCGGCCGGCAGAAACACCTCTATGGCATCTACAAGAAGATGCGTGGCAAGCGCCGCGCCTTCAACGAGATCATGGACGTGTACGCCTTCCGCATCATCGTCGACAAGGTCGACACCTGCTACCGCGTGCTCGGCGCCGTACACAACCTGTACAAGCCGCTGCCCGGTCGCTTCAAGGATTACATCGCGATTCCCAAGGCCAACGGCTACCAGTCGCTGCACACCACGCTGTTCGGCATGCATGGCGTACCCATCGAAATCCAGATCCGTACCCGCGAAATGGAAGAGATGGCCAACAACGGTATCGCCGCGCACTGGCTGTACAAGTCCAACGAGGACGAACAACCCAAGGGCAGCCACGCCCGGGCGCGTCAGTGGGTCAAGGGCATCCTCGAGCTGCAGCAGCGCGCCGGCAACTCGCTGGAATTCATCGAAAGCGTGAAGATCGACCTGTTCCCGGACGAGGTCTACGTGTTCACGCCCAAAGGCCGGATCATGGAGCTGCCCAAAGGCTCCACCGCCGTCGACTTCGCCTACGCGGTGCACACCGACGTCGGCAACAGCTGCATCGCCTGCCGTATCAACCGCCGCCTGGCACCGCTGTCCGAACCGCTGCAAAGCGGCTCGACGGTGGAAATCGTCAGCGCACCGGGCGCTCGGCCGAACCCGGCCTGGCTCAACTTCGTGGTCACAGGCAAGGCACGTACGCATATTCGCCACGCCCTCAAGCAGCAGCGCCGCTCCGAGTCGATCAGCCTTGGCGAGCGCCTGTTGAACAAGGTACTGACCGGCTTCGACAGCAGCCTGGAGAAGATTCCTCAGGAGCGTATCCAGGCCATTCTCACCGAGTACCGCCTGGAGCTCATCGAAGACCTGCTCGAAGACATCGGCCTGGGTAACCGCATGGCCTACGTGGTTGCCCGCCGCCTGTTGTCGGCCGAAGGCGAACAGCTGCCAGCGCCGGAAGGCCCGCTGGCGATCCGCGGTACCGAAGGCTTGGTACTGAGCTACGCCAAGTGCTGCACACCGATCCCGGGCGACCCCATCGTCGGCCACCTGTCAGCGGGCAAGGGCATGGTCGTGCACCTGGAAAACTGCCGCAACATCAGCGAAATCCGCCACAACCCGGAGAAGTGCGTGCAGCTCTCCTGGGCCAAGGACATCGCTGGCGAATTCAACGTCGAGCTGCGTGTCGAGCTTGAACACCAGCGCGGCCTGATCGCCTTGCTGGCCAGCAGCGTCAACGCTGCCGACGGCAACATCGAGAAGATCAGCATGGACGAACGCGACGGCCGTATCAGCGTGGTCCAACTGGTGGTCAGCGTGCACGATCGTGTGCACCTGGCGCGTGTGATCAAGAAGCTGCGTACCTTGACCGGCGTGGTCCGCATCACCCGCATGCGTACGTAGTCCGCCAACCGCAAGGAGTCATCATGAGCAAGACCGTCATCAACAGCGACAAGGCCCCTGCCGCTATCGGCACCTACTCCCAGGCGATCAAGGCCGGCAACACCGTCTACATGTCGGGCCAGATCCCGCTGGATCCGAAGACCATGGAGCTGGTCGAAGGCTTCGAAGCCCAGACCGTTCAGGTGTTCGAGAACCTCAAGGCCGTGGCTGAAGCGGCTGGCGGCTCGTTCAAGGACATCGTCAAGCTGAACATCTTCCTCACCGACCTGAGCCACTTCGCCAAGGTCAACGAGGTGATGGGCCGCTACTTCGAACAGCCCTACCCAGCTCGCGCCGCCATCGGCGTAGCCGCGCTGCCGAAAGGCGCCCAGGTCGAAATGGACGCCATCCTGGTCATCGAATGATGCCCCTGGTGACGGGTGCCCTGCCCGTCACCCTCTTCTGCAAGGTTATCCCGTCATGCGTCAAGCACTGCCCCTCGCGCTGGCAGCCCTGCTTCTGGGCGGCTGCGCCAGCCACAAACCCGAAGATTTCAACGGCACCTGGATCAACCAGGCCGCCATCAAGGCCGCCAGCAAAGGCGGCAGCCTGCGCCAGGCCCTGAACGAGCATGGTCCGGTGTTCGAGTGGAAGCTCGATGTCGCCAACCAGCAGGCCAGCTACAGCAATGGCTTCGAAGCGGCCGACGGCCAGCTGAGCGCCAACCAGAAACAATGGCAAGCCAACTTCCAGGGCGGCCAGACCGAACAGCTCGAACTTGATGGCGATGAACTGAAAGCCACCACCCAGAGCGGTGTCGAGCAGACCTTCGTCCGCGCCAAACAGCCCGGCAATGCGCCATTGGGCGGCAGCTTCGAGAAGGCGCTGTACCAGGCTTACCTGGGTGGCGACTGGAAGATCATCGAAGGCCAGGGCAAAGGCGCCATCGTACGCTTCAGCGATACCGGCAACGTCACCGGCCTTCCAGGCCCGGACCGTTTCGCCCTGTGCCTGGCCGGCGACTGTGCCAGCATGGGTGGCAACAGCGACAGCCTGTGGCTTGAGCGCAACCAGCGCGGCGCGCCGTTCATCTTCAAACGTGATGGCGACAAGCTGGCGATCTTCCAGGCGGTGAACACTGCCCAGGCAGACGAGATTCCGCAGTTGGCGGCAGGTACCCAGCAGTGGGTGCTCGAGCGGGACTGAAGCCCGCTCCCAGGCGTACGCTGTACTTGTGGAAGCGGGCTTGCCCGCGAAGCCGACACCGTGGTGAATGGCACGGGCTTCGCCCGTGTTCGCGGGCAAGCCCACTCCCACAGGGATCGCGCCAAATTCTAGAAATTGAGCAAGACAGTTGCTCCCACAAAAGATCACCGCGCGGGCTTATGGATCAGCCCTTGCCTGCCAGGATGGCCGCATAGCCTTCCTTGTAGCTCGGATACTCCGGAGCCCAACCCAACGCCCGCACCCTGGCGTTGCTGCAACGCTTGCTGCCGGTACGGCGTACCCGCTGATCTTCGGACCACTCGGTAACGCCCATGTACCCCCGCAGCCAGGCCACAACATCGGCCAGCGGCGCCGGGTCGTCATCGACGCCGATATAGCAATCTTCCAGCGCCACGCCATCAGCATCGGCCTGCAGCAGGAACGCCATCAGGCTTGCAGCATCCTCGGCATGAATCCGGTTGCCATACAAGGGCGGCTCCTCGGCCACCCGATAGCCTTGGCGCACCTGGCTCAGCAGCCACTCGCGACCAGGGCCATAGATGCCGGTCAGGCGAATCACGCTGGCAGGTAGGCCACTCGCCAGCGCCAGCCTTTCGGCCTCCAGCATCACCTTCCCGGAATAACCTTCAGGCTCGGTGACGGCGGTTTCGTCGATCCATTCACCATCCTTTTGCGCGAACACGCTGCTGCTGGAGACGAACAGCAAACGCCGCGGACGCTGGCCACGCTCAGCAAGCCATGCCAGCACATGGCGCAAACCGTCGACGTAGGCAGCCTGATAGCCCGCCTCGTCATGCTGGCTGGCGGCTACGCAGTACACCAGATAGTCCGGCGAGCGCTGTGGCCAGGCCTGTGGCATGGCGGGGTCGGACAGGTCGGCAGCGATGGGCGCGACCCCCTCGGGCAACTGCCCGGTCGAGCGACGCAGGCCGCTGACTTGCCAGCCTTTAGCCAGCAGCTGGCGGGCCAAACGGCCGCCTACATCACCACATCCCACGATAATTGCGGAAAGGTCTGACATCACAAAACTCCCTAGACCAAAGGATCAGGCTAGCCGTATTACACGATAGGCGGCTAGACCGTAGGTGAAAAAAGCAACAAGATTACTTTTGTTAACAAGAATTACTTGCAATAATGGCACCCCTATCTGTTCTCGGCCTATCTCGAGGCCTTGGAGAACGCTCACTTTCTTCTTCATCAGGTCCGGCCAGCATGACACGTACTCAACCTTCCGCTTCGCCAAACCCGTCGCGCGCCTGGCGCGCCATCGCCGCGCTGGTGTTCAGCCTGGTGCTGGCCCCGGTGGCCCTGGCCGATGAGCCTAACGCCCAAGCCGCCACCCCGGCTGCTGCCGCCGCTCCGGCCACCCCGGCTGCTGCCCCGGTTGATGCACCTGCCGCCGCCGATCCGGCTGTTCAGGCACTGGTTGAAGACACCTCGCTGGGCATGGCCCACGACCTGTCCCCGTGGGGCATGTACAAGAACGCCGACATCGTCGTCAAAATCGTGATGATCGGCCTGGCCATCGCCTCGATCATCACCTGGACCATCTGGATCGCCAAAGGCTTCGAGCTGATGGGCGCCAAGCGCCGCCTGCGTGGCGAAATCGCCGCGCTGAAGAAGTCGGTCAGCCTGAAAGAAGCCAGCGCCGTCTCCAATAAAGAAGGCACCCTGGCCCACACCCTGGTTCACGATGCCCTCGAAGAGATGCGCCTGTCGGCCAATACCCGCGAGAAAGAAGGCATCAAGGAACGCGTCAGCTTCCGCCTGGAGCGACTGGTGGCCGCCAGCGGCCGTACCATGAGCAGTGGCACCGGCGTGCTCGCCACCATCGGTTCGACCGCGCCGTTCGTGGGCCTGTTCGGTACCGTCTGGGGCATCATGAACAGCTTCATCGGCATCGCCAAGACCCAGACCACCAACCTCGCCGTGGTTGCCCCGGGCATCGCCGAGGCTCTGCTGGCCACCGCCCTGGGCCTGGTCGCGGCAATCCCGGCCGTGGTCATCTACAACGTCTTCGCCCGCTCCATCGCCGGTTACAAGGCACAGGTGTCCGACGCCTCCGCCCAGGTACTGCTGCTGGTCAGCCGTGATCTGGACCACCAGGGCAGCGACCGCGCCGCCCCGCACATGGTGAAAGTGGGGTAAACCATGGGCCTGCATCTCAACGAAGGTGGCGACGACCTCGCCGAGAACCACGAAATCAACGTGACGCCGTTCATCGACGTGATGCTGGTGCTGCTGATCATCTTCATGGTCGCAGCCCCGCTGGCCACGGTCGACATCAAGGTCGACCTGCCGGCCTCGACTGCCAAGCCGGCACCGAGGCCCGAGAAGCCGGTGTTCGTCAGCGTCAAGGCCGACCAGAAGCTGTATGTCGGCGACGATCAGGTAGCGGCCCCTGAACAGCTTGGCCCGATGCTCGACGCCAAGACCAAGGGCGACAAGGAAACCACCATCTTCTTCCAGGCCGACAAGGGCGTGGATTACGGTGACCTGATGGAAGTGATGAACAACATGCGCGCGGCCGGCTACCTCAAGGTCGGTCTGGTAGGTCTCGAGACGGCAGCCAAGAAATGACGAAAACGCGCTCAAATGTGGCGCGCTACGGTGGCAGCCTGGCGATCGTGCTGGGCGTGCACGTGGTCGCCGTGCTGCTGACGCTCAACTGGTCGGTACCGCAGGCCATCGAACTGCCCCCGGCAGCCATGATGGTCGAGCTGGCACCACTGCCCGAGCCCGCGCCGCCACCACCACCGAAAGCGGCCCCACAGCCACCGGCACCGGTCGAAGAACCGCCGCTGCCGAAGCTGGTCGAGGCACCGAAACCGAAGATCGCCATCGCCAAGCCGCCCAAGCCGAAGCCCAAGCCTCAGCCTCCGAAGCCTGAGAAGAAGCCTGAGCCGCCGAAGGAAGAGCCGGCCAAGGAACAGGTAGCCGACACGCCACCAAGCAACACGCCACCGCAGAAGTCGGCGGCACCGGCGCCAAGCATCGCCGCCAACAGCCAGGCGCTGCCAACCTGGCAGAGCGACCTGCTGCGCCACCTGGCGAAGTACAAGCGCTACCCGGAGGACGCTCGCCGCCGTGGCCTGCAAGGTATCAACCGCCTGCGCTTCGTGGTCGATGCCGAGGGCAAGGTGGTGTCCTACTCCATGGCAGGCGGTTCCGGCAGCGCGGCCCTGGACCGTGCGACCATGGAAATGATCCGCCGCGCCGGCACGGTACCTAAGCCGCCAGCCGAGTTGCTGACCAATGGCACGATCGAAGTAGTGGCACCGTTCGTCTACTCGCTGGACCGTCGCTGATACTTTTGTTTCTGTCACAAATCGGCAAGTCTGATAACGTGCGTCTATCGATTGCAGCCGCTATGCTGGGCCCGCAACTTCATGGACGCACGTTATGACCCTCACAGAATTACGCTACATCGTCACGCTCGCCCAGGAGCAGCACTTCGGCCATGCCGCCGAGCGCTGCCACGTCAGCCAGCCGACCCTGTCGGTCGGGGTGAAGAAGCTTGAGGACGAGCTTGGCGTGCTGATCTTCGAGCGCAGCAAGAGCGCGGTGCGCCTGACCCCGGTCGGCGAAAGCATCGTGGCTCAGGCGCAGAAGGTGCTGGAGCAGGCCCAGGGCATTCGCGAACTGGCCCAGGCCGGCAAGAACCAGCTGACCGCCCCGCTCAAGGTCGGCGCCATCTATACCGTCGGCCCGTATCTGTTCCCGCACCTGATCCCGCAGTTGCATCGGGTGGCGCCGCAGATGCCACTGTACATCGAAGAAAACTTCACCCACGTGCTGCGCGAAAAACTGCGCAACGGTGAACTGGACGCGGTGATCATCGCCCTGCCGTTCAACGAAGCCGACGTGCTGACCCTGCCGCTGTACGACGAGCCCTTCTGTGCCTTGATGCCGGCCGACCACCCGTGGACGGCGAAGAAGACCATCGACACCGCCATGCTCAACGACAAGAGCCTGCTGCTGCTCGGCGAGGGCCACTGCTTCCGTGACCAGGTGCTGGAAGCCTGCCCGACATTGAACAAGGGCGGCGAAGGCTCCAAACACACCACGGTCGAATCCAGCTCGCTGGAAACCATCCGTCACATGGTCGCGTCCGGCCTGGGTGTGTCGATCCTGCCGCTGTCGGCCGTGCACAGCCATCACTATGCGCCAGGGGTCATCGAAGTGCGTCCGCTGACCCCGCCTGCACCGTTCCGCACCGTGGCCATTGCCTGGCGCGCCAGCTTCCCGCGGCCGAAGGCGATCGAGATCCTTGCCGACTCGATCCGCCTCTGCTCGGTGGCCAAGCCGGCCGTGGAACAACCGGCCTGATCCATGACTGAGCTGTCGAAGGTCTCGGTCACGGCGCTCAAGGGCGTAGGCGATGCCATGGCGGAAAAGCTCGCCAAGGTCGGCCTGGAGAACCTCCAGGACGTGCTGTTTCACCTGCCCCTGCGCTACCAGGACCGTACCCGTGTGGTACCGATCGGCCAGCTGCGCCCGGGCCAGGACGCGGTGATCGAGGGCGTGGTCAGCGGTGCCGACGTGACCATGGGCAAGCGCCGCAGCCTGGTGGTACGCCTGGGTGACGGCACCGGCGTGCTGAGCCTGCGTTTCTATCATTTCAGCAATGCGCAGAAGGAAGGCCTCAAGCGAGGCACCCACCTGCGCTGCTACGGCGAAGCCCGCCCCGGCGCTTCGGGCCTGGAGATCTACCACCCGGAATACCGTGCGCTGAATGGCGACGAACCGGCGCCTCCGGTCGAGCAGACCCTGACACCGATCTACCCGTCCACCGAGGGCCTTACCCAACAACGCTTGCGCCTGCTCTGCCAGCAGAGCCTGGGCATGCTTGGCCCGCGCAGCCTGCCAGACTGGCTGCCCGACGAGCTGGCCCGCGACTACCACCTGGCGCCGCTGGACGATGCCATCCGTTACCTGCACAACCCGCCAGCCGACGCAGACCTCGACGAGCTCGCCGAAGGCCATCACTGGGCACAGCACCGCCTGGCCTTCGAAGAGCTGCTGACCCACCAGTTGTCGCAGCAACGCCTGCGCGAGAGCCTGCGCAGCCTGCGGGCGCCGGTACTGCCCAAGGCCAGGCGCCTGCAGGCGCAATACCTGGCCAACCTGGGTTTCCAGCCGACCGGGGCGCAGCAGCGGGTGGCCAACGAAATCGCCTATGACCTCAGCCAGAACGAGCCCATGATGCGCCTGGTGCAGGGCGATGTCGGCGCCGGCAAGACCGTGGTCGCCGCCCTTGCCGCACTGCAGGCCCTGGAAGCCGGCTACCAGGTGGCGCTGATGGCGCCTACCGAGATCCTTGCCGAACAGCACTACATCACCTTCAAGCGCTGGCTGGAGCCGCTGGGCAT
Organism: Pseudomonas sp. NPDC089428; assembly: GCF_044749325.1. NCBI lineage: Bacteria > Pseudomonadati > Pseudomonadota > Gammaproteobacteria > Pseudomonadales > Pseudomonadaceae > Pseudomonas > Pseudomonas sp. NPDC089428. The sequence continues at coordinate 404,067 of NZ_JBIVHT010000002.1, forward strand.
CGAAGTCGCCTGGCTGGCCGGCAAGCTCAAGGGCAAGGCCCGCGCCAGCGCCCTGGAGCAGATCGCTGGGGGCGCGCCCATGGTGGTCGGTACCCACGCGCTGTTCCAGGAAGAAGTCCGCTTCAAGCATCTGGCCCTGGCGATCATCGACGAACAGCACCGCTTCGGCGTGCAGCAACGCCTGGCCCTGCGCAAGAAAGGCGTGGCCGGCGAGCTGTGCCCGCACCAGCTGATCATGACTGCCACGCCGATCCCGCGCACCCTGGCCATGAGCGCCTATGCCGACCTCGATACCTCAGTGCTCGACGAGCTGCCGCCAGGGCGCACGCCGGTGAATACCGTGCTGGTCGCCGACAGCCGCCGCTTCGAAGTGGTCGAGCGGGTCCGCGCCGCCTGCGCCGAGGGGCGCCAGGCCTACTGGGTGTGCACGCTGATCGAAGAATCCGAAGAGCTGACCTGCCAGGCGGCCGAGAGCACCTTCGAAGAGCTTGGCAGCGCGCTCGGCGAACTGCGCGTGGGCCTGATCCACGGCCGCATGAAGCCTGCAGAAAAGGCCGAGGTCATGGCCGAGTTCAAGCAAGGCAACCTGCAGCTGCTGGTCGCCACCACGGTGATCGAGGTCGGCGTGGATGTGCCCAACGCCAGCCTGATGATCATCGAGAACCCCGAGCGCCTGGGCCTGGCCCAACTGCACCAGCTGCGTGGCCGGGTTGGCCGGGGCAGCGCGGTGAGCCACTGCGTGCTGCTGTATCACCCACCACTGTCGCAGATCGGCCGGGAACGCCTGGGGATCATGCGAGAAACCAACGATGGCTTCATCATTGCCGAAAAAGACCTGGAGCTACGCGGGCCTGGAGAAATGCTCGGCACACGCCAGACCGGCCTGCTGCAATTCAAGGTCGCCGACCTGATGCGCGATGCCGACCTGCTGCCCGCGGTACGCGATGCGGCACAGGCACTGCTGGCACGCTGGCCGGATCATGTCAGCCCGCTGCTCGATCGATGGCTGCGTCATGGCCAGCAATATGGCCAAGTGTGACGTTAGTCCCAGAATGGATCCAGTCTTGCCACCAGACTGGTTATACTTTGCGTTTAAAAGAACCTGTGGATACAGACCATGACTGAAGTTGCCCTGGACAATGCAACCCCACACGCACCGTCTGTCATCCGGCTGTTGCTCGAAAAACTGCACGTTGCCTTTGAAGAGGTGGTGGAACATCCAGAACTTCCAGCCGCGTCTCGGGTTCAGGCGATCCTGCTCGATGACGAAATCGGCGCCCTGTTGGTGTTGTTCCCGCAGAGCAAGCTACTGGACCTCAATCGCCTCGAAGAGCTGACCGGTCGCAAGCTCAAGGCCGTGCCGTTGCCACGCCTCAAGCAAATGCTCGACAAGCACCAGTTGAAGGCCTTGCCGGCCATTCCGGCGCTAACCAGCTCGCCCTGCCTGTACGAAGGCAAGCTGCTGGAGGCCGAATACCTGCTCATCCAGTCCGGCGAAGCCGGCCTGCTGCTGAAAGTACACCGTGATGATTTCAAACGCATGCTCGCCAAGGCCAGCGCCGGCAGTTTCGGCCAGCCCGTGCGCGACATCCGCCCCAACCTCGATCGCCCGGATGACGATCCCAAGGAAATCACCCAGGCGGTCCAGGCCTTCACGGCCCGGCGTATCCAGAAACGCCTGGAAGAGACCATCGAGATTCCGCCACTGGCTGACACCGCGCAGAAGATCATCAAGCTGCGGGTCGACCCAAACGCCAGCATCGACGACATCACCGGCGTGGTCGAAACCGACCCGGCCTTGGCCGCCCAGGTGGTCAGCTGGGCCGCTTCGCCCTACTACGCCTCACCCGGCAAGATCCGCTCGGTGGAAGATGCCATCGTCCGCGTACTGGGCTTCGACCTGGTGATCAACCTGGCCCTGGGCCTGGCGCTGGGCAAGACCCTGAGCCTGCCCAAGGACCATCCGCAGCAGGCCACGCCGTACTGGCAGCAGTCGATCTACACCGCCGCCATCATCGAAGGCCTGACCCGCGCCATGCCCCGTGCCGAACGCCCGGAGGCAGGCCTGACCTACCTGGCCGGGCTGCTGCACAACTTCGGCTACCTGCTGCTGGCGCATGTATTCCCGCCACACTTCTCGCTGATCTGCCGCCATCTGGAGGTCAACCCGCACCTGTGCCATACCTACGTGGAGCAGCACCTGCTGGGCATCAGCCGCGAGCAGATCGGCGCCTGGCTGATGAAGCTGTGGGACATGCCGGAAGAACTGTCGACCGCACTGCGCTTCCAGCATGATCCGGCGTATGACGGTGAGTTTTCGGCCTACCCCAACCTGGTATGCCTGGCGACCCGCCTGCTGCGCTCGCGCGGTATCGGCTCGGGGCCACAGGAGCAGATTCCGGATGAGTTGCTGGAGCGTGTGGGGATCACCCGGGACAAGGCCGAGGATGTGGTGAACAAGGTACTTGAGGCCGAGGCCTTGCTGCGGGACCTGGCTTCGCAGCTCAACGCCCCCCATTAAGGCGGCCCCGGCTAACCTGTAGGAGCGGGCTTGCCCGCGAAGCGGATATAGCGGTGCATGGCACCGGCTGCGCCGGTGTTCGCGGGCAAGCCCGCTCCCACAAGGTCCCGGATCAACCCAGGGAATGCATCAGCCTTTCTTCTTGGGTTTCAGGTACTTCATCAGCCCTTGGAACCACATCACCAGTGCCGGATTGCCCTTGATCTGGATGTTCTTGTCCTGAATGCCCTGCATGAATGCCAGCTGCTTATTGCCAGCCTGCATCGTGGCAAAGCCGTAAGCCGCGTCCTTGAAGGCAATGGCAAAGGCAGGCTGGGGATGGCTGCCACCCTTGCTGCTGATGCGCTCGCCGCTGACGATGAAGTGCCGCGCCACCTTGCCGTCCAGCGTCTGCATCTGGAACACCAGGTCCTTGTCCTTGAGTTGCTGCTGGAACGCCGGGTTGTTGCGGCTGGCCCTGGCCATCAACAGCCCCATGGCCCAGAGAAGAAAGCGAAACTTCATCGACGCGCCTCGAATGAAAAATGACTGAAGCGCGCAGTTTATCCTTTTCCTGAACTAATTACGCAAGTTCGCAACACTTCCCCTCCAGAACGCATAACGGGCGCCCTGGGGCGCCCGCTGGGATGACACTGGGGGTCAGTCGATCACTTTTTCTTGGCAGGCTTGGCGGGAGCGTTGACGCTGTCGCGCAGGTTCTTGCCAGGCTTGAAGGCAACGGTGTTGCTGGCCTTGATCTTCACCGGCTGACCGGTTTGCGGGTTCTTGCCAGTGCGGGCACCACGATGACGTTTTTCAAAGGTACCGAAACCGACCAGGGTAACCGTGTCCTTGTCCAGGGCACCGGTGATGCTGTCGAGAATGGCGTTCAGCACCTGGTTGGCCTTTTCCTTGGTCAGGTCGGCCTTTTCGGCAATGACAGCGGCGAGTTCTGGTTTACGCATAGTGAAGCCTCTTTGACGGGATTTCTTGTTGTTATGCCGTGCTGCCATTGAAGCAGCGTTCAAGGCACCGCAGGCTCTAATCTGCGGCAGACGGAACTGAGAATGGCACGCCCACCGAGGCCGCGCCAGTATCTGGGCGGCCATTGTGCTGGCAACAACAGGATAAATCCGACAGAACGCCCGCCATTCACGCCATCAGGGCGGGTAACTGCCGATTCAGCGCGAGTTTTTCCATGACCGCGCTGCCGGTCAGGGCATAGCCGAGCAACTGCCCGTCGGCGGCGTGGCAGAGCACTTTCAGGTCGCTACCCTGCCCTTCGACCTGCCAATTGCCTTCGCGGCCTGCTGGCGGCGGCGAAACCACCAGCGGGCAAGCCGGGGTCTTCACGGTGATCGGCATCGGCCCATAGCTGACCTGGGTCGGATTGCCGGCCAGGGTCTGCGCCAAGGCACGGGCGCAGGCCATCAACGGCATCACATACAGCAGGTTGATGCCGTCGACTTCCGCGCAGTCGCCCAGGGCGAAGATGTTGCTGTGCGAGGTGCGCAGCTGGCGGTCCACCACCACGCCGCGGTTGGTCTGCAACCCGGCGGCGGCAGCGAGGTCGGTCCGTGGGCGCAGGCCGATGGCTGACACCACCAGGTCGCAGGCGATCATTTGCCCATCGGACAGGTGGGCCTCAAGCCCTTCACCCGCCTGTTGCAGGCGAGTCAGCACCGGGCCGAGGTGGAAACGCACGCCCAGCCCTTCCAGGCCGGCTTGCACGGCTGCGGCGGCAGCCGGGTGCAACAAGGTCGGCATGACCTGTTCGCAAGGTGCCACCACATCGACCTGGAAGCCGCCCAGGCGCATGTCGTTGGCAAACTCGCAGCCGATCAGCCCGGCACCGAGAATCAGCACACGCTGCTTGCCCTCGGCAGCGGCACGGAAGCGCGCATAGTCTTCCAGGTCGTTGATCGGGAACACCCGCTCGGCACCCTCGCCTTCGATCGGCACCTGCACGGTCTGCGCGCCCCAGGCCAGCACCAGATCGCGATACTCGATCGCCTCTTCACCGACCCACAGGCGCCTGTGGCCCGGATCGATGCCGCTGATGCGGGTATGGGTGCGGATCTCGGCCTTGAGCTGCTCGGCCATCACGCCAGGTTCGGCCATGCACAGGCCATTGGCGTCCTTCTGTTTGGCGAAGCCGGTGGAGAGCATGGGCTTGGAGTAGGAGCGGCCGTCATCGGCGGTAATCAGCAGCAGCGGCGTGTCGCCATCGAGCTTGCGAAATTCACGGGCCAGGTTATAGCCGGCCAGGCCGGTACCGATAATCACCACGGGGAGCGTCATGCGCTACTTTCCTCTATTAGCCGATAGCGATCATTTCGAAGTCGCTCTTGCCCACGCCGCAATCAGGGCATAGCCAGTCTGCCGGCACGTCTTCCCAGCGGGTACCCGGCGGGATGCCATCGTCCGGCCAACCTTCGGCTTCGTCATAGATCAGGCCACAGACAATACACTGCCACTTTTTCATCAGGTCATTTTCCTCGGTATCGCACAGGTTTTGTTGTAGCCCGGCATTATGCAAGCAGTCGGGGCAATCATGCTAAGCTCGCCGCCTCTCTGGCTGTAATCAAGCATACCGACGTGTCGTACGAATCCCCGCAAGCAGCCGCTGTCGCGTGGCTGCCGTATTCACAGCTGGCCACTGAAATCGACCAGCCAACCCTGGGCTGGCTGTTCGACGAAGGCTCCCTGACTCGCCGCCTCACCCAGCTGTCCCAGGACCACTTCAGTGTCACCCCCCTGTTCGAAGGCTGGCAACCGCTGCGCGAAGACGAATGCCTGGCCTTGAACATCGCCCCAGGCGCCGAAGGCTGGGTGCGCGAAGTGTTCCTGCGTGGGCATGGTGAACCTTGGGTGTTCGCCCGCAGCGTGGCCAGCCGCAGCGCCCTGGAACGAGGTGGCCTGGACCTGGAAACCCTGGGCAGCCGCTCGCTGGGTGAATTGCTGTTCTGCGACCAGGCGTTCATCCGCCACCCGATCGAAGTTTGCCATTACCCACAGGCGTGGCTGCCCGCCCATGCCGCGCAAGACGGTCTGTGGGGGCGCCGCTCGCGCTTCGCGCGTGACGGCCTCGACCTGCTGGTGGCTGAGGTTTTCCTGCCTACACTGTGGCAAGCGGCCAAGGAGGAGAACCGCTGATGTACCTGCAACTGCTCAAGTCGCTCAACCGCCTGCACCCTCGGGCCTGGGACTTCGTCCAGCTCAGCCGCATGGACCGGCCGATCGGCATCTACCTGCTGCTGTGGCCGACCCTGTCAGCGGTCTGGATCGCCGGGCACGGCTCGCCGACCCTGGCCAACGTGCTGATCTTCGGCCTGGGCGTGGTGCTGATGCGCGCCGCCGGCTGCTGCATCAACGATTTTGCCGACCGTAAGGTCGATGGCCACGTCAAACGTACCGCCGACCGCCCGCTTGCCAGTGGCCGGGTCAGATCGCGCGAGGCGCTGGCTTTGTTCGCCATTCTGGTGGGTGTCAGCTTCCTGCTGGTGCTGTGCACCAACAGCCGTACCGTGTGGCTGTCGTTCGGCGCGGTGGCGCTGGCGTCCTGCTACCCGTTCATGAAGCGCTACACCTATTACCCGCAGGTGGTGCTGGGTGCGGCGTATTCCTGGGGCATTCCCATGGCCTTCACCGCGGCCGGCGGCGAGCTGCCGGCCAGTGCCTGGCTGCTGTACATCGCCAACCTGCTGTGGACGGTGGGTTACGACACCTACTACGCCATGGTCGACCGCGATGACGACCTGAAGATCGGGGTGAAATCGACTGCGATCCTGTTCGGCGACGCGGACCGGGCAATCATCCTGACCTTGCAGCTGCTGTCGCTGGGCTGCCTGCTGCTGGCGGGCAGCCGTTTCGAGCTGGGTGGCTGGTTCCACCTGGGCTTGCTGGGGGCTGCGGCGTGCTTTGCCTGGGAATACTGGTCGACGCGCAAGCTGGACCGCGAGTCATGCTTCAAGGCGTTTCTGCACAATCACTGGGCGGGGATGCTGGTGTTCATCGGGGTGGTGCTGGATTACGCCTTGCGCTGACCCTTGCCTCCCCCTGTGGGAGCGGGTTCACCCGCGAATGCGATGGTGGCTCCACCGCAGCATTCGCGGGTGAATCCGCTCCCACAGGGTCAAGTGTCCGCCTTTACGGCTTGGCGACGTGCCAGACGTCCTTCATGCCGTCACCGGTCATGTCCCCGGCCTTCTTGTCCTTGACGAAGGTGTACAGCGGCTTGCCGTCATAGGCCCACTGCATCTTGCCGTCGTCACGCTTGATCTGCGTCCACTTGCCTTCGGCCTTCTCACCGTCCTTGACCATCAGTGGAGGCCAGTTCGTCGCACAATCGCCGTTGCACATCGACTTGCCGTTGGCGTCCTTGTCGAAGGTGTACAACGTCATCCCGGCATGATCGACCCACATGCCGTCTTTCTCCATGGCATGGTGGGCAGACGCCACCCCCGGCAGCGCCAGTGCAGCGAAAAGGGCCATCCAGCTCAGCGTATGTCGTGTCATTGGAATCACCATGAATTCGGGGGTGGAATGCATTCTGTTTACCGCCGCAGCGGCCCTGTGAAGCCTAGCCCAGTCACGGAATGTCGCCAGAACGGCCAACACCCTGTCACACAGCTGCAATAATTCCGTTATCTAATGCGGGCCAAGACACGATTCCTGGGAGAGGTTTTGAGCATGGTTGGCAGAAACATTCTGATCGTCGACGACGAAGCACCTATTCGCGAGATGATCGCCGTTGCCCTGGAAATGGCCGGCTATGACTGCCTCGAAGCGGAGAATTCCCAGCAGGCCCACGCGATCATCGTCGACCGCAAACCGGACCTGATCCTGCTCGACTGGATGCTCCCTGGCACCTCTGGCATCGAGCTGGCACGCCGCCTCAAGCGCGACGAGCTGACCGGCGACATTCCGATCATCATGCTCACCGCCAAGGGTGAAGAGGACAACAAGATCCAGGGCCTGGAAGTCGGCGCCGACGACTACATCACCAAGCCGTTCTCGCCCCGCGAGCTGGTCGCCCGCCTGAAGGCCGTGCTGCGTCGCACCGGCCCGAGCGACAGCGAAGCGCCGATCGAAGTCGGCGGCCTGCTGCTCGATCCGATCAGCCACCGCGTGACCATCGACGGCAAACCAGCCGAAATGGGCCCTACCGAATACCGCCTGCTGCAGTTCTTCATGACTCACCAGGAGCGTGCCTACACCCGCGGCCAGCTGCTCGACCAAGTGTGGGGCGGCAACGTGTATGTCGAGGAGCGCACCGTCGACGTGCACATCCGCCGCCTGCGCAAGGCACTGGGTGAAGCCTACGAAAATCTGGTACAAACCGTCCGGGGCACTGGCTACCGCTTCTCGACCAAGAGCTGATCGAGCCTACAAGCGCCAAGCTGCAAGTCGTTGTACAAGGACCGTCAATTGAACCAGAACTGGCACGCGACCCTGATTCGCCACCTGTTGCTGCTGATCACCGTCTGCCTGATCGGCGGACTGGTCAGCGGCTATTACGGCTGGAGCCTGGCCATCGGCCTGGCGCTCTACCTGGGCTGGACCCTCAAGCAGCTGCTGCGCCTGCACGACTGGCTGCGCAACCACCAACCCGACGAAGCACCGCCCGATGGCTACGGCCTGTGGGGCGAGGTGTTCGACAGCATCTACCACCTGCAACGCCGCGACCAGCGCGTGCGCGGTCGCCTGCAGGCAGTCATCGACCGCGTCCAGGAATCCACCGCAGCGCTGCGAGATGCGGTGATCATGCTCGACAGCGACGGCAACCTGGAGTGGTGGAACCGCGCCGCAGAAACGCTGCTGGGCTTCAAGACCCCACAGGACGGCGGCCAGCCGGTGACCAACCTGGTGCGCCACCCGCGCTTCAAGGAATACTTCGAGGCGGGGAACTACGTCGAACCGCTGGAAATCCCCTCACCGATCAACGACCGCCTGCGCGTGCAACTGCACATCACCCGCTACGGCAACAACGAGCACCTGATGCTGGTGCGCGATGTCACCCGTATCCACCAGCTCGAGCAAATGCGCAAGGACTTCGTCGCCAACGTCTCCCACGAGCTGCGCACGCCACTGACGGTGATCACCGGCTACCTGGAAACCTTGCTGGACAACGTCGAGGACGTGAACCCGCGCTGGGCCCGGGCGCTGCAGCAGATGACTCAGCAAGGCTCGCGCATGCAGACCTTGCTCAACGATCTGCTGCTGCTGGCCAAGCTGGAAGCCACCGACTACCCGTCGGACAACCAGCCCGTGGCGGTCGATGCCCTGCTCACCGCGATCAAGCACGATGCCCAGGCACTGTCCGGACCGCGTAACCAGAAAATCACCCTGGAAGCCACACCGGGCCTGCGCCTGAAGGGCAGCGAGTCGGAACTGCGCAGTGCCTTCTCCAACCTGGTGTTCAACGCGGTCAAGTACACCCAGGATGAAGGCAGCATCCGCATCCGCTGGTGGGGCGACGAACACGGCGCGCACCTGTCTGTGCAGGATTCCGGGGTCGGCATCGACGCCAAGCACCTGCCGCGGCTGACCGAACGCTTCTACCGGGTCGATTCCAGCCGCGCGTCGAATACCGGGGGCACCGGCCTGGGGCTGGCGATCGTCAAGCACGTGCTGATGCGCCACCGCGGCAAGCTGGAAATCAGCAGCGTGCCGGGGCATGGCAGTACCTTTACCTGTCACTTTGGGCCGGCACAATTGGCCAACGGCAAGGCCTGAAGTACCGAGGGCTGCTTTGCAGCCCTTTGCTTTTGTGGCACCAGCCGCTACATTGGATCCCCTGTGCCAGCAAGAGCTGGCACTTTTTTTCTCTCTATCTCAAAGACGGACCCCGTAAAAACTCCATCATGGACCCTTCCCCTGGTATCAGCCTCACCTCGTTATTCGCCGATTTCGGCATGATCATCTTTGCCTTCCTGCTGGTGCTGCTCAACGGCTTCTTCGTTGCCGCCGAGTTCGCCATGGTCAAGCTGCGCGCCACCCGCGTCGAGTCCATCGCCGAACTGCATGGCTGGCGCGGCAGCATCCTGCGCAAGGTGCACAACCAGCTCGACGCCTACCTGTCGGCCTGCCAGCTGGGCATCACCCTCGCCTCGCTGGGCCTTGGCTGGGTCGGTGAGCCTGCCTTCGCCCACCTGCTCGAGCCACTACTGGCCTACCTGGGCGTGGAAAGCGCTGAGCTGGTCAAAGCGGTCTCGTTCTTTGTCGCTTTCTTCGTCATTTCGTACCTGCACATCGTGGTCGGCGAACTGGCGCCCAAGTCTTGGGCGATCCGCAAACCCGAACTGCTGTCGCTGTGGACCGCCGTGCCGCTGTACCTGTTCTACTGGACCATGTACCCCGCCATCTACCTGCTCAACGCCAGCGCCAACACCATCCTGCGCATCGCCGGCCAAGGTGAGCCCGGCCCGCACCATGAGCACCACTACAGCCGCGAAGAGCTCAAGCTGATCCTGCACTCCAGCCGTGGCCAGGACCCGAGCGACCAGGGCATGCGCGTGCTTGCCTCGGCCGTGGAGATGGGCGAACTGGAAGTGGTGGACTGGGCCAACTCGCGTGAGGACATGGTCAGCATCGACGCCCACGCGCCGCTCAAAGAGATCCTGGCGCTGGTGCGCCGGCACAAGTTCAGCCGCTACCCGGTGTACGACGCCGAGCGCGAGGAGTTCACCGGCCTGCTGCACATCAAGGACTTGCTGCTGGAGCTGGCCGAACTCGAACACCTGCCCGAGACCATCGACCTGGACGACCTGGCCCGCCCGCTGGAGCGCGTATCGCGGCACATGCCGCTGTCGCAGCTGTTGGAGCAGTTCCGCAAGGGTGGCGCGCACTTCGTGCTGGTGGAGGAAGCCGACGGCAAGGTGATCGGCTACCTGACCATGGAAGACGTGCTGGAAGTGCTGGTGGGCGACATCCAGGACGAACATCGCAAGACCGAACGCGGCATCCTCGCCTACCAGCCGGGCAAGTTGCTGGTACGGGGCGATACGCCGCTGTTCAAGGTCGAGCGCCTGCTCGGTGTCGACCTCGACCACATCGAGGCAGAAACCCTCGCCGGCCTGGTCTACGAGACCCTCAAGCGCGTGCCTGAAGAAGAGGAAGTGCTGGAGGTCGAAGGCCTGCGCATCATCATCAAGAAGATGAAAGGGCCGAAGATCGTCCTGGCAAAGGTGCTCAAACTCGACTGACCCTACGGGTTGCCGGCGGTGAAGTCCGGCAACCCGCCAAGCGGCCGGTCGAACTGGAACGGTATCGACTCCAGCGCCAGCCCCACATTGCGCTGAACCACGAAATGCAGGTGGGGCCCGGTGCTGTTACCGGTATTGCCAGACTTGGCCAGGGCCTGCCCGACCACCACCTGTTGCCCCTCGCGCACCAAGACAGAACCACGCATCAGGTGCAGGTACACACCCATGGTGCCGTCGGGGTGCAGGATCCGCACGAAATTGCCCCCCGGGTTGGTGCCCCGACCACTCTGGCCATTCTCGATCTTCACCACCATCCCGCCGCGCGCGGCAATGATCGGCGTGCCCTCCGGCATGGCGATGTCCATCGCATAGCGGCTTCTGGGGCCGAAGTGGCTGAAACGGCCGTTGGGGCCCTGGGTCAGGCGAAATGGCCCACCCTTCCAGGGAAACGGGTAACGGTAAGCCAATGAGCGCTGACCAGGATCGCCCATGGCGTACTGGAAACGGGTGGCATATTGCAGCTGGCCACCAGGCGCAGCCAGCACTGAACTCAACACCTTGCTGGAGCGCGGCCCCACCACGGTGCGGATGCTGCGCGGCTGGTTGCCGCCAAAGGCGTTGCTCAGCTTGTCGATTTGCAGCTCGACCTGCATCGGCACGTACAATTCGTTGCGCACCATGAAGCGCACGCCGCCTGGGAAGGTTTCGGCCTGCAGGCGCACCTTGCCATCGATGCGATCGAGGATCGGCTCGCTGAGCTCGAAGGTTTTCGCCCCCGGGCTGTAGCGATCCGAGTACGAGACCACGCCGGTGTTGTCGACGGTCTTGTAGATAGTCATGCCCATGCTCGACGCCGAGGCCGAAAGCAAGGCACAGAACAGCAGCAAGCGGGCGGCGGCTAGCATGATGGTGGCTTTTTGACAGGTTTGGTCTGTCGAAGACTAGCAGCGGGATTGGCGGGGGGTATTGCAGCTGGTCGGAAGAACCCGGCAGGTTGATGCGAACCTTGTGGGAGATTCTGTCTTTGCTCAATTGCCTGAAGCTGACGCGATCCCTGTGGGAGCCGCGCTTGTCGACGCGGTTCGTCGCAACGACAAGCGCGGCTCCCACAAGTACAGCGCATACCTGGGAGCTGGTGATAATCCTGTGTGTGGCCTTGATCAGGCGCCGGGGGTGAAGTGCTTCTGCTGGGTACCGCGGGCAATCAGCCGCGACAGGTAGTCGAGTTTCTGCGCATCCTGGTCGACGAACTTGAAGGTCAGCTGCAGCCAGTCACTTTCTGGTTTGGGTTCCAGCGCGGCGATGGCGTGCAGGTAGCCGTTCAGGCGCGCTACTTCACCGTTCTCACCCTGCTCCAGGTCAAGCACCGCACCCTCCAGCACCTGTGGCAGCGCCGCGCTGCGACGCACCACCAGCAAGGCTTCCTTGAGGCTCAGCGCCTTGATCACGCAGGGCTGGGTACCGCTGGACAGGCGCAGCTGGCCCTGCCCACGCCCGGCCTGGGCCGCAGCCGCCGCAGTCTGCGGCTTGGGTGCATTGAGCAACGGCTTGGCAGCTGTGGCAGCAGGCGCCGCCACCTTGGCCGCTTCAGGCTTGCCGCCGGTCAGCGCACTCAGCGAGTCGTTGGCGAATGCCGAATTCACCCGTGCCGGTGCACCGGCAATCAGGCTTTCCAGCTTGCCGATCTTGCTCAGGGCTTTCTTCACCTTGGTCAGCAGCTGCTCGTTGGTGAACGGCTTGCCGACGAAATCGGAGACGCCGGCCTGGATGGCCTGGATCACGTTCTCCTTGTCACCACGGCTGGTCACCATGATGAACTGCAGGTCCTTCATTTCGGGCTGCTGACGGCACCAGGTCAGCAACTCAAGGCCGGACATCTCCGGCATCTCCCAGTCGCACAGGACCAGGTCGAATGGCTCCTTGGCCAGCATGGCCATGGCCTTGCGACCGTTGACCGCGTCTTCGATGACCATGCCCGGGAAGGCATTGCGCAGGCACTTCCTTACCAGGTCACGAATGAACGGCGCGTCATCCACGACCAGCACATTGACTTTACTCATCGATACTCCTCTTGAACCCGACTAGCCTACCGCGCAATGGTGGCCACTTGCCAACTCTAGGGTCACGCCGGGACTTCTTCGCATCGTTCGCGGGTGCCTGCTGATTGCTCTGCCACACACGAAAACGCCCGGCACAGGCCGGGCGTCGATGCTCGCGAGCAATCTTATTTATCGTCAGGTTTGCCCGGAACATTAGCGTTTTCGGCCGCCTCTTGCGCAGTGCCTTCGACTTCTGCCTTCATGCGCTTGAGGCCCATGTGGCGTACGTCGGTGCCGCGCACCAGGTAGATCACCAGCTCCGAGATGTTGCGCGCGTGGTCGCCAATCCGCTCCAGCGAACGCAGCACCCAGATCACGCTGAGCACACGCGAGATCGAACGCGGGTCTTCCATCATGTAGGTGACCAGTTCGCGCAGGGCGGTCTTGTATTCACGGTCGATGGTCTTGTCGTACTGGGCCACCGCCAGCGCCAGGTCGGCGTCGAAGCGGGCGAAGGCATCGAGGGCGTCGCGCACCATGTTGCGCACCTGGTCGCCGATATGGCGCACCTCGACGTAGCCACGCGGCGACTCGCCTTCCTCGCACAGCTGGATGGCGCGGCGGGCGATCTTGGTCGATTCGTCGCCAATGCGCTCAAGGTCGATCACCGACTTGGAGATGCTGATGATCAGGCGCAGGTCGGAGGCCGCCGGCTGGCGGCGGGCGAGAATGCGCAGGCATTCCTCGTCGATGTTGCGCTCCATCTGGTTGATCTGTTCGTCGACTTCCCGCACCTGCTGGGCCAGGCCCGAGTCGGCTTCGATCAGCGCGGTAACGGCATCGTTCACCTGCTTTTCGACCAGGCCACCCATGGCCAGCAAGTGGCTGCGCACCTCTTCGAGTTCGGCGTTGAACTGCTGGGAAATATGGTGCGTCAGGCTTTCTTTGTTGATCATCGTTTTGTCCTTTGGTAGCGCGTCCGTGTAGGAGCGGGTTTACCCGCGATCACCGGCGAAGCCGGTGCCAGGCACCGAGGCGTCTGCTTCGCGGGTAAACCCGCTCCTACAGAGGCCAGGTGCTCATCACGAGCAGCGCTTAGCCGTAACGACCGGTGATGTAGTCTTCGGTCTGCTTCTTCGCCGGGTTGGTGAACAGGGTGTCGGTATCACCGAATTCGACCAGTTTGCCCATGTACATGAACGCGGTGTAGTCCGAAACACGGGCCGCCTGTTGCATGTTGTGGGTCACGATGACGATGGTGTACTTGGATTTCAATTCGTAGATCAGCTCTTCGACCTTCAGCGTCGAGATCGGGTCCAGTGCCGAGCACGGCTCGTCGAGCAGCAGCACTTCCGGCTCGACGGCGATGGTGCGGGCAATCACCAGACGCTGCTGCTGGCCACCGGACAGGCCCAGGGCGGACTCGTGCAGGCGGTCCTTGACCTCGTCCCACAGGGCAGCGCCCTTCAGTGCCCATTCCACGGCTTCATCGAGCACGCGCTTTTTGTTGATGCCCTGGATACGCAGGCCGTACACCACGTTCTCGTAGATGGTCTTGGGGAACGGGTTGGGTTTCTGGAACACCATGCCCACACGGCGACGCAGCTCGGCCACGTCTTCGCCCTTGCGGTAGATGTTGTTGCCATACAGGTTGATGGCGCCTTCCACGCGGCAGCCGTCGACCAGGTCGTTCATGCGGTTGAAGGTGCGCAGCAAGGTCGACTTGCCGCAGCCAGACGGGCCGATGAAGGCGGTCACGCGCTGCTTGGGAATGTTCATCTGCACGTCGAACAGCGCTTGTTTGTCGCCGTAGAACAGGCTCAGGCCCGGCACTTCGATGGCCACGGTTTCTTCGGCCAGGCGCAGGCCCTGCTTGTCGCGACCCAGGGCAGACATGTCGATGCCGTGGGTATGGGAATCATGCTGCATGGTCAACTCCATACGCTATCAATACGTTTCAAAGGGCCGCCCGGCTGGCAGGCGGCACGCTTGCAAGTCAGGCTCAGCTGTCGAGCGCCTTGTACTTCTCGCGCAGGTGGTTACGGATCCACACCGCCGACAGGTTGAGTGTGGCGATCACCAGCACCAGCAGCAGCGCGGTGGCGTACACCAGCGGTCGCGCGGCTTCGACGTTCGGGCTCTGGAAGCCGACGTCGTAAATGTGGAAGCCCAGGTGCATGATCTTCTGGTCCAGGTGCAGGTACGGGTAGTTGCCGTCCAGTGGCAGCGATGGCGCCAGCTTCACCACACCTACCAGCATCAGCGGCGCCACTTCACCGGCGGCGCGGGCCACGGCGAGGATCATGCCGGTCATCATGGCCGGGCTGGCCATCGGCAGGACGATCTTCCACAGGGTTTCGGCCTTGGTCGCACCCAGGGCCAGGGAACCTTCGCGTACGGTCCGCGGAATGCGCGCCAGGCCTTCCTCGGTGGCCACGATCACCACCGGCACGGCCAGCAGCGCCAAGGTCAGCGACGCCCACAGCAAACCTGGGGTGCCCAGAGTCGGTGCCGGCAATGCTTCGGGGAAGAACAGCCGGTCGATCGAGCCGCCCAGCACGTAGACGAAGAAGCCCAGGCCGAAAACACCGTAGACGATCGCCGGTACGCCGGCCAGGTTGTTCACGGCGATGCGGATCAGGCGGGTCACCGCGCCTTGCCTGGCGTATTCGCGCAGGTAGACCGCGGCCAGCACGCCGAACGGCGTGACGATCACGGCCATGATCAGGGTCATCATCACGGTACCGAAGATGGCCGGGAAGATACCGCCCTCGGTGTTGGCTTCACGCGGGTCGTCGCTGAGGAATTCCCAGACCTTGGCGAAGTAGGTACCCAGCTTGCTGAAGCCGGACATCCCGTTCGGCTGGATGGCATGCACCACCTTGCTCAGGTTGATTTCCACTTCGCGGCCGTTGCCGTCGCGGGCCACCAGGCTGTCGCGGGCAAAGGCCTGGTGCAAGCCCAGCAGGCGCTCCTCGATGGCCTTGTAGCGGCTGTTCAGCTCGGCGCGCTCGGCTTCCATGTCGGCCTGGGCGGTGGCGTCCAGCTTGCCGTCCAACTCCAGCTTGCGGCCGTGCAGGCGCAAGCGCTCAAGGCCATGGTTGATGGCACCGATGTCCTTCTTCTCGAGGGTTTGCAGTTCGCTGTTGAGCTGGTTGGCGCGCTTGAGACGGGCTTGCAGCTCGTTCCAGGCCGCCGGGCCTTGGGCAACCACACGCCCTTCTTCCTTGACGCTGACCAGGTAGCCGTAGAAGTTGCCCCACTCGCGGCGCTCCAGGGCGATCAGGTCGGCCGGGTGCTGCTCATCGACCAGCCAGTCGCCGACCACCCAGGTGAAGTCGCTGCCGTTAAGGTCGCGGTTACCCACCTTGACCAACTCGCGGGTCATGAATTCCGGGCCATCATCCGGCACCGGCAGGCCGGCGCCCTTGAGGCGGGCACGCGGTACCTCTTCCTTCTGCACCACCTCGCCGATGACGACATGGTCGGCCTGGCCCGGCACCTTGTAGGTGGCCTGGATCAGGTCGGCTGGCCAGAAATGGCCCAGGCCGCGCACGGCGATCACCGCCAGCAGGCCAACGGTCATGATCACCGCCATGGCCACCGCGCCACCGCTGATCCAGACGCCTGGGGCGCCGCTCTTGAACCAGCCTTTGAGGGAATCCTTTTTCACGGATCGCTACCTTTCTATCAAAGCGACGAGTATTTCTTGCGCAGACGCTGGCGAATCAGCTCGGCCAAGGTGTTCATGACGAAGGTGAACATCAGCAGCACGAGGGCGGCGAGGAACAGCACACGATAGTGGCTGCCGCCGACTTCCGACTCAGGCATTTCCACCGCCACGTTGGCGGCCAGGGTGCGCATGCCTTCGAACAGGTTCAGTTCCATCACCGGGGTGTTGCCGGTGGCCATCAGCACGATCATGGTCTCGCCTACCGCACGGCCCAGGCCGATCATCAGCGCCGAGAAGATACCCGGGCTGGCGGTGAGGATGACCACGCGGGTCAGGGTCTGCCACGGCGTCGCCCCCAGCGCCAGGGAGCCCAGGGTCAGGCTGCGCGGCACGCTGAACACGGCGTCTTCGGCGATCGAGTAGATGTTCGGGATGACCGCGAAGCCCATGGCGATACCCACCACCAGGGCGTTGCGCTGGTCGTAGCGCAGGCCGAGCGTATGCTCGATCCACAGACGCATGTCACCACCGAAGAACCAGCTTTCGAGGTACGGGCTGACTGACAGGGCGAACCAGCCGATGGCGAGGATCACCGGGATCAGGATCGCCGCTTCCCAGCCATCCGGGATACGCAGGCGGATCGACTCCGGCAGTCGGCTCCAGGTGAAGCCCGTCAGCAAGATACCGATGGGCATGATCAGGAACAGGCTGAACACGCCTGGCAGGTGGCCTTCCAGGTAGGGTGCGAGGAACAGGCCGGCGAAGAAGCCGAGGATCACCGTCGGCATCGCTTCCATCAGTTCGATCACCGGCTTGACCTTGCGACGCATGCCCGGCGCCATGAAGTAGGCGGTGTAGATAGCGGCGGCAATGGCCAGCGGGGCGGCAAGGATCATCGCGTAGAACGCCGCCTTGAGGGTACCGAAGGTCAGCGGCGAGAGGCTAAGCTTGGGTTCGAAGTCGGTGTTCGACGCGGTCGACTGCCAGACGTACTTGGGCTCGTCGTAGTTTTCGTACCAGACCTTGCCCCACAACGCGCTGAAGGAGATTTCCGGATGCGGGTTGCGCAGGCTCAACGGCAGCAGCTTGCCGCCTTCTTCGATGATGATGCGATTGGCGCGTGGCGACAGGGCCAGGATGCCTGGGCCTTCGGCAACCTGCTCGACCAGCAGGGTGCGGTGCGCGGTGCTGTGGAACACGCCGAGCTTGCCTTCGCTATCCAGGGCGACGAAGCCCTTGCGACGCTCTTCGGCATCAATCTGAACAATAGGCGCCTTGCCCAACTGGAAGGTACGGATCTGCTTCAAGCGCTGCTCGCCATCCGGGTCGCGGGCCATGAACCACTGGGCCAAGCCGCCCTTTGAGTCGCCAATGATCAGCGAGATACCGCCAACCAGCTGCGCGGTGGCGGTGATTTCGGTGTCGGCACTTTCGGCCAGCTTGTAGCGGCCATTGAGGCTCTTGTCGCGGAGGCTGAACACGTCCGCAGTGGCGCGACCGTTGATCACATACAGCCACTGCTGACGCGGGTCGATGAAGATGTTCTTCACCACTTCGGTCATCTGTGGCAATTCGATGCGGTTCTGCTCGGTGCTGGTCTCGCCGGTCAGCATGTTTTCCGTACGCGACAGCTCGATCACCTGCAGGTGCGCCCCGGTGGAGCCGGCCAGCACCAGGGTTTCGCCATTGACGTTGACGCTCACGTGCTCCAGCGCGCGGCCCTGCTCATCGAGCACGAACGGCGCCTGGCCGTACGGATAGTCGATGCCTGGGGAGATGGTCTTCTTGTTGTCCGGGTAGGTGATCTTGTAGGCGTGGTGGAACACCAGCGCCTGACCATTGGATAAACCGAGTACGACCAGCGGGCTGCCCGGCTGGTCGGCGCTGATCGACGTGACCTGGGTGCCTGCCGGCAGTGGCAAGTCGACACTACTGAGTTGGTTACCGCTCTTGGTGTCGAAGAAAATGGCCTGCCCCTTGTCCGAAACGCGCATGCCGACCAGGTTCTGCTCTTCAAGGGCGATCATCAGTGGCTTGCCGGCATCCTGTTGCAGCCAGGTCGGCTCCAGGGCTTTCTTGCTGGTCAGCTCGGCGCCCTGGAACAGTGGCAGCACCACATAAGCCAGATAGAAGAAGATCAGTGTAATGGCCGCCAATACGGCAAGCCCGCCCACCAGTACGTACCAGCGGGTCAAGCGATCCTTGAGGGCGCGCATCCGGCGCTTGCGTTGCAACTCGGGCGTATTGAAGTCAATCCGCACGGGAGGGGAGTTTGGGGTCATTGTGGAATTGGCCAGATCATTCATGCGCACACCCTAGCGGTCCCGTATGACAAAAACATGACAGTGAGTTGACGCAAAAAAGCCCGCCGCTCAGGAACCCTGGCACCGGACTGGAAAGTCGTGGAAGAGGCCGGGCATCAGCACCGGCCTCATCCTCAGTCAGTTACTTCTTTGCAACGTTACCCGCGTGGGAAAGGCCCAGGTCAGCCAGGGTCTTGTCGACCACTTTGGCTGGCAGCGGGATGTAGCCATCCTTCACCACGACCTGCTGGCCCGCTTGCGACAGCACCAGCTTGACGAACTCGGCTTCCAGCGGGGCCAGAGGCTTGTTCGGTGCCTTGTTGACGTAGACGTACAGGAAGCGCGACAGCGGGTAGGTGCCGTTCAGGGCGTTGGTTTCGTTGTCTTCAACGAACTCACCGCCTTCTTTCTTGGCCAGGGCCACGGTCTTGACGCTGGCAGTCTTATAACCGATGCCCGAGTAGCCGATGCCGTTCAGCGAGGAGCTGATCGACTGCACGACCGAAGCCGAGCCCGGTTGTTCGTTCACGCTAGGCTTGAAGTCGCCTTTGCACAGGGCTTCTTCCTTGAAGTAGCCGTAGGTGCCCGATACCGAGTTGCGGCCGAACAGCTGAACCGGCTTGTTGGCCAGGTCGCCGGTCACGCCCAGGTCGCCCCAGGTCTTGACCTCGGTTTTGGCGCCGCACAGGCGGGTGGACGAGAAGATGGCGTCGACCTGGGCCATGGTCAGGCCCTTGATCGGGTTGTCCTTGTGCACAAACACGGCCAGGGCGTCTACGGCGACCGGGATGGCGGTCGGCTTGTAGCCGTACTTCTGCTCGAAGGCCTGCAGCTCGACGTCCTTCATCTTGCGGCTCATCGGGCCAAGGTTGGCGGTGCCTTCGGTCAGCGCAGGTGGCGCGGTGGAGGAGCCGGCCGCCTGGATCTGGATGTTTACGTTCGGATATTCCTTCTTGTAGGCCTCGGCCCACAGAGTCATCAGGTTCGCGAGGGTGTCGGAACCGACGCTGGAGAGGTTGCCCGAAACACCGGTGGTCTTGGTGTAGGTCGGGATCGCAGGGTCGACAGCGGCTACCGCGTTGGCGGCTGCAACGCCAGCGGCGGCAAAGGTGAGGGCCGCCATCAAACGCTTCAGTTTCATGCCTTGCTCCTAGCAGGAATATGGGGGTGTTGGATGGAACGGGGCCAAGTATCTGCAGGCCGCATGAATACGATATGACTTGAATGTGACAAATGGATGAAAGGCCATCACCGAAAACAGCTCCGGCCTCTTCGCGGCTGAAGCCGCTCCCACAGGGTTTTGCACAGACCCCAGGGCCTGCACCGTACCTGGGAGCGGCTTTAGCCGCGAAGAGGCCAGTCGCCTTGGCGCAGATCAGCGCTTGTTGGCGAGCAGGTACAGGCCCACGGCCAGACCGACGGCGCACAGGCCAGCCACATAGTAGGCAGGTGCCATTGGGCTGACCTTGAGCAGCGCCGTCACCACCATCGGCGTGAGGCCGCCGAAGATGGCGTAGGCAACGTTGTAGGAGAACGACAGCCCGCTGAAGCGCACCACCGCCGGGAACGCCTTGACCATCACGTACGGCACCGCACCGATGACACCTACGCACAACCCGGTCACCGCATACAGCGGGAACAGCAGCTCAGGATGGGTCGGCAGGCTGTGGTAGAAGGTCCAGGAGCTGGCCAGCAACAGCAGGCTACCGATCACGAACACCCGGCCCGCACCGAAGCGGTCGGCCAGGCTGCCGGCGCCAATGCAGCCGATGCTCAGCAACACGATCGCCAGGCTGTTGGCCTTGAGCGAATCGGTAGGGCTGACGTGGTAGAGGCTCTGCAGCAGAGCCGGGGTCATCAGGATCACCACCACGATACCTGCCGAAAGCATCCAGGTCAGCAACATCGACAGGATGATCGGACCCCGGTGGTCGCGCAGCACTGCGCGCAGCGGCAGCTCTTCGGCCAGGGCCTTGCGCTGCTGCATCTCGGCGAACACCGGGGTTTCGTGCAGCCAACGGCGCAGGTACACAGAGAACAGGCCGAACACACCGCCGAGCAGGAACGGGATCCGCCAGGCGTAGTCAGCCACTTCTTCAGCGCTATAGAGGGTGTTGATCAGGGTCGCCACCAGCGAACCGAGCAGGATGCCCGCCGTCAGGCCGGAGGTCAGGGTGCCGCAGGCGTAACCGGTGTTGCGCGCTGGCACGTGCTCGGAGACGAACACCCAGGCGCCCGGCACTTCACCACCGATGGCCGCGCCCTGGATCACCCGCATCAGCAGCAACAGGATCGGCGCCAACAGACCGACCTGTGCATAAGTCGGCAGCAAGCCCATGATCAGGGTCGGCAGGGCCATCATGAAGATGCTCAGGGTGAACATCTTCTTGCGCCCGAGCAGGTCACCAAAGTGAGCCATGACGATGCCACCCAGCGGCCGTGCCAGATAACCGGCGGCGAAGATGCCGAAGGTCTGCATCAGGCGCAGCCATTCGGGCATGTCGGCGGGGAAGAACAGCTTGCCGACCACCGTGGCGAAGAACACGAAGATGATGAAGTCGTAGAACTCCAAGGCTCCGCCCAACGCGGACAGTGAGAGGGTCTTGTAGTCACTGCGGGTCAGCGGCCGCGAGGGCTGCTCGATACTGCTCGGCACGGAGGTCATCGCTCGTCATTCTCTTGTAGGGCATGCAGGCCGCTTGGCACGCGGCTTCTGGATTGGGGCGAGGAGCGAAGATAGCAAATTGCCGAGCTGCGCTGAAAGCGATACAAAATCCATACAGATATTCGTGAATGTGCGGTCGTCGCTGGGCGATTGGCTATATATACTGGCCGTTCGTAGGAAAAGGTTGCTTTAACCGAGGGAAGTTGTGCGAAAACGCCGGTCGTAATGTCAGACGGTTTCGCAGAGTTTCCCTATGGCCGCCCAGCGAAACGGAATCGGCGTAGTATGTTGTCAGCTGAATCGTTTTCCCGGCCTTGCGCCACACCAACGAAAGCGTCACGGGTCAGAGGCCCCATCGCATGATTGAGCTCGAACAAGAAGATCCTATCCCGCAGGGCGATCTGGCCTTGCAGATCACCGCGCTGCCGCGCGAAACCAATGGCTTCGGCGACATCTTCGGCGGCTGGCTGGTCGCGCAGATGGACCTGGCCGGCACCGCCATGGCCAGCCGCGTCGCTGGCGGCCGGGTGGCCACGGTATCCATCGACCGCATGGCATTCCTGGTGCCGGTGGCCGTGGGCGCGCAGCTGTCGTTTTATACCCAGACCCTGGAAATCGGCCGCAGCTCGATTCGCATGATGGTCGAGGTGTGGAGCGACGACCCGCTGTCCAGCGAATGGCGCAAGGTCACGGAAGCGACGTTCGTGTTCGTCGCCATCGACGGCAGCGGCCGAACCCGCTCGGTGCCTCGTCGCTGAGCCTCGCGAGCGGTAAACTCATTGCACGTCACCGGGTCCAAGGACCCACAGGCAATCAATGAGACGAGCGCAATGGCTACCTTCAAGGTCGAATCCGAGCAACACGGCGAACTCAACTGCTGGCGCATCAGCAGCGACCGCGCCGAACTACTGATCGCCCAGCAGGGCGCGCAGATCCTCAGCTACCAGCGTGTTGGCGAACCACCGCTGCTGTGGCTGAGCGACCAGGCCATCTTCCGCCAGGGCAAATCGGTGCGTGCCGGTGTGCCGGTGTGCTGGCCGTGGTTTGGCAACCTGCAGCGCAATCCCGCATCGGTGCAGGCCATGTACCATGGCGAGCAGGCGCCCGCCCACGGCTTGGCGCGTACTCGTGACTGGCAGTTGCTGGCCGTCGAGGAGCAAGGGGCGGACCTGCACATCGAGTTCGAGCTGCCAGAGGCCCAGGGAGATCTGCCGGGCTGGCCGCATGATGTCGAACTGAAGCTGCAGATCGTTCTGGGTGACACGCTGAGCGTGGCCCTGACCAGCCGCAACATGGGCAACAGCCCCGTGACCATCAGCCAGGCCCTGCACAGCTATTTCGCCGTCAGCGACGTGCGCCAGGCGCGGGTCGAAGGGGTCGAGGGACTGCACTACATCGAGACCCTGGCCGACTGGGAACAGCGCCAGCAGCAGGGTGCGTTGGCGTTTGCCGGGGAAACCGACCGGATCTACCTGGGTACGCCGCAAACGCTGAGCATTGTCGACCCGCACTGGGAGCGGCGGATCACCCTGACCTGCAGCGGGTCGCGTTCAGCGGTGATCTGGAACCCCTGGACCGAGCGGGCCAAGGAGCTGGCAGACATGGCCGATGATGGCTGGCAGCGGATGCTGTGCATCGAGACGGCGAATGTCTGGGATGATGTGGTGGAACTCAAGCCGGGTTCCTACCATTCGTTGCGGGTCCGGATTGGTAGCGAAAGGATCTGAAGCTGGCGGCGGCCTCTTCGCGGGCAAGCCCGCTTCCACAGAATCGATTCTAGCCTTCGAAAGCTATGTGGTACCTGTGGGAGCGGGTTTATCGAGGCGTCGAACTGCCACGAAGAGGCCGGCTCAGGCGATCAGAGGTCGGCGTCTTCGACCACCCTCACCTGCCCCGCATCCAGCGCATAGGCCGCATCAGCCAGGTCATTGCTGACCTTCTCCACCTTCAGCTTGCCGCTGACCCACAGCGGTGTGTAGATGTCATCGATCTTCAAACCCTTCGGATAACGTACCAGTACCAACTGGTTGGGCGGCGGCGGCGGCACGTGGATGCAGGCGCCAGGGTAAGGCACGAGGAAGAACAAGGTGCTGTTGCCCTTGGCATCGCTTTCCAGCGGCACCGGGTAGCCGCCCAGGCGGATGTCCTTGCCGTTCATGGCGGCCACGGTCTTGGTCGAATACATCACCGCCGGCAGGCCCTTGCTCTGCTTGAGGCCGCCCTTGGCGGTGAAGGTGCCATTGGCTTCCGGCGAGTTGTGATCGATCTCGGGCATTTCTTCGAGGGCCTTCTGGTCCGACTTGGGCATCAGCTCCAGCCAGTCGGTTTCGGGCAGTTCGGCATGGGCCAGGGTGCTGGCCAGAAGCAACGGAATGAGGAAAAAGGCACGCATGAAAATGCTCGGCAACTCGGGATGAATTGCCGGGCATTCTAACCAGTATTCAGCGTTTCTTGATGAATCCGTAGATCACCAGAAGGATGATCGCACCGACCAGCGCACCGATGAATCCAGCGGCCTGGCCCGCCTGGTAGATCCCCAGCGCCTGGCCGCCATAGGTGGCGAGTAGGGAGCCGGCGATACCCAGCAGAATGGTCATGATCCAGCCCATGCTGTCGTCGCCCGGCTTGAGGAAGCGGGCCAGCAGGCCGACGATGAGGCCGATGAAGATGGTTCCAATGATGCCCATGGCAGTCCCTCTGAAATGAAGATGGAACAAGCCAAAGCCTAGACAGCGCTTTGGCTTGTTGCCATTTCAGAGGGCAAGCCGCTGGCAGAAGTTCGATTGCGCGCTTCGATCAGTTGCTGATCAACGCCTCTACTTCAGCGATTCTGGCCTGGAGGGTGGCCATGTCCTGGCAACGCAGGGTGGCGTGGCCGACCTTGCGCCCGACCTTGAAGGCCTTGCCGTAGTGATGCAGGTGGCAGCCGTCGATGGCCACCACCTTGTCCACCGCCGGCACTTCGCCGATGAAGTTGAGCATGGCGCTCTCACCGACCTTGGCGGTCGAGCCCAGCGGCAGGCCAGCCACGGCGCGCAGGTGGTTCTCGAACTGGCTGCACTCGGCGCCTTCGATGGTCCAGTGCCCGGAGTTATGCACACGTGGGGCGATTTCGTTGGCTTTCAGGCCACCGTCGACCTCGAAGAACTCGAAGGCCATCACACCGACGTAATCCAGCTGCTTGAGCACACGGCCGACGTAGTCTTCGGCCAGGCCCTGCAGCGGGTGCGCTTCGCTGGCTACCGACAGGCGCAGGATGCCGCTCTCGTGGGTGTTGTGCACCAGCGGGTAGAAGCGGGTTTCGCCATCGCGGGCACGTACGGCCACCAGCGATACTTCGCCAGTGAACGGTACGAAGCCTTCCAGCAGGCATGGCACGCTGCCCAGTTCGGCAAAGGTATCCACCACGTCTTCAGGCGTGCGCAGAACCTTCTGGCCCTTGCCGTCGTAGCCCAGGGTGCGGGTCTTGAGCACCGCTGGCAGGCCGATGCTGGCGACCGCCGCGTCGAGGTCTGCCTGCGAGAGGATGTCGGCGAAGGCTGGGGTCGGGATGCCCAGGTCGCGGAACATGCTCTTCTCGAACAGGCGGTCGCGGGCGATGCGCAGGGCTTCGGCACTCGGGTAGACCGGGACGAATTGCGACAGGAAAGCCACGGTTTCGGCCGGGACGCTTTCGAACTCGAAGGTCACCAGGTCGACTTCGTCGGCCAGCTGGCGCAGGTGGTCCTGGTCGCCGTAGTCGGCACGCAGGTGCTCGCCCAGCGGGGCGGCACAGGCGTCTGGCGCCGGGTCGAGGAAGGCGAAGTTCATGCCCAGCGGGGTACCCGCCAGGGCCAGCATGCGGCCCAGCTGGCCGCCACCGATTACACCGATCTTCATGGGTTCAACCTCAAGCCTGGCGCGGGTCTGGATTGTCCAGCACGGTGTCGGTCTGTTCGGTGCGGAACTGCTTGAGCGCCGCGTGATACTGCGGGTACTTGGCGCCCAGGATGCTGGCCGACAGCAGTGCGGCGTTGACGGCACCAGCGCGGCCGATGGCCAGGGTGGCCACAGGCACACCGGCCGGCATCTGCACGATCGACAGCAGCGAATCGACGCCCGACAGCATGGACGACTGCACTGGCACACCCAGCACCGGCAGGTGGGTCTTGGCGGCACACATGCCTGGCAGGTGGGCAGCGCCACCGGCACCCGCAATGATCACCTCGATGCCACGCCCTTCGGCCTCTTCGGCGTACTGGAACAGCAAGTCCGGGGTGCGGTGGGCGGAAACCACCTTCACTTCGTAGGGAATGCCGAGTTTTTCCAGCATATCGGCGGTGTGGCTAAGGGTGGACCAATCGGACTTGGAGCCCATGATCACGCCAACCAGTGCACTCATCGTCGAGCCTCTCCTGCAAGCGCCTTCTGGCGCGCTAAAAGCAACAAGCCACGCAGGTGGACCGGCGTGGCTTGTCATACGGATTCTGATTCGACCGGGTCGGCCGAAGGCGCGGGATTGTAGCGTATTTCTGGGCGAGCCGCCCACCCCCACAAGCACATGTCGGATCAAAGGGCAAGCTGTCTCGCGGGACAACTTTTCCCTCTGCTCGAAGGCGCGACAGGCCCAGAGAATTCGCCCCTTCGCCACTGGTCACCCTCGAAGGATGCGAAGATGCTCAAAACCCGCTACATCGCGCTCACCCTTGGCCTCGCCTGCAGCATGATCCTGCCCTCGGCCTGGTCAGCCAGATCCCTGGTGATTACCGTTTATCCGCATGATGAACTGGCTGATATAAGCGACAAGCAATTGCAGGATGACTACTTCCAGCACTGGCTCGATGAAATGCGTAGTTTCACGCAGCATCCGATCGAAGTGATCTTTCAACGCTCCATCAGGGGCCTGACCGACATCGACTATCGCGCGATGTCATCCAATCAGATACTCGATGCCTTCACCGAGGAAATAACGACTCAGCGTTCGGCCAGACCCTTCTCCTTCATGAACAAGGACCTGCTGCTGACCAAGGACAGCTATGATCGCAGCGGGCTGAACTTCGTGGCAGGGCTTGCCCATATCAACGGCAACACCGGCATCGCTTCGATGGTCACCTATGCGGTCCCCGGCCATGAAATAGGTCATATGCTTTCCGCCACCCACGAAAATGCAAAGACCGAGTTCAATGGCTGGTTCTGCGAAACCTACATGGTGCCCAATCGTGTGCCGCTGCGCTCCAACTGCTATCGATACAGTGACCAGAACCGTGCAGCCATAGCCGACTACCTGAAGCGCAACTCAAACTGAGACCTCGCCCGGGCCACCTGCCGACTCCAGCTTGCGCCACAGCAGGCGCACGTTGGCCTTGCGCACCAGTGCGCAGCGGTAAAGGCGGATTTCCAGCGGTACATGCCACTGGCTGCCTCCGCAGATCACCAGCTCACCGCGCTCCAGCTCACCTCGCATGGACAGGCGCGGCACCCAGGCAATCCCCATCCCCTCCAGTGCCATGCTCTTGAGACTGTCAGCCATGGCCGTTTCATACACGGTGGTGTAGCGCAAGTTGCGCTGGCGCAGCAGCAAGTTCACCGAACGCCCGAGAA
Source organism: Pseudomonas sp. NPDC089428 (assembly GCF_044749325.1). Lineage (NCBI taxonomy): Bacteria > Pseudomonadati > Pseudomonadota > Gammaproteobacteria > Pseudomonadales > Pseudomonadaceae > Pseudomonas > Pseudomonas sp. NPDC089428. The sequence continues at coordinate 431,034 of NZ_JBIVHT010000002.1, forward strand.
ACGCGCCGGCACTGTAGGCCAGCAACGGCACGCTGGCATCGCCTTCCAAGTCGAACATGGGCTTGCCATCGTTCCCCACGGCGCACACCGGCAGCATCTCGGTGGTGCCCATGTGCAGCGACGGGAAGATCTCGGCGTCCATCTGCAATGCCGCATCCGGGTCGTAGAAGGCCAGCATCAAGTCGCAGCCACCCTCACGCAGGGCATGCACCGCGTCTCCGACGTTAGTCGCAACCAGGCGGGTGGCGATGTTCAAACCATCGTTGCGCAACTGTGCCACCCAGCGTGGGAAAAAGCCCGATGCCAGGGAGTGCGCGGCAGCGACCTGGATCACCTCGCCCTGGCCACCTTCGAGGTGGTGCAAATGGCGGAGAACTTCGCTCAACTGGTCGACAACAGTGCGCGCGGTAACGAGAAATAGCTGGCCTGCCTCGGTCAGTTCTATCGGCGTGCGGGAACGATTCACCAGGGTCAGCCCCAGGGCCGCTTCCAGGCTGCGTATACGCCGGCTGAACGCGGGTTGGGTGACGAAACGTCGCTCGGCCGCCTGGGAAAAACTGCGGGTGGAGGCCAGGGCACTGAAGTCCTCCAGCCACTTGCTTTCGAGGTTCATGAAGCAGATCTCCCGGCGTGCACCAAAATGGAACACGCTCGAATGTCAATTGGCGTCACATGAAACACTATGCCGTTTGTGCATAGGTTAGCGTGCAACAGCATTGGCCGCAAAATCCCCTTCAGGCCTAGGATTGGCGCCATTCCGGCATGTGCCGGGTCAAAATCGAGATGATATCCATCATGTCCTCCGCTGCATCGTTCCGCGTCGAAAAAGATCTGCTTGGTACCCTTGAAGTCCCTGCTGATGCCTACTACGGCATCCAGACCCTGCGCGCTGCCAACAACTTCCACCTCTCCGGTGTTCCGCTGTCGCACTACCCGAAGCTGGTCGTGGCCCTGGCCATGGTCAAGCAGGCTGCTGCCGACGCCAACCGTGAGCTGGGTCACCTGAGCGATGCCAAGCACGCTGCCATCAGTGCAGCCTGCGCCCGCCTGATCAAAGGCGATTACCACGACCAGTTCGTGGTGGACATGATCCAGGGTGGTGCCGGTACTTCCACCAACATGAACGCGAACGAAGTCATCGCCAACGTCGCGCTGGAGGCCATGGGCCACCAGAAGGGTGAGTACCAGTACCTGCACCCTAACAACGACGTGAACATGGCGCAGTCGACCAACGACGCCTACCCGACCGCCATCCGCCTGGGCCTGCTGCTGGGCCACGACGCCCTGCTGGCCAGCCTCGACAGCCTGATCCAGGCCTTCGCTGCCAAAGGCAAGGAATTCGACCACGTACTGAAGATGGGCCGTACCCAGCTGCAGGACGCCGTGCCGATGACCTTGGGCCAGGAATTCCGCGCCTTCGCCACCACCATGACCGAAGACCTGCAGCGCCTGCGCTCGCTGGCTCCGGAACTGCTGACCGAAATCAACCTGGGTGGTACTGCCATCGGTACCGGCATCAACGCCGACCCTGGCTACCAGGCCCTGGCCGTACAACGCCTGGCCACCATCAGCGGCCAACCGCTGGTACCGGCTGCCGACCTGATCGAAGCCACCTCGGACATGGGCGCCTTCGTGCTGTTCTCCGGCATGCTCAAGCGTACCGCGGTCAAGCTGTCGAAGATCTGCAACGACCTGCGCCTGCTGTCCAGCGGCCCACGCACCGGCATCAACGAGATCAACCTGCCAGCGCGTCAGCCAGGCAGCTCGATCATGCCAGGCAAGGTCAACCCGGTAATCCCTGAGGCCGTAAACCAGGTGGCCTTCGCCATCATGGGCAACGACCTGGCCCTGACCGTCGCCGCCGAAGGTGGCCAGCTGCAGCTGAACGTGATGGAGCCGCTGATCGCCTACAAGATCTTCGACTCGATCCGCCTGCTCCAGCGCGCCATGGACATGCTGCGCGAACACTGCATCGTCGGCATCACCGCCAACGAACAGCGCTGCCGTGAACTGGTCGAGCACTCGATCGGCCTGGTCACCGCCCTGAACCCGTACATCGGCTACGAAAACGCCACCCGTATCGCCCGCGTTGCCCTGGAAACCGGCCGTGGCGTACTGGAACTGGTGCGTGAAGAGAAGCTGCTGGACGACGCGATGCTCGACGACATCCTGCGTCCGGAAAACATGATCGCTCCACGTCTGGTTCCGCTGAAGGCGTAACCAGGCCGCTGCAAACAGTCTCACCAGGTCGAGGGACTAGACACCTCTCAACCTTTCAAAGGCCCGAGCGCACGCTCCGGGCCTTTTTTTTGCCTGACGTGAGGTGTTTGGCGCCTGCAAGATCGAGCGCCGCCCGCGCGGCGCATCGCGAATAAATTCGCTCCTACATTTGTTTCGGGCCAGTTATGTCTGACTGCTTCTCTGATGCCCGGCACGTAACTTGCTCCATAATGCTTCCCAGGCCTACGGGATGACCGAGCATGCTGCACAGCCACCTGACCACCCTCAACGCGGTTTCGCTGATCCTCAACCTGTTCCAGGAAGAGGGTTGCGAGGCGACGACGTTGCTCGCCGGCAGCGGCATAGGCCCGGCCGACCTGGGCCATAGCGACGCGCGCATCACCACCCAGCAAGAGCTGCAGGTGTGCGCCAATGCCGTGGCCCGGCGCGAGGATATCGGCCTGGAGCTGGGCCGGCGCATGCATGTGTCGTGCTACGGCATGCTCGGTTACGCCCTGCTCTCCAGTGCCACTTTGGGTGACGCCCTGCGCTTGGCGCTGCACTATCCGGCACTACTGGGAACAGTCTTCAAGCTGCGCCTTGTCGACGATGGCCAACGCGTCTGGTTCAGCGCCAGCGAATACCATGACAGCCCTGCCCTCGCTGCTTTCAATGCCGAATTCTGCCTGGTGTCGCTGAAAGTGATCTGCGATGACCTGCTCGGCCGCACGCTGCCGCTGCTTGGCGCCCGCTTCGAGCACACGCGGCCCGGCTACCACAGCCTCTACACTGGCGCCTTCCAGTGCCCACTGGCTTTCGACGCCGAGGACAACGCCTTTGCCTTTGAACGGCGCTGGCTGGACATGCCATTGCCGCTGGCCGACCCGATTACCCACAAGGCCATGAGCGAGCGCTGCCGGCGCCTGAACCTGGAGTTCACCGGGCGCCAGGCTTGGCTCGGGCGGATTCGCCAGTTGTTACTGCAACAGCTGGATGCGGCACCGGGCCTGGAGGGGCTGGCGCGGCAGATGAACTGCTCGTCGCGAACCTTGCGCCGGCACCTGCAGGCGCTGGGCTGCAGTTATCAACAACTGCTCGATGAACTGCGCTTCGATCGAGCCAAGCAATTACTGGCCGATGAGCAGATGCCGATCTACCGGATTGCCGAAACGCTGGGGTTCAGCGAGACCGCGAGCTTCCGCCATGCATTTCAGCGTTGGAGCGGTGTGGCGCCCAGCCATTTCCGCGGTTGACCTGTAGCGGCCAACGAGCTTGGCCACATCGATCCCCTTTTGGCCGTTTGCGTCGTTCTCCGGCACTGGGCCGCCCGTGAAAATGGGCCCACGCCAGTACCACCGGAGAACAACAAATGCTGACGATCTATTCCGATGATCATCGCCTGCACCACGGCCGCTGCGAGCTGATCGACGGCAAACTGATGCCGTGCTTCGAAATGCCCTCACGGGCCGACCATGTCCTCGAGCAAGTGAAAAAGCGCAACCTCGGCGACATCCAGGGCCCGACCGACTTCGGCCGTGCGCCGCTGCAACGCATCCACAGTGCCGACTACCTCGATTTCTTCCAGGGCGCCTGGGCACGCTGGGCTGCGCTGGGCCACGACGGCGACCTGTTGCCTTTCACCTGGCCGGCGCGCACCCTGCGCCAGGTCAAGCCAACCGGCCTGCATGGCGAACTGGGCTACTACAGCTTCGACGCTGGCGCCCCGATCACCGCAGGCACCTGGCAAGCCGCCTACAGCGCCGCGCAGGTCGCCCTGACTGCCCAGGCGGCAATCCAGCAAGGCGCCCACTCGGCCTTCGCCCTGTGCCGCCCACCAGGACACCACGCTGCCGCTGAAGTCATGGGTGGCTATTGCTACCTCAACAATGCTGCGATTGCAGCCCAGGCTTTCCTCGACCAGGGCCGCGCCAAGGTGGCAATCCTCGACGTCGACTACCACCACGGCAATGGCACCCAGGACATCTTCTATCAGCGCAGCGACGTGTTCTTCGCCTCGATCCACGGCGATCCACAAGCTGAGTTCCCATTCTTCCTCGGCTATGCCGACGAAACCGGCGAGGGCGCAGGCGAGGGCTGCAACATCAACTACCCGTTGCCCGCCGGCAGTGACTGGGCGGCCTGGAGCGCTGCACTGGAAGCCGCCTGCCAGCGCATCGCCGACTATGATGCCGACGTGCTGGTGATTTCCCTGGGCGTGGACACCTTCAAGGACGACCCGATCTCCCAGTTCAAGCTGGACAGCCCGGATTACCTGGAAATGGGCAAGCGCATCGCCCAACTCGGCAAGCCAACCCTGTTCGTGATGGAAGGTGGCTACGCTGTGGAAGAAATCGGTATCAACGCGGTCAATGTGCTGGAAGGTTTCCAGCGCGCCCAGCCAGGAGCCCAGTAATGGTCCGACTCAAGCGTCTGCTCGCCCCGTTCATCGCTGCCACCCTGTTCACCGGTGCCCTGCACGCTCAGGCCGAGCAGCGCACCCTGCGTGTGTATAACTGGTTCGATTACATCACCCCGCAGACCTTGAGCGACTTCCAGAAGGACAGTGGCGTCAAGCTGATCTATGACATCTTCGACACCAACGAAGCGCTCGAGGCCAAGCTGCTCACCGGCAACTCCGGCTACGACGTGGTCGTGCCGTCCAACGTGTTCCTCGCCAAGCAGATCGAGGCCGGGGTGTTCCAGCCGTTGGACCGCAGCAAACTGCCAAACTGGCAACACCTGGATCCGGCGCTGATGAAGCTGATCGAAGCCAACGATCCGGGCAACAAGTTCGCCGTGCCCTACATGTACGGCACCATCCTGATCGGTTTCAACCCGGACAAGGTCAAGGCCGTGCTCGGCGACAAGGCCCCGGTCGACAGCTGGGACCTGATCTTCAAGGAAGAGAACATCGCCAAGCTCAAGCAATGCGGCGTGGCGCTGCTCGACTCGCCTTCGGAGATCCTGCCACTGGCCCTGCAGCACCTGGGCCTGCCGCCGAACAGCGACAAGCCGGCCGACTACAAGAAGGCCGAGGAACTGATGCTGAAGATCCGCCCCTACATCACTTACTTCCATTCCTCGAAGTACATGGCCGACATCGCCAATGGTGATATCTGCGTGGCGGTGGGCTACAGCGGCAGCTTCTCGCAGGCTGCCAACCGCGCCAAGGATGCGAAGAACGGCGTGGTGGTGGACATGCGCCTGCCCAAGGAAGGTGCGCCGATCTGGTTCGACATGCTGGCGATCCCGAAGAACGCGGCGAACCCGGCGGACGCCCATGCCTTCATCAACTACCTGCTGCGGCCTGAAGTAATCGCGCCGATCAGCGACTTCGTCGGCTATCCGAACCCGAACAAAGATGCCACCGACAAGGTCAGCCCGGCGATTCGCAACAACCCGAACCTGTACCCGACAGCGGAGGCGATGACAAAGCTGTATACCTTGAAGCCGCTGTCGCGTGAGGCAGAAAGGGCACGAACTCGAGCCTGGACCCGGATCAAGTCCGGTACCTGAGTTAAGCCAGGGGCTGCTTCGCAGCCCATCGCCGGCAAGCTCGGCTCCTACAGGTCAAGCGCAAGCCTTGAGCTTTGTGCTACCCCTGTGGAAGCCGGGCTTGCCGGCGATGGGCCGCGCAGCGGCCCCACTCACGCTCTCCAGGCCTTGCGCAAACGCATCAAGGCTTCGGCAATCTGCCCTTCCGGCACCGCCGCAAACCCCAGCACCAGCCCTGCCCGCTTATCCACAGGCACCTCGCTTTCTTCCAGCCAGTAGCTGCTCAGCGGGTTCACCTCGACGCCCACCGCCTCGGCCCTGGCCACCAGCTGCTGCTCCCGCGCAAAGTTATCCACATCAACCTTGACGTGCAGCCCCGCCGCCACTTCAGGCATCGCACCGAGCCCAGGCACATCCACCGGCCACCCGGCCTTGAGCACATTGCGCCGGCTCAACGCTGCCTTGCGCATGCGCCGAATATGCCGCTGGAAATGCCCCTGCGCCATGAACTCGGCCATCACGCACTGCGTCCCCACCTCCGAATGCCGAACAGCCAGTGCCCTGCCCTGGCTGAACGCCTGCACCAGTCGCGGCGGCAACACCAGGTAGCCCAGGCGCAATGCCGGGAAGGCGATCTTGCCGAAGGTACCGACGTACAACACCCGCCCCTGGCGGTCGAGCGCTGCCAGCGGGGCCAGGGGCGCACCGCTGTAGCGATACTCCCCGTCGTAGTCATCCTCGATGATCCAACCGTCGTTGCGCTCAGCCCAGGCCAGCAAGGCCAGGCGCCGAGGCAAGCTCATGGTCACCCCGGTCGGGTACTGGTGCGCAGGGGTAACGTAGGCCAACCGGCAGCCCGTCACCTGCTCCAGGCGCTGGCAATCCATGCCCTCCTCGTCCACCGGCACGCCAGTGACCTTGCCACCGGCCACGGCAAAGGTGTACCCGGCCGCCCGGTAACCCGGGTTTTCCACAGCCACCCCGTCGCCCGGCTGCAACAGCAACTGTGCACAAAGGCTTATCGCCTGCTGCGCGCCACTGGTGATCACTATTTGTTCAGCCGCGCAGGAAAGGCCGCGTGAACGGCGCAAGTAGGCTGCAATCAGTTTGCGTAGCAGTGGTTCACCCGCTGGGTCGCCATAACCAAGCTGCGAAAGGGCCGGATTGCGCCAGAAACCCGCCTGCAGCTTGGCCCAGACGTCGAACGGGAATAGATCGAATGCCGGAATCCCAACTCGAAATGCCCTCGGCGCACCGCTTTTTGGTGGCGGCAGATGGTTACTTTTCAGACGCTCCAACGGCTCACTGGAAAGCTTGTTGCTGGATAAATCCTCAGTATTTCCAAGCGAAAATGTGGATAAGTCTGTTGATAAACCCCGGGATAACCCTGTGGACAGTTGTGTGGATAGTTTTGCCAGGCGACTCACATAGGTGCCATCACCGACCCGGCTTTCTATGTAACCCTCGGCATACAACTGGTCGTAGGCACGCACCACGCTGTTGCGCGACAGCGCCAGCACGTTCGCCAGTTCGCGCGTGGCCGGCAACCGGGTACCGCTGCTCAGTCGGCCATCGAGCACCCGTGCACGCAAGGCCTGGTACAGCTGCTGACTGAGCCCACGGCGACGATCGAGAACGATTCCAGCAGGATCGAAAGGCAATACGAGGGAGCGCTCGCTCATGAGATTGGACCTATGAAAACAGCCTTTAATGGCTCTTACTCAGAGCCAATAGCCTGCCTACGATGGAGCCATTCGACAAGGACTCAGCGCATGTACAACAGCAAACCCCATCAGGAACATGACCTTGAGCGCTTGCACCAGCACATGCGCGACACCCGCCTGGCCGTGCTGGTCAGCCACGGTGAACAGGGCCTGCAGGCCACGCACCTGCCGGTGTTGCTGGCCACCGACGAGGGCGAATTCGGCACGGTCTACGCCCACCTGGCGCGAGCTAACCGGCAATGGCAGGAGCTGGAGCAAGGCGCCGAAGCATTGCTGGTGTTTCCGGGTGCCGATGCCTATGTCAGCCCCAGCTATTACCCGAGCAAGGCCGAAAACCCCAAGGTGGTGCCGACCTGGAACTACCTTGCCGTACACGCTTACGGCACGGCCGAAGTGATCCACGACGCCGCACCACTGCTGCAGATCGTCAGCCGCCTGACTGACCGCCACGAACAGGGCCGCAGCGAGCCCTGGAAAGTCGCCGACGCCCCCGCCGACTACCTCGACAGCATGCTCCGCGCCATCGTTGGCATCCGCCTGCCCATCACCCGCCTGCAAGGCGCGCGCAAGCTCAGCCAGAACCGCTCGGCGCAGGATATCGCTGGCGTGCGCGATGGCCTGGGCGCCAGCCCGGACTACCTGGACAACCAACTTGCGGCGCACATGCGCCAACTCTGAAGGAAAAGCCCATGCCCAGCGTTACCCTGCGCCCTGTCAGCGCCCAAGACCACGCCGCCTGGCTCGCCCTGTGGCAAGCCTACCTGCGCTTCTACCAGACCGAACTGGCCGAAACGGTCAGCCTCAGCACCTGGCAACGCCTGCTCGACCCGAATGAACCGACGCATTCGACCCTGGCATGGGTCGATGGCAAGGCGGTGGGCATGGTCAACTTCATCTACCATCGTTCCAACTGGAGCATCGAGAATTCCTGCTACCTGCAGGACCTCTACGTCGACAGCAGCCAGCGCGGCCTGGGCATCGGCCGCCAGCTGATCGAGCACGTGTATGCCACGGCCAAGGCCGCTGGCTGCATCAAGGTGCACTGGCTGACCCACGAAACCAACGCCACCGCCATCAGCCTGTACGAGCAGGTTGCCGAGCGCCCGGGCTTCATCCAATTCCGCAAAGGGTTGTAGGCCGCACATGAGTGACGCACTGAACTGGAAACCTGCCGCTACGCCCAATGCCGAGCCCATCGACGGCCGCTTCATCCGCCTGGAGAAACTCGACCCGGCGCGCCACGGCGACGATCTCTGGACCACGCTGCAAGGCCCGGCGTCCGATCCGCTGCTGTGGGACTACCTGCCCTACGGCCCCTTCACCGAGCGCGCCGCCTTCGACCGCTGGCTGCATGGCAACGCCGCCGGCCACGATCCGCTTTACTTCACGGTCATCGATCGCACCAGCGGCCAAGCCCAAGGCATGCTCACGCTGATGTCGATCGTGCCGGACCACGGCCGCATCGAGATCGGCCATATCGCTTTCGGCGCCCCCATGCAGCGCACGCCTAAAAGCACCGAGGCCGTCTACTTGCTGGCCAAGCTTGGCTTTGAGCTGGGCAACCGTCGCCTGGAGTGGAAGTGCAACAACGCCAACGCCCGCTCCAAGCGCGCGGCAGAGCGCTTCGGCTTCGTTTTCGAGGGCGTGTTCCGCAAACACCTGGTGGTGAAGGACCACAACCGCGATACGGCGTGGTACTCGATTACCGATGATGAATGGCCGCAGGTGGCGGCGGGGTTCGAGCGGTGGTTGAGCGCAGAAAACCAGAGGCCGGAAGGCCAGGCACGAACACTTGAGGACTGCCGCAGGGGCTGATCATCAAGACCGATCACGGGCCAGCCGGCCTGTGATCGGTCTGAGGGGTTTACCTGATCTGGCTCGCGCGCCTTATGACGCCCATCTGCAAACCAAATGGTTTGAATACAGCGTTCAACGACTTGAGCGTGGGATTGCCGTCCCCCTGCTCGATCTGAATGAGCGTACGCACGGAAATCTTGCACATCCGCGCAAACTGAGTCTGCTGCATCTTCGCCACCTCCACGCGCAGCCGTCGCACCGCAGCCCCCAGCTCAAGGCTACCATCGGCAATACCTTCGCGCACGCCATCGATCATCAGCCCGCGGGCATCGATGGAAACCGTCATGCCAACCCCCACTCCGCCATCCGGCGCTCAAGCTTGCCCAGCGCAATCGCCGGATGATTCATCACTGCATCCGGGAGCCCAAGACCGGATAAGATATCCGGCAATGCCAACAGATGCCGGGCATCCTGCCGTAGACGCTGGAAAGCCTCGCCCGGATCGACGAATTCAGCCAGCGCAACACAGGCCGCCTGCCAGTCGATTTCGCCAGCTCTTTCGATCGAAGCAGGCCACTTGGTGGTTCGAGTTATCCCTTCCTGATCCATCACCATCGGCGCAAGGTCGTAGATGGGGGCTAGACGTACCGTGTCGCGGGTACGAATGATAGCCGTGTTGCGTCCGTGGTTATCGGCGTTGCCCAAGATCTTGTTGATCAGGTCGCGCCGCAGATAATCCGCAATCAGCTCAGGCACCTCTTTGCCTTGGCCAGCCATCACCCACACCCCGGCGAGTGCCTCGATTACTTCAAGGTGCCCCATCCGGCTACCGGGCTCGGTAACTCCACACAAGGAATAAACCGACTCCACGGCAAGGCGCTGTACACCCTGAGCGCAAACCTGACGATCGAAGCGCTCCATCCACAAGCTGGGCTTTCTACCCTCTTCAAGCGCGATGTGCTCACTGGCCACCGTCTCGATGTCAAGCTGCTGCAACGCCTTGTAGTAGAGGTACTCGGCCCGCAGGATATCCTGATCATCGGCCAGAGCCTGGTTCCGGGCGAACTTGATGAACCAATGCCGTCGGGCTCGGTCATCCGCAAGCACTGCGTCCGGATACAGGTGGCCGCTCTCGGCTTCGGTCATCAACAGTTTTGGTGCTTCCCCGCCGGCGCCAGTCGCGCCACCAATGGCCGAGCCTTGCTCATAGGCGTATTCGAGAAAGCGTTGATCGCGAGTGATGACGTCTTGCCGTGAAAAACCGATCGGCTCCGCAAGGTCCAGTTGCTCGACCGACTCCTTGATGCGCAGATTGCCAATAGGGGCCGGGGTGGAGCGCCCGAGCAAATACAGGTCCTCACCCATGCCTTCCGGTTTCTCTCGGCCGATATGCCTGAGCAAAAAACGCTTCGCAGCCCCAGCGGGCGCGATGTCGTAAAGGAATGCCGGAGCGTGCGACAGACGATGGGAGCCGAAGTCCACCGGCAGCCTGGCGCTTGCGGCCTGGCAGAACAGGCTGTCGTAGGCATCCAGATTGGTTTTGACATACTCGGACGTGTACCCGAACTCACAGGGACTAGAAAGGCTCTTTTCAGGCTCGGCAAAGGCGATGGCAACAGCATCATGCCACCGACCTTGATCATGGAGTTGGAGCGTGAGTCTGTACATGGTTCACCTGCAATTTACTGCATGCTGCTGGACGATTCAGGCTTGTTATCTGCAGCATAGTGCAGACTAGCTACAGTCTCCATTCTTTATCTGCACTTTAATACAGATAAAGGTGGCTCGGCTTTGCAAAATCTGCATTAAAATGCACTGCTGAACATAAAAAAGGGGAGCATCCGCTCCCCAGAGGTTAACCGCTCGTAGCTGAGGGCTGATCTCAGCCTTCGATCTCGATCAGGATCTCGCCCGGCGTCACTCGATCGCCCTTGGCAACGTGGATGGCTACGACCTTGCCGGCGATGGCCGCCTGCACTTCGGTCTCCATCTTCATCGCCTCGGTGATCAGCACCGCCTGGCCGGCCTTGACCAAATCACCTTCCTTGACCAGCACATCGACGATGTTGCCCGGCATGGTGGTGCTGACGTGGCCCGGCGCGCTGGCCTGCTTGCGCTTGCTGCCACCGCCGCCAACGAACTCGTTGAGCGGCTCGAACACCACTTCTTCCGGCATGCCGTCGATCGACAGGTAGAAGTGACGCTTGCCTTCGGCCTTGACGCCCACACCCGTGATGTCGACGCGGTAGGTTTCACCGTGTACGTCGATGACGAACTCGGTCGGTACCCCTTCACCGGCATGGGACGCCACAGCACCTGCTTCGGGAATCGGCAGCAGGGCTTCGGGGGTCAGGGTGCCGGCTTCGCGTTCTTCGAGGAACTTGCGGCCAATGTCCGGGAACATGGCGAAGGTCAGCACGTCTTCTTCGCAACGGGCCAGGGCACCGATGTCGGCGCGCAGCTTGGCCATCTCTGGCTTGAGCAGGTCGGCCGGGCGCACGTCGATCACTTCTTCGCTGCCGATCGCCTGGCGGCGCAGCTGCTCGTTGACCACACCTGGGGCCTTGCCGTAACCGCCTTGCAGGTACAGCTTCACCTCGTTGGTGATGGTCTTGTAGCGCTCGCCGGCCAGCACGTTGAAGAACGCCTGGGTACCGACGATCTGCGAGGTCGGGGTCACCAGCGGCGGGAAGCCGAGGTCTTCACGCACACGCGGGATCTCGGCCAGCACCTCGTTCATGCGGCTCAGCGCGCCCTGCTCCTTGAGCTGGTTGGCCAGGTTGGAAATCATCCCGCCCGGCACCTGGTTGACCTGCACGCGGGTGTCCACGGCGGTGAACTCGCTCTCGAACTGGTGGTACTTCTTGCGCACGGCGTAGAAGTACAGGCCGATTTCCTGCAGCAGTTCCAGGTCCAGGCCAGTGTCGAACTCGCTGCCCTTGAGCGCGGCGACCATCGACTCGGTACCCGGGTGGCTGGTGCCCCAGGCGAAGCTGGAGATCGCGGTGTCGATGTGGTCGGCACCGTTTTCCACGGCCTTGAGCTGGCACATGGCGGCCAGGCCGGCGGTGTCGTGGGAATGGATGAACACCGGCAGCGACTGCTCGGCCTTCAGTGCCCTGACCAGCTCGCCGGTGGCGAACGGCGTCAGCAAGCCAGCCATGTCCTTGATCGCAATCGAGTCGCAACCCATGGCTTCCATCTGCTTGGCCTGGGCAACGAAGGCCTCGATGGTGTGCACGGGGCTGACGGTGTAGGCGATGGTGCCCTGGGCGTGTTTGCCAGCAGCCTTCACCGCTTCGATGGCAACACGCAGGTTACGCACGTCGTTCATCGCGTCGAAGATGCGGAACACGTCGATGCCGTTGACCGCAGCCTTGGCGACGAAGGCCTTGACCACGTCGTCGCTGTAATGGCGATAGCCGAGCAGGTTCTGGCCACGCAGCAGCATTTGCAGGCGGGTATTAGGCAGGGCCGCACGCAGTTTGCGCAGGCGCTCCCACGGGTCTTCCTTGAGGAAGCGCACGCAGGCGTCGAAGGTGGCGCCACCCCAGACTTCCAGCGACCAGTAGCCGACTTTGTCGAGCTTGTCGCAGATCGGCAGCATGTCTTCGGTACGCATGCGGGTAGCCAGCAGGGACTGGTGGGCGTCGCGCAGGATCGTGTCGGTTACGTGAATTTTCTTGGACATTATAGGGTTCCTCACAGGCCTGCGTGGGCGGCGATGGCGGCGGCGATGGCCAGGGCCAGCTCTTCGGGTTTGCGCTTGATCGAGTAGTTGGTCAGCTCCGGGTGGCTTTCGACGAAGCTGGTATTGAACTGACCGCTACGGAATTCCGGATTGCGCAGGATTTCCTGGTAGTACGCGGCGGTGGTCTTCACCCCCTGCACGCGCATGTCGTCCAGGGCCCGCAGGCCGCGGTCCATGGCTTCTTCCCAGGTCAACGCCCAGACCACCAGTTTCAGGCACATGGAGTCGTAGAACGGTGGAATGGTGTAGCCGGTGTAGATCGCCGTGTCGGTACGCACACCCGGGCCGCCGGGGGCGTAGTAACGGGTGATCTTGCCGAAGCTGGGCAGGAAGTTGTTCTTCGGGTCTTCGGCGTTGATGCGGAACTGCAACGCGTAGCCACGGTGCTGGATGTCTTCCTGTTTCACCGACAGCGGCAGCCCGGAAGCGATGCGGATCTGCTCACGGACGATGTCGATCCCGGTGATTTCCTCGGTGATGGTGTGTTCCACCTGCACCCGGGTGTTCATCTCCATGAAGTACACCTCGCCATCGGCGAGCAGGAACTCCACGGTACCGGCGTTCTCGTAGTTCACCGCCTTGGCTGCACGTACCGCCAGGTCGCCGATGTAGGCGCGCTGCTCGGGGGTGAGCTGGGGGCTCGGAGCGATTTCGATGAGTTTCTGGTTACGGCGCTGGATCGAGCAGTCGCGCTCGAACAGGTGCACGACGTTGCCGAAGCTGTCACCCAGGATCTGCGCCTCGATGTGCTTGGGGTTGACGATGCACTTTTCCAGGAACACTTCTGCCGAACCGAAGGCCTTGGTGGCCTCGGAGATCACCCGCGGGAAGTTCTGTTCCAGCTCTTCACGGCTGTTGCAGCGGCGGATACCACGGCCGCCACCACCGGAAGTGGCCTTGAGCATCACCGGGTAACCGATACGGTCGCCTTCGCTCAGGGCTTCATGAATATCGGCGACGTTGCCTTCGGTACCGGGGGTCACCGGCACACCGGCCTGGATCATGGTGCGACGCGCTTCGGTCTTGTCGCCCATGCGGCGGATGACGTCGGCGGCCGGGCCGATGAACTTGATCCCGCGCTCGGCGCAGATCTCCGCCAGTTCGGCGTTTTCCGAAAGGAAACCGTAGCCCGGGTGCAGGGCGTCACAGCCGGTTTCCACAGCAAGGTTCACCAGCTTGCGCGGGTTCAGGTAGCCGGCCAGCGGCTCGGCACCAATGCTGTAGGCCTCGTCGGCGCGCTTGACGTGCAAGGCATGACGGTCGGCATCGGAATAGATCGCGACAGAGCGAATGCCCATCTCGGCGCAGGCACGGACGATCCGAACTGCGATTTCACCCCGGTTGGCGATCAGGATTTTTTTTATCACTGGAGTCTTCCCAAAGCCGTAGGAACAGTCGATCCGGTTCTACCGGTCGGCGCGTGACCAGAGGTTGCTGGCCAGTCGCACATTCACCCTAGCGCTGAAGGTCGATAAACAAAAATCAATATTTGTTAGAGGCTGTATTAGCAAAAGCTTATAGTTCGGTAACAAGGTATTGCCAAAGAGCTGATAAAAATGCGTAAGTCCTTGATGCGTATGACATTGCGTCAATTGCAGATCTTCAACGAGGTGTGTGATTTGCGCTCGTACAGCCGTGCGGCGGAGGAGATGGCACTGACGCAACCCGCCGTTAGTCTACAGATCCGTCAGCTCGAGGAGCTGATTGGCCAGCCGCTGTTAGAGTACGTCGGCAAGAAGCTCTACCTGACCGAAGCCGCCGAAGCGCTGCAGCGGGCCAGCCGCGACATCTTCGGGCGCCTGGAAAGCCTCGACATGCAGCTGTCGGACATGCAGGGCTCATTGCAGGGGCAGCTGAAACTGGCGATCGAGTCCAGTGCCAAGTACTTCGTGCCACACCTGTTCGCCGCCTTCAAGCAACGTCACCCGGAGGTCAACCTGACCCTCACCGTGGTCAATCGGGCCCAGGCGATCCGCCGGCTTTCCGACAACCGCGACGATCTGATCATCATGTCCATGGTGCCGCAGGACATGGGCCTGGAGTTTCTGCCGTTTCTGAACAACCCGATCGTGGCTGTGGCCCCGCCTGAACACCCGCTGTGCAAGCTCGAACAGCTGCGCCTGCAGGACCTGGAGCCTCATACCCTGCTGGTCCGCGAGCAAGGTTCGGGAACGCGCAAGGCCTGCGAGGAGTACTTCAAGGACAAGCGCGTGCACTTCACCCAGACACTGGAGGTCGCTTCGGCCGATGCCCAGCGCGAATGCGTGATCGCCGGCCTGGGGATCGCCCTGCTGACCCGCCACGCCGTGAACCTGGAGCTGGCCACGAGGGTGCTCAGAGAGCTGCCGGTGGAAGAGTTGCCGCTGTACCGCAGCTGGTGTGTGGTGCAGGCCAAGGCCAAGCGACAGTCGCCGGTAGCCTTGGCCTTTCTTGCGTTCATCCGCAGCGAACGTGCGTTGATTAGCGCGCTTGTTGAGCGCTTCTCGGGGAAGCTGCCGCCGACGCCTGCCATACCGTGAGTGCTTGCAACTCTGGGTAATCCACAAGGTCACGGAGCAGCTGACGTTGGTCGCAATAGCTCTCGATCGCGCGGCGGTATTCCATGCGGCGCTGATCCTTTTCCTGCTGCTTGCGAGCCTTGGCGCTGGGTTGGTACGTACCGTCGAAGTCACGAGCCATTGCCTGTCTCCCAGTTAGGATGCGGGAGTCTCAGACTGGCCTCGGCGGTTTACGGTTTGGCTGTGGAATGGTGACAGAACCGTGAAATTTGCTTTGCCTGTGCCGGCCTCTTCGCGGGCAAGCCCGCTCCCACAGGTACTGTATGCTTCTTGAAGGCAGTGCGATTCCTGTGGGAGCGGGCTTGCCCGCGAAGAGGCCGGTACAGGCTGATCTCAGTCGTCTGTAGCCTTGATCGACTTGGGCGACAAACGCAGGCTGCGCAAACTGCGCTTCACGCTCTTCAGGTGATTGACCAGGCTCGGCCCACGGGCCATGGCCACGCCCATGGCCAACACGTCGATGACTACCAGGTGAGCGATACGCGAGGTCAGCGGGGTGTAGATCTCGGTATCTTCATGCACGTCGATCGCCAGGTTGACCGTCGACAGCTCCGCCAGCGGCGTCGCGCTCGGGCACAGAGTGATCAGGTTGGCACCGCTTTCACGCACCAGGTTGGCAGTAATCAGCAAGTCCTTGGAACGCCCCGACTGGGAAATGCACACCGCCACGTCACCCGGCTTCAACGTCACCGCCGACATGGCCTGCATGTGCGGGTCGGAGTAGGCCGCAGCGCTGAGCAGCAGGCGGAAGAACTTGTGCTGGGCGTCGGCGGCTACCGCACCGGATGCGCCAAAGCCGTAGAACTCCACGCGTTGCGCCTGAGCCATTGCACTCACGGCCTGTTGCAGGGCCTGGGGGTCGAGGTGCTCGCGTACTTCCATCAGCGTGTGAAGGGTGGTGTCGAAAATCTTCAGGCTGTAGTCGGCAACCGAGTCGTCCTCATGAATCGCGAACTGGCCGAAACTGGCACCGGCTGCCAGGCTTTGCGCCAGCTTGAGCTTGAGATCCTGGAAGCCTGAACAACCGATCGCCCGGCAGAAACGCACGATCGTCGGCTCACTGATGCCCACGCTGTGCGCCAGGTCGGCCATCGAGCTGTGCATGACGGCAGCCGGGTCGAGCAGCACGTGGTCGGCCACTTTGAGTTCCGATTTGCGCAGCAGGTGGCGCGATTGGGCGATATGTTGCAACAGATTCACGGGCTGGACTCGGTTATGATCGGCTGGCCGGGATGTAGCTTTCTTGTAGTTATACTACATGGACGCCAACCCGCCCAGTTAAACGAACGTGGAGAGTGGTGGTTTGACTATTCCTTGCGACATTCTGGTGTTCGGTGGCACTGGTGACTTGGCCCTGCACAAACTGCTGCCGGCGCTCTATCACCTGTACCGCGAGGCGCGCCTGAACAACGCGGTGCGCATCATTGCCCTCGCCCGCCGGCACATTAGCCGTAACGAATACCTCAAGCTCGCCGAGCGCCATTGCCGGGCGCAGATCGCCCGCCACGACTTCGACGAAGATGTGTGGCAACGCTTTTCCGCCCGCCTCGACTACTTCCCCATGGACGCGGCGCAAAGCGCCGATTTCGGCCGCCTGGCGCGCTACCTCGGCGAGCCTGGAGGGCTGACCCGCATCTACTACCTGGCCACTGCGCCCAACCTCTTCGTACCGATCGCCAACCATCTGCGTGTTGCCGGGCTGGCCGACAGCGAAGCACGCATCGTGCTGGAAAAACCGATCGGCCACTCGCTGGAATCTGCCACTGCCATCAACGAATCGATCGGCGCGGTGTTCGACGAATCGCAGGTGTTTCGCATCGATCACTACCTGGGCAAGGAAACCGTGCAGAACCTGATGGCCCTGCGCTTCGCCAATGCCCTGCTGGAACCGGTGTGGCGCAACGGCCAGGTCGACCATGTGCAGATCAGCGTCTGCGAAACCCTGGGTGTGGAAAACCGTGGTGGCTACTACGACCGCGCCGGGGCAACCCGCGACATGCTGCAGAATCACCTCTTGCAGCTGCTGTGCCTGGTGGCCATGGAACCGCCGGCGCAATTCGAGGCCGAAGCCGTGCGCGACGAGAAGGTTAAGATCCTGCGTGCCCTCAAACCCATCACCGGCCAGGACGTGCAGGACAAGACCGTGCGTGGCCAGTACGGTGCCGGACACATCGGCGGCCAGGAAGTACCGGCCTACTACTTCGAGAAGGACGTCGACAACGACACCGACACCGAAACCTTCGTCGCCGTGCACGCCCACATCGACAACTGGCGCTGGGCCGGCGTGCCGTTCTACCTGCGTACCGGCAAGCGCATGGCGCGGCGCTCGTCGCAAATCGTCATCCAGTTCAAACCGGTACCCCACGAGCTGTTCAGCGGCGGCCAAGTCAACCAGCTGCTGATCCAGCTGCAGCCCGAGGAACGCATCAGCCTGCGCATGATGACCAAGAGCCCCGGCAAGGGCATGCGCCTGGAGCCGGTCGATCTGGACCTCAACCTTGCCCAGGTTTTTGGCCAGACCCGCCGTTGGGACGCCTACGAACGCCTGCTGCTGGACATCCTGGAGGGCGACTCGACGCTGTTCATGCGCCGCGACGAAGTGGAGGCTGCCTGGGCCTGGATCGACCCAATCATCAAGGGCTGGGAAGAGCACTTCCAGGCGCCCCGCCACTATGCTGCAGGCAGCAACGGCCCGGAACAGGCCAACAGCCTGCTGGCCAGGCACGGCAGGCACTGGCATGGCTGAGTGACCTTGCCCTCAATGCGTCCAAGGGCGGGCAAGCATCTGTCTGAACTCAGGCTCCGGGACAGGCCTGCTGATCAGATAGCCCTGGGCCTCATCACACGCGTGTTCACGCAGAAACGCCAGCTGTTCCGCCGTTTCCACCCCTTCCGCCACCACCTTCAGGCCCAGGCTCCTGGACAGGGTAATGATTGCCTGGGTAATGGCCGCATCCTGGCTGCCTTCGTGCAGGCCGCGGATGAATGCCTGGTCGATCTTCACGTAGTCCACCGGCAACCGCTTCAGGTAGCTCAGTGACGAATAGCCGGTACCAAAATCGTCGATGGCCAGTTTCACCCCCAACGCATGCAATTGCTCGAAGGTCGCGATGATGTGCTCGACGCTGTCCAGCAGCTGGCTTTCGGTAAGCTCCAGCTCCAGGAGGTGCGGTGCCAGGCCGGTCTCCTCAAGCACCTGACGCACCAGGCTGACCAGCTTGCCCTGGCGCAACTGGTACACCGACAGGTTGACCGAAACCCGCACCTCCAGCCCCAGGCGCTGCCAATCGCGAGCCTGCCTGCAGGCATGGCGGAGCACGAACTCGCCGATAGGGGCAATCAGCCCGGTTTCTTCGGCCAAGCCGATGAACTCCCCTGGCGGCACCATGCCCCACCCTGGATGTTGCCAGCGCACCAGGGCCTCGGCGGCATGCAGACGCCCACTGAGCAGGCACAGTTTGGGCTGGTAAAAGACCATGAGTTGTTCTTCATCGATGGCCTTGCGTAGCTGGTTCTCCAGCTGCAGGCGCTCGAGAGTGCTGGCGCGCAGGCTCTCGGTATAGAACTGGAAGTTGTCGCCGCCCAGATGCTTGGCATGCTGCTTGGCCATGTCTGCCTGGCTGATCAGGGCATCGGCATCGAGCGTGGCGTCGGACAGCACACTGATGCCCACCGAAGCGCTGACCACGACCTCGTGCCCGTCGAGCCGCTGCGGCTTGCGCAGCTTGTTCAACAACCGGGTGGTGACCCGCACCAGGCTCGACAGGTTGCTGTAACCATCGAACAGTACGGCAAACTCATCGCCAGAAAGCCGCGCCACGGTATCTGCCTCGGGAACGGTGCTGACAATTCGCCGGGCAATCTTGTGAATCAGCTGATCAGCCAGCTCATGGCCCAGGCTTTCATTGAGTAGCTTGAAGCGGTCCAGATCGACATGCAGCAGGGCGAGGCTGCGCCCGTTGCTGCGCACGCGTTGAGCGGCTTCCTGTAGACGTAGCCGGAACAGTGAGCGGTTGGCCAGCCCGCTCAATTCGTCGTAGTGCGCCAGGTAGCGCAAGCGCTCCTCGGAGGCCCGCCGCGAAGACAGGTCGGTGAAGAATCCGACCACCTGGCTCAACTGGCCCTGGGTGTCGCGCACAGCCGTCAGTTGCAACCGTTGCGGATGCAGCTCGCCGTGCTTGCGCGCCTCTACCAGCTCGGCCTGCCAGCCGCCTTGTTGCGCCAGCGCCGACTCGATGGCCTGGCTGTGCCGGCGCGCATCGCTATGGCACGGCAACTCGAACCATTCGCGCGCCAGTAGCTCGGAACGGTTGTAGCCGGTCATCTGGCAGTAGGCCTGATTCACTGCAAGTACCACGAATTCGGCGCTCAGAATCACCACGCCTTCATTGCAGGCTTCGAACACCGTGGCCGCCAGGCGCTGCTGTTCTTCGAGCACCTTCTGCGCGGAGATCCGTTGCAGGTCCTGGTTCAACGCCTGATTCTGGAAGCGCCGCAGCAGGCTGCGGTCGAGTAGCCGGTTGACCTGCCAGGCCACCACCACCAGCGCCGCCAGCAGAATCAGGCCAAGCCAGCCCCAGCCACGCTGCTGCCCTGCGTCGAAGTAGAAGAGGAACAGGATCGGCGGCAACAGGCAGGGCAAGGCAAAGCTGAGAAAGGCCGGCAGGCTGACTGCATAGGCGATGCTCGCACTTAAAGTGGCCATCCCCAGCAAGCCGAACACCCAGGCCTGCTGCACGAAGTTGTCTTGCGGCACCAAGGCGATCGCGGCACAGGCCAAGGTCAAACCACTGAATGCCGAACCGAACAGGAACATGCGGCGCCAGCCAGGGTTGGCCTGACGTTGCGCCGAGGCAGCGTCGAACGCCGCTACCTGGATCACCCGAAGGGCCACCAGCGCCAGCAGCCATACCAGCCACACGGCCACCAGCAAATAACGCCCAGGGATCCACAACAGCCAGGCGCAGAGCAGGCCGTTGAGCAGCATGAACAATGTGGGTAACAGAGAGCCTTGATACAGCAGACGCGTTCGCTCGACGGAGAGCTGGGTGGCGAACTGCCTGCGCACATTCCTTGTCATCTCCAGCGATACTCCGATCGCCGTGCAGTCCTGGGTCATAGCGCTGGTTCTTGTAGAGTTCTTGTTATGGTTGTCACTCAACGAGCTGCGATCTTACACAAACGGCAGTCCTGGCCAAACTGCTGTGGGTCATCTTTGGCCCGTTACGCGTGTGCAGGCATTGGTATAGCTGAAATGATGCCAGATCCCATCGGCAACCAAGGGGCCCGAATGTAGCACTGCGTCTAGCGGCGCTACTCTCGATTACCAAGGACATCATCATGAACACCATCAAAAACCTGATTGCCTACAACAGCGATGTACCCGGCGAGCCGACTTACTTCGAAGTGCAAGGAACCGTGACAGTTGCCCACCCAGGCATCGAGCCTGTTCTGGTCGAACCCAAAGTGCGCCACCGCGGTGGCTGGGAAGTGCTCGAACTGCAACTGGTGGAGAAGGAAGGCATTTCCTTGCAGGTCGTGACTCAGAAGGATGTGTTCTTCAGGCGCGAAGGTGGTACTGCGTGGAAGTCTCTGGAGGTCATCGAGCCTGCGGGTTCGCAAAGGGTTGAAATTGGCTACCGCAAGGCAATCGAGTAAGCCGGGTGCGAGTCAGCCTGATCGCAGCCATGCGGCGATCAGGCAACTGCTGGCGCCAGAACCCGATGAGCGACAGCGCTTGAGGTGAATATTCATACAGTAGATGTTTGCCCCTTAACCGGCCTCCCCCTAGAATGGCCGGATGCACACAGATGACCTCTCCCTCCTGCTGAATTCCCTCAACGATGCCCAACGCCAGGCCGTCGCGGCCACGCTTGGGCGTCAACTGGTGCTTGCTGGCGCCGGTTCCGGTAAAACCCGCGTGCTGGTGCACCGCATCGCCTGGCTGATCCAGGTCGAGCAGGCCTCGCCGCACTCTATCCTGTCGGTGACCTTCACCAACAAGGCTGCTGCCGAAATGCGCCAGCGGATCGAGCAGTTGCTGGGCATCAACCCGGCGGGCATGTGGGTGGGTACCTTCCACGGCCTGGCGCACCGTCTGCTAAGGGCGCACTGGCAGGAAGCACGTCTGGTGCAGAACTTCCAGATCCTCGACAGCGATGATCAGCAACGGCTGATCAAGCGCGTCATGCGCGAACTTGGCCTGGACGAGCAGAAATGGCCGGCGCGTCAGGCCCAGTGGTTCATCAACGGGCAAAAGGACGAGGGCCTGCGCCCGCAACACATCCAGGCCAGCGGCGACCTGTTCCTGCAGACCATGCGCGATGTCTACAGCGCCTATGAACAGGCCTGCGAACGCGCCGGGGTCATCGACTTCTCCGAATTGC
Organism: Pseudomonas sp. NPDC089428; assembly: GCF_044749325.1. Lineage (NCBI taxonomy): Bacteria > Pseudomonadati > Pseudomonadota > Gammaproteobacteria > Pseudomonadales > Pseudomonadaceae > Pseudomonas > Pseudomonas sp. NPDC089428. The sequence continues at coordinate 452,965 of NZ_JBIVHT010000002.1, forward strand.
TGCTGCGCGCCCTCGACCTGTGGCGCGACCACCCTGGCTTGCTGGAGCACTACCAGCGGCGCTTCCGTCACCTGCTGGTGGACGAGTTCCAGGACACCAACGCCGTGCAGTACGCCTGGCTGCGCCTGCTGGCGGGCAAGAATGGTGGCAGCCTGATGGCTGTGGGCGACGACGACCAGTCCATCTACGGTTGGCGCGGTGCCAAGATCGAAAACATTCACCAGTACACCGCCGACTTCCCTGATGCCGAGATGATCCGCCTGGAGCAGAACTACCGCTCCACCGGCGGCATCCTCAAGGCCGCCAACGCGCTGATCGCCAACAACAGCGGGCGCCTGGGCAAGGAACTTTGGACCGACATGGGTGAAGGCGAGCCGCTGACGCTGTACGCCGCCTACAACGAACACGATGAAGCGCGCTATGTGGTCGAGACCATCGAGAGCCTGATCAAGCAAGGCAACGCGCGCAGCGACATCGCCATCCTGTATCGTTCCAACGCCCAGTCGCGGGTGCTGGAAGAAGCCTTGCTGCGCGAACGCATCCCCTATCGCATCTACGGTGGTCAGCGCTTCTTCGAACGCGCCGAAATCAAGAATGCCATGGCCTACCTGCGCCTGATCGAAGGCCGCGGCAACGACGCGGCCCTGGAGCGGGTGATCAACGTGCCACCCCGTGGAATTGGCGAGAAAACCGTCGAGGCCATTCGCGAGCATGCCCGCCACAGCCAGCTGTCGATGTGGGAAGCCATGTGCCAGTTGCTGGCCGCCAAGGCGCTGAAAGGCCGCGCGGCCTCGGCCCTGGGTGCCTTCATCGAGTTGATCGAGGGCCTGGCCAGCAAGGTCGCCGACATGCCGCTGCACACCATGACCCAGACGGCCATCGAGCAGTCCGGTCTGATCATCTATCACCAGGAAGAAAAGGGTGAAAAGGGCCAGGCACGGGTAGAAAACCTTGAGGAACTGGTCAGCGCCGCGCGCAACTTCGAAACCAGCGAAGACGACGCCGACCTGTCGCCGCTCTCGGCCTTCCTGGGCCATGCCTCGCTGGAAGCCGGCGACACACAGGCGGACGAGCACGAAGACAGCATCCAATTGATGACCCTGCACAGCGCCAAGGGCCTGGAATTCCCATACGTGTTCCTGGTGGGCATGGAAGAAGGCCTGTTCCCGCACAAGATGAGCCTGGAAGAACCCGGCCGCCTGGAAGAGGAACGCCGCCTGGCCTACGTGGGCATTACCCGCGCCATGCGCCAGCTGATCATGACCTATGCCGAGACCCGTCGCCTCTATGGCAGCGAAACCTATAACAAGGTGTCTCGTTTCGTACGTGAGATTCCGAGCGGGCTGGTTCAGGAAGTACGACTTTCCAACAGTGTCAGCCGACCATTCGGCGGTTCGACGAGCTCCAACAGCAACCTGTTTGCCAATGCCAATATTCCGCAGACCGCCTTCAACCTGGGCCAGCGCGTGCAGCACGCGGTGTTTGGCGAAGGGGTGATCCTCAACTTCGAGGGTTCCGGTGCCCAGGCGCGGGTGCAGGTAAACTTTGCCGAAGGCAGCAAATGGCTCATGCTGGGGTATGCCAAGCTCGAGGCCATCTAAAGCCTCGAACCATTCAGGCAAAAGCTGGAAACATCTTGTCGCTGGTCATGTGCACAGGAACCTGTGCACCATGGCGCGCGTGCAATCCACAACAGGGGAAATCCCATTTATGCAACGTTTTCTTAGCATCGCACTGGCGCTCTGCGTCGGCCTGACGCTGAGCCTGGACGCCAACGCCAAGCGATTTGGCGGCGGCAAGAGCTCGGGCGCCGCGCCTATCCACCAGACCCGCCAGGCTACGCCAACCACGCCTGCTGCCGCGCCGACCGCTCCTGGCCGCGCCCCGGCCGCCGCCAGCGGTGCTTCGCGCTGGCTGGGCCCTCTGGCCGGCCTCGCCGCCGGTGGCCTGCTGGCTTCCATGTTCATGGGTGACGGCTTCCAGGGCATGCAGATCATGGACTTCCTGATCATGGGCCTGATCGCCTTCCTGGTGTTCCGCTTCATTGCCGCACGCCGTCGCCAGCAGCAGCCGCAAATGGCCGCGCCGGGCCACGCGCCGTTCCAGCGTGAAGCGCATGGCCAGCAGCCTGCTCAGCCGTCGATCTTCGGTGGTTCGGCTGCCCCTGCTGCCGCAGCCGCCCCGGTGATCAACGCACCGGCGTGGTTCAACGAGCAGAGCTTCCTGGCCGCAGCCCGCAGCCACTTCCAGTCGCTGCAGCAGCACTGGGATGCCAACGAAATGGACAAGATCGCCGAGTTCGTCACCCCGCAGATGCTCGAGTTCCTCAAGCGCGAGCGTGCCGACCTGGGTGATGGCTTCCAGTCCACCTACATCGATGACCTCGACGTACAACTGGACGGTGTCGACGATCGCGCCGACCGCACCGACGCCACCCTGACCTTCCGTGGCGTGTCGAAGACCTCGCGCTTCGACCAGGGCGAGGCCTTCAGCGAAAGCTGGCACATGGTTCGCGCCCAGGGCGAGAACCAGCCTTGGCTGGTCGCCGGTATCCGTCAAAACGGTTAACCGTCGCACGTTGCACAAAAAACCCCGGGCCTGTCCCGGGGTTTTTGCTTTTGCCAGAGCGGGCTACTAGGGTATAACGCGCAGCGTTGTCATCAAGGTCAGAGGATGTAAACCGTGGAAGAAGTGATCGAACAACTCCGTGAAGCCAATGAACCCGTGCCGGTGCCGCTGGAGCTTCCCGATGAGGACCAACTGGTCGAGATCGAGGAACAGCTGTTCATCAACATTCCGTTCGTGTTCAAGGAGTTTCTGCTGACCGTCAGCGATGTGGTGTACGGCTCGCTTGAGCCGGTGACCTGCACCGACCCGCAATCCCACACCTACCTGCCCGACGTCGCCGCCAACGCCTGGGACGCCGGTGTTCCGCGCGACCTGATTCCGCTGTGCGAGGACGGCAACAACTACTACTGCGTCGAGGAAGATGGCACCGTAGTGCTGTGGGATGGTGACGAAGAAGCCATTGCCGAAGAAAGCTGGGAATCGGTGTGGCACTGGGCACGGGACGTGTGGCTGGAAAGCTGACCCACTGAAAATGGCTTAGTGCCATCAATGCAGTTAAATTCGCCAGGCTTTCTGCGCCTGGCGACATCGTTCCCGCTCCATCCCCTCGGAAGACGGTGAAATCTTGCCCTCAGTGCGAATGATCGCGACTGTTTTCCAGCGTCTCCAGCAAGGCGATCTGCATCCGTGAATGCACGCGGATGAACCAGCGCCACAGCAACGCCACCACCACTGCCGCCACCACTGCGATCACCAGCAACAGCTCGCTGGTCGGCAGGATGCTGGCCGACAATGCCGACAGCAGCAGGAAGATCACCAGCAGCGACAGCAGTGGAATCACCTCGGCAACCACGCGACGCACGCGCTGGGTATGCCGCCCGGCCATTTCCGGCTTCACCCCCATCTCTGCCAACAGCATCGACAGTGCCTTGAGCTTGCGATAGGCGGCAATCAGGAACGGTAACGACAGCAGAAGCGCCGCACCCCATATCAGCGCCTTCTGCTGGCTGACATCCGTCACCCACTCACTGAGCCAACTGCCGATGCGCGCGGCGAAATAACCGCCGCTGAAGAAGATGGCGATCACCAACGCCAGATTGACGCCGACCTGCAACAGGATGCGCCGGATCATCGCCGCCAGCATGGCGCTTTCACCTTGCGGCTGAATGTTGCGCAACCATTCTCCATAGAGTGACAGGACCCGCGCCAGGCGCCTTGGCACGATGTTGCCGAGCTTTTGCGACAGCGGATCGGCGGCGCGGATCAGGTATGGCGTCAGCAGCGTGGTGATGGCCGAAACCGCCACCGCCACCGGGTAAAGGAAGTCACTGGTGACCTGCAAGGTCATCCCCAAAGCCGCGATGATGAAGGAGAATTCGCCAATCTGCGAAAGCCCCATGCCCACCCGCAGCGAGGTACGGCCATCGTTACCGGCAATGAATGCGCCCATGCCGCACGACAGCATCTTGCCCAGCACCACCGCAAGGGTGATGACGACGATAGGCCAAGCGTAATCGACCAGCACCTGTGGGTCGATCATCAGGCCGATGGCGACGAAGAAGATCGCGCTGAACAGGTCGCGAACGGGTTCGATCAGGCGTTCGATCTTCAGCAGCTGGCGCGACTCGGCCATGATCGCGCCGATCAGGAAGGCCCCCAGCACCATGCTGTATTCCAGCTTGACCACCAGCAGGCAGAAGCCGAAGCACAGGCCCAGCACGGTGATCAACAGCATCTCGTTGCTTTCGAACTTTGCCACGTAGGCCAGCAGCCGCGGCACCAGCAGGATGCCGATGACCAGCGCGACAATCATGAACAACGACAGCTTGCCGACCGTCGAGAACACCTCGCCGGAGCTGACCGAGCCACTGACGGCGATGCCGGACAGCAAAGCGATAATGCCGATGCCGAGGATGTCTTCAACGATCAGCACGCCGAAGATCAGCTGGGCGAAACGCTCGTTCTTCATCTTCAGGTCGTTCAGCGCCTTGACGATGATGGTGGTCGAGGAGATTGCCAGAATCGCGCCGAGGAACAGCGAGTCCATGGTATTCCAGCCGAACCAGCGGCCGATCTCGAAACCGATCCAGATCATCAGGACGATTTCCAGGAACGCTGCAATAAATGCCGTGGCGCCGACCTTGAACAGCTTGCGCAAGCTGAACTCCAGGCCCAGGCAGAACATCAGGAAAATTACCCCCAGCTCGGCCAGGGTCTTGATCGTGTCTTCATCGTGGATCAGGCCGAACGGCGGGGTATGCGGGCCGATGATGAAACCCGCGACGATGTAGCCCAGCACCACGGGCTGCTTGAGGCGATGAAAGAGAATCGTCACCACGCCGGCGACCAGCATGATCACTGCCAGGTCCTGGATGAAGCTGATGGCATGCATGGCGCGATACTCCTTTTCGACTTTGCTGGATGCCCGGGCAGACCGCTCCTCTGCCAAGGCCAAGCCGAGCGAGCAGCAAGTACATACTGTATTGAATGCAGGAAAGCCCATGTTGCATGGGCGTACTCAGGGTAACATCGCACCCCGCTGCAAAATGCCGGTGCAATATGTAGAAACAGATCGGCCGATCAGCCGCCTCTGATGACGCATCAGGCGTGACGATAGAGCGTTTGGCAACGTCCCGTAACAGGAAGGCAAACCTTCAAGAGGGGAACCAGAAGTGTCAGAAGATACCCACCCCGATTCAGCGCAACCTCACCGTGAGCACACTATGGAACCTGGAAACGCCCAGCTGAGCATGACCGTCCTGATGACCCCGGACATGGCCAACTTTTCTGGCAACGTACACGGCGGCACCTTGCTCAAGTACCTCGACGAAGTGGCCTATGCCTGCGCCAGCCGCTACGCCGGCAGCTATGTGGTGACCCTGTCGGTCGACCAGGTGATCTTCCGCGAGCCGGTGCACGTCGGCGAGCTGGTCACTTTCCTCGCATCGGTCAACTACACCGGCAACACCTCGATGGAAGTGGGTATCAAGGTGGTCACCGAAAACATCCGCGAACGGTCGGTACGCCATTCCAACAGCTGCTTCTTCACCATGGTTGCGGTCGATGACAACCGCCGCCCGGTGCCGGTGCCGCCACTGCAGCCAAATACCAGCGAAGAGAAACGCCGCTTCCTGCAGGGCCAGCAGCGCCGCCAGATCCGTCAGGAACTGGAAAAGCGCTACCAGGACCTGAAAACCGACTCGATCTAGAACGCCAGGCGCTGCGCCTCGAAGCGCACGCGCGGGTGAGCGATGCGATCCTGGGCCCGCACCAGCTGCAGTTCGTAGCTGGCGCAGGCCTGGGTTTCCTGCAGCACTTCATGTACGGCCGCTGCGGTGAACTCGAAGGCCTGCAGCCAGCTGTCGCCCAGCAGCACGCGGGCCAGGAACAACCCCGACGTCAGGTCACCCACGCCAACCGGTTGCTGCGGGAAAGCCAGCAGGGGGCGGCGCAGGTGCCAGCTCTCTTCGCGGGTTACCAGCAACATCTCGAACATGTCTTCAGTACGCCCCGGATAGGCCAGGTGCTTGACCAGCACCACCTGCGGGCCGCGCTCGAGCAGGCTGCGCGCCATGTTCACGCAGTCCTCGAGGGATTGCGCACGACGGCCGCAGAAGCTGTCCAGTTCCAGCTGATTGGGGCAGAGGATATCTGCCTTGGCCGCGGCTTCATCGAGCAGGAACTCACTGACTTCCTGCGGAACGATACAGCCCTTCTCCGCATGGCCCATGACCGGGTCGCACAGGTACAACGCCTTCGGGTTTACCGCCTTGATCCGGGCGACGCCGGCGAGTATCGCCCGGCCCTGTTCGGCACTGCCCAGGTAACCGGAAAGCACCGCATCGCAGTGACCCAGCTCGCCGATGTTGGAAATGCCTTCCACCAACGCAGGAATTTGAGCTGGAGCGAGCACTTCACCCGCCCACTGGCCATACTGAGTGTGATTGGAAAACTGTACTGTATTAAGGGGCCAGACGTTGACCCCGATACGCTGCATGGGGAACACCGCAGCACTGTTGCCGGCGTGGCCGAACACCACGTGGGACTGGATGGCGAGCAGATGCGGGGTACGTTTCATGCGGGCGGATTCCAAAGCTGTTTCAAGGATTGTGCAGCGCGCAGTATGAACTCGATTGCCACCTGTACGACAGGCCAGGGACGCAGTTAAGCTGGTTCGACCTGTTTGGAGCATACGTAAATGTTGACCCTGGAGAATCTCTTCGTCCTGATGTTGTTGGCCACGGCAGGCGCTTGGTTATGGCACAACCATGGGCTGCGCGAGAAGGCCCTGGAGCGGGTCAAACAGCATTGCGCCAAGCTCGACCTGGAGCTGCTGGATGACGCCGTTGCGCTCAAACGCATCGCCTTCATCCGCGATGCCAACGGCAAGAAGCGCCTGGCACGGGTTTATGCCTTCGAGTTCACCGTGACCGGCGAACAGCGCCACCCCGGCACCGTGACCCAGTTCGGTGCCCACAGCGTACAGATCGAACTGGCACCCTACCCGTTCGAGATCAAGACGCCGCCCCGAACTGACAATGTGATCGAGATGCAGCAGTGGCGTCAGGAGCACAATCGCTGGCGCAACTGAAGTTGGGGCTGCGAAGCCCCAACCGGTTAACTTATCAAGCAGCGGGCGATTGCATCCATCAGCAGCGACTGAGACTGCTGTCCATTGAAGATAAGCTCGATGCGTGAGTCTTTGCGCCAGTCGCTCGGCTGCCACTGCGACAAGTCACCTTCCAAACCATTGAATGACTGCCAGCCATCCTTGCTGTGGATAACTCCCTTGGCGCGCTTCCATGGCCAGGCTGCGAGAAACGCCTGCAAGCGCTGTGGATCGAATCGCTGACTGGGGTGCCAGCGCCAGCCTATGCTCCAACCCCCGTCACCCTCCTGGGCTGCACAAATCGGCACAGCAGGATCTATCCACAGGGCTGAAGGGGCTGTGGACAGGCTTGGCTCAGGCAAATTATTCACAGAACTGTCACTGATATGACTTGTGGATGAAACAGGCAGCATATCGAGTTGGACCAAGCCCTGTTTGGTCCAAACCTTGTGGATATTTAAAAACTCCTTATTTATCAACAACTTGATATCTTCATCCACAGCGTCGGCTTTATTCAGCAGCACCAGCGCTGCCGCTTGTAGGGCCTGTTGCTGAGCCTCCGGCAATGGCTCGCCTCGCGCCAGAGCCTGAGCATCCAGCACCATCACCAATGGCTGCACCGCCAGCACCCCAACCCAGGGTGCCTGCCCCAGTTGGTTCAGCAGTTGCAAAGGATGACCCAGCCCGGAGGGCTCGATGAACAGCCGATCGGGCCGTGCCTTGCGCAGCAGACGGCCCAGACCGACCTGGAACGGTGTGCCGTTTACGCAGCACAGGCAACCTCCGGCCACTTCGCCAATGGCAATACCGTCCTCATCACGGCTGAGCAGCGCCGCATCGAGACCGACCTGGCCAAACTCGTTAACCAGCACGGCCCAGCGTTCGTTTGCCGGCCGCTGGGCCATCAGTTGGCGGATCAGGCTGGTCTTTCCGGCGCCCAAGGGGCCGGCGATGACATGGGTGGGAATGTTCTGCAGCATGCCAGGGCTTCTATGCGGGTTTCCCCCCACTATGCCTCGTCATGCCAGCCAGTCAAGGCTGAGCAACAGACGCCGCTGTTCGCTGGCAGGCGAGCGGTGGATAAGTCCCGCGCCTTCATTACCCAGCCATTTTTCCCCTTTGAGGACAGCCACCTCACCCGCCTGCAGGCGGCGAATGTTATCCACAGGCGCCGCGGCCAGATGCAGACCTACCCGCTGTACTGCGCCTTCTTCCAGCCACTCGCTGCCAGGGCCGATGTAAGTGGTCAGCAAGCGCAAGGGCACGTTATCCACATGGAAGCGCGGGCACATGGCCCCTTGCAGCACCCGCAGCCGCAACCCCACCCGCCGTGCTCCGAGCAGGCAGGTGTAGGCTGATACCAGCCACTTCACATCGGCGACAAACCCCTCGTAGCCATGCAGATCGGCAGCCTCCTGCAGCAAGCCCGGCAACAGCGGCGGCTCGTGCTCGTTCACATCGAGTACACGCTGGTCAGCCAGGGATTGGCCGAGGCTGACCACCAAGGCGGCAAAGTCTTCAACCTGGGCCGGCAGGCGGCGCTGCCAAACGGCCAGGTTCACGCCATCCTGGAAGATCTCGGTAAGTACCTTTGGCGCTTCACCAAACGCCTGGCGGATATCCACAGGGCGCGGCGCCAGGTTCATGCTGCTTCCTCGGCGTGCCAAGGGCCGAACGGATCCGGCAGGCGAAGCCAGGCCATCGGGCCGAGCGCCATTTCCTCATCACTCAGCAGACAGGCATCGAGCTCTGTGGATAACTGTGCGAAGTCGATGTTCTGCCCGATGAATACCAGCTCCTGTCGGCAGTCACCGGTTTCGGCGTGCCAATGCTTGAGAATGTCCGCAGTGCTCTGCTCATCCTGCGGCCAATGCTCCCGTGGCACAAAACGCCACCAGCGCCCGGCCAGACCATGGCGCATCATGCCGCCGGCCTGCGACCAGCTACCGGCTTCCTGGAACTTGCTGGCCAGCCAGAAAAAACCCTTGGAGCGCAGCAACCGACCATTGCTCCAGGTGTTGTGGATAAAGTCGAAGAAGCGTTGTGGGTGCAGGGGCCGGCGGGCTTGCCAGGTGGTCGCCGCGATGCCGTACTCCTCGGTTTCAGGAATATGTGCACCGCGCAGTTCCTGCAGCCAACCGGGTGCCTGTGCGGCCTGATCAAAGTCGAACAGCCCGGTGTCGAGAATCCGCGCCAGCGGCACCTGGCCCATGACCATCGGCACGATCTGTGCGCGGGCATTGAGGCTACGCAGGATAGCGATGAGTTCTTCGCGCTCGTGCTGGCTGATCAGGTCTATCTTGCTCAGCAGCAGCACATCGGCGAACTCGACCTGTTCGATCAACAGGTCACTGATGGATCGCTCATCTTCTTCGCCCAGCGTCTCACCACGGGTGGCCAGGCTGTCGGCTTGCTGATAATCGCGCAGGAAGTTCAGGCCATCGACCACGGTGACCATGGTGTCCAGGCGCGCCATGTCGGACAGGCTGCGGCCTTGCTCATCGCGGAAGGTGAAGGTCTCGGCAACCGGAAGCGGCTCCGAGATGCCCGTGGACTCGATGAGTAAATAGTCGAAACGGCCTTCCTCGGCGAGCCGCGCGACTTCCTCCAGCAGGTCTTCCCGCAGAGTGCAGCAGATGCAGCCGTTGCTCATCTCGACCAGTTTTTCTTCGGCACGGTTGAGGCTGACGTTGCGCTGCACTTCGCTGGCGTCGATGTTGATTTCACTCATGTCGTTGACGATCACCGCGACCCGGAGGTTGTCGCGATTACGCAGCACATGGTTGAGCAAGGTGCTCTTGCCGGCGCCCAGGAAGCCGGAAAGCACGGTGACAGGGAGGCGATTGGACATGGTGAAACCTCTTCAGGCGGACGCACTCGAAACGATGCATTGCATAATGTTATAAAGTAACAATACAATTTCGCCAAGTCGTACTTGTCGCAAGCGTCATTCGGAGATGGAAATGCGCCTGTCACCTGCTGCCCTGTTGCTGCTGTTTCTCACACCTCTGCCAGCCTTGGCATTGGCGCAGAGCAACTCGCTGGCGCTGTGTACCCGCAGCGCAACGTTGCTCGCCTGCCAGGACGGCAATGGCAGCTACTACAGCGTGCGCACCGAGGGCAGCCATTTCTACCTGCGCGGCTTTGACACCACGACACGCCGGCTTTGGTCGCAGACCAACAGCCGCTACGGCGCGCTGACGTTTTTCACCGGCCTGGCCAGCGATGGTGAAGCCTGGTTCGGCTACAGCCGACGTGTTGGCTGGACCACCTTGAATCGTGTTTCCAGCTCCAGCGGCCAACGTTTCAATTTGCATTGCAGCCTGGTCGGCGGATGTCGCTGACCCTCTTGCCTGGTATCGCCCATGACTAGCCTGACGCTTCCGGACATTGCCACACAGCCCCAAGAGCACACCGCCCCGCTGGATTGGGTTGGCATGTGCGGTATCGCCCTGCCCATCCAGTTCGACGGCCATCATCTATCGGCCATGGCTGATGCCGGTGTCAGCCTGGTGGATGGCACTGCGCGGGGTATTCACATGTCTCGCCTGTACCTCGCGCTGGAAGCGCTTGAACAACAGCCATTGACGCCCTTGGCCATACGCCGTCTTCTGGCAGACTTCCTTGCCAGCCACGAAGGGCTTTCCAATGCGGCTTATCTCAACCTGTCTTTCGAGCACCTGCTGAAACGGCCTGCTCTGGTCAGCCCGCTCGCCGGCTGGAAGCGCTATCCGATTACCCTCGAAGCGAAGATAGAAAATGAAATGTTCCACGTGGAACTATCAGTGCGTGTGCCTTACTCCTCAACCTGCCCCTGCTCGGCAGCCCTGGCCAGGCAATTGATTCAACAGCAGTTTGAGGCTGATTTCGCAGAACAACAGCTAGAGCGCAGTGCAGTATTAGAATGGCTCGGTAGTAGCAAGGGCATCGTCGCGACGCCCCATAGCCAGCGCAGCCAAGCGCTGATCAACGTGCGCCTGCAGAACAATCTGGCCTCATTACCGGTCACCGAATTGATCAACCGGATTGAGCACAGCCTGGGTACCGCCGTGCAGACCGCAGTGAAGCGCGCAGACGAACAGGCGTTCGCCTTGGCCAATGGGCAGAACCTGATGTTCTGTGAAGACGCTGCTCGGCGACTGCATCAGTCGCTACGGCAGTTAGAGTGGGTGACAGCCTTCAAACTGCGCGTGGAACATGCAGAGAGCCTGCATGCCCACGATGCGGTAGCCAGCAGTCAGTGGCAGTGGTGAAACTCAGGTACGGGGTTTGACTGTTCCACAGTCGTTGCCGAGCCATACGGCCCGGGTGTTCATGCTGCCTTGCTGCTGAACGCCCGAGGCATTGAAGGTACCGTTGACCTGCGTGGTGAATTCCTTGTCGCTGAGGAACGTCGCCTGGCCAGTGCCTTGGGCTTTCGGGCAGCTGAATTGAAACTTCCAGACATTGCCTGTACGGTCGGTGATTTTTTGCGTGCAACCGGACTTCGGATCCTGCAGCGGAATGTCGTTGGTCTGGACCTGCTCACGCGTCAGGCACGAGCGCACGCCATTGCCGCCAATCGTAACGCCCTGCTTGGCCAACACACCTTCCATCATGGCCCGCTGTTCCGGTGGCAGGTTCTTCAACTGCCCGAGCATGAACTGCATGTCGGGTAATGGCTTGCCATCGACCTGCATGTTGCTGGTAGTCAGCTCCCACAGGCCAGGTTGCAACATCTGCGCATGCACCAGTGGGCTGCTCAGGCCCAAGGCCAGAGCCAACAGTGGCAGACGAATCTTCATGAACGAACGCTCCTCGAAAAACCGGCCAACGGGCCGGGCTCAGCCTTAGACGCCAAATCCGCTTTCAGGTTGCAAGGCGGACATGGAACGTGTTCTGTTAAACACTGTGTATTCGCCAAGCAGGATGCGTATGGATTACCACAGCCCCTACTTCTTCGGCTACGTGCTCGGCCTGGTCCACTTGCTTGGCATGATCGCCGCGTTGCATGCAGTGTTCACCGTGCGCACCGCCCAAGGTGCAATCGCCTGGGCCATGTCACTGTTCTTCATTCCATACTTCACACTCATTCCATACCTGATTTTTGGTGCGCGCTCCTTCTACGCCTACATCCAGGCCCGGCGCCAGGCCAACCAGGAAATGCACGTCGCCATGGCCAACCTCAACTGGCGCCCCTGGGTCGAGGAAGCCCTCACTGCCAGAGAGTCGGAAAGCTACGCCGCCTTGCGCGCCATGCCGAAACTCGGGCGAATGCCTTGCCTGGCCAATAACCAAGTGAAGCTGCTGATCAATGGCAAAGCCACCTTCGACGCCATATTCGCCGCTATCGAACAAGCACGTGAAGTGGTGCTGGTGCAGTTCTTCATCATCCATGACGACGGCCTTGGCAAGGCCCTGCAGCAACTGCTGCTGCGCAAGGCCGCCGAGGGTGTGAAGGTATTCGTGCTGTATGACCGGGTCGGCAGCCATGCCCTGCCCAGCAGCTACAGCCAGGTGTTGCGTGATGGTGGTGTGCAGATCCACGCCTTTGCTACCCGTCGAGGTTTGTTCAACCGGCTGCAGGTCAACTTCCGCAACCACCGCAAGATCGTCGTGGTCGATGGCCTGCTCGGCTTCATCGGTGGGCACAACGTGGGGGATGAGTACCTCGGCAAAAACCCGCACCTGTCACCTTGGCGCGATACCCATGTGCAGATCAGCGGCCCGGTAATGGCCTGCCTGCAAGAGTCGTTCGCCGAAGACTGGTACTGGGCCACGCGCCAGCTGCCGCCGTTGATCCTGCCGGACACCTACCCTGACAACGGCGTGCTTTGCCAAGCCCTGGCCAGTGGCCCGGCAGACCCGCAGGAAACCTGTTCCCTGTTCTTTATCGAAGCCATCCACTCGGCGGTAAAACGGGTATGGATCACCAGCCCCTACTTCATTCCGGATGAAGCTGTATTCGCTGCCCTGCGCCTGGCCGTGCTGCGCGGGGTGGATGTGCGCGTGCTGATCCCGTCCCGGCCCGATCACAGGATTGTCTATGCAGCGTCCAGCCTGTTCGCATTCGAAGCGGTTCGGGCAGGGGTACGCATGTTTCGCTACCAGCCAGGCTTCCTGCACCAGAAGGTGGTGCTGGTGGATGACGAGGTCAGTGCGATCGGCAGCGCCAACCTGGACAACCGCTCGTTTCGGCTCAACTTCGAGATCACCTTGCTGACCGTAGACCGCCCGTTCGCTGACCAGGTGGAAGCGATGTTGCTGGACGACTTCGAGCAGGCCCGCGAGATTACCGCCGAGGACAGCCGCGATACCCATCGTGTCCAACAGTTGGGGATGCGCATAGCGCGGCTGATTTCACCCATTCTCTGAATGAAGAAAGGGCCGCAGATGCGGCCCCTTCTTCATTCAGAGCAAGCTCAACGGTAAAGGTCTTCCCGCGTCCAGGGCAGATCGTGGTGCCCATCGGCATACGGCTTCACGGCCAGAATCTGATGCAGGTTGATCCAGCCCTTCTGGAACGCATAGGCACAGCCGGCCAGGTACAAGCGCCAGATACGCAAGGTTCTCTCCGGCACCAGCGCTGCCGCTTTGTGCAGCTGGTTCTCCAGGTTCTCGCTCCAGTGGTGCAGCGTCTTGGCGTAGTGCAGGCGCAGGCTCTCCACGTCCACCACCTCCAACCCTGCCTCACAGATGCTCGCAGTGATCATCGACAGGTGCGGCAGCTCACCATGGGGGAACACGTATCGGTCGATGAACTCACCTGCACCGCGCCCGACCGGTCGGCCATCGACGTGCTTGGCAGTAATCCCGTGGTTCATCACCACGCCACCTTCCCTGACTGCACCGAACAGCTTCTGGCAATACAGCGCCAGGTTGGCGTGCCCGACATGCTCGAACATACCAACGCTGACGACCTTGTCGAAGCGGCCATCCTGAGGCAGGTCGCGGTAGTCGAGAATCTGCAGGTCAACCTTGCCGGCCAGGCCCTCTGCCTTCACGCGCTCGCGCCCGAGCTTGAGCTGCTCCTTGCTCAGGGTGATGCCGAATACCTTGGCGCCATACTCGCGCGCGGCAAAACGCGCCAGCCCGCCCCAGCCACAGCCCACGTCGAGCAGATAATCACCGGCATCCAGGCGTAGCTTGCGACACAGGTGGTCGAACTTGTCCTGTTGAGCCTGATCAAGGGTGTTGTCTGGCTCGCGGAAGTAGGCACAGGAATAGGCCATGTCCTGGTCGAGCCAGAGTTGATAGAACGCATTGGAAACATCGTAGTGGTAGGAGATGGCCTTGGCGTCTGTGCTCTTGTCATGGGACAGCCGCGTTGGCGGGGCGTCTTCCTCGTCGGTCAACAATGCTTCACTGAGCTCGTCGCACACCCGAATGGCTTCGCCGATATCGCCTTCCAGCTCCAGCTTGCCCTCCACGAATGCAGTGCCCAGCTGGTCCATGCTCGGATGGGTCAGTTGGCTGATCAGCTGCGGCTCCTTCACCAGGATGGTGACCTGCGGGCTTGGGCCAAGATCGAACTCGTTGCCATCCCACAGTTTCAGCCGCAGCGGCAGATGCAGGCTTTGCAGTGCCGGTGGAAGTTGAGCAAGCATGAACACTCCTCCTATCCCTAAAAGGCCACGACGCCTGAAATTTCGAACGTCGCCGGAACAGAGTAGTTCATTCGTGGGATGTTTCCTCTAAACGAGACCAAGGTCTAGAACCAACTGATCTGATGAAAGCAACAGATTGTATACAATCCAGCCTTCTCAGCTTAACCTTATGCCCCTCTCGCGCTTCCTCATCTGGAGTACAAAACCCATGAAATCCTATGACGTGGTGATCATTGGCGGCGGCCCTGGCGGCTACAACGCAGCGATCCGCGCCGGCCAACTGGGCCTCAGCGTTGCCTGCGTGGAAGGCCGCTCGACCCTTGGTGGCACCTGCCTGAACGTCGGTTGCATGCCGTCCAAAGCATTGCTGCACGCGTCGGAGCTTTATGAAGCCGCCAGCGGCGATGAGTTCGCCCATCTCGGCATCGAAGTGAAGCCAACGCTCAACCTCGCCCAGATGATGAAACAGAAGGACGAGAGCGTCACCGGCCTGACCAAGGGCATCGAATACCTGTTCCGCAAGAACAAGGTCGACTGGTTGAAAGGTTGGGGCCGGCTGGATGGTGTCGGCAAGGTCATCGTCAAGGCTGAAGATGGCAACGAGACCGCCCTGCAGGCCAAGGACATCGTCATCGCCACTGGCTCCGAGCCCACTCCCCTGCCCGGCGTGACCATCGACAACCAGCGCATCATCGACTCCACCGGTGCCCTGGCCCTGCCACAGGTACCCAAGCACCTGGTGGTGATCGGCGCGGGCGTCATCGGCCTGGAGCTGGGTTCGGTATGGCGCCGGCTTGGTGCACAGGTCACCGTCATCGAGTACCTCGACCGCATCTGCCCAGGCACTGATGAAGAAACCGCCAAGACCCTGCAGAAAGCCCTGGCCAAGCAAGGCATGGCCTTCAAGCTGGGCAGCAAGGTCACCCAGGCCAAGAGTGAAGCCGACGGTGTCAGCCTGACCCTCGAACCGGCCGCTGGCGGTGCCGCCGAAACCCTGCAGGCTGACTACGTGCTGGTCGCGATCGGCCGTCGTCCTTATACCAAGGGCCTTAACCTTGAGAGCGTAGGGCTGGAAACCGACAAGCGCGGCATGCTGAGCAACGACCACCACCGTACCTCGGTGCCAGGTGTGTGGGTGATCGGCGACGTCACCTCCGGCCCGATGCTGGCGCACAAGGCTGAAGACGAAGCGGTCGCCTGCATCGAGCGTATCGCCGGCAAACCGCATGAAGTGAACTACAACCTGATCCCAGGCGTGATCTACACCCGTCCGGAACTGGCTACCGTCGGCAAGACCGAAGAGCAGTTGAAGGCCGAAGGCCGCGCCTACAAGGTCGGCAAGTTTCCCTTCACCGCCAACAGCCGCGCCAAGATCAACCACGAGACCGAAGGCTTCGCCAAGGTCATCGCCGATGCCAACACCGATGAAGTGCTCGGCGTGCACCTGGTCGGTCCGAGTGTCAGCGAGATGATTGGCGAGTTCTGCGTGGCCATGGAGTTCGCCGCCTCGGCTGAAGACATCGCCCTGATCTGCCACCCGCACCCAACCCGCTCCGAAGCCCTGCGCCAGGCAGCGATGAACGTGCACGGCATGGCCATGCAGATCTGACCCCCGCTGGCTCCGCCGGTTTTTTCGAAATACCATTGATGCACGCTTTCGATCAAACCAGCGGAGCCACCGGTTGAGCATCAACTTCGATCTGAATGACCTGCAAGCTTTCCGCGCTGTCGTCGAGCAAGGCAGCTTCCGCCGCGCCGCCGACACCATCCGCATCACCCAGTCAGCGTTGAGCCGGCGCATCGAAAAACTTGAGTCGGCACTGGGCGTGAAGCTGCTCGAACGCACCACGCGCAAGGTGTCGCTGACCAATGTCGGGCGGGCGTTCCTGCCCCAGGTCGAGCGGCTGCTGGACGACCTGGACCTGGCGCTGCTGAGCGTCGGCGATGGTGGCTCGCTGCGCACCGGTACCCTGACCATCGCCTGCGTGCCATCTGCCGCGTATTACTTCATGCCCCATGCGATTCGTGCCTTCCATGCGCAGTACCCGAAAGTCCGGATCAACCTGTACGACGCCTCCGCCAACGAAGTCAGTGCCGCCGTGGCCTCCGGCGAAGCGGACTTCGGCCTGAGTTTCACCGGCAACCTCGCACCAGAAATCGAGTTCAGCGACTTGCTCGAGGAGCGCTACGTCATTGCCTGCCGCCAGGACCATCCGCTGGCCAAGCTCGACGAGGTGACCTGGGCACAAGCCTACGAACATGACTACATCAGCCTGGGCAAGTCGTCTGGCAACCGCCTGGTACTGGATCGGGCGCTGGCCGGGATGCAGGTCAGCAAGGAGAGTGTTTGCGAAGCCAGGCATGTAACCACCCTGCTTGGCCTGATCGAAGCGGGGCTGGGTATCGCGGCGGTGCCATCGATCGCCCTGCCGCTGACGCCGCATCCGATCCTCGCCAGCATTGCACTGGTCGAACCGCAGGTCAGCCGCAAGATGGGCCTGCTCAAGCGCCGCGGGCGCACATTGACACCTGCGGCGCTTGAGATGGTCAGGTTGATTCGCGAACTGCCCGGGGTGTTACCGGGCGACTGAATCCAGCCCGGTGGCCCGCACATCAGGCTGCACGGTAGGCGAAGCCAGGTAATCCAGCAGCTGTTTCGCTTCGGCCGGATGCTCGGCGCCTTTCGGAATACCGCCGGCGAAGCGGGTCACCGACTGCAGGTTTTCCGGAATCTTGCCCACGAAGGTGACACCCGGCACTGGCAACAATTCGGCAACCTGCTGGAAGCCAAGCTCATAGGTGCCCTGAGCCACCTGCGACGCCACCGGAATACGCTCCACCATCGTGCTCTTACCGACCAGCTGGTTCTCGATACCCAGCTTCTTGTACAGCTCCTTCTCGATATACACGCCACTGGCGCTGTCCGAATAGGCCACCGATTTTGCCGCCAGCAGTGTCTGTTTCAGCTGATCGGGAGTGGCGATATCAGGCTTGGCCTGGCCCTGCTTGACCACCATGCCGATGCGCGAATCAGCCAGCTCCACGCGTGAAGCCGGGTCCACCTTGCCCTGGCGGATCAGTTCGTCCAGCGCATAGCCGACCATGATCACCACATCGGCATGCTCGCCCCGAGCGAGGCGGTTGGGTATCGCCTCAGGTGCCTTGCCCATGGAGGGGCCCAGCACGGTGACCAGCGTATCGCCGCTCTGCGCTGCATACTTCGGCCCCAGCTGCTTGTAGGCGGCAGTGAAGCCGCCCGAGGTCATCACGGTCAGTTCGGCGGCCTGGGCAAGGCTGCAGCCGGCGAACAAGGTAGCGGCCAGCAACGCTTTCAACGAAGCCCTCATGCGATCACCGCTGCGCGGTTGGCCAGGCGACGGTAGAGCATCCAGGTGGCGACGAACGCACAGAGCGCGGCGAACATCATCCAGTAGGCCGGAGCGGCCTTGTCGTTGGTGACGTGGATCATCCAGGTCGAGATGGCCGGGGTGAAACCGCCGAACAAGGCGGTCGCCAGGCTATAGGCCAGGGAGAAACCTGCCACACGGACTTCCACCGGCATGATTTCAGTCAGCGCCGGGATCATCGCACCGTTGTACATGCCGTACAGGAACGAGAACCACAGCAGCACTTCCAGCATGTGGCCAAAGGTAGGCGATTGAGCCAGGTAGGTCAGCGCCGGGTAAGCGGTGATCAAGGTCAGCAGCGACATGGCCAGCAGCAGCGGCTTGCGCCCGAGGCGGTCGCTGAGAGCGCCGCCGATAGGCAGCCAGATGAAGTTCGACACCGCGGTCAGCAAGGTCACCAGCAGCGCATCGCCAGTACTCAGTTGCAGTACGGTCTTGCCGAAGGTCGGTGCATAAACCGTGATCATGTAGAAGGCGGTGGTGGTCATGGCCACCATCAGCATGCCGAACAGCACCACTGCGGAGTTCGCGGCAAGCGTGGACAACACCTGTTTCATGGTCGGACGATGCTCGCGAGCGGCGAACTCCTCGGTCTCCTGCAGGCTGCGCCGCAGCAGGAAGATCACCGGGATGATCATGCAGCCCACAGCAAATGGCACACGCCAGCCCCATTGGGCGATTTCGGCGGCAGTCAACCATTCATTCAGAGCAAAGCCCAGGGCTGCGGCGACGACGATCGCCACCTGCTGGCTGGCGGACTGCCAGCTGGCATAGAAGCCCTTGTGTCCGGGCGTTGCCATTTCCGCCAGATATACCGACACGCCACCCAACTCGGCACCGGCCGAGAACCCTTGCAGCAAGCGCCCGATCAGCACCAGCGCCGGGGCCAATAGCCCGATGCTGGCGTAGCCGGGCACCAGCACGATCAGCAAGGTACCGCTGGCCATGATCGCCAGGGTGACGATCAGTCCTTTGCGCCGGCCCACGTCATCAATGTAGGCACCCAGGATCACCGCACCCAGCGGGCGCATGAGGAAGCCTGCACCGAACACGGCGAAGGTCATCATCAACGAGGCGAATTCATTGGAGGCAGGGAAGAAGGCCCCCGCGATGTGCGTGGCATAGAAGCCGAACAGGAAGAAGTCGAACTGTTCGAGGAAGTTTCCGGACGTTACCCGGAAGACCATTCCGGCCTTGGACTTGCCCTCGGACGCCGAGCTTGATGGCAGACTCATGGTGGATCTCCAGCGTTTCTTAATAATTGTAAGTGCTTATTTCCAGCATGATCGTCGAAAGCGACGCTTGGGATAATCGTTCATTTTTCATTAATTGATGCGCTGATGAGATCAATGAGGGCCGTGCTCCGTTTTCCTGAGCAGTGGATGCGCACGATTAGGCGTAAAAAGAGCTGACCAAATTGTCCCAATTTACGGAACAATAATTCACTTTCTAGCCTAATTGTCTTGGCTGATATTGCGCTTCAGAATGGCCCCATACCGCAGACAACGCCACCGGGCACAGCGCGGTGAGCCATTCGAACTCAAGTATCAGGAGCTACAAGATGAACAATTTCAAAGGTACAACTGCAGTCGTCGGTCGTGTGTTGCTGGCGGTGCTCTTCCTGCTCAGCGGCTTCAGCAAGCTGACTTCGCCTGAGGGCACCATTGCCTATATCGAATCGAGCGGCCTGCCCTTCCCGGTACTGAGCTACCTGGCCGCACTGGGTGTTGAACTCGGACTGGCAGCGCTTTTGATCATCGGCTTTCAAACCCGCATCGTCGCGGTGGTCATGGCGCTCTTCACCGTGATGGCAGCCTTCGCCTTCCACAACAACCTGGCGGACCAAGGGCAGTTCATCAACTTCTTCAAGAACATCTCAATCGCAGGCGGCCTGTTGCAGATTGCAGCGTTCGGCGGGGGTGCATTGAGCGTGGATGCGTTGATCGGCAACATCAAAGCACGGGCGGCAGGGAAGACTGTGCTGAAAGCAGCTTGAACCATACTGATCGCACAAATGAAAAGCCCCGGCTATTAGCCGGGGCTTTTCATTAGCCGCTCCTAAAGGATTATGACCACCTTCCAGGCGTGCGCTGTACTTGTCGGAGCCGCGCTTGCGACAATCCGTTCACTGCGCGACCGCAAAGTAGCCATATTTCTAGTTTTCCTCAATAAAGACTGTATTTTTCAGTGCCTTACGGAACGCAGGCTGTGGACCTTTCTGACATTCTCGCCAACCTGTCACAGCCCGCGACTCCTAGGTATCGAGCCGAGCATCCAGACAAAAAAACCTGTACATGAACATAAACAACTGATTTTTATGACTTTTCTAGATTGCTCGGCAGTCTATTTTCTATCTAAAGCTTGATGCCCTCAAACGCTCCGCGTTTATTCGGCGAGGGCTTGACCACACCCCTATTGCACATCCCACTCCGAATGAGATTCCATCCGCAAATCAAGGATGGAGATCTTCATGTACCTCGCTGAACTCACCATAAAAAACTTCCGCAAGCTGCGTGACACAACACTGAAATTTCAGCCCGGGTTGAACGTTCTGGTCGGGCCCAACAACGTGGGAAAAAGCGCCGTTGTCGATGCGCTGCGGACGCTTCTGGCCGGGCATGAAGAGCCGTACCCACGTCTTGATATTGCCGATCGCCACCGCCCCCTTGAGGGTGAACCAGGTGGAGACATCAGCTTCCATTTTGTTTTCAAAGATCTGAGCCACGATGACGAGGCAGACTTTATCGCGGCCCTGAAACCCTCAGATGACAACTCTATGGAAGCGCACGTCCATGTCCTCTACACCGATGCCGATCAATCTGGTCGCTTCAGGGTTAAACGATGGTGCGGAGATCACCAGGACATTGCTCTTACTTCGGACATGATGGAAAACCTGCGTGGGGTCTATCTTCAGCCTCTGCGGGATGCCGCTCAGGGACTTCGCCCCAGCCGCAACAGCCAGCTGGCTCGATTGCTCCACCTACTGACCGATGAGCAAGGCCGAGAGGCAATCAACACCGCGCTGAAAGAGCTAGATGACCAGTTGCAGCAGAATGACTCGATCAAAAGCACCCATGCCGCGATCTCAGCGCGCCACGGCGCCATGATGGGTGAGCAGTTGGCGCAAGTGCTTGCCGTGGGGCTCAGTGCAACAGATTTCCAGCGTCTTTCTGCTCGCCTTTCCATGACAGCGGAGTCAATGGAAATTGAGCAGAACGGCCTTGGTTTCAACAATCTGATTTTCATGGCCGTGGTGCTGAGCGAGCTGGCCAAAAATCCAGATGCTGCTTACCGTAGCTTGATTGTCGAGGAGCCGGAAGCGCATCTGCACCCCCAACTGCAGCGCGTGCTGTTGAGCTACCTGGCAGGCATTCCTACGAATGAAGGTGAAAAGCCTGTGCAATTGTTCGTCACCAGCCACTCGCCAAACTTCGCCAGCAATTCAAAGCTCCAGTCCCTGGTGTGCTTGGTCGAGAACGATGCAGGAGTAGAGACTTTCTTCCCTCGCGATGTCCAGTTCGAAAAGGGTAAGCGAGAGAAGCTCGAACGCTACCTGGACGTGACCCGGGCAGAGCTATTTTTCGCCCGTCGCGTCATTTTCGTCGAAGGCGCCGCCGAGCTCATGCTGGTGGACGCTCTCGCGAAACGGCTGGGTTTCGATTTGAAGGATTACGGCATCAGCCTCATCAGCGTCGAGGGTCTTAACTTCGACTCGTTCCTCCCACTGTTCGGTGAGAAAGGACTGCGTATACCTGTGTCTGTGGTCACAGATGCCGACCCGTTTGAAGAGGAAGAGATAGCTGAATTAGCGGGAGCAGAACTGACAGACCCGGAGGTCGCGGAGGAGCTACTCGCAGAGGCGGCCTATCTTGAAGAGACCGACGCACAAAACGAAGAAGAAATCGAAGAGCCTGCTGACTTGAGGGCCGGTGATGGCGACGGGAAGAAGAAAAAGGTCAAGCGCAAGGCTGTCTATCCTGGGCTAGGCGAAGCCATTCAGGTATCGAGCAACACGTTGAAGATGAAGGCGTCCGAAGACCAGTATGTAAAAGTGCACCACGGCGTTAAGACCCTTGAGTATGACCTTGCTCTGCATGAGGAAAATCGAGACGCAATGCTGAAAGCATTGGCTGAGTTTCATCCGAATATCTCAAAGGCGCTGCGTAAAATCGTAGACGCTGCACCAGACAACACTGCGAAAGCGAAGGCGCTGTTCCGCGGTATGTTCGAGCGCAAGGACAGCCGTAGCAACGTTCAGAAAGGCCGTTTCGGTCAAGCGCTCGCCGAGCAGATTTCCCTGACACCTGGGTGCAAAGTTCCTGCGTACCTTGAGCAGGCGATCAAGCATGTTTGCCAAGGAGCGGGCAAACTATGAAATTGTCCGATGAGCAAAAGGCAGTGATCCACGCGCCATTACAGGCCATGGCCGTTACCGCTTGCGCCGGTAGCGGAAAAACTGCCACGGCAATCCGCAGACTCATCGCGATTCGGGAAAAGCTCGCAGATCACCGCGGACGGGTCTTGCTGCTGTCGTTTTCCAATGTCGCTGTGAACACCTTCAACAAAGGCTACGCGCAGCTCGCTTCAGGGCTACCAGACGACGCCAATCGTAAGCGCGTAGAGGTGGACACATTGGATGGCTTCTTCACTCAGCATGTTCTACGTCCCCATGCCTTCCGATCCATGGGCGCCTCGCAAGCCGCTTATCTAGTGTCAGGATCAGAACCCTTCTTGAACAGCTTCCAGTACTGGAGGAATGAGCAGGAGAAGGAGCGCCCTATCCCGCTTAAAGATCTGCAAGTGGGCGTAGAGGCTGGAAAAGCAGTGTTTTTCATCGAAACACATGCTGGCGTCGAAAAGCTTGACCGCGGGAAGGCCAGAGCGCTTATAGAGAAGCTAGGGCGTACTGGCGCGTATACCCATGAGTTGGGGCGCTATTGGGTCTATCGAACGTTGATTCAACAACCTGCAATTCTGCGAGCGCTCGTCACTCGCTACCCCCAGATTCTGGTAGATGAATCGCAGGACCTGGGGTCGATGCATCAGGCAATCCTTGAGCAGCTGATCAATGCGGGCGCCCAGGTTTCATTGATCGGTGACGTTAACCAAGGCATCTTCGCTTTCGCCGGCGCCGATGGCATGTTTTTGAAAACCTATGCCGACCGCCCGGGAGTGCAAGACTTCAAGCTTACCCGCAACTACCGCTCCCTCCCTCCCATCATAGATATTGCCAACCGGCTTTGCGGCCGCAACGATGAGCCAGACAGGGAAGCTGACCAAGGCGGTGCGTTTTTTATTGGGTACAAGGGCACCCGAATTCCCAATCTCATAACGGCGTTCAAGGCTCGCTTCAGTGAGTTGGGCATTGAGGCTTCAGATTCAGTCATTCTAAGCAGAGGAACCGATCGAGCCGCGAAGCTTGCAGGGAAGCCAACGGCTCCAGGACAAGGTACGGTGAAGCTGTTCGCGGAGGCTTCACTTGCCCGTGACCAACAGGGTCGGTTGAGAGATGCTTTCCGCCTGGTGTGCAGCGCAGTGGTTAGCCTTATCGACGATGCTCCGCATGGCCTCAGCTCTACGCTACAGGGTTCGCCTCACGAAGAGCGGCTGCTGAGGCTCAGGCGATTATTGTGGGCATTTGTCCGAGATGCCGAGACGGGAGTTCCATCCTCTTCGCTGCAAGCTAGCACGGAGTGGCATCCGAAGCTCTTAGCTAATCTGCGCGAATTGCTCGCGAAAATTGACCAACAATTCGCGCTTAAAACGATTGCCACTTTCGGAAACGTGATGGCCAAGAAGCGCTTGAATGACAGCCCGCTCACTGGCGCCGAAGCCGATGAACAGAAGGAGCATGGCTTAAGAGTTGAAACGGTTCACCAGGTTAAAGGCGAATCCATAGGCGCCGTGCTCTACGTCGCGACCAAGGCCAACATCCGCGCAATGCTGGGCGGCACAGGGACAGAGGACGGCCGCATCGGCTATGTGGCACTGACAAGAGCGAAAAACCTTTTCTGGCTGGCCGTTCCAGACAGTTGCTTAGGCGAAGTGCGAGAGGACCTCATCAAGGCTGGCTTCACAGAGGTGCCAGCCGATAAGGCGGGTAAACACTTAAAAAACGACCCAACGGTCGAGTGAATACCCCCTTTCTCACTGTTGTCCCGCGGGCTCATCACACTCAAGCTATCAGGTGCTTTATGAAAACCACAAACGTCCGAAGATTCAGACCCGGCGACCCTTCACGACCGACGAGTGCCTTTTTGGTAAGAGATAAGGAGTAGTCGCAGCGATCCTTTAGCTCCCAGTCGGCGACCTTGGGTTCAGAATCCGACCGGCAATGCCCGCCGTCACTACTTCAGAGGAACCAGCTTCCTCTGCTGCCAAAATTGCGGGGGGGCTCATGCTGGTACCCAGGCCCGACAAATGCGCAGTTGCAGCCCTCAATTGCAAGGTTATCCAAGGCGGCACGCGTGTCAATCAAGATCTGATGCATGGCGGTGGCCGGCCTCACAGAGATGACACTGGAGATTCACCAAACCTCGTTGAAATGACTTTGGACGACGATCAAAGCTCCAATCCACCTAGGATTACCATCGCTTGGTCGAACGCCTGGACGAGCAATTCGCCGCTCTCCGTGAAGCACGTATCCCTGAGGAGATACCTGAAGCTTGGAGCGGCTATTACCCGGCAGGAAATCGACACTTCACAGGCCTTTGGCACAGTCAGCACTACTCGTCAGTGTGAGCATCCCTATGTTAAGGCGCTACTTGAAGCACCTTCGGTTGCACGCATCGCTACCCGATCAATGACTTCCTGGTCAAATTGCGACTGTTGCCTGGATCTCAGGCTTAATCGGTCCAGCGTTACCGATGGGTTGTTTCAGGCTGCTGCGCCGGGTCATCACGCCAGCTACCGCTCTGACTGCTCTACGGTCTCCTATAGGCTAAGGCCTCGGTCATCGTCACCGCTGCGCTGACACCCATCCGCTTACCAAGCTGATATCAAAGTCGTATTCTGTACGGCAATTGGCCACACTGCACTGGCCGGCTTAGGCGCAAGGGACTGATGAACAACCTAAACTTCCAAAACGAAAGCCCTTCGGATGTCGATGCGTTCAAAGGTGAGAGCCATAATCGTGTGGCCCAAGCGATGCACGACTACATCAAGAGCAAGGGCAATCACAGAGTCATTGGTCTGGACGGCGAGTTCGGGTCCGGCAAGAGCTCAATCCTTCAGATGCTTGAAAAAAAGATATCGAAGGAGACGTCAAAGACAAAACTCTGGGTATTCGACTGCGAGCAAAACTACCAAGGGTCGATCAAGAGTAACTTCATCGAGGTGCTTACGGAAAAGGTCACCGCGCTCCTCAAGGAGCTGCGTCGCGATAAAGAAATTCCCGGCGTAGAAACAAATCGAGACATCGCGCTTGGTCGACACTACAGCTATACGAAGGACACCCGCAGTCATATCAGCATCTGGGCCGTGCTACTGATCGCTAGCGGTGTTCTTACTCCGACCTTCATCCGTGATTATTTGATTAGGCTTCACAGCGAAACTCCGCTCACCACTTCGCTCCACGGTCTCTATCTCCTGGCATGCACAGCGCCCGGCTTTATCCTGCTTTTCGCATACCTAGCCAGTCGGAGAGAGAAAGATCCCAAAAAACGGTGGAATCTGACCAGTCTGCTCAAAGGCAACTCAGACGACCGCATCACTGAAACCGTTGAGGTAAGCAAGGAGGTTAGCCCTCTCGATTTAAAGCGGGCACTAGGAGGACACCTGCAAGCGGTTAAGGATCATCACATTATTATCGTGATCGATAACCTGGACAGGTTGCCACGGGACGTTCTGCGTTCTGTATGGAGCGATCTGGAAATCTTCACCTCCGTAACTGGACAGGAAAATCTCAGTGTCATCGTTCCATTCTGCTCCACGAAGGTCTCCAAGTACCTCAATGGTGACAGTGAGCAGACGTATGATTCTAAGGACTTCATCGCTAAAAAATTTCCAGTCGTGTTCAGGACACCGCCGATTATCACATCCGGCTGGAAAGATGCCTTCAGAAAGCTTTGGAGTGAGAGCTTTGGCACATCCGATCTGGCGGATGCCGATGCGTGCAGCGTGATTTTGCAGCGGCACAGCCCGATGGCTGGGGGGCTCGTGACCCCTCGCCTTCAGAAGAGATTCATTAACGACATCGCCACCACATTGTTGGTCACTGCGGACAATCCAAGCGTAGTTTGTATCGCGGCCTATCTGGCAATCTGCAAATACAATGGTGTGGCTATTGAGACCATGCTGAAGGATCCGGATGCTCCACAGGTCGAACCAGCGGTGGAAGGTGCGACAGTGGCTGAAGATGCCGTCGCTCAAACTGTGGCACTTAACATCAACAAGACTAAGCGCACGTTGAAGTTGATGCTCGGCGAAGATATGAAAACAGGTTGGCCCATCCAGATTCTACAGATCCACTTCCAGACATCTTCGGACATCGCCATCGCAGAACTAATCGATCAACCTCTTGAGGACGCTATCGACTCCCAAGACGGCAAGAAGCTTGCCACACTTATTCCATACTTCGGATTCAAGGACTCTTTCGTCCGTCGTCTGGAGAGTGCGATTTCCGCATCTAGCCTTCTTAAAACACTCTATCAAGCCTCCAAGATTGAGGGGGGCAATGTTGACGATCTACTGCCTCACGTAAGTGACAAATTTACTAGTAGCTATCAGTTGGGTTCAGAAAAGCCCGATGCCAACTACTTTGAGTCAATCAAAGGCTTGATCGCCCTTGGCTTGCGCAAAGAAATTTTCATGAGTGCGATGTCAACAGCTAAGACTGCGTTCGAAGACATGTTAGAAGAGCCATACGATCTGGACTCCGCTGAAAGATACCGAGACACCATCTCGAATTACGACAGCTATTTGGATTCAATGAGTGAATCGTTCAATCCGCTGGTTATTAGCAGCGCGGAACTACTATTCCAGATGGTAATGCCCAATCCGGCTCTCAAGAAAATTGATGCGTCTGAAATCAGTCTCAATGACCGAGGTCTTATGGATGCCGTACAGCAATTGGCATCTTCGGAACACGAGAATCTGGCCAGAGTTCCGCTCGATAACGAAGATTGGTTGCCGTGCTTCACAGCCTATTTCGGCCAAAGAAGGTTGAGCACCGTTCGGAGATCCTATTTCTTGGGCGAAGAGCAGGTCGCCGCTGTTACGAAGGCAATCGCCCTCAACCCCGCGGAGCACAGGGTGTGGTTTGCAGCAGCCCTGTTTGGAGAGCTTTCTAGCACGACTCAGCAGTTGATACTGCAGCATCTGCCAAATGTGAAATCCAACCGAATCAAGGTCTCAATTGCTGTCATTTACATGAGGCTGAAAACGGGAGTCCCTCTGAGTGAGATATCAGGAATAGAGGAAGCGTTTGAGGCCGAACACGAGTATCTTATTACACTGGTACGAACAGCGACTACTTCCGAACACCTATTCAAACTGACTCTGGAGGAGGAATCTTCACACCTTGTAGCACCAATCTTGGCTAGATTAATTAAGGAACACGCCATTGCTTTAGTATCCTCTGAATTCTTGTACGAATATTATTCGAGACTTGCTGATACTCTGAGTGAATACAGCTTAGCGGAACCCGAGCTACTGGATTGGTTCACATCGTTCGAGCTTAAGCCAGAAAGATTACCGGTGCTATCAGATATCGATATTTTGTTCTTGAACCGAATTCTTGAAGGTTCTAATACTAAGCTGCTAGAGTTGCGGGCCGCCTTACTTGACCGCAGCTTTGGCGCTAGCATTGATATTTCCGGGTGGACAAATTTTATCGAAGGTGCGAAAACCAACGAGCGGGCTGCCCTTCGGTACATGCTTGCCAATAAAATTGATTTTTCAGGTGAGGCCCTTGCACACCAAGCTGTTTCAGCTTGGCTCGCAGAAGCGGTCAAACGGATCCCGTTTACCAAACCATCCGCAGAGAACATTTCTAACTCCAAATTATTAATCGACCTCTTTGAGAGAGACACTAAGGTCATCATCGGCACGGTGCTTCGACCCTTCCTATACGATCAAAAGGTAGTTATAGAGGCAGCGCTTTTCATCCTTAGCGAATACGGCGAACTGTTGCCAAACATCACGCCCAGAACGCCCGAGGAAGAGGAACGTCTTCTACAGATACTCCTAATGATGAACAACGATACAGTAGGTACTGCAGCCGCTACGGCTTTCCTAGACTCTAGATCTGCACAGTTCGCTGAATGGAAGATTTCAAAGGAACATAAGGATACCTACTCCTCTTTGATGACAAAACTTAAGGCCAGCCTCCCAACTATCTATGCGAACCTAGCCGAGCAACACGGGTATAAGACGCGCATGAAAGAGCTGGCAAAGTCTATATTTGGAAAATAACACCAGGAAACACATGAGCATATCTGAGTGGATATCTATTTTTGCTTTGGGCATCTCTTTAACTGCGCTGTATTTCACATTTAAAAAAGATGCTCACCGCATCAGGCTAAATTTAAACAAAGGGCCATATGGAACATCGGATTTCATTTCAATAAATAACGACAGTTCGTTCCCGGTCTTCATATCATCGGTAGGGCACCTACCGCTCGACGAAGAAATTGAATGGATGCAAAAAATATGCGACAGCAAAGTCAATAAAAGCTTTGAGTTCCCAATAAAGGTTGACGCCAGATCAACATATCAAGGAGTGATTCTTGGAGGCTACCCTTCAAAATCAAAGCGCTATGCCTACTGTGTCCAACTGGATTGCGGAAGAACTTTTGTAATATCAGACACCATGCCTCGCCAAGCTTATTTGAGGTTGAAAGCACTGTCACTACTATCCTGGCTAAGTTCCGGCCGAATTGGTTTCAATAAAAATGATGCTCATATTTCAAAATATAGATAACCACGTTACCTATTTTTGAGAATGCCAAATTTGATAGTAAGGCGTATATTGCTCGTATCTCAGCCAAACCAGCAGGGACCCCTCCCTTTGAGGCCATAGGGATGTAGCCCATGGCTAGGCTTTGTTGAGGAAAAGCAGAATTACTAAGAGAAACGCCACATAAAATTCAGGAACCTAAGTCCGACAACTCAAGGCCGACATTGCCATATGTGGAAACATTCCAGATGCTGATCTCCCTTAAGAAAAATATTGCTCCCGACTCTCTGCGTGGAATCGGCGGAATCAAGCGAGGCGTAGAGGCTCATAGACTGGTGGCGGCTGGCCATCGTGCAAAACTGATTGCTGATGCCCTCGGTGGAACTGCGTACTCAATTGGCCGTATCAAATCACGCAATGCCTTCTGCATTAAAGCTTCAGATACCTACTACCTGTACGTGCACTATGCCTACCAAGGATACCGAATACTGTTTCGACGCTTCTTTAGTGTAATACCTGCTGGGTGTGATATAGACCATGTCTTCTCTAGATCACTAGCCGCAAGAATAGGCGTACCTTACCTGCTACTCGCCGCCGTACCTAAATCAGCCAATCGCTCCCATGCATCGGCAGAACGACGAGGACTGGCTCCGTACGACCGGCTGTATCTTGGTAAAACTTTTCCGCTGGATGAACGTATGTTTCACAAAGTCATGGGGCGACATGTGGGTGCACGACAGAGCCTGGAGTCTGTTCGCGCCGGGTATGTGATGGGTAGCCAACATGAGTTTGGCCTTACCCTCAAACAGCGCGGCATCTGGAATATCGCGTTTGGCATCGACATGGTACATGCTGGACTGCCAAGCACTTTAAAACTACGGCCTCTTTGACAGCTAAAATTTACAGAGTTAGTGCAATATTCCCCATGCCAGACACCGGGGTAACCGGGAGTGCGTCACCGTTTTAGCAACACACCCCGAGCACTCAATGGCGCTTGGCCCGTTTCAACCTTTCCGGCTCAGAGACCGGGACTTTCCCGTACACATAGGCCATACCGTGCGCATTAGCTGCTCGTTCAAGCGCCTTATGCTCTTGAACATATGCCTTGACTGCTGCCATGCGTTCCTCCTGCAGTGTCAGTTTTTGCTGGATTTCATGGAAGCGATTGATAACAGCCGGGATGCTCTGAAGAGGCAGCAGGCCTGCCAGCCATTGCCCGACGGCCATATGCAGAACCCTTTCAGACACAGGTTCGATAATTGTTTCGGCAGCGCACGCGCCGGCAAGATAAGCCAGCATCACGGGTAAGTTCGACGGAACTTCTCCTGATAGTTGCTTGGGGCCGCAGAGCCCGAGGGCACGCCACAAAGTGTAGGCCCCGAACCGTTCATAGTTGGAGTCATGTGCTTTCAGGGCAGCGGCAACAGCATGGATAGTGAGGTCCTGCTGGCCAGTTCCGGCCTCGTCCGAAGTATAGAGATGGGTGAACGACTGGGCCTCCATTGCCTGGGCCAGGTCATCATCCGTCTCCAGTTTCGGCAGCAGTTCTCCACGCTGCAGCTGTTCGACGACTACCTGTGCGTACTCATCCAGAGCCGTGTTGAAAAGGTAGGTTGCCCGCTCCTGTAGCTCGATTGCGTAATCGGGCAGGAAGGACCGCACTTTTTCGTGGCGCAGTAGGTCATCCGGGACAACCGATTTGGGCTGCCGGAACAGTTCGGGCAAGTCCGGTTCATCAAGCCAGCTCTCACACTCCAGATAACTGATCTCGTATGCTCGCTGGCTGGAGAGCTCGGGGTGAATGGAAATGCGCTGGCCGTTGATATCCCAGGCTTTCTCATCAACTCGCGCACCACTGTTTATCAAGAGATAGCCCGCCGACAGGCCTGGGATGCGAACCAGATGCTCTACCGGCACACGGGGCCGGTCTTGCAGCGACGCAATCCCTTTGGGCGGCTGATATCCGGCCTTGAGCGTGAACACTGGCAGCGTGCCGCGCGCCTCAAGGAACTGATAATGCTGTTGATGAATCCAGGTCAGGGGCTCATTAATCAACACACTGGCCTTTCCTTCCAGTACATCCTCATCGGTGTGCAGCAGCCCAGCGACTATCGCACCATGCACTGTGTGGCGCAGCACCCGGCCGATGTACTCGCCCTCATCCGAGAAGAGCCAGATTACCTCATGGTAGGGAATGCGTTCGCGAACAACGAAATCTTCAATTTTCATGACGCTGTAGTGCATCAGCACCTGAGGGATAAGCCCTGCGGTCCCATCAGGGTCATGCAGATCGTCTAGGGTCAGGCCAAAGGGAATGTCACGATCCGTCCGTGCAGCCTGAACTGCGCGAAATAGACTCACTGCAGTGGGCCAATGACGAACTAGCGGCCTGTGATCGTCCGAGTAACCCAAGCTGCGGTCATAACGGACCGCAATCTGGTAGGGAGCAAAAGCATCCGATTTCAAGCGTTCACGGTATGGTGTCCAGCACTGCTCGATTTCGGCATTCCTCCGCGCAGCGGCTCGCGCCAGAACCGGGTTGGCAGTCTTGTCGGCGTCTGCCAGCAAAAGCTGTGTATGCAGGTACTCAACCGTGGATTTGTAAATCGAAAGGGGTTCAAGATCCGCTCGCAGGACGTGACTGAACGCTTCCACCAAATCCAATTGCTGGCGGCCCCCGCTCTGCTTGTCGACAATACGCTGCAGGCCGCGGGCAAGGGTCAGTTGGAGTTCGTGCAGAGTGATAGTGCCTGCCTCGGGCAAGACGGGCTCCCGGACTCGAAGTTCGGCATCCACATCGTGCCGGTTGCGATAGCCCATCGCTTGGCAGATCAAGTCCGTCAATTTGTGCTTGTTCGTGCAGTGGATGTTCTCGACGCAGTCGAAAACGGCCAAGGCAATACGGGAAAGCTTGGGGAGGTCGCGCGAAGCGAGGGTAATGCGGTTCATAACGTCATTCCGAAAAATTTAGGTCGGCAGCAAGCTGCTTGTGTGCTTGAAGGAATCTGCTGGAAGACAGGTAAGCACCGACCGAATCGGAAAGGTTATGGGTATGCAGGTGAAAGTATTTGCCCCTAGATCGCAACCGATCGGGGTTAGAGCTCTTCCAGCACCCCCTGACCAGGACGTGCTCAGGATAAGCTGCAGGCGAGTGAAAAAGCAACGGGCGAAATTCGGGAGTTTGATACAACCGCTAATCATGGTTGCGTGCAAATTGCCCTGGGAAGGGGTCGCCTATTCAAGAACCAGGTTGAATGTCGGGCGAGACGGCCGGCGACCAATATGATGCAACTCAGACCGCAGCCTACTGGCCGCTTGTGGCCCTAACAGGTTGTCCCGACCGGCCTGGCTAACGAGATAACTGGGGCGTACGATCTCCTCAACGTGTCATCAAACATGCAGACCGGAGGCATTGGGTTAGCTATGCCAGGTAGATGCCAAGCGCACATTACTCCGCACCAAAAAACGGCCACAGGGCTTCAGATTGCGGATCATAGCCCGCCATACGGTTGAGGTAGAAACGGATGTTTACTCTTATACGCGGATCGCTGCAGCTACCTCAGCAAGGTATGAACCATGCATACCTTGTTGTTGACTATTGGGACGACTGGTTCAAATTCCGCACCATGTTTACGCTCCACGTGTTCGACGGAACCGGCTCCCGCCACCGGGTTGGGTCCGTTAAAATTGGCCAAGCAGGGCTTTTGCCAAGCCCAAGTGCACCAGATCTTCCAGCCGGAACACGAACCCCTGCTCTTCCAGAGAACTTCGACGAGCTGGATCCTGAGCAATTTTTCTCAGTCGGCCAGGACGAGGACTACTACGAGACACTTCGGTCACTCCCACAGGGTCTCGGCATCACTGTTTTAAAGGGCCTGTGCGACTGCGCCTATAATTTGGAAATCTTGGATCGACACCGTGCGGAAATGGTGATGTATGAATCGATCCTTCGATCAATTCATGAACCTAATGTTCGCAATCGACTGAATCGCCTGGCGCATGGAAATCCAATACTGACGCGATTCGAGTTCCAGTACACATTGCCCGTAGCCCCCGTTGAGATGGGAGGGCTCCCACCACCTCCCCCAGCCCAAATGCAGTTCCAGGTGATTCCTGAAGCCGTCCCGCCAACCAACCTCCACGTGCTTGTTGGGCGTAACGGTGTAGGTAAAACGCGGTGTATCCAAAGCATCATCAACACGCTGCTAGATCGTGATAGCGAGAGCGCACCCCGAGGCATTCTGCAACGGCTTGGAGAGAATCAAAACGACTGGACCTTCTCAGGCTTGGTCTCTGTATCCTTCAGCGCCTTCGATTCATTCGAACTTCCTTCCGCCGCCGTTCAGCGAACGCCTGCAACATTCGTAGGGCTGCGCTCTCAGCAGAAGGATGATGCAGGGAACCTCGAAGACGTTCTAAAAAGCACTGCCGAATTGGCTGGTGACTTCGTCACAAGCCTTGAACGCTGCCTCAATGAGCCCCGCCGCAGCCGCTGGCTCAATGCTGTTGCGACTCTATCCACCGATCCTTTATTTGCTGAAACCGGAGTCGAGCAACTCATTGAGGGTGGCGATGATTGGCGGGGCCGGGTGACCCGTTTCTTCGGTTTACTAAGCTCAGGCCATGCCATTGTGCTGCTGACAACTACCCGCCTGGTCGAGTTGGTCGACGAGCAAACGCTGGTGGTACTGGATGAGCCTGAAGGTCATCTGCATCCACCGTTGCTATCAGCATTTTTACGCACTGTGGCTGATCTCTTGGTAGCCAGGAATGGAGTTGCCTTGATCTCGACTCATTCACCAGTGGTCTTGCAGGAGGTCCCGCGGAGCTGCGTATGGATGCTGAGAAGGACTCGAGCACAATCGACTGTTGAACGCCCTTCGATCGAGACGTTTGGAGAGAGTGCCGGGGTGCTCACTCGTGAGGTATTCGGCTTGGAAGTCACACATTCAGGGTTCCATAAATTAGTCGCCGCCGTTGCGAGACGGCCTGGTATGACGTATGCCGGCGTCGAGCAACACTTTAATGGACAGCTAGGCGTAGAGGCCCAAGCATTAGCTAGAGGCTTGGTCCAACGTAGGACGACCCCATGAAGCGTCTTGATCTACCTCCTATTCAGGCTTCAGATACCGTCCTGACTTGTGCTTCTGGCATCACCATTGTGGACCGCGCCCAGGCACTAGTGGACGCATTGCCTACCATTCAGCAGAGCGAAGCCGAATACTTAGAGCTTGGACCAACCGGCCAGCTCTATCGCATCGCACCGAGCGATTCCGTAACTCCAGCGATTAACGCCAATCTGATGGGCATAATCTATAAATCACATTTTGCCCGGCAAGGTTCGCCCTCACGCCCGCTCTATGATCAGATCAAAATGGCACCAGAGTTTGGAGCTTGTCCGCTCTGTGGGCAGAGGATCGTCGCGACGATTGATCATTACTTGCCTCAGACCCGCTTCCCGACGCTGAACCTGACCCCTGTGAATCTCATTCCTGCCTGCTCAGACTGCAACAAGAGAAAGCTCGCAAGTGCCCCGACTAATGCCGAAAGTCAGACGCTTCATCCCTACTTTGATAACCTTAGTGACGAGCGTTGGTTGGTTGCAGAAATTCAACCTTCGGCGCCACCTACGGTATCCTTCACCATCCGCCCCGCGGGGGCATGGGATGCAGTGCTGACGGCACGAGTGCGTAATCACTTTCAAGTGATGGGCTTGGAGGAGCTATATGTCGCACAAGCTGCGAGCGAATTAGCTGACATCTCTTACGCACTTGAGGAAATAGGCGCCGCAGGAGGAGCGGAAGGTATCCGCGCGCACCTGAGCGGGCAGTTCAGATCACGTCATGCCCGTGATCCAAACTCTTGGAAAACGGCGCTATACGAGGGGCTACGAGATTCCGACTGGTTTTGCGCGGAAGGCTATAGCCAGATACGAAATAGACCTCAGGTAAACGCACCTGGTGAGGCTCTACATGCGGTATGACGATGGTGCTTGGCGAATCAAGATATGGGTACGGCACCCCCTCGGTGACTGGTCGATCCAGGAGCATGTATGAATCGACCCTGGTTTCGTAGACACCTCGAACGACTGCTCTGGGTCGAAAGCGGTGATCTACGACCGGCAGCTATCGAGCCAGAGCAGGCATTCGCGACGGCCAGTTGCTGGCCGTGTAAACCACTTTTTTTACCTGTAAACCACACAGGTTTACAGGTAAAAAAAGTGGTTTACATACTCCATCCTCCAGGCACTTTTCAGCTGGGTTTTTTAGGCTTACCCGAGTTCATCTCCTCCACATACTTCGCGAATGCCATCTGAGTTTCACCAGGGGTGGCCTTGGGTAAAGGCTTGCGTCGCGGGGGTTTGGCGTGGGGGCTCCGGCTTGCTGATTCGATATGCTTTATCGCTTTGCGCTCCTGCTCAGTCATGGAGGAGTCGATCGCCAGTGCAGTGACGCGTTCGTCTCTCTCCTGCCTGGCGAACTGCACAATGTTGGATGTGCGAGCAGCCGGCCCTTCTAGAGGACAATAGAGGTCCATCCGTTTCGTCCCTCTAGGGCCTTCCACCGCTATCCGGTACAACTCCTCTACATCTCTCCTGCTGCTGGAGTATTCCGTAGACCGGTAGGCCTGGCTTAGATCACTTAGCACGATGTGGCTTCTGCGGGCCTTGCGACACTCAATGTAGGCAAGGCTTAGCAGGTGCACGGCCAATCGCTTCAGTCCAAAGGTCAAGCGGTAGAGCTCCGCAGCGAATTCCCCCTCATTTGCTCGTATCTGGCCGCTGCTTATCCTGACGCACTCAGCGATGTATGCCTTCCAGTCAGGGCCGGCCGGATCGTCCGGCTGCATGACTCTGGGTTGGATCAACAATCGCTGAGTGTCCTCCTGATTTCGTCCCATGAGCTTATGCAACAGGCTGTAATTGGCGAGGTAGATCATCGGCAGACCTATCCGAGCCAGGGTCAGAAGTATGTCAGTCACCACGGCAGTGCCTTGGCCTTTGACGATATGCTGAGTCTCGTCCAGCAGCAGAAGTGATACGCCATGCCTGTGGACGATGCACCGGCATAAATTCAACAGCCGGGAAGCGTTGGTTTTCTGTTCACTAGGGTCGAAATTCAACAAGAAATCAGCGAGCAGTTGCCTTCCGCGGGCTTTGTCGCGGGCACTTGCGTACCAATAGGAGACTAGCGGTACTTTGTCCTGAAAATGGGTGCTTTCGAACTCAGCATTCGACGGAAGCAAACGCATCAGCGCCGCAATGGTCTGGGATTTTCCTACCCCGGCCAGGCCACTTAAGCAGATGGGTGCGACCTCGACATCAGGCGGGTTGTAGATTTTCGATTGGTAGTCGCGCTCACTCGTAAACACGCTTCGGCTGAACAGATCCGCTCGCCCGACCATTTCCTGGATGAAGGTCAGCGAAAACTGATTGGGCAGATAGATCTGTTTCAGCCTGTCCAATATCACCTCACCCGCGATCATTGGATTCAATTGGCTGAGGTCGCCCAAGGGTTCAGGTTGAAGGGTCACACGCTTGCGGATTTGCTCGATCTCGAAGCATCCGTCAAACCGTGAGTCGATCGCGGCATTCATTGCGATTTCCCTCTAAAACGAGCAACGTCTGCACTGTCGCGCTTGGCTGCTGCATTCTTGGGCGCCCCACCAGGCTTCCGTACACCCCCACCCCATGTTTCCCCGGTGGCCTGCTCGTAACGATTTCGGTAGAACCATTGTGTCGCTGGAATTTCCTCTTCCAGATCGGCCTCGCTGTCGCGCCGCATTTGACCAAGCTCGCACAATTCTCGAAGGGTCAAATCGATTGTTCCCTCTGTCGTCTTCACAGAGCGCATCACATCCAGCTCATAGAGAACACCCTCGACCTCGATCCAGATGTGCCTTACACACATTGTCAGCACGTAGGCAGTGGTCTGAATCACACCGTGCCTAGCAGCGCGATCAAAGACCCCGGTTGCAATCAAAGCTTCCGATCGGTATTTCCGTTTGTGCAGGTAAACGGCATCCCGGGTGATGCTGACCGGCGTGGGGGTCAAAAATGTTCTGACTGCGGTATCGAACTCCATGGAAATGGACGAGTTACGTCCTCGGGCATCCCAGTAATCCCAGATGCCTTGTGGTGTTGGCCTTACGCCCGCCAAGACCATGTCGTCATTAAGTCGACTTGTGGCATCCGACGAAGCGTTATCCATAACGACCCTCCAGAGCTCCCTACGCGCCAGCGAAATGAAATTCTTATCGCTGAGGAAATGGCTTGGCTGGGCTGTTGGATGTCTATCCCGTGGATGAGAGGATTCAACCGTGGCTTTGGATTGGCCTGAGAAGGTAGGCGTCAGTTCGAACGCTCCAAGCCAGTTGATCTCTGGTAAGCAGTCGAAGGTCGCTCCTGGGCCTCTGTCAAAGATGATATCACCCGAAAGCCCCTCACAAGCCCATTCTTCGGGATCCAAGACAAATCCGAAAAGCTCGAAGAATTTGACTTTGTTGATTGCCATGCAGAAAAGTGCCATACGATAAGCTTCCATGGTTTCGCCAGCTTCGGAAAAACCGATTGCCGTGACTGCCCCTGAGAGTTCGCATGTACCGCGTATAACGCAATAACCCTTCTGTGCAGTTCCTTCAATTAACCCCGCTGGATTTTCAGAGATGTAATAGCCATCAAATTCAACGACTTGATTTATGTTGGTCAATAGTTCGGAAAATTCTCCTTCGGAGCCAGAAAATTTTCTACTATCATGACGTCCCTTGAGCGCCAATGACAGCTCACGCTGGGGAACTCGTTTTTTTATCGCGTACCAAAATTGCCGTTTCGTGGGGAAAGGTTTACCCTCAGGATGGATAAATTTATGCCCTTGGCGTTTTTTTGGGACAGATATGCAGCCGAAAAAATTTGTAAGTACTTCGCTGTAAATCTGACCCTGAGTTTTTTCCTTGGATCTCTCACAAAGGAAGCCCTCAAGTATTTTGTCTCGCATCGTACGGTCAGCATGAAATCCCCACTTTTTGCCTTTACGCGAAGGCCTCCCTAGCTTCTGTTTGCAGGCATGATCCTCACGACTCCACCGGCCGGCCGCGTGTAATGGCGGCAGCAGGGCCCATTTGTTTCTCCCGAAGACAATGTAGGTTAAGAACCAAAGCCACAGCCGGGTAGGGTTTTGCGGTGGTGATTGATCTTGCGCATGTGCGGTAATCTCTCGGGAAGGTTTGTCGGCAGACAGTATCTTGTTGGCACGCTCGACTAGACCGGCGATTGCTAAGTACCTACGATTGACTTTCTGGTCATAACTCTCTTTAGCTGATTTCCGATTTTCTTCAAGATGCTGAATTGACACACCTTGGATATTGGCGAGCCAGGGAGGAAACTTATCCGGAGCTTCTTCTATCAACAGGCCATTCTCAAGCGCCTCCTCAAACTCGATTCGACCGAAGGTAATAAGCTGTGCCTTCAGACTATTTTTAGCCTTACTGAAGAAGACCAGCCGCACCCGATTGTTGGCTCCATCACTGAGCAAAAAATGATACACCTCACCTTTTTGCAGTGACTTATAGCCTTCGGGCGCAACAATGCGCGATCCCATCATCATGAGGAATACTCCTCAAAGAGCGAGGCATACACCGCCAAAACATCAGGCCCGTCTTTTTGAAGTGGCTGATCAATCAAAATCGGATCGAGTAGGCTCACCGGAAGGTGGCGATACCAAATGTCCTGGTAGATCTGACAGATGAACTGATCACGTGCGCCCCAATGATCTGCATATTGGATAGCAATCAACGCCGGTGGCACGCCTTCATCGACAGCTTCTTTGACCGCGCAGCTAAAATCCTCCAGCAAGCTGGGTTCGAGCCTCAGGGGAAGACCATGCATGGGGAATAGTAGCCCCAGGTTTTGAACGAGCGTGGATTGGAGCAGGTCCAGGGATACCTGAACGGTTCTGATGCCGGCACTGGCATAGTAGGCTTCCTCAAGCGTTGCTCGAAGCTTAGCTTTCGTTCTGTCCTTCTTCTGCTGCTTCGGAGTTTTGGCTTGGCCGCTCCTGCGTTCGCTAAAGGCATCTTTCCTATCCTTGACCGACCAATTCAGTGCATAAGGTCCATTTTTTCCATGCAGGTAGAGCAGTAGGTCTCCCTGGTAGGGAAAAGGCATCCGCTCTCGTTGCCCATCGGAACCTTGTACTACGATCTCGAAGTGCTGGAAGCCAATCTCTTGCGCAATGTCGGTTGTTCCCCGTACTGGGTGAGGGAAAACGCCATGCATCAGAGGATGCCCAAACAGCGGATGCGAGCTGTTGATTGGCCATAGCATCTTCTGCTCATGCAAATCAAACAGATCAGGATGATAGAGAGCCAACTGAGTGAATACACGCTCTGGACGCGAGAGTGTGTGGATAGTACGGCCCAGCAAGCGACTGTTTAGCCGACTGGGTCTGGAGGTCTTCGGTGCCTCACCTGGAACCGCCATGATCGAGGGGACGTATTGGTCCCCCCATTTGAACCCGGCTTGGCGTTCCATTATCAGTGCGAAGCGTTGTTGGGGAGTCATCTCTATTGTCCATTGCCACCGGTTTTGCCGATGCGCCTGGGCTGGGGATAACAGGCAAGCCATCGGCAAAACCCTTGTACTACGGGCTCAGGCCCCTTCACGGCGCTGTGGATAACGCCAACCTTCTTGTGGACGAACGAAGTCGTGCGGGGCTTGACGCCCCACATGCGCGAGATAGACAATGGAAGGGTCAGGGTCTCTTTCTGACTTATCCACAGGGGGCCTGAGCTGTCACTCGGGCTCCCTGTTCTATCTGACTTTTCTAGCGCTGCTGCGAGTTATGTCATTTGAAAATCCTTGATCAGGTGGCGTAGTGGCCTTACGGCTACTTGCTCGGGAATAGTTATGATGTCAGAGGTGTCTGGCTAGACGCTGGGTTGAACTCGTTTCGCTTTAATCTTAAATTTTATCGCTCAGTTTTAATTTCTGACAACAGATTAGCGCACGCTATTTTTTGGCCGAAACCTAATAATTAAACTCTGGTTTAACAAAATAGGTTTTTTCCCTATTTCTATCTAACCAATTCTTGGCACTATTTCTAACGGGAATTTTCAAGGCGCGCGCTCTGCGTTTATTCTGTACCCGGACCTCGGTCTGAGCTTTGGAAAATGCTTCCGCTCCGCAATGCCCCTACTGACTTTGCCCGCGCCCCTATCACCAGATGGGCCGAGGACGAGACTTTCTATAGCCTCTGCAGCCGTCAGCACGTTGTACTGAGCAGTCCAACCCCGTCGTCTACATCCACCTGGCTTTTCGGCTCGCCAACAGCGTCAACCGCTCACGATCTTCCCTTCAACTTGGCTGCGCTAAACGGTGCAGCTGCAGCAAGCTGGGGAAGTCCTCGATCGATTATTTTTGAGCACACGATCCTGCCATTTTTCCTGCCCTTCCAATCGGCTCATCACGAAGTGGAAGCGATGCAGGTAATGGAGGGCACAACCCTGGGTTCGCTGAAGTACAAGTTAGGCCTCCTTACCGGCCGATTCGGCGCCGAGCATCCGCTGAAGGCATGCTCGCAGTGCATGGAGACAGACCTAGCCACCCAAGGATTCACCTACTGGCATCTCTCCCATCAGTACCCAGGCGTTCTGGTATGTCCTACGCATCGGGAGATGTTGAGAGAAAGTTGCTACAACCGGCAGTGGTCTGGGCGCTTCCACTGGGTATTGCCACGTGAAAGCACGCTTGAGCCGACAAAGGTCCCCGCTCCCGAACCATTGCAAAAGGCATTGGAGCAGGTCGCAACGGCGGTCTTGGATCTGGCAGTCTGCGGGCGTTGCCGGCGATTTCGACCAGACCTGGTGAGAACACTTTACAAGACAGCCTTGGCTTCTGGGATCGAGTTCACAATGGACGCCTTCGCTCATCACTGCGCCTCGCTCCAACAGTTTCCAATCTTCGCTTCGTTACCGACGAGGCCTCAGCAAGTGCAGACCTTCTGGGCGCAGCTCGTCCGCGACCGGCAGGGCCACAGTCATCCGCTCAGGCACCTAGTCGCGATCACCTGGCTATTTGGATCGGTGAGCAGTTTTGTCGAGGCGTATGATCGCGCTGTTGGACGGCTGGAGGCCCAGGAGAGGCCGGCGGACCACGAGGAAGCTGATTACCAATGCTGCAAATCTCTCAGCACAGATCTTCCCAACGAAACGCCGCAGACGCGCAGACCGAAGGTGCTTAAGCAACCCATTCGCAACGACATCTTGGACCGCCTGTGCCGCGGGGAGCCCAAGAACGAGATCTGCGCAAGATTCGGAATCACGGTATCGACGGTAAACAAGCTGCTTCGTTCAGAGCCAGAAGTGAAGAGGTCTTGGATAGAGCAGTCTCTGACGACCAACGTGGAGAAGCATCGATCCCTATGGGTCGCCGCAACAGCCACCCAACAAAACCGTACTCCACACGACATCCGAGCCCTTGCCACGGACATCTACGCTTGGCTCTACCGGAATGATCGTGAGTGGCTGCTTTCACGAACACGAGAGCTGCCCTCAGGACGGCTGGGTAACCATTCTCGGGTGGACTGGGCGAAACGTGACGAAGACCTGCTCATCCTGGTTCGTAGCACCTTCAGCGAACTGGGTAGAGCTTGCAGAGATGGCGAGGTCAGCCGTCGAGCGCTTTTTCTCGCCTGTCCTACGCTGGCCGGAGCACTTGAAAAGTACGGCCGCTACCCACGCACACGAGCATTTGTGAAATCGATAGTCCTTACCTAGCCGTGTCACGGTCGACCGCCATGTTTCGCGGCGTAATAAAAATAGACCATCCTCCCTGACTGCCGGTGGCACATTTATGTTTCGCTCCCTGGCGGAAGCTGAATGCGAACTCTTAAACAGCAGCACCGTCCCGTTGGCCCATGTTCTGTCTAGTTTTTACACCAAGTCTGGGAACGGGAGGTAAGACAAGGTGTGATCTTTTAATCAAACGTCGCGATGGACTGTCGTTCTGCATACAACAGCTATAGTGATACAGAGAATCTAAATCACGGAATGCCGACTGACTGGAGAGACGCATCGACTTATCACAGGGATAGGGACAGGAAAGAACTGCTATCCCCATTCCATAATCCTCGGTGACGTACCAAGCGGACTCATCACCCATTGCTAAGTAGGTTCCCCATCCTTTCTGAACTAACCTCGAAAAGCCGTCCATGCCAAGATCATGCGTGAATTCATCAATGTCGCCATAATGCGAAAAAATTGATTTTATTATGAGCTCAAGGGAGCTCTCTAAGTGAGCAGCATCATTGTCGACGGCTTGATCGTGCATGCGAATGGCCGCTAATT
The DNA here is from genome assembly GCF_044749325.1 of Pseudomonas sp. NPDC089428. Classification (NCBI taxonomy): domain Bacteria; kingdom Pseudomonadati; phylum Pseudomonadota; class Gammaproteobacteria; order Pseudomonadales; family Pseudomonadaceae; genus Pseudomonas; species Pseudomonas sp. NPDC089428. Next base: position 495,373 of record NZ_JBIVHT010000002.1, read on the forward strand.
CGAGGTCTTTCTCCAACCAGTAGATGTCGTGCCACGTGGTGACCCCTTCCGGCATCGTAGCCTTTACCTTACGCCGCACAGCACTAACTGCAGCCTCGGCCGAGATGTGGCGAGCTGATGTGCAAAATGCATGGTTGAAGCGTGCTCGTTGGAACTCTGCTCTGTCATTATTAATGGAGGGTTCCACCTCCCACAAAAAATGGCCGTCACAGCCTTTCCACATTACATCAAGACGATGTTTCGGATCGCCCAATGAAATTTCGCAATACGGGCAGTGTGTAAGCAATAACGTATTATGCTTGTGGCAAACAGTGTCGTTTTCAAACAGGGAATATGCTCGACGCCAATATGAAAAGCCAAGCCTTACTAGGTCTTCCTTAGCGCACTCAGGACAGTAACTGAGATTTTTTTCGGCGTAAGGCTCACCCTTAAACGGATAGAGCTTCCGCGAGTAGGAAATATCCTGTGAATGTTTAACAACGTAATTCACAGCGAGGGAAGTATGAAGAGAAATCAGCCGATCGAAACCATAGCTGCCACCCCAGCCCAGAAAGGCTGAAATTTCTTTCAGGTCAGATTTGAAGAATCGAACCTTATTTTGAAATTTCCGAATTTCGTCGACAGCATGTGAGTCCCAGCAGAGGAACAAAGAACGTTCCAGATACGAGCGAATTGACTCTTCAGGCTGAATTTGCAAACGCGGTATGGAGAGCATGCTGAGACTGCTTGAATAACGTAGCTGTGTCGTGCCGACCCACGCGACCGCGGCCCCTACGGGAGGCCACGGTCGCGCATGACAGCTTTTATTGTCGCGGTACCGCTTTTATTGTCGGAAACCATTTCAGCTTCGACCATCGACTCGCTTATTCCACAGTCACCGACTTCGCCAGGTTACGCGGCTGGTCGACGTCAGTGCCCTTGAGCACTGCCACGTAATACGACAGCAGCTGCAGCGGGATGGTATAGAGGATCGGCGCCAGCTCGTCGACGATGTGCGGCACCTTGATCACGTGGGTGCCTTCGCCGTTGCTCATGCCGGCATTCTCGTCGGCGAACACCACCAGTTCACCACCGCGGGCGCGAACTTCCTGCAGGTTGGACTTGAGCTTCTCCAGCAGTTCGTTGTTCGGCGCCACGGTCACCACTGGCATGTCGTTATCCACAAGCGCCAGCGGGCCGTGCTTGAGCTCACCTGCCGGGTAGGCTTCGGCGTGGATGTAGGAGATCTCCTTGAGCTTCAGCGCACCTTCCATGGCCACCGGGTACTGTGCACCACGGCCGAGGAACAGGGTGTGGTGCTTGTCGGCGAACAGTTCGGCGGTTTTCTCCACCGTGCTGTCCATGGCCAGGGCCTCGCCCAGGCGGGCTGGCAGGCGACGCAGTTCTTCCACCAACCCGGCTTCGACGCCCGCTTCGAGGGTGCCACGCACCTGGCCCAGGGCCAGGGTCAGCAGCATCAGCGAAACCAGCTGGGTGGTGAAGGCCTTGGTCGAGGCCACGCCGATTTCCGGACCGGCCAGGGTCAGCAGGGTCAGGTCGGACTCACGCACCAGCGAGCTGATGCCGACGTTGCAGATGGCCAAGCTACCGAGGAAGCCCAGTTCCTTGGCGTTGCGCAGGGCGGCCAGGGTGTCGGCGGTTTCGCCGGACTGGGAGATCGACACGAACAGGGTGTCTGGCTGCACCACCACCTTGCGATAACGGAACTCGCTGGCCACTTCGACCTGGCAAGGAATGCCGGCCAGGCTTTCCAGCCAGTAACGGGCTACCATGCCGGCGTGGTAGCTGGTACCACAGGCGACGATCTGTACGTTGCGCACCTTGCCGAACAGCTCGGCAGCCTGCGGGCCGAACGCCTGGACCATCACATGGTCCTTGCCCAGGCGGCCTTCCAGGGTACGCTGGACCACGGTCGGCTGCTCGTGGATCTCCTTGAGCATGAAGTGGCGATAGGCGCCTTTGTCGGCTGCTTCGGCACCTTCGTGGTACTGCACGGTTTCACGCTGCACCGCGTGGCCGGCCTGGTCCCAGACCTTCACCTGGTCGCGGCGGATCTCGGCGATATCGCCCTCCTCCAGGTACATGAAGCGGTCGGTTACCTGGCGCAGCGCCAGTTGGTCGGAAGCGAGGAAGTTTTCACCATGACCCAGGCCGATCACCAACGGGCTGCCGCTGCGCGCGGCTACCAGGCGATCAGGCTGCTTCACGCTGATCAGCGCCAGACCATAGGCACCGTGCAGGCGCTTGACCGCAGACTTCAGCGCCTCGGCGAGGTCCGGGAGGGTCTTCAGCGTGTGGTGGATCAGATGCACGATGACTTCAGTGTCGGTCTGCGAAGTAAACACGTACCCCAGACCTTTCAGCTCTTCACGCAGCTCTTCGTGGTTTTCAATGATGCCGTTGTGCACCACCGCCACTTCGTTGCCGGAGAAATGCGGGTGGGCGTTGCCTTCGGTCGGCGCACCGTGGGTGGCCCAACGGGTGTGGGCGATACCCAGCTGGCCGTTCAGCGGCTCGGCAGCAACTGCAGCTTCCAGCTCGGCAACCTTGCCGATGCGGCGGCGGCGCTGCAGCTCGCCCTGCTGGGTGTAGACGGCCAGGCCGGCACTGTCGTACCCGCGATATTCAAGACGCTTGAGGCCTTCGATGAGAATGGCAGTGATGTTGCGCTCGGCTACGGCACCAACGATTCCACACATGTTTATTGCTCCTGGCTGATCGCGGCGCAGATCAGGTTGATGCCGCGGGCTTGAATCTGTTCGCGTGCCGCTGCGGGCAGGCGTTCGTCTGTAATAAGGGTGTGCACGCTGCCCCAGGGCAGCTCGAGATTGGGGATCTTGCGCCCGACCTTGTCGGACTCGACCATCACGATCACCTCGCGGGCCACCTCGGCCATCACTCGGCTCAGGCCAAGCAGTTCATTGAAGGTGGTGGTGCCGCGCTGCAGGTCGATACCGTCGGCACCAATGAACAGCTGGTCGAAATCGTAAGAGCGTAGTACCTGCTCGGCGACCTGGCCCTGGAACGACTCTGAATGCGGATCCCAGGTGCCCCCGGTCATCAGCAGCACCGGTTCGTGCTCGATCTCGCTGATGGCGCGGGCCACATTCAGCGAGTTGGTCATCACCACCAGGCCGGGCTGGCGGCCCAGTTCCGGGATCATGGCAGCGGTAGTGCTGCCACTGTCGATGATGATCCGCGCATGCTCGCGAATACGCCCGACCGCCGCGCGGGCGATAGCCTGCTTGTAGGCAGACACCGGTTGCGCGGGCTCACTGAGCATCTCCTGCGGCACCGGTACCGCACCGCCGTAGCGGCGCAGCAGCAGGCCGTTGGCCTCCAGCGCGGCAAGGTCCTTGCGGATGGTCACTTCCGAGGTTTCGAAACGCCTGGCCAAGGCATCCACACTCACCTCGCCCTGCTCGCTTAGCATGGCGAGGATGTTGTGGCGGCGCTGGGGGGTGTTTCGTTTCGACATGGGCGTTTAAGTTTCGATTCGAAAGATATTGGTTGCAATCAAAACCTAAGATGGCCGATTCGTCAAGGCGTGGATAAAATTTCTCGACCGCCAGCTTGCATGGGCCAATAAAAAAGCCGACTTATTCACATAAGTCGGCTTTCGATTCAGGCAGCTGTGTATAACTCAGCTTTTCTTGATCTTTTCCGGCCGCTTCCAGCCCGAGATATTGCGCTGGCGGGCACGCGCCACCGCCAGGTCACCCGCTTCGACGACCTGGGTAATGGTTGAACCGGCCGCCGTTGTCGCACCGGCCTTGATCTCCACAGGCGCCACCAGCGAATTGTTGGAGCCGATGAACACGTCCTCCCCCATCACTGTCTTGAACTTGTTGGCGCCATCGTAGTTGCAGGTGATGGTACCGGCGCCGATGTTGGTACGGGCGCCGATCTCGGCATCGCCCAGATAGGTCAGGTGACCGGCCTTGGCGCCCTCGCCCAGGTGAGCGTTCTTCAGTTCGACGAAGTTACCCACATGGGCCTTGGCTTCAAGCACGCTGCCCGGACGCAGGCGGGCGAACGGGCCGGCATCGCTGCCCTCGCCCATCACCGCACCGTCAAGGTGAGTGTTGGCCTTGATGATCGCACCCTTGCGCAGGGTGCTGTCCTTGATCACACAGTTGGGGCCGATCTGCACATCGTCCTCGATGACCACCTTGCCTTCGAGAATCACGTTGATGTCGATCAGCACGTCGCGACCAACGGTCACTTCACCCCGTACATCAAAGCGCGCCGGGTCGCGCAGGGTGACACCCTGGGCCATCAGCCGGCGGCCTTCGCGCAACTGGTAATGGCGCTCGAGTTCCGCCAGCTGGCGACGGTCATTGGCACCCTGCACTTCCATTGGGTCGTGCGGCTGTTCGGTGGCGACCACCAAGCCATCGGCCACCGCCATGGCGATGACATCAGTGAGGTAATACTCGCCCTGCGCATTGTTGTTCGACAGGCGGCCCATCCAGTCGGCCAGACGCGCAGCCGGCAGAGCCAGGATGCCGGTGTTGCCTTCCTTGATTGCCTTCTGCGCTTCACTGGCATCCTTGTGCTCGACGATAGCGGTCACCTGGCCTTCACCATCTCGCACGATGCGACCATAACCGGTCGGGTCCTGCAGGGTTACAGTGAGCAGCCCCAGCTGCTTGTCGTTGGCTTTGGTCAGCAGGCGTTGCAGGGTTTCCACCTCGATCAGCGGCACATCTCCATAAAGCACCAGTACCGTGTCGGCAGTGATCGCCGGCAATGCCTGCGCAACAGCATGGCCTGTACCCAGCTGCTTGTCCTGCATGACGAAATTCAGGTCGTCGGCTGCCAAGCGTTCACGTACCAACTCGGCACCGTGGCCGATCACCACGTGAATGCCTTGAGGCTGAAGCTGGCGCGCGCTGTGGATAACGTGGCCGAGCATGGAATTGCCGGCTACCGGGTGCAGCACCTTGGGCAGCGCCGAACGCATGCGAGTGCCTTGGCCGGCGGCGAGAATAACGATATCAAGGGACATTGACTGGCTACCAATCCTGGGCGGTCAGGGACGTGACCTGAGAAGAATTCGGAAAAAGAAAAAGGGTAGCCGAGGCTACCCTTTTACTCAATCACAACGGAAGTATGCGGCCTGAACCGAATTACTTGCCTTTGCGCAATTGCTGGACGGTACGCAGCTGAGCTGCAGCCTCGGCCAGACGTGCGGCAGCAGCACCGTAGTCGAAGTCCGAGCTTTTCGCGTTCAGGGCGTTCTCAGCAGCCTTGAGGGCTTCCTGAGCCTGAGCTTCGTCCAGGTCGGCAGCGCGCTGCACGGTGTCGGCAAGAACCTTGACCATGTTCGGCTGCACTTCGAGGAAGCCACCGGAGATGTAGTACACCTCACGATCGCCACCTTGCTTGGTCAGCGTGATCGGACCAGGCTTGAGATTGGTGATCAGCGGGGCGTGGCCTGGAGCGATACCAAGATCGCCCAGGTTGCCGTGCGCTACTACCATCTCGACCAGGCCGGAGAAGATTTCTCCTTCCGCGCTGACGATATCGCAATGGACTGTCATAGCCATCTGCTTGCCTCAACCTGATTAGCGCCCCTTGCGGGGCGCCGGGATTACAGTTTCTTGGCTTTCTCGATCGCTTCGTCGATGCTGCCGACCATGTAGAACGCTTGTTCTGGCAGGTGGTCGTAGTCACCTTTGAGGATGCCGCTGAAGCCAGCGATGGTGTCTTTCAGAGACACGTACTTGCCTGGCGAACCGGTGAAGACTTCGGCCACGAAGAACGGCTGCGACAGGAAGCGCTGGATCTTACGAGCGCGGGCTACCAGTTGCTTGTCGGCTTCGGACAGTTCGTCCATACCCAGGATCGCGATGATGTCCTTCAGCTCTTTGTAGCGCTGCAGAACATACTGAACGCCACGAGCGGTCTCGTAGTGCTCGTTGCCGATCACGTTCGGGTCCAGCTGGCGCGAAGTCGAGTCCAGTGGGTCGACCGCTGGGTAGATACCCAGGGAGGCGATGTCACGGGACAGAACGACGGTGGCGTCCAAGTGGGCGAAGGTGGTCGCTGGCGACGGGTCGGTCAAGTCGTCCGCAGGTACGTATACGGCCTGTACGGAGGTGATCGAACCTTCCTTGGTGGAGGTGATGCGCTCTTGCAGAACGCCCATCTCTTCAGCCAGGGTCGGCTGGTAACCTACTGCCGAAGGCATACGGCCCAGCAGTGCGGATACTTCGGTACCGGCCAGGGTGTAACGATAGATGTTGTCGACGAACAGCAGAACGTCGTTACCTTCGTCACGGAACTTCTCAGCCATGGTCAGGCCGGTCAGCGCTACGCGCAGACGGTTTCCTGGTGGCTCGTTCATCTGACCGTAGACCAGTGCTACTTTGTCGAGAACGTTGGAATCCTTCATCTCGTGGTAGAAGTCGTTACCCTCACGAGTACGCTCACCCACACCAGCGAACACGGAGTAACCGCTGTGTTCCATGGCGATGTTACGGATCAGTTCCATCATGTTTACGGTCTTGCCGACACCGGCACCACCGAACAGACCAACCTTACCACCCTTGGCGAACGGGCAAACCAGGTCGATAACCTTGATGCCGGTTTCCAGCAGGTCGTTGCCGCCTGCCTGGTCAGCGAACGAAGGCGCTGGCTGGTGGATACCGCGACGCTCGTCTTCGCCGATCGGGCCGGCTTCGTCGATTGGGTTGCCCAGAACGTCCATGATACGGCCCAGGGTGGCCTTACCAACTGGAACGGAAATGGCAGCACCGGTGTCGACGACATCCAGACCGCGCTTCAGGCCTTCGGTCGAGCCCATTGCAATGGTACGAACCACACCGTCGCCCAGCTGCTGCTGAACTTCGAGGGTGGTTTCCGCGCCTTGTACTTTCAGCGCGTTGTAAACACTCGGCACGACGTCACGTGGGAATTCCACGTCGATGACGGCGCCGATGATTTGAACGATACGTCCGCTACTCATAGCTGGATCCTCTGAATTTTTGAACCGTTAAACCGCGGCAGCGCCGCCGACGATTTCCGAGATCTCCTGGGTGATCGCAGCCTGACGCGCCTTGTTGTAGATCAGTTGAAGCTCTTTGATCAAATCACCGGCGTTGTCTGTGGCGTTCTTCATGGCGATCATCCGGGCCGCTTGTTCAGCAGCGTTGTTCTCGACCACCGCCTGGTATACCTGCGACTCCACGTAACGCACCATCAAGCCGTCCAGCAGCTCTTTTGCGTCGGGTTCGTACAGGTAGTCCCAGTGATGCTTGAGATCCTGATCCGGGGTTGCCACCAACGGTACCAATTGCTCGACCGTCGGTTTTTGGGTCATGGTGTTGATGAACTTGTTCGAAACCACCGACAGGCGATCGATACGGCCGTCCAGGTAGGCGTCCAGCATCACTTTGACGGAGCCGATCAAATCGTTGATCGATGGCTCTTCGCCCAGGTGGCTGATCGCGGCTACGACGTTGCCGCCAAAGTTGCGGAAGAATGCCGCACCCTTGCTGCCGATCACGCACAGGTCGATTTCAACGCCCTGTTCGCGGTTTTCGTTCATGTCCTTGACCAGGGCCTTGAACAGGTTGGTGTTCAAGCCACCGCACAGACCACGGTCACTGCTCACCACGATATAACCGGCGCGCTTTACAGGGCGCTCGATCATGAACGGGTGACGGTATTCCGGGTTGGCGTTGGCCAGATGACCGATCACCTGGCGGATACGCTCCGCGTAAGGACGGCTAGCAGCCATGCGCATTTGTGCCTTGCGCATCTTGCTGACCGCCACTTTCTCCATGGCGCTGGTAATTTTTTGCGTGCTTTTGATGCTCGCAATCTTACTGCGAATCTCTTTTGCGCCTGCCATGTATCACCTATCAGGTTAGCAAGCGGGGGCCTAGGCCCCCGCTGCGGCTTACCAGGTCTGGGTGGCCTTGAACTTCTCGATACCGGCTTTCATGCCAGCGTCGATTTCGTCGTTGAAGTCACCCTTCACGTTGATCTTCGCCATCAGTTCGGCGTGATCACGGTTGAAGTAGGCGATCAGTGCTTGCTCGAAGCTACCGACCTTGGAGACTTCCACGTCAGTCAGGAAACCACGCTCAGCGGCGTACAGCGACAGGGCCATGTCCGCGATGGACATTGGCGCGTACTGCTTCTGCTTCATCAGCTCGGTTACGCGCTGACCATGCTCCAGCTGCTTGCGGGTCGCTTCGTCCAGATCGGAAGCGAACTGGGCGAATGCAGCCAGTTCACGGTACTGAGCCAGAGCGGTACGAATACCACCGGACAGCTTCTTGATGATCTTGGTCTGAGCGGCACCACCTACGCGGGATACCGAAACACCGGCGTTCACTGCAGGGCGGATGCCCGAGTTGAACATGGCCGATTCCAGGAAGATCTGACCGTCGGTGATGGAAATCACGTTGGTCGGAACGAACGCGGAAACGTCGCCAGCCTGAGTTTCGATGATCGGCAGGGCGGTCAGGGAACCGGTCTTGCCAGTGACTGCGCCGTTGGTGAACTTCTCGACGTACTCTTCCGAAACGCGCGATGCACGCTCCAGCAGACGGGAGTGGAGATAGAACACGTCGCCTGGGTACGCTTCACGTCCTGGTGGACGGCGCAGCAGCAGGGAGATCTGACGGTAGGCAACGGCCTGCTTGGACAGGTCATCGTAAACGATCAGGGCGTCTTCACCGCGGTCACGGAAGAACTCGCCCATGGTGCAGCCGGCGTATGGCGCCAGGAACTGCAGTGCGGCGGATTCCGAAGCACTGGCAACGACCACGATGGTGTTGGACAGGGCGCCGGCTTCTTCCAGCTTGCGAACGATGTTGGCAACGGTGGAACGCTTCTGGCCGACTGCAACATAAACACAGAAAATACCGGAGTCTTTCTGGTTGATGATGGCGTCGATGGCCATGGCGGTCTTGCCGATCTGGCGGTCACCGATGATCAGCTCACGCTGGCCACGGCCGACTGGGATCATGGCGTCGACGGACTTGTAGCCAGTCTGTACAGGCTGGTCTACCGACTTACGCCAGATCACGCCTGGGGCCACTTTCTCGACCGCGTCGGTCTGGGTGTTGCCCAGAGGACCTTTGCCGTCGATCGGGTTGCCCAGTGCGTCAACGACGCGACCCAGCAGTTCCTTACCAACCGGAACTTCCAGGATGCGGCCGGTGCACTTGGCGCTCATGCCTTCGGCGAGGGTGTCATAGGCACCCAGGATCACTGCACCTACGGAGTCTTGCTCCAGGTTCAGGGCCATGCCGAAAACGCTGCCAGGGAACTCGATCATTTCGCCGTACATGACGTCGGCCAGACCGTGGATCCGCACGATACCGTCGGATACCGAAACAACGGTACCTTCGTTACGGGCTTGGGAGCTCACATCGAGGTTGTCGATGCGGCCCTTGATGATTTCACTAATTTCGGAAGGATTGAGTTGCTGCATTGCTCTGCTGCCCCTTCAAACTCAAGATTTCAATGCTTCGGCCAGTTTCGCGATCTTGCCGCGAACAGAGCCATCGATTACCAGGTCACCAGCGCGGATGACGACGCCGCCAATCAGGCTGGCATCCTCCGACGCGTGCAGGCGCACTTCCTGGCCTAACCGTGCACTGAGAACCTTGGCGAGTTTGTCTTGCTGTTCTTGGTTCAACGCGAAGGCACTGGTGACTTCCACGTCCACGGATTTCTCTTGCTCGGCCTTGTACAGGTCGAACAGGGCGGCAATCTCCGGCAACAGCAGGAGACGGTCGTTTTCCGCGGCAACATGAATGAAATTCTGTGCCTGTGCATTGAACTTGTCACCGCACACGTCAATGAACGTGGCGGCCTTTTCTGCGCTCGTCAGTCGCGGGGCCTTGAGCAGGCGCTGCATGGTGTCGTCTTGCGACACCGCAGCAGCCAGGCCGAGCATGGCTGACCAATTGGCCAGTTGCTGATGGGCCTGGGCATGCTCAAAGGCAGCCTTAGCGTAAGGTCGGGCCAACGTGGTCAGTTCTGCCATGATCGCCCTCGCTTAAATTTCAGCGGCCAGTTTGTTAACCAGCTCCGCATGCGCGTTTTGATCGATTGTGGCGCCAAGGATCTTTTCAGCACCACCAACGGCCAGAGCACCCACTTGGGCACGCAGAGCGTCTTTAGCGCTGTTCAGTTCCTGTTCGATCTCGGCCAGAGCCTGAGCCTTCACACGGTCAGCTTCGACGCGGGCCTGATCACGGGCTTCCTCGACAAGCTGAGCAGCGCGTTTCTTGCTTTGCTCAATGATTTCGGCTGCCTGTGCTTTAGCTTCACGCAGTTGCTGACCCACTTTCTCTTGGGCCAGCTCCAGGTCGCGAGCTGCGCGGTTGGCAGCGTCCAAGCCGTCGGCAATCTTCTTTTGGCGCTCTTGCAGGGCAGTGATGACCGGAGGCCATACGTACTTCATGCAGAAGAGTACAAAAATCAGGAAGGCAACGGATTGGCCAATCAGGGTTGCATTAATGTTCACGCCAACACCTCGCTCGGTCTTAATTCATCACAGCCATCAACTCGTGGTTACGAGTGATTAGCCGGCGATCTGACCAACGAACGGATTCGCGAAGGTGAAGAACAGAGCGATACCAACACCGATCATGGTTACGGCGTCGAGCAGACCGGCAACGATGAACATTTTGACCTGCAGCATCGGAACCATCTCAGGCTGACGAGCAGCGCCTTCCAGGAACTTGCCGCCCAGCAGGCCGAAACCAATGGCGGTACCCAGAGCACCCAGGCCGATCAGCAGAGCAACAGCGATAGCGGTCAGACCAACTACAGTTTCCATCTTTCCTCCCGACTTTTACGTCGTATTGGTTAGGTTTTTAAGTTGAAGCGGTAAAACAAATCGTTTGGTACAGCTGCCCTTGCGGACTTTTAAAGCCCTCCCCCCAAACGAGCGGGGAAGGCTACAAGACACGCCAGGCGGTCTTAATGGTTATCTTCATGAGCCATCGACAGGTAGACGATGGTCAGCATCATGAAGATGAAAGCTTGCAGCGTGATGATCAGGATGTGGAACACAGCCCACGCCCACTGCAGCACGACACCTAGGCCGCTCAGCCAGAGGATGCCGGCGCCGAACATCACGGCGATCAGGATGAACACCAGCTCGCCGGCGTACATGTTGCCGAAAAGACGCAGTGCCAGCGAGATCGGCTTGGCGATCAGGGTGACGAATTCCAGCAGGAAGTTCACCGGGATCAGCAGGATCTGCAGGAAGATGTTCTTGCTGCCGAACGGGTGCAGGGTGAGTTCACCGATGAAGCCGCCCAGGCCCTTGACCTTGATGCTGTAGAAGATGATCAGGGCGAACACGCAGAAGGCCATGGCCAGGGTCGCGTTCGGGTCGGTGGTCGACACGGCGCGGAACGGAATGTGCGGGTCACCGGAAATCAGGATGGCCAGCTGAGGAATCCAGTCGACCGGTACCAGGTCGATGGCGTTCATCAGGAACACCCAGACGAAGATGGTCAGCGCCAGCGGGGCGATCACCGGGCTACGGCCGTGGAAGGAGTCCTTCACGCTGCCGTTGACGAAGTCCACCAGCACTTCCACGAAGTTCTGCAGGCCGCCTGGTTGGCCGGAAGTCGCCTTCTTGGCCGCCATGCGGAAGATGAACAGGAAGATCAGACCCAGCGCGACGGACCAACCCAGGGTGTCCAGGTGGAACGCCCAGAAGCCCATTGCCTTGGCTTCTGCAGCCGAATGGGCAAAGCCCCAGCTGCCGTCTGGTAGTTGACCGTAGGTCAGGTTCTGCAAGTGGTGCTGGATATAGCCCGAAGCGGTTTCTGCTGCCATGGTTGCCTCAAACGCCCTAAGGTCTCGAAAGTCTTTTATTCATCAGCAGGGGCGCGAACCAGCTGACCAAAAGGGTCAACACGAAGACGCCGAATACTGCTAACGGCGCCAGTGGCTTCACTCCTGCGAAGGTCAGTGCAAATAGCACTGCCGTCAAAATCATCTTGCCTGCCTCGCCAGCGTAAAACGACTTGACGATAGCTTGTGCCGCCCGAGCTCCGCTGAAGCGAAAAGCCTTCCAGGCGAAATACACATTGGGCAGCCAGGCAATCAAACCTCCGCAAAGGCCTGAATATCCACTGACCGCCCCTTTCCACTGCCACAACACCAAGGTTGCCAGCAGCAGTACGACGAATTGAGCCAGCAGTACCGGAAAAACCGCCCAGCGATGGAAAGGCAGGCGGTTTGGCGTGCGGATTTCCATCACAACTGCTCCTCGGAAGTCGACCAACAAGTCAGTTATGACTTGGCATAATTTGTGCCGACAAAATGCGCGCAGAGTATAGGGGTGGATTAACCCCTATTCAACTCTTCGGTAGTGATTTCCGACTGCGCGCTACAACGGGAATTGTTTCAGCGGATGTGAGCAAGCACGCCTTGCAACTCGTCAAGCGAGTTGTAGCGAATAACCAATTGGCCTTTGCCCTTGTTGCCGTGGCGTATCTGCACGGCAGAGCCCAGGCGCTCTGCGAGCCGTTGTTCAAGGCGCGCGATGTCCGGATCAGGTTTGCTCGGTTCGACCGGCTCAGGCTTGCCATTGAGCCACTGACGGACCAGTGCCTCGGTTTGGCGCACAGTGAGGCCACGTGCGACAACATGACGCGCCCCCTCTTCCTGACGATCTTCCTCGAGGCCGAGCAACGCACGGGCATGGCCCATTTCCAGGTCGCCGTGGGCGAGCATGGTCTTGATCGCCTCGGGCAGCGAGATCAGGCGCAGCAGGTTGGCCACGGTCACCCGCGACTTGCCCACGGCATCGGCCACCTGTTGCTGGGTCAGCTCGAACTCCTGCTGCAGGCGCTGCAGGGCCAGTGCTTCTTCCAGCGGGTTGAGGTCCTCGCGCTGAATGTTCTCGATCAGCGCCATGGCGATGGCGGCTTCATCCGGCACTTCGCGCACCATCGCCGGGATGGTGTCGAGACCGGCCTGCTGAGTGGCGCGCCAGCGGCGCTCACCGGCAATGATCTCATAGCGGCTACCGTCGATCGGGCGAACCACGATCGGCTGCATCACCCCATGGTTGCGAATCGAGTGCGCGAGTTCTTCCAGTGCCTCGGGGTCCATGTCGCGGCGCGGCTGGTACTTGCCGCGCTGGATCAGTTCGACGGGCAGGTGTTGCAGTTCTTTCTGGTCGATCTTCACAGCCTGCTCTTCGAGCGCGCTGACGGAAGGACCACTGAGCAGAGCATCCAACCCACGTCCGAGACCCCGTTTCTTGACGGCCATACGGATTCCTTAAGTTGTTTGTGCAGTGCGTGATTGACGGCGTTGACGGCGTACCAGTTCCCCGGCCAGGGCCAGATAGGCCAGTGCGCCACGCGATTGCTTGTCGTAGGCCAGCGCCGGCATGCCGAAGCTCGGGGCCTCGGCCAGGCGGATGTTGCGCGGGATGACCGTGTCGTACAGCTGCTCGCCGAAGTGTTCCTTGAGCTGCGCCGAAACATCGTTGTTCAGGCTCAGGCGCGGGTCGTACATGGTCCGCAGCAGGCCTTCGATCTTCAGCTCCGGGTTCAACCGGGCAGCGATGCGCTTGATGTTATCCACAAGATCGCTGAGACCTTCGAGTGCGTAGTACTCGCACTGCATCGGGATGATCACGCCATCGGAGGCGACCAGCGCGTTGAGCGTCAGCATCGACAGCGACGGCGGGCAGTCGATGAGGATGAAATCGTAGTTCTCGCGGATCGGCGCCAGCGCGTTGCGCAGGCGGCTCTCCTTGACCTGCATTTCCAGCAGCACCACTTCCGCAGCGGTCAGGTCGCGGTTGGCCGGCAGCAACTGGAAGCCGCCGTGCTCGGAGTAGTGCATGGCCTGGGCAAGGTCGCATTCCCCGATCAGCAGGTCATAGACCGAATGCTCGAGTTCGTGTTTGTCCACACCGCTGCCCATGGTCGCGTTGCCCTGCGGATCGAGGTCGATCAGCAGCACACGACGCTTGGTCGCGGCCAGCGATGCTGCGAGGTTGATACAGGTGGTGGTCTTGCCGACCCCACCTTTCTGGTTCGCGATTGCGAATACCTTAGCCATTGTTGCGTGTGTTCCCAATCAAGCCTTGCGGCGCAGTATCAGCAGATGGCGCTGGCCCTGGCAACCTGGGACGGTCAGGGCCTGCTCGCTTTCCACTGTGAAGTCTGCGGGCAATGCTACCAGTTCATCGGCAGGATGCAGCCCCTTCATTGCAAGCCATTGCGTCCCGGTGTCGCCCAGATGGCGGGTCCAGTTGGTGAAGTTCTCCATGCTGCTGAAGGCGCGGGAGATGATCCCGCTGAACGGTAGCGAGGGCTGGAAGGCTTCGACCCGGCTGTGGATAACCGTGAGGTTGTCCAGTTTCAGTTCCATCTTCACCTGGGTCAGGAAGCGGGTCTTCTTGCCATTGGCGTCCAGCACCGTCACCTGCTTGTGCGGATGCAGGATAGCCAAAGGGATGCCGGGCATGCCACCGCCGCTGCCAACATCCAGCCAGTTGTCACGTTCGCTGTGGATAAACGACATGACACTGAGGCTGTCGAGCAGATGGCGGGAAACCATCTCGTCCGGATCGCGCACGGCAGTGAGGTTGTAGGCTTTGTTCCATTTGATCAACAGGGCCAGGTAGCCCAGCAGCTTCTCCTGCTGCTCGACGCTCAGCTCGACACCGAGCTGGCGCGCACCTGTGGACAACTCTTCGGCGTGTTGCGGGGTGACCAGGGAACTCAAGCGCTTTGCTCCAATTCGCGGCCAGCGCCGCGTTTTTTCAGATGAATCAGCAACAGGGAAATCGCCGCCGGGGTGACGCCGGGGATACGCGAAGCCTGGCCCAGCGTCTCAGGACGGGTCTGGCCGAGCTTGCCCTGGATTTCCTTCGACAGACCGGAAATCGTGGTGTAGTCGATATCCACAGGCAGACGGGTGTCTTCGCTGGCGCGCAGACGGGCGATCTCATCCTGCTGACGATCGATGTAACCGGCGTACTTGGTCTTGATCTCTACCTGCTCGGCGACCTGTGGATCGATTGCTTCACCACCGGTCGCTTCGATCAACCCGGCATAGTCGATCTCTGGCCGGGCCAGCAGGTTGAGCAGGCTGTACTCGTGAGCCAGTGGGGTGCCGAACTTATCCACAATGGCTTGGCCCTGCTCGGTGTTCGGGCGTACCCAGGTCGACTTCAGGCGTTGTTCTTCACGCTCGATGCCATCGCGCTTGGCGCAGAACGCGGCCCAGCGCTCGTCGTCGATCAGGCCGAGCTCGCGACCTTTCTCGGTCAGGCGCAGGTCAGCGTTGTCCTCGCGCAGGATCAGCCGGTATTCGGCACGCGAAGTGAACATCCGGTACGGCTCCTGGGTACCCAGGGTAATCAGGTCGTCGACCAATACGCCGATGTACGCCTCGTCGCGGCGCGGGCACCAGCTTTCGCGGCCTTGGGCACGCAGCGCGGCGTTGGTCCCGGCCAACAGGCCCTGGGCGCCGGCTTCTTCGTAGCCGGTGGTGCCGTTGATCTGGCCGGCGAAGAACAGGCCACCGATGACTTTGGTCTCCAGGCTGTACTTGAGGTCACGCGGGTCGAAGTAGTCGTACTCGATGGCGTAACCCGGCCGAACGATGTGGGCGTTTTCCATCCCGCGGATCGAGCGCACCAGCTCCAGCTGCACATCGAACGGCAGCGAAGTGGAAATACCGTTGGGGTACAGCTCGTGGGTGGTCAGGCCTTCTGGCTCGATGAACACCTGGTGGCTTTCCTTGTCGGCGAAGCGGTGGATCTTGTCTTCGATCGACGGGCAATAGCGTGGGCCGACACCTTCGATCACACCGGAGTACATCGGTGAACGGTCAAGGTTCGAGGCAATGATCTCGTGGGTGCGGGCGTTGGTGTGGGTAATCCAGCAGCTCACCTGGCGCGGGTGCATCTGGGCGTTGCCCATGAACGACATCACCGGGATCGGCGTATCGCCTGGCTGCTCGGTCATGACCGAGAAGTCCACGGAACGCCCGTCGATACGCGGCGGGGTACCGGTTTTCAGGCGGCCGACGCGCAGCGGCAGTTCACGCATGCGGTGAGCCAAAGCAATCGAAGGCGGATCACCGGCGCGACCACCGGAATGATTCTGCAGGCCGATGTGGATAAGGCCACCGAGGAAAGTACCGGTGGTCAGCACTACGGATTCGGCGAAGAAGCGCAGGCCCATCTGGGTCACCACACCTTTGACCTGGTTCTGTTCGACGATCAGGTCGTCGCAGGACTGCTGGAATATCCACAGGTTCGGCTGGTTTTCTAGGATCTC
The DNA here is from genome assembly GCF_044749325.1 of Pseudomonas sp. NPDC089428. Taxonomy (NCBI): domain Bacteria; kingdom Pseudomonadati; phylum Pseudomonadota; class Gammaproteobacteria; order Pseudomonadales; family Pseudomonadaceae; genus Pseudomonas; species Pseudomonas sp. NPDC089428. The sequence goes on from NZ_JBIVHT010000002.1 coordinate 511,674, forward strand.
GCGGACCACCGCCTTGTAGATGGCGCGGTCGGCCTGTGCGCGGGTGGCGCGTACGGCCGGGCCCTTGCGGTTGTTCAGGATGCGGAACTGGATGCCGCTCTTGTCGGTGGCCAGCGCCATCGCGCCGCCGAGCGCATCGATCTCTTTGACCAGATGGCTTTTGCCAATACCGCCGATGGCGGGGTTGCAGCTCATGTGACCGAGGGTTTCCACGTTATGGGTCAACAGCAGGGTTTTCACACCCATGCGTGCTGACGCAAGCGCAGCCTCGGTACCGGCATGGCCGCCGCCGATGACGATCACTTCAAAACGGGAAGGGAAATCCACCACGCACCTCGTGCCTGTTTTTGCGAATAGAGAAGGTAAGCGGACAAGTATAGGGACTTCCCCCCCTCTAAAGGAACCATCTGAGCAAATTTTGATCAGTCTGTGGATGAGTGGCAGACAACAGAAATCAAAGAGAAGAAATTTAAAAAAGCTTTGTTTTTATGTTTATTCTTATGCACAGCCTTGTCTGTGGATAACGTGCTATAGCCCTCTGTTTACCTGGCTTACAGTGAAAATAAACCCTGTGGCTTACCCACCATGAGGGTTATGGATAACGTCTTTTAGCCTGTGGATTAAATGGCTGTTTACCCACAGGCGCCTTTATCCTCAGAAAAAATGCCTGCTTATCAACGGAGCTGAAGGCGGGTTTTCCACAGGGCTCCCGAACAGGGTTTTGTGTCTGTGGATGAATTCACGTTCCCCTGAATTGACCGACAGCGCGATGATTCGACGGCCGACGAACGCTTCTGCAGATGTCGACTGAGGCACTGAATTGGGGTTTCGAATCCGACGAGTGGATAAATCACAGGCAAAAAAAAGCCGCTCCAGAAGGAGCGGCCTTGGTTTTAACGAGCTGTGGATTACTTGCCGATGCAGAAACTGGAGAAGATCCGCCCCAACAGGTCATCGGAACTGAATGCCCCCGTGATCTCGCCCAGCGCCTGCTGCGCCTGACGCAGGTCCTCGGCCAGCAATTCACCCGCTCCCGCCAGGGTCAGCTGAGCACGACCATGCTCCAGGTGCGTACTGGCTTGGCGCAGGGCATCCAGGTGACGCCGGCGGGCGCTGAAACCGCTCTCGGCGGTCTGTTCATAACCCATGCAGGCCTTGAGGTGGTCACGCAGCAGTTGCAGCCCCTGGTGATCCCCCTTGGCACTCAGGGTAATGGTCACATGGCCGTCGTCGCATTGTTCCAACCCAACCCGTTCACCACTGAGATCGGCCTTGTTGCGAATCAGCGTGACCTTGGCCGGGTCTGGCCGCTGGTCGAGAAACTCGGGCCACAAGGCGAACGGGTCGCTGGCCTCAGGTGCGGTGGAATCGACCACCAGCAATACCCGATCAGCCTCGCCGATGGCCTTCAGTGCGCGTTCCACGCCGATCTTTTCCACATGGTCATCGGTATCCCGCAGGCCTGCAGTGTCAACCACATGCAGCGGCATGCCATCGATGTGGATATGTTCCCGGAGAATGTCCCGGGTGGTGCCGGCGATGTCGGTGACGATGGCGGCCTCGCGCCCCGCCAGCTGGTTCAGCAAGCTCGACTTGCCGGCATTCGGCCGCCCCGCGATCACCACTGTCATACCGTCACGCAGCAAGGCGCCCTGCCCGGCCTCGCGCTGCACGGTGGATAACTCGGTGCGCACTGCATCGAGCATCGACAACACATGGCCATCAGCGAGGAAGTCGATTTCCTCTTCGGGGAAGTCGATCGCTGCCTCGACGTAGATGCGCAACGCAATCAGCGCCTCTGTCAGGCTGTGCACACGCTTGGAGAATTCCCCCTGCAGAGAGCGCAAGGCGTTGCGCGCGGCCTGGCTGGAACTCGCCTCGATCAGGTCGGCGATGGCTTCGGCCTGGGCCAGGTCGAGCTTGTCGTTGAGGAACGCACGCTCGCTGAACTCGCCCGGGCGCGCCAGGCGGCAGCCAACTTGTACACAGCGCTGCAGCAGCATATCCAGGACCACTGGGCCGCCATGGCCCTGCAGCTCGAGTACATCCTCGCCGGTGAACGAATTGGGCCCAGGGAAGAACAGCGCAATGCCCTCATCCAGCACCAGACCATCGTCGTCGCGAAATGGCCCGTAGTGGGCATGCCGTGGCGTCAGCGTTCGGCCGGTGATCAGCTGGCCAGCCTTGCTCGCCAATGGCCCGGACAGCCTGACGATACCGACGCCTCCGCGGCCTTGGGCGGTGGCGATGGCGGCGATGGTTTCACGCACAGTGTTCATGCTCGAAAGCCTCTACGACAAAAACGACAGATAGCAAAAACGCCCCCGAGGGGGCGTTTTTATTCACAGGCTAGCGCAGTAGCCCGTCAAGCAGCAGCTTTTTTGGTGGCTGCTTCGATACGGCGGGTGATGTACCACTGCTGAGTGATCGACAGGCAGTTGTTCACAACCCAGTACAGCACCAGACCAGCCGGGAACCACAGGAAGAAGAAGGTGAAGATGATCGGCATCATTTTCATCACCTTGGCCTGCATCGGATCCGGCGGAGTCGGGTTCAGACGCTGCTGGATGAACATGGTGGCGCCCATGATGATCGGCAGGATGAAGAACGGATCCTTGATCGACAGGTCGGTAATCCACAGCATCCATGGCGCCTGACGCATCTCGACGCTTTCCAGCAGTACCCAGTACAGGGACAGGAACACCGGCATCTGCACCAGGATCGGCAAGCAACCGCCCAGTGGGTTGATCTTCTCTTTCTTGTACAGCTCCATCATCGCCTGGGACATCTTCTGGCGATCGTCACCGAAGCGTTCCTTCAGTGCAGCAAGCTTCGGCGCCACGGCGCGCATACGCGCCATCGAGCGATAGCTGGCAGCCGACAGTGGGAAGAACAGGCCCTTGATGAGCATGGTCAGCACGATGATCGACCAGCCCCAGTTACCCAGCAGGCTGTGGATATGTTGCAGCAGCCAGAAGATTGGTTGGGCGATGAACCACAGGAAACCGTAGTCGACGGTCAGTTCCAGGCCTGGGGACAACTCTTTCAGCTTGGACTGGATCTTCGGACCGGCGTACAGCATGGCGCTGGTTTCGACCTTGCCACCCGCTGGAACGCTGAGGGCCGGGCCGGTGTAGCCGATGATGTAGTTACCCTGGCTGTCCTTGCGGGTCTGGACAACATTATTGTCCGATTTGGCCGGAATCCAGGCGGTCACGAAGTAGTGCTGCAGCCAGGCAACCCAGCCGCCAGACACATTTTCTTTCAAACTACCTTTGTCGATGTCCTTCATCGAGACCTTTTTGTAAGGCTCGGAAGCAGTCCACATGGCAGCGCCAAGGTAGGTCGCGGTACCAGTGGCGGTGCTCGACGACGGATCGGAGCTGGCGTCACGCTTGAGCTGGGCGAACATGTTGCCGCTCCAGGCCTGGCCGCTCTGGTTGTCGATCAGGTAGCTGACGGTCAGGTCGTACTCACCGCGCTTGAAGCTGAAGCGCTTGATGTAGTTGACGCCGTTGTCGCTGAACTTCAGGTCGACCACCAGTTGTTGCTGGCCGTCGGCCAGCTGGTAGCTCTTCTGCTCGGCAGCGTACAGCGGGCGGCCGGACGAACGGGCATCCGGACCATTGACGCCGGTCAGGCCACTTTGTGCCAGGTAGACACGTTCCCCGCCATTGTCGAACAGCTGGAACGGAATGTCCGGGTGGTCCTGGCGACGTGGGTATTGCGGCAGGTTCAGTTGGACGATGTCACCACCGACCGGATCGATAGCCAGGTCCAGCACATCGGTCTTGACCCGGATCAGGTCTTTGCTGACTGCAACCGGCGCCAGTTCGGCAGGGCTGGATTCGGCATTGGCGCTCGGCACATCGGCGCTGGCGTTACCGGCCGGCACGCCATCCGGCAAGGCCGGGGCAGTGGTGCTGGCAGCAGTATTCTGAGTCGGCAGGGCAGCCTGGCCGTAGTCCTCGTTCCACTTGAGGACCATGACGTAGGACACGATTGCCAGGGCGACGATCAGGATCGTGCGTTTAATATCCATGATTACTCGGCTATCGAAGAAGTTCGGGAGGAAGGAGCGGGGGGAACGGGATCGAAACCGCCGTCGTTCCACGGATGACAACGCCCCAGGCGACGAACGGCTAGCCACCCGCCACGCAAGAGGCCATGGTTTTCAATGGCTTCAAGAGCGTAACAGGAGCAACTGGGGTAGAAACGACAGTGATTGGCCATCAGGGGACTGATGGCGTAACGGTAAAACTGGATCGGAACGAGGGCCAGTTTACGCATTTTGACTGTCTACCCCTGCGGAATCGGCGTTTGCCGCTGGAGTTGGCCGGCTGCGCGCCAGACGTTTCCAGAGCTTGCCAAAGTGTTGGTGCAATTCCGGGTTTTCTATCTCACCCAATCCCTTGCGCGCGACGATCACTATGTCCAGGCCACCCAGCAATTGCTGATTGAGCCGGAAGGAATCGCGCATCAAGCGCTTGAGGCGATTGCGTTGAACGGCGAGCTTGACGCTCTTCTTGCCGATCACCAGGCCGAGGCGCGGGTGATCCAGGCCGTTCTCGCGAGCAAGGATCAGCAGGTTTTTCCCTGGAACCTTGCCGGTTGGGGAGTCGAAGACCGCTTTGAAGTGCCGGGGTGTAAGCAGTCGCTTTTCCCGACTGAAGTCCTGACTCACCACCTGTGCCGAAAAATCAAATGGCCAGACGCTTACGGCCTTTGGCACGACGACGCGACAGAACAGCGCGGCCGTTCTTGGTAGCCATACGGGCACGGAAGCCGTGGGTGCGAGCGCGCTTGATGGTGCTTGGTTGGAAAGTACGTTTCATGGCGTTGTTACCTGGGTTTGTCGACTACGGGCCGGAATGGCCCCCTTTTTAAGAGATCGGCGATTCTAGAGAAAGCAAGCCCATAGGTCAATTTCCAACCAGTCTTTCCTTATGGAAGGCATTTTGGCGGTTGGATACCTGGAAGGCTTGATCGAGCAGGCAAACGGACGACAAGATTAGAAAAAAGAAGAGACATATAAAAAGCTTTTCTGAAGAACTTATAGATCTTAGGTGGACAACCTTCTGTGGATAACTGCTTTGAGCCCAGAATTCATGCAGTGTACAGAGATTTGAAACCTTGTCGGTAACAGGTGCTGCGCCTGTGCTGGACGTGGGAACAGCCTGTGGACAGAAATGCCTGTTATCCACAGCGCAGTTATCAACAGGGCTGACACCAGGGTTGTGCATAGCCCTCATGGCTGGTTATCCACAGACCTTATTCACAGTGGTTGAAGGACGTTTTTGCCGCTAAATGGCTGATTTGTCATAGCTCAGAATGTTTCCACATGTGGATAACTGATCGCTCGACCGGTACAATGGCGGTTTGTTTTGGCCTCATCCGGCTTTCAAACTCAGGGGATATCCGTGTCAGTGGAACTTTGGCAGCAGTGCGTAGAGCTTCTGCGCGATGAACTGCCTGCCCAGCAATTCAACACCTGGATCCGTCCGCTACAGGTCGAAGCCGAAGGCGACGAGTTGCGCGTCTATGCGCCTAACCGTTTCGTTCTCGATTGGGTGAATGAAAAGTACCTTGGCCGCCTGCTCGAACTGTTGGGTGAAAACGGCAGCGGCATGGCGCCAGCCCTTTCCTTGTTAATAGGCAGCCGTCGCAGCTCCGCTCCGCGTGCTGCACCCAATGCACCTGTCAGCGCAGCGGTCGCTGCGTCGCTCGCAAGCAGCCAGACTCAACAGGCCGCTGCGCCTGCCGTGGCCGCTGTTGCCGAAACGGTTCAAGCGCCAGTGGCTGAGCCTGAGCAGGTGAACGAGATCGGTGAAACGGCTTCGCGTGACAGCTTCGATGGCATGGGTGACAGCGCTTCGGCGCCTGCCACAGGCAACCGCACCGAGCAACGCACGGTCCAGGTAGAAGGTGCGCTCAAGCACACCAGCTACCTGAACCGCACATTTACCTTCGAGACCTTTGTCGAAGGTAAATCGAACCAGCTGGCCCGCGCTGCGGCCTGGCAGGTCGCCGACAACCCCAAGCATGGTTACAACCCGCTGTTCCTTTATGGCGGAGTTGGTCTGGGTAAAACCCACCTGATGCATGCTGTGGGTAACCACCTGCTGAAGAAGAACCCGAATGCCAAGGTCGTGTACCTGCATTCCGAGCGCTTCGTCGCGGACATGGTCAAGGCGCTGCAACTCAACGCGATCAACGAATTCAAGCGCTTCTACCGCTCGGTCGATGCGCTGCTGATCGACGACATCCAGTTCTTTGCCCGTAAAGAGCGTTCCCAGGAAGAGTTTTTCCACACCTTCAACGCCCTGCTTGAGGGTGGTCAGCAGGTGATTCTCACCAGCGACCGCTACCCGAAGGAGATCGAAGGCCTGGAAGAACGCCTGAAGTCACGCTTCGGCTGGGGCCTGACGGTAGCCGTCGAGCCGCCGGAACTGGAAACGCGCGTAGCGATCCTGATGAAGAAGGCCGACCAGGCCAAGGTCGAGCTGCCGCATGATGCGGCGTTCTTCATTGCCCAGCGTATCCGCTCCAACGTACGTGAACTGGAAGGCGCCCTGAAGCGGGTGATCGCTCACTCGCACTTCATGGGCCGTGACATCACCATCGAGCTGATTCGCGAGTCGTTGAAGGACCTGCTGGCGCTGCAGGACAAGCTGGTGAGTGTGGATAACATCCAGCGCACCGTGGCCGAGTACTACAAGATCAAGATTGCCGATCTGTTGTCCAAGCGCCGTTCGCGCTCCGTTGCGCGACCGCGTCAGGTAGCCATGGCACTGTCGAAGGAACTGACCAACCACAGTCTGCCGGAGATCGGCGACATGTTTGGCGGCCGCGACCACACCACCGTGCTGCACGCCTGTCGCAAGATCAACGAATTGAAGGAATCCGACGCGGACATCCGCGAGGACTACAAGAACCTGCTGCGGACGCTGACGACGTGATGGTCGCCAGCGCAGCTAATTGAAGGCAAGGGACTAGACCATGCATTTCACCATTCAACGCGAAGCCCTGTTGAAACCCCTGCAACTGGTCGCCGGTGTCGTCGAGCGCCGTCAGACCTTGCCGGTGCTGTCCAACGTCCTGCTGGTCGTGCAAGGCCAGCAGCTGTCGTTGACCGGTACCGACCTGGAAGTTGAACTGGTTGGCCGCGTGCAACTGGAAGAGCCGGCCGAGCCAGGCGAGATCACCGTTCCAGCGCGCAAGCTGATGGACATCTGCAAAAGCCTGCCGAACGATGTTCTGATCGATATCAAGGTCGACGAGCAGAAGCTGTTGGTCAAGGCCGGCCGTAGTCGCTTCACCTTGTCGACCCTGCCTGCCAACGATTTCCCCACTGTTGAAGAAGGCCCAGGTTCGCTGACCTGCAACCTGGAGCAGAGCAAACTGCGCCGCCTGATCGAGCGCACCAGCTTCGCCATGGCCCAGCAGGACGTGCGTTACTACCTCAACGGCATGCTGCTGGAAGTGTCGCGCAACACCCTGCGCGCTGTTTCCACCGACGGTCACCGTCTGGCGCTGTGCTCGATGAGCGCACCGATCGAGCAGGACGATCGCCATCAGGTCATCGTTCCACGTAAAGGCATTCTTGAGCTGGCGCGCCTGCTGACCGATCCGGAAGGCATGGTCAGCATCGTTCTTGGTCAGCACCACATCCGCGCGACCACCGGTGAGTTCACCTTCACGTCCAAGCTGGTCGATGGCAAGTTCCCTGACTATGAGCGTGTACTGCCGAAGGGCGGTGACAAGCTGGTAGTCGGTGACCGCCAGGCGCTGCGTGAAGCGTTCAGCCGTACTGCGATTCTCTCCAACGAGAAGTACCGGGGTATTCGCCTGCAACTGGCTGCCGGCCAATTGAAGATCCAGGCCAACAACCCAGAACAGGAAGAAGCGGAAGAAGAGATCAGCGTGGACTACGAAGGTAGCTCGCTGGAGATCGGCTTCAACGTCAGCTACCTGCTGGACGTGTTGGGCGTTATGACTACCGAGCAAGTTCGTCTGATTCTGTCCGACTCCAACAGCAGTGCCCTGCTGCAGGAAGCTGGCAATGACGATTCTTCCTACGTTGTCATGCCAATGCGTCTGTAATTCGTAGCAGGCGAAATGTCCCTTCGACGTATCATGGTCACCGCGGTGCGCAATCTGCACCCGGTGACTATCTCACCTTCCCCTCGCATCAATATCCTTTACGGCGCCAACGGCAGCGGCAAGACCAGTGTGCTCGAAGCCGTGCACCTGCTTGGCCTTGCCCGGTCATTTCGCAGTACTCGGCTGAACCCGGTCATCCAGTATGAACAACCTGCTTGTACCGTGTTTGGCGAAGTCCAGTTGGCTGAAGGTGGCACCAGCAACCTGGGCGTCTCAAGGGAGCGGGCGGGCGAATTCACCATCCGCATCGACGGGCAGAATGCCAAGAGCGCCGCTCAACTGGCTGAAATGTTGCCCCTGCAGCTGATTAACCCGGACAGTTTCCGGTTGCTCGAAGGGGCACCGAAAATCCGCCGGCAGTTCCTCGATTGGGGTGTGTTCCACGTGGAACCTCGATTCCTGCCTGCCTGGCAGCGTCTGCAGAAGGCACTGCGGCAGCGGAACTCATGGTTGCGGCATGGTACACTTGACCCAGCTTCGCAAGCCGCCTGGGACCGGGAGTTATGCCTGGCCAGTGCGGAAATAGATGAATACCGTCGCAACTACATCAAGGCCTTGAAGCCCGTCTTCGAGCAAACCCTGAGCGAGCTGGTCGAGCTGGACGGGTTGACCCTGAGCTACTACCGAGGCTGGGACAAGGACCGGGAACTGCAAGAAGTACTCGCCTCCTCTCTCCTTCGCGATCAGCAGATGGGCCACACCCAAGCTGGCCCGCAGCGTGCAGATCTGCGTCTTCGTCTGGCTGCCAATAACGCAGCTGACATCCTGTCGCGTGGTCAGCAAAAGCTGGTGGTGTGCGCACTGCGCATTGCCCAGGGCCATCTCGTCAGCCAGGCTCGCCGCGGCCACTGTATTTATCTCGTTGACGACCTGCCGTCCGAGCTGGATGACCAGCATCGCCGCGCGCTGTGCCGCTTGCTTGAAGAATTACGCTGCCAGGTGTTCATCACTTGTGTAGATCACGAATTACTGAGGGAAGGCTGGCAGACGGAAACGCCAGTTGCCTTGTTCCACGTGGAACAAGGCCGTATCACCCAGACCCACGACCATCGGGAGTGAAGGCATGAGCGAAAATCAAACGTACGACTCCTCCAGCATCAAGGTGCTGAAAGGTTTGGATGCCGTACGCAAGCGTCCCGGCATGTACATTGGCGACACCGATGATGGTAGCGGCCTGCACCACATGGTCTTCGAAGTGGTCGACAACTCGATCGACGAAGCCCTCGCCGGTCACTGCGATGACATCACCGTCATCATCCACACGGACGAATCCATCAGTGTGCGCGACAACGGTCGCGGCATTCCGGTCGACGTGCATAAAGAAGAAGGCGTATCCGCAGCCGAGGTCATCATGACCGTGCTGCACGCTGGCGGTAAATTCGACGACAACTCCTACAAGGTATCCGGCGGTCTGCACGGTGTAGGTGTTTCGGTGGTTAACGCCCTGTCCGAGAAGCTGGTGCTGACCGTTCGCCGTAGCGGCAAGATCTGGGAGCAGACCTACGTTCACGGTGTTCCACAGGCGCCGATGGCGGTTGTCGGTGACAGCGAAACCACCGGTACCCACATCCACTTCAAGCCTTCGGCTGAAACCTTCAAGAACATCCACTTCAGCTGGGACATCCTGGCCAAGCGGATTCGCGAACTGTCGTTCCTCAACTCGGGTGTCGGCATCCTGCTGAAAGACGAACGTTCGGGCAAGGAAGAGTTCTTCAAGTACGAAGGTGGCTTGCGCGCGTTCGTTGAATACCTCAACACCAACAAGACCCCGATCAACTCGCAGGTCTTCCACTTCAACGTCCAGCGTGACGATGGTGTGGGTGTCGAGGTTGCCCTGCAGTGGAACGACAGCTTCAACGAAAACCTGCTGTGCTTCACCAACAACATTCCGCAGCGTGACGGCGGTACTCACCTGGTCGGTTTCCGCTCCTCGCTCACCCGTAGCCTGAACAGCTACATCGAGCAGGAAGGCCTGGCCAAGAAGAACAAGGTCGCTACTACAGGTGACGATGCCCGTGAAGGCCTGACCGCGATCATTTCGGTGAAAGTGCCGGATCCGAAGTTCAGCTCGCAGACCAAGGACAAGCTGGTCTCCTCGGAGGTGAAAACCGCCGTGGAACAAGAGATGAACAAGTACTTCGCCGACTTCCTGCTGGAAAACCCGAACGAAGCCAAGGCTGTGGTCGGCAAAATGATCGACGCTGCACGTGCCCGTGAAGCGGCGCGTAAAGCCCGTGAAATGACCCGCCGCAAAGGTGCGCTGGATATCGCCGGCCTGCCGGGCAAACTGGCGGACTGCCAGGAGAAGGACCCTGCCCTTTCCGAACTGTACCTGGTGGAGGGTGACTCCGCGGGTGGCTCGGCCAAGCAAGGCCGTAACCGTCGCACCCAGGCGATCCTGCCGCTGAAGGGCAAGATCCTCAACGTCGAGAAAGCACGCTTCGACAAGATGATCTCGTCCCAGGAAGTGGGCACGCTTATCACCGCGCTGGGCTGTGGCATCGGCCGCGAAGAGTACAACATCGACAAGCTGCGTTATCACAACATCATCATCATGACCGATGCTGACGTCGACGGTTCGCACATCCGTACCCTGCTGCTGACCTTCTTCTTCCGTCAGCTGCCGGAACTGGTCGAGCGCGGCTACATCTACATCGCCCAGCCGCCGCTGTACAAGGTGAAGAAAGGTAAGCAAGAGCAGTACATCAAGGACGACGAGGCCATGGAAGAATACATGACCCAATCGGCCCTCGAAGATGCCAGCCTGCACTTGGACGAATCGGCGCCAGCCGTTTCCGGCGTACAGCTGGAAACCCTGGTGAACGAATTCCGTTCCGTGATGAAGACCCTCAAGCGCCTGTCGCGCCTGTACCCGGAAGACATCACCGAGCACTTCATCTACCTGCCGGAAGTCACCCTGGAACAACTGGGCGACCATGCTGTTATGCAAGCCTGGCTGGTGAAGTTCCAGGAGCGCCTGAGCAACAGCCAGAAGTCGGGCCTGGTCTACAAGGCCAGCCTGCGCGAAGACAAGGAGCGCAATGTCTGGCTGCCGGAAGTGGAAGTTACCTCCCACGGCCTGGCCAGCTACGTCACCTTCAACCGCGATTTCTTCGGCAGCAACGACTACCGTACGGTGGTCAACATTGGTGCCAGGCTTTCCAGCCTGCTGGGTGAAGGCGCCTACGTTCAGCGCGGTGAACGTCGCAAGGCGATCACCGAGTTCAAGGAAGCCCTCGACTGGCTGATGAACGAAAGCACCAAGCGTCACACCATCCAGCGATACAAAGGGCTGGGCGAGATGAACCCGGAGCAGCTGTGGGAAACCACCATGGACCCAACCGTCCGCCGCATGCTCAAGGTCACCATCGAAGACGCGATTGCCGCCGACCAGATCTTCAACACCCTGATGGGTGATGCGGTGGAGCCTCGCCGTGACTTCATCGAAAGCAACGCGCTGTCGGTGTCGAACCTGGACTTCTGATCTGCAGAGATCGACAGATATAAGCCCGCGCAAGCGGGCTTTTTTGTGCGAGTTATTGTGCCCCGGATGTTTCTTGGTTCAATCCGCTGATGGCCTGTCGCGCGACTTCACGTGCCTGGCGCAACACATCCTCCTTCCACTGGGGTTCATCGACATAGAACGCGTCGCGCAGTTGCCGCTTGATTTGCTGGCGCCGGGGTTCGCCGGCCCCTGGGTTGTTATGCAGCCACTGCTCGGCACGCAAGGCATCCAGTACCTGTGGCCCCGGCAGGGTCCCGAACTCCAGCGTCAACGCGGTGAAGGCCGATGGTGTGTACTCACCCACCGCGCCATACACCATCAGCCCGCTCAGCGGTACTGACACCGACTGCCCTTCTTGCGAAGAACGTACGCCCTCCCCCCACCAACGCCTTGCCCGTTCCAGCATCGGCGAGTTGGCTGGCCCGGAGTAGATGCGTTCACCATGCCCTTTGGGTCCAAGCCCTGTGTGAATATCGACCCAGACAAGATGTTGGCATCGGCTGGCATGCTGGCTGATGATCGCGCGTACCGCCTCGTTGCTCCAGGTTGGCGCGTTGCCGATGTGGAACAGGCCGTCGGGATGGCTGTTCTGCCCGCTGGATATCGCCTTCTGCATACGCTTGCGTCCTAACTTCACCAGGTGTGAAAGCAGGCGCAGGCGGTTGGGCAAGGTCACTGGCCAGCGCTGAGGAATCAATAGAGCGTGAAGCCCTGGATAGTCGGGGTTATGCGAGCTGGGCTGGCTGAAGTCCTGAAAGTTGCGGTTCAAGTCGACGTTTTCATGGGTCCAGCGGCGCAGCCAGGAAAACCCGTACGGGTTGGCGGCATGCAGGTAGACCACCGCGCAACCGGCGTCTCTGGCCTGGCGCTGGAAGGCTTCATCCTGCAACAGCGCCACCTGCACTGCTGATCCGCAGAAGCCTTCAACCCCATGGCAGCCGCTGCTGATCAGCATCACATGCTTGGCATCGAGCGGGCCGCTGCGCGCCACATCGATGGCCAGCTCCTCGTCTTCGGCGCCCCGTAATGGGTGCAGTTGAGACTCGACGGGTAGGCCGAGCTCAGCACAGGCCGCCAGGAATTTTTGTCGTGCTTGAGCATAAGTCTGTGAGAAGCAGGCAGCAGGGTTCATCGCAGCTCCGTGATGTTTCATGGAATATGTCAACCAGCGGGCAGCCGCATGCAGGCCGGCCCGAGGTCAGCAAAAAATTGATGAGGGGGAACAGGCCGCCGCGCGGCCTGAATGTCAGCTGGTGTGAAGCGCTGGCTGCAAGGACGAATGGCCTACTTGCAGATGTTCACGGGTGTGCTCTGGCCGTACCAGCCAGAAGGCAATCAGCGTGCAGGCGATGATGGCCGTGCCGATCAGCGCCAACGCGGACTCGAAGCCATGTGCGATGTCACCGCCGCGAACCGCGACCCATTGGCCGACCAGCCAAGGCGCGAGCATGCCGGCGCTGGTCACCCCGCCAATGTGAATCGATAACATCGAACCCCGACGTACGCCGGGTGCAATGAAGGCGACGATGGTATTGGCGAACGTCGGCAACACGTTGATCAGCACCGCACCCATCGCGTACAGCGCCAGCGTCGCCAGCAGGTGACCATGGGCCTGGGTGATCAGCAGGAAGGCGAAGCCGGCGATCAGGCAGCAGGCCAGTGGCAATGCCACCATGGCCCGCTGTGGGCTGGCTCCGCGTTTGAGTGCCCGTTGCGAGACTGCCGACACGCCGAGGTTGCACAGGATGACCGCCAGGGTAACGACCATGACCACATAACCTGACTGCATTGGCGTCATGCCCAAGCCCTTTTGCAGGTAAACCGGCACCCAGCTGTAGACCAGCGCATTGGGTAAGAAGCCCATGAAGCCAATCAAGGTAATACCGAGGAATGTCCGGTTCAGCAGCAAGCGGCGATAGCCTGGCAAGGGTTGCCTGGCATCGTCGGTCACCGCGTCCACCTGGGTGCCTTCGCGCCCAAAGGCTAGCCACAGCAGCATCCACAGCAGCCCGATCAGCGCCAGCGCCAGATAGGCCATGCGCCAGCCAACCTGGGTAATCAGCAAGGGCAAGCTGACTGCAGCCAGGACGGCGCCGAGCATGATCGATACCTGGATCAGCGATGCCGGCATCACTCGTTCGGTTGGGCCGAACCATTTGAAGCAGGCATGTTGGGTCACGGCAGTGCCGGGGCCGGTACCGGCACCGAGCAGCAGGCGGCTGAGCACCAGTGCAGCGAAACTGCTGCTGACGCTGACCAGCAGTTGTGAAACCATCCACACCAGTGACATGCCCACCAGGATCCAGCGGCTGGGAAAACGGTTGGCGAGGAAGCCTACGGCCACTCCGGAAATCGAGTAGAGGAAGAAGAACGCACTGCCAATGAAGCCGAATTCAGCTGGCGTCAGCTGCAAGTCTTCGATGATCTGGGCGCCGGCGAAGGCGAAGATGCTCTTGTCCAGTACGCTGATGATCATCACAGCCATCAGCATCACCAGCACGAGACTACGGTGGGAGAACGGCATACGGGGTTACTCCAGGGTTCATGCAGGCAGGATGCCGCAGCCGCTGATCGCTGAATAATGATCTCTCGGCATGCTTATCAGGGTTGGTTATGGAGCGGCGAACGAAGTGATGATGGGTTCTTGAAGGCGTAGATGATGTCGTCGACGAGCATCTGGGTTTCCCGGGTCATCAGTTCTGCAGGTCGGCAAACCAGCGAGATGTCGGTGCCGGGCACGCGTTCTGCAATCGGTAGCATGTCGAGGTTGCCAGACACGACGGGCAAGTCGAACACCCGACGCGACCAGATACTCACGGCATCGGTGGTGGCGGCGAGTTCCGCGTACAGCACAACGGACGCGCAGACCATGGTGCGTTCTGGTGGCCTGACGCCGTAATCCTCAAACATGCGCCCGGCCAGTGAAATGTCCAGCGCATCGGGCAGCAGCCATTCAAGGTCGAGCAACTCGCTCAGTGAGCGGGCCTTCGATTGTGGATGGCCTTTGCGTACGGCCAAGGTGGTGGGTTGAGCGTACAGTTCATGCCACTCGAAACCTTCGACACTGCGTGAAGGTGGGTGTGACGTCAGGGCCAGGTCCAGTTGACCTTCCCGCAAACCTTCCAGCAGCTTGGCCGGGCGCAGCTCAAGGATCTGTAACTGCACCTTCGGGTAGCGCTTGCGGTAGCTGAGGATGCAACTGGCGAACTGCTGGCTGGGGGTGACAGGCGACACGCCAATGGTCACCTTGCCGTCCATGGTGCCCTTGAGCGTTTCGATCTCATCCCGCGCCCGGCGCACCTCCTCCACGACCAGCCGCGCACGGCGTACCAGGTGTTCGCCATAGGGCGTGGCGGTGATGCCACGGTTGGATCGCACCAACAGGGGCACGCCCAGTTCCGACTCCAGTTCCTTGATGCTCTTGGACAGGGCCGGCTGGGAAATATGCAGTATCCGTGAAGCCTCCTGGATACTGCCACTTTCGCAGATCGCGACGATTGCGCGCAGTTGATGCAACTTCATGGGCACACACCTGAACCTGAGGGGATGCGAACTAGAGCATAAAAACGAGCCTGCGCCCACGGGCAGGATTGCGATCCCGTGGGCGCCGGCTGTCAGCGAATCCCGGTCGCGCGCAAGGCGTTCGGGGTGAACTCCTTGCTCGATGCGTTCTGCGAGAAGTCGTAGCTGCCCTTTTGTTCTTCGTTGCGCAGGCCTGAAACCGTATAGCGGCCATTGGTGACATCGTAGTGAGTTTCTGCGGTCAGCCAGGGGAACTGTTGGTCGTAGAAGAATCGTGCATGCCCTTCGGAAACCCGCCACAGGTTGCCGCGACCGTCATAGGCATCGGCTTCGGCGACCTGCCAGCTGTCTTCGTCGATGTACAGGTCGCGCTTGCTATAGATATGCCGCTGGCCTGGCTTGAGGGTGGCGACCACATGCCACACGCGGTGCAGTTCATAACGGGTATGGTCCGGGTTGAGGTGGCCCGGGCGAATGATGTCGTCGTATTTAAGCTTCGGCGAATCCAGGGCGTAGCTGTTGTACGGGATGTAGAGCTCTTTCTTGCCCACCAGCTTCCAGTCGTATCGATCGGGCGCCCCATTGAACATGTCGAAGTCGTCGTAGGTGCGCATCCCTTCGGCGCCTGGGCTGTCGTACCCCACCTGCGGCGCACGGCGTACCCGACGCTGACCGGCGTTGTACATCCAGGCCATGCGTGGCTCGGCGACCTGGTCGAGGGTTTCCAGCACCAGCATCACGCTGCCAGCCCGCCGCGGTGGCGAAAGAATTTCCTGGCGGAAGTAGAACAGGATGTTGGCCATTTTTTGCGGGTCGTAATCCTTCAGCCCGAACGGGAAGGCGAATTGCTCCTTCATCATGCTGATGGTGTAGGTGCCGTTTTCCTGCGGGTTCATCTGCGCGGTATTGCGCAGGATCGAGTCGCCCCGATAGCGGGTGATGTGGTTCCAGATCACTTCCAGGCCGGACTGGGGAATGGGGAACGGAATCGACATCTTGAAGTTCTGCAGGCCGTTACCGCCTTCGGCGAGGGTGGTGCGGGTGGCGTTTTCCTTGACCGCCGCGAACACGGTGGGTGGCAGCGTGACGCTGCGGTGAGTGGTGTACACCGGGATGCGATAGGTGTCCGGGAAGCGTTTGAACATCGCCAGCTGGCCAGGCGTCAGGCGCGCCTTGTACTGTTCGGCGTTTTGCGCAGTGATGACGAACAGAGGTTTTTCATTGGCGTAGGGGTTGGGGATAAAGCCGCCGGCGTCGACTGCACCGGTACTGGCCGGCAAACCGCCGGTCCAGGCTGGGATACTGCCGTCGGCGTTTCCGGCCTTCTCGGCACCGATCGGGGTCAGATCGCCTCCCAGGCGAGCCGCTTCCTGTTCGGATACCGCGGCCATCACCTGGCTGGCCAACAGGCTCAGGGCCAGGCAACTGCAGCGGATCAAGGCTTTGCGAATCATGGTCTACCTCCTGGAATAAAGGGACGTCAGAAACTCACGCCCAGGCTGACGGCGAGGAAGTCGCGGTCGGTGTTGGTGTTGAAGTCACCGCCGAAGTAATCGGTGTAACTGATGGCGAGGTTGTAGCGGGTCAGATATTCGGCATCCAGGCCGATGCTGACCGACTTGTCGCCTTCGTTGAAGGTCGGGCCGAAGCCCTCGACGTCGTGGGCGAAGGACAGGTTAGGGCGCAGCACTACACCGCCGATCAAGTCGGCGTATTCGAGTACGGCGCGCAGCCGGTAGCCCCAGGAGTCGGCTGTGTAGAAGCCCTTGCTGGTGCATTGGTCCGGATTGGCGGAGTTGGCTATCTGGCGGCACAGGTTGTTGCCGGAGATGCCTCCGAGCAACGACGCGCTGCCAGCTGTGGATAGCTCACCGTTGCCAAACACGCTGCTGCGACCAAAGCGCAGGTCCGAACCGTCGGTCGAGCCCAGGTCGGCGATATGGCTATAGCCGACCTCACCCACCAGCGTCAGCCGGTCAGCACCGATGAACGTCAGCTGGTCGATGGTTCGGGTCAAGGTGACCTGCGCCTGGGTGAACGGCTTGCGCACATAACCGTTGATCAGCGAGCCGTAGGCGGAACTGGCGTAACCGGTCTGGAAGATCGGCAAGCCAGCATTGACCCGCGGGTTGGTGGCCGCCGCGCCGAGGGTAGCTGCGGCCGACACGTCACTGGCGTTCAGTGACAGCGGCATGTTCGGCCGGTAACTGATCTCACCGGCCACAGCGGTGGCGCCCACTGTCGTGCTGAAGCTCAGCCCGTAAAGGCGAATGTCTTCCGGGTATTCCAGGTAGTAGCGTGCGGTGCTTGCACCGCCCTGCCCGACCAATCCACCGACCGGGTCAGCCAGGGCACCACGGCCCACCGTCCAGGCGCTGGTCGGGGTACGGCTGTGATAGTTCATGGCGTACAAGCCGAACTCGGTGTCGTTGAGTTCAGGCACCATCCAGCGCAGGGCCACACCGAACTGGCCACTGTTGCGTGGGTCCTTGTCCGACAGCCGTGGTACGTAACCGTAACCGCCAAGTACTCCGGTGCCGTCGATGTCGCGGTCGAAATCGCTGCCGTTGATTGCCATGTTGATGTCACAGCCCTTGGCCACCACATCGCTGCTGAAGAAGGTGCCGCAGTTGTCGGCGACGGTCTTTTCCCATTGCAACTGGTAGAAGGCTTCGACCGACAGGTTGTCGGTCAGGCCCTGGTTGAAATACAGCATGTTGACCGGGATCAGCGCTTCCTTGACCTCGGAGCCTGGGCGGCGCAAGGCCGAGACGTCGACCGGGTTGATGCTGTTGATGCCATTCTGGATGAACGTGCTTTCGCCCCAGCTAACCACCTGGCGGCCGGCGCGCACGGTGCCAGGCAGGTCGTCGAGGGTGTAGTTGTGATAGACGAAGGCATCCAGCAACTCGGCGCCCGACGCCTTGGCGGCGGTGTCGCGGTGGTTGTCGTCGATGTCATAGAGCGGGCGGCTTTCGTCCTTGAGCTCGAAGTCATACCAGTACTTGCCACGCACGAACACGCCAGTGTCGCCGTACTTGAGTTCAAGGTCGTGCACGCCTTTGAAGATCTTCGAGAAGGTCTCGCCTTTCTTGAAGTTCAGGCGGCCGTCGTCGGAGGTCTGGGTTGATGCCGTCCCTCCGTTGCGGCTGCCGATGAAGGCGCGGTCCGGACTGTCCATGGCCCAACTGGCGCCGATGGACAGGCTGGAGTCGAAGTGCCCCTCGATTTCCCCGATGTTGAACGGCACGGCCTGCGCGCTGGTTGCCGCGAGTGCCAGGCTGACTGCCAGCGGAAGGGCCTGAGGCCTCAGGACCGCGACGCCGGTTATTGTTTTTTTCATAGTGCTCTGCGCCTTGAACTTGCTGTTCATGAGAAAGCCATCCCGATGGGCGGGGCGGTTGCATGGTAAGCAGCGAGTCACAGCGGCGGCTTCTGAAAAAAAGTGATGCCCATAGCCAAATGAGAGGGTGGGCCGGTGTCGATAACCGGTGGCTATGGAGATGAACGGTATTCAATCTGATGGCTTGCAGGCTTGGCCTATAGTCCGACGGATTCCACCCCTTCCGAGGTAGACCATGAAGATTGCCCTGACTGGCGACAGTATCCTGCAGCGCCGCCTGCACAGCCGGGATGACCAGACGCTGAGCCCGTTGTTCGACCTGATCCGCGCCGCAGACGTAAGCTTCACCAACCTTGAAGTGTTGCCCAACGATTTTGCCGGTGACCCGGTACTGGAAAGCGGTGGTTCGCATTTCGGTGCCCCGGCCTGGGTGCTCGACGAACTGGTCGACGGTGGCTTCGACCTGTTCTCGACCGCCAACAACCACAGCCTGGACTACGGCATCAGCGGCCTTCATGCGGCCCACGAACAGTTGCGCAAACGTGAACTGCTGTTCGCTGGCACCGGACGTAATCTTGAGGAAGCCCGCCGTCCGGTGTATTGCAGCAAACCTGCGGGTACCGTTGCCTTGCTGGCCTGCAGCTCGACCTACGGCAAGGGCCAGGAGGCCAGCGATCAGGGCCGCGACATGCCTGGTCGCCCTGGCCTCAATCCGTTGGGTTACGACACCCTGCATGAAGTCAGCACCGAGCAGATGGCCCAGGTTCGCCAGCTGATTGCGGACCTGGGGCTGGATCGCCTGTACCAGGGAGCGGTGGAACTGGGGTTCGCGCATCCGTTGCCCGACCCATCGCTGCAGGTGTTCGGCCCATTCACCCCGCTGCTGTTCCGCGAAGGTGCCCGTACCCGACTGCGCACGCTCGCCCGCAAGAAAGACCTGGATGGTATTTTGCGTTGGGTCGAGGAAGCACGGCTGACCTCTGACATTGTGATGGTCAGCCTGCATGCCCACGAACTGGGCTACAACCCAGAGGGTGAATGGGACCTTGAAGTGCCCGCCGAATTCATCCAGCCGGTGGCGCGCAAGCTGATCGACGCGGGCGTCGATATCGTCGTTGGCCATGGCCCACACTTGCTGCGGGGCATGGAGATATACCGGGGGAAACCCATCTTCTACAGCCTGGGCAACTTCATTGGCCAGAACGAGCTGGTCGAACGTCTGCCTGTGGACAGCTACGACCAGTTCCGCGTGGACCGGCAGCAGACACCGTCCAAGGTGTTCCTGCAGCGCACTCACAACGGCACACGCAGCTTTCCGTCCGATGCGCGTTTCTGGGAGAGCATTGTGCCGATCTGCACCTTCGATGGCCGCACACTGACAGGCATCGAACTGCATCCGGTGCACCTTGGGCTCGGTGAAGCCATACACCGTCGAGGGCGACCACGGCTAGCCGAGGGGGATCAGGCCAGGTCGATCCTGCAACGCTTTGCGGCGTTGTGTTCGGGGTTCGACACCTGTCTGGAAATCAACGCAGATACCGCGCATGTCGTGCTTTGAAGGCGGCCATGTTCCACGTGGAACCCATAGCGGCTGATAGCAGAGACGCAAAAGCCCGCTGATGCGGGCCTTTGTGTCTCTGTCACTATCAATAGCCGGAAAGGACGCTGACGACCACACCTGTGGCAATCGCCACCAGTACATAGTCCCCATTCACATACAACCAGCGATGATCATGGGGGGGCGCATACAGGTGGCGTGCACGCCAGTCGGTGACCCAGTAGCGGTCTGCGCGATAGCGGGGTTCAATGACGTAGCCACGATGCCATTGTTGATGCGGCACCGGCATGCCCGCTTCTGGGCGGAAGTTCGGGTTGTGGTAAGCCGGCCGCCGGCCGTTGTCATGGTGATCGAACCGCTGTGGCTGGCCAGGGTGCGGGTTGCCCTGATGAGGAGGGCCGTCGTCATGATGATCAGGCCCTGGTTGAGCAAAGCTGGCCAAGGGGGTGCTGAGCACGAGCGCCGCGCAAAGTACCGTCAGGGTTTTTTTCATGTGTGGATCCTGTTCCTGTTAACGCCCGGCGGTTACTGCTGTATGCCTGGTGCGGTTAACTGATCTGACCACAACTTTCCCCATTTAATGTCAGGTACGAGGTAAAGGTCAGGTAAAGGTCCGAGGATACTGCTGCAGGCCGAGCGCCTTCAGACGGCGATACAAGGTGCGTTCGCTCAGGCCAAGGTGACGCGCCAGCTCGCTGCGCGAACCCTGGAACTGTTCGAGGGCTTGCGCCAGCTCCGGTAGGTCCTTTCGTCTTCGAACTGCGCTAACAGCTGCTTCTATCTGCGGCCCAACGTCTTCCGGCAAGTGCTCTGGCCGGATCAATCCGTCTTCGGCAAACAGCCGTGCCCTTTCAAGAATGTTGCGCAGTTCGCGGATGTTGCCCGGGAATGGATGCATCCCGAGCTGCTTCAGCGCCGCATCGGTGAGCTGTGGTGACGTTTTGCCTGCCATGCGCTGCAACAGGCTCTCGGCCAGCAACGACAGATCTTCTACCCGTTCGCGTAACGCGGGCAGGCGGATCGGGAAACCGCTGATGCGGTAGTAAAGGTCCTCACGGAAAGTGCCATCGGCCACCATCTGCTTCAACGGTTTGTGGGTCGCTGAGACCAGGCGAAAATCCGAATGCACCGTGCGCAAGCTGCCTACAGGCCGGAAGCTGCCAGACTCGATCAGGCGCAGCAACTTGACCTGCATCGCCAATGGCACCTCGCCGATTTCGTCGAGGAACAGCGTGCCGCCGTGGGCCGCTTCGGCCAGGCCTATCTTGCGTTGGTTGGCGCCGGTGAACGCGCCTTTCTCGTAGCCGAACAGCTCACTCTCGAACAGCGACTCGGTCAGGCCGGTGCAGTCGACAACGACCAGTGGGCCATTGGCCCGTGGGCTACCCATGTGAATGGCGCGAGCGAACAGCTCCTTGCCGGTACCCGATTCGCCCTGAAGCAGCACAGGAATCTGTGCGGGTGCCGCACGCTGCAGGCTGGCCAGGGCTGTCTTGAAAGCCGGCGCTCGCCCGACCAGCCCTTGTTCTTGAGGCTGCGCGGACGCCAGGGTGATGCTGGTAAGCCGCTCGACGAAGGCCACCACCCTGCCCTGTTCATCGAGGATCGGCCGCAACTCCACATCCACATGTTCGGGACCACGGGGCGTGTGATGAATGTGCAGCACGCGCTCGGGCACTTTGCTGTCCCATGCCTTGCGCATCGGGCAGTGCTCACCGGCCTGGTCACACGGGACGGCGTAATGGTGCGACACCCGATGACATTTCTCACCCAGCGGGGCCTGCTCGTCTCGACCGAATTGCCGGCGATAAGCCGCGTTGGCCGCGAGGATGTTGTAGTCGGTGTCCAGCACGATGGTCGGCAGGGCATCGTGCTCAAGGTAGGAAACCAGAGCTAGGATGAGGGGGCGGGTTTCAGACATGACAGCACCATGGGATGACCTGGCGCAGGGTAACAAGGACTGCCAAACACTGCCATTGGCTGACAGTCGACTGCCAAACGTGCTGCCAGAATGGCTTACAGCTATTGGTGACATGTTGGTTTCATTGACCGTAACGCTGGAAATGGCCTGGCATGCATCTTGATAAACCTCCTCCCACTGCCTACGCCGGTACAAGGCGAGGCGGATTATCTGGAGAACGTGATGATCAACGGCACCAACCTTCACGTGGAAGCCTTCTACGACAAGGCGACCTCGACTATCAGCTACCTGGCCATGGATCGTGAAACCCGTCAGTGCGCACTGATCGACAGCGTGCTGGACTACGACCCCAAGTCCGGTCGCACCTGCACCGCCTCGGCGGATCGCTTGATCGATCGTGTGAAAGCGCTCAAAGCCACGGTGCAGTGGGTGCTGGAAACCCATGTGCACGCCGACCACCTCTCGGCAGCGGCCTACCTCAAGGGCAAGCTCGGTGGCCACACGGCCATCGGTGCGCACATTACCCAGGTACAGAAAGTCTTCGGCACGCTGTTCAATGCCGAGCCCGGCTTCGCTCGGGATGGTAGCCAGTTCGATGTGCTGTTCGAAGATGAGGAAGGCTTCAGCATTGGTAACCTGCATGCCCGTGCTCTGCATACCCCGGGGCATACGCCGGCGTGTCTCAGCTATATGGTTGTGGACGGTGGCGAGACTGCGGTGTTCGTCGGCGATACGCTGTTCATGCCTGACTACGGCACTGCCCGCTGCGACTTCCCCGGCGCCGATGCGCGCACGCTGTACCGCTCGATTCGTCGCCTGCTTGCCTTCCCCGACCGGACCCAGCTGTTCATGTGCCACGACTACCTGCCAGGCGGGCGCGAGATGCAGTACGTCACCACGGTGGCCGAGCAGCGCGCCAGCAATATTCACATCCACCAAGGCATCGACGAGGACAGCTTCGTGGCCATGCGCGAAGCCCGCGACAAGACCCTCGACATGCCCGTGCTCATCCTGCCATCGGTGCAGGTGAACATGCGCAGTGGCCAGTTCCCTGAGCCTGAAGAAAACGGCGTGAGCTACCTGAAGATCCCGCTGAACAAGCTTTGACTGCCCTGCCCTATTACCAGAAATTCCAGGATTGACTGCCATGCCTGCCAATGCCGACCACCACAAGGTGGTCATCGTCGGTGCCGGTGCCGCCGGTATCGCCACTGCCTCTAGCCTGATCGCCCGCGACCCTTCGCTGGACATCGCCCTGATCGACCCTGCCGACGTGCACTACTACCAGCCAGGCTGGACCATGGTCGGCGCAGGTGTGTTCACGGCGCCGAGCACTGCCCGCACCCTGGCCTCGGCTATCCCGCGGGGTGTGCGCTGGATAAAGGCCCGCGTGCAGGGCTTCGACCCCTCGGCCCAGCTGGTCGCCCTCGAAGGTGGCCGCGCCATCAGTTATGAACAACTGGTGGTCTGCCCTGGCCTGAAACTCGACTGGGACGCCATCGACGGGCTCAGCGAAACCCTCGGTCGCAACGGTGTCACCTCCAACTACCGCTACGACCTGGCGCCCTATACCTGGGAGCTGGTGCAAAAGCTCAAGCAGGGACGCGCCCTGTTCACCCAGCCGCCGATGCCGATCAAGTGCGCTGGCGCGCCGCAGAAGGCGCTGTACCTGTCCTGTGACCATTGGCTGCGCAATGGTCGGCTGGGCGATGTGAAGGCCAGTTTCTTCAATGCCGGTGCCGTGCTGTTCGGCGTTCCCGACTATGTGCCCGCCTTGATGGCCTATATCGACAAGTACGGCGTGGACCTCAACTACAGCCATCGCCTGGTGGCCGTGGATGGGCCCAACCAGCGTGCCACCTTCGTGCGTACACTAGGCGACGGTAGCAGTGAAACCCGTACCGAAGCCTTCGACATGTTGCATGTGGTGCCGCCGCAGGTAGCCCCGGACTTCATCCGCCAAAGCCCGTTGGCCGATGCAGCCGGTTGGGTCGATGTCGATCCGCATACCTTGCGCCATCGTCAGTTCGGCAACATCCACGCGCTGGGCGATGTGGCCAACACCAGCAATGCCAAGACTGCCGCGGCTGCGCGCAAGCAGGCGCCGGTTGTAGCCAACAATGTGCTGGTGGCGCTGGGCCGCCTCCCTAGCCTGGCCCAATATGACGGCTATGGCTCCTGCCCACTGACCGTCGAGCGCGGCAAGATCGTCCTGGCCGAGTTCACCTATGGCGGCAAGGTCGCTCCGAGCTTCCCTCGCTGGTTGCTCGATGGGCGCCAGCCGACACGCCTGGCCTGGTTGCTGAAGGCACGGGTGCTGCCGCCGCTGTATTGGCAGGGCATGCTCAAAGGCCGAGAGTGGCTGGCGCGCCCGCAACCGCTGGACACCGAGGGCGCACAGTGATCGAACATCAACTGCTGGGCGCTGGCCTCGGTGCGATCATCGGTGCGGTGCTGGCGCTGACCGGTGCCGGTGGTGGCATCCTGGCAGTACCGCTGCTGGTGTTCGGGCTTGGCCTGTCGATGGTCGAAGCGGCGCCCATCGGCCTGCTTGCCGTAGGGCTTGCCGCGGCGGTGGGCGCGGTACTCGGTTTGCGCGAAGGGCTGGTGCGTTATCGCGCCGCCCTGTTCATCGCACTGATCGGCATCGCCGCGGCGCCGTTCGGCCTGATGCTGGCCCACCGTTTGCCCAACACACCCTTGGCGTTGGTGTTCGCTGGCGTGCTGATCTACGCCTGCCTGCGCATCTGGCGCAAGGCGGCCAAAGAGCTGCGTGGCGAAGGCAGCGAAGCCCATCGCTACATCGAGCCTTGCGTGCTGAACCCGTTGCAGGGGCGTTTGCGCTGGACGCTGCCCTGCGCACGCGCCCTGGCGTTTACCGGAGTAATGTCCGGCTTGCTCTCCGGCCTGCTGGGGGTGGGCGGTGGTTTTGTAATCATTCCCGCCTTGAACCGCTACACCAACCTGCGCATGAAGAGCATTGTCTCGACATCCCTGGCCGTTATCGCGCTGGTTTCCACGGGGAGCGTGGTCAGCGCCAGCCTGGCCGGTGTGATGCACTGGCGGATCGGTGCGCCGTTCGCCATCGGTGCAGTGATCGGCCTGCTGCTGGCCAGGCCACTGGCAACCAGGATTGCCGGCCCACGGCTGCAGCAGCTGTTTGCCGTGGCCGGTTGGCTGGCGGCCCTGCTGCTGGCTGGCAAGGCGCTATTCAGCTAGCAGCTCATCCTGTTCCGCCGCGCACAGCGCCAGCAGGTAGTCCCACACCACCCGCAGGCGCACCGACTTGTGCAACTCGCGGCGGGTGCAGATCCAGTAGCTGCGCTGGATGGTCTCGCTGGGCAGCACGCGCACCAGCGTCGGGTCGTGACGGGCCATGTAGTTGGGCAGCACGGCGATACCCAGGCCGGCGCGGGCGGCGGTTTGCTGGGCGATCACGCTGGTGCTGCGGAAGGCCACGTTCGGTGCGCGGCAGAAGCTGTTGAGAAACAGCAGTTCCTGGCTGAACAGCAGGTCATCGACGTAGCCGATCCAGCTGTGCCGGGCCAGGTCCTCGCGGTTGCGCAGGGGCGGCGCCCGGTCCAGGTATTCCTGGCTGGCGTACAGCGCCAGGCGGTAGTCGGTGAGCTTGCGGGTGATCAGCAGGTCGGCGTTGGGCCGCTCCAGATGGATGCTGATTTCTGCTTCGCGGTTGAGGATGCTGACGAAGCGCGGTACGGCCACCAGCTCAACCTCCAGCCCCGGATAGCGGGCGAACAGCTCGCTCATGCGCGGGGTGAAGAACATGATGCCGATGCCTTCGGTGACCCCCAGGCGAATCTTGCCCAGGGGGGTGATGGCTTGGGTGATTTCTTCCTGCGCCAGCAGGGCAACGTTCTCCATGGCTTCAGCATGCTTTAGCAGCGCCTGGCCCGACGGGGTCAGTTCATAGCCCTGGGCATGCTGCACGAACAGTGGCGTGCCCAGGCTCTTCTCGATGCTTTCGATATGCCGGGCCACCGTGCTGTGGGTGGTATTGAGGCGCTTGGCCGCGCTGAGCAGGCGGCCACTGCGCTGCAACTCGAGGAAAAACCGCAGATCGTTCCAGTCGAACATACTGATCCTTGTGGCTGTTCGTTCCGGCCCTTTCGCGGGTAAACCCGCTCCCACAGACAACGCTATCCCTGTGGGAGCGGCTTTAGCCGCGAAGCGCCGGTACAGACTTACCGCTGTGCTAAAACGCACAGCGGCTGCGTGAAATCTCGTGTTTCCTTGGCGAAATTACTCACTAAGATGGATCGGAACAAGAATAAAAATCAGGCGCGAGGTTGCACATGCCATCAGCCGATTCTGCCTTCGACTACGTGGTCGTAGGCGCCGGTCCCGCCGGCTGCCTGCTGGCCAATCGTTTGTCCGCTGACCCTTCCAGCCGCGTGCTGCTGCTCGAAGCCGGTGGTCGCGACAACTATCCCTGGATTCACATCCCCGTCGGTTACCTCTACTGCATCGGCAACCCGCGTACCGACTGGTGCTTCAAGACCGAAGCGCAACCTGGCCTGGGCGGTCGTGCGCTGGGCTATCCACGGGGCAAGGTGCTCGGCGGCTGTTCTTCGATCAACGGCATGATCTACATGCGCGGCCAGGCCGCCGATTACGACCATTGGGCCGCACAAGGCAACCAAGGCTGGGCCTGGAACGATGTACTGCCGTTGTTCAAGGCCAGTGAGAACCACTTTGCCGGTGCCAGCGAGCACCATGGCGCCGAGGGTGAATGGCGAGTCGAGCGCCAGCGCTACAGCTGGCCGATCCTCGATGCGTTCCGCGACGCCGCCGAGCAAAGTGGCATCGGCAAGGTCGACGACTTCAACACCGGCGACAACCAGGGTTGTGGATACTTTCAGGTCAATCAGCGCAGCGGTGTGCGTTGGAACGCCTCCAAGGCTTTTCTGCGGCCGATCAAGGACCGCCCCAATCTCACCGTGCTGACCGGCGTGCAGGTAGACCAGGTGCTGTTGAACAACACCCGTGCCCGTGCGGTTAAAGCTTTGTGGCAAGGCACCTGGCATGAGTTTGCTGCGCGCCGCGAGATCATCCTTTGCGCCGGTGCCGTGGGGTCGCCCGGCATTCTCCAGCGTTCCGGCATCGGCCCGCGCAAGCTGCTCGAAAGCCTGGGCATTGCTGTACGCCACGACATGCCAGGCGTCGGCGGCAACCTGCAGGATCACCTGCAACTGCGGCTGATCTACCAGATCCGCAACACCCGCACCCTCAACCAGATGGCCAACAGCCTGTGGGGCAAGCTGGGCATGGGCCTGCGCTATCTCTACGACCGCAGTGGCCCGCTGGCCATGGCGCCGAGCCAGTTGGGGGCCTTCGTGCGCTCGAGCCCGGAGCAGGCCACACCGAACCTGCAGTATCACGTGCAGCCGTTGTCACTGGAGCGCTTCGGCGAGCCGCTGCATTCGTTTCCGGCCTTCACCGCCTCGGTGTGCAACTTGCGCCCGGCCAGCCGCGGGCGTATCGATATCCGCAGTGCGGACATGAACAGTACGCCGCAGATCGATCCCAACTACTTGAGCGACCCTCAGGACCTGCGCGTCGCCGCCGACGCCATCCGCCTGACCCGGCACATCGTCCAGGCCCCTGCCCTCGCCGCTTTCGATCCCAAGGAATATTTGCCAGGCCCGTCCCTGCAAACCGAGCAAGAACTGTTCGAGGCGGCCGGCAAGATCGGCACCACCATCTTCCATCCGGTCGGCACCTGCCGCATGGGCAACGGCGACCTGGACGTTGTGGATAACCAGCTGCGAGTGCATGGCATTCCTGGGCTGCGCGTGGCCGATGCCTCGATCATGCCGCAGATCACCTCCGGCAATACCTGTTCCCCTACCCTGATGATCGCCGAGAAGGCGGCGCAACTGATCCTCAAAGGAGCCGCAACCCAGACCTACCTGAACGAAGACGCGGTACCGACCCCCTGACCCGGGAGCGTGCAACACCGGCAGCTCGCGGTCACAAGCTGCCGACAGTGGAACAACAAGAATAATCACTGTGGCCTGCGGGCCGAGGACAGCAACGATGTCGGATTACATCCAAGAGCAGGGTGCAACGGCGAGTACCTCCAGCCGTCGTGAAGAGCGCAAGATCATTTTCGCGTCATCCCTCGGGACGGTGTTCGAGTGGTATGACTTTTTTCTCTATGGGGCGCTGGCCGCTGTCATCAGCAAGCAGTTCTTCGCCGGGGTCAACGACACCACCGCCTTCATCTTCGCCCTCATGGCGTTTGCCGCCGGCTTCCTGGTGCGGCCGTTCGGTGCGCTGGTATTCGGCCGCCTGGGCGACATGATCGGGCGCAAGTACACCTTCTTGGTGACCATCGTGCTGATGGGCCTGTCGACCTTCGCCGTCGGCCTGCTGCCGACCTACGCCAGCATCGGCATCGCGGCACCGATCATCCTGGTGGTCCTGCGCATGCTCCAGGGGCTGGCGCTGGGTGGTGAATATGGCGGTGCCGCCACCTACGTGGCCGAGCACGCGCCACCCGGCAAGCGCGGCTTCCACACCGGCTTCATCCAGTCCACCGCTACCCTGGGCCTGCTGCTGTCATTGCTGGTGGTACTGGGCAGCCGCTACATCAGTGGCGACCAGTTCGAAACCTGGGGCTGGCGCCTGCCGTTCCTGCTGTCGATCTTCCTGCTGGCGATCTCTACCTGGATCCGCATGAGCATGCACGAGTCGCCGGCGTTCGTGAAAATGAAGGCCCAGGGCAAGGTCAGCAAGTCGCCGATCCGCGAGTCGTTCACCTCCTGGCCGAACCTGAAAGTCGTGCTCACTGCGCTGTTCAGCATCAACGCCGGGCAAGCGGTTACCTTCTATACCGCGCAGTTCTACGTGCTGTTCTTCATGACCCAGATGCTCAAGATGGACCCAGCCCAGGCCAATACCCTGCTGATCATCAGCGTGGTGATCGGCGCGCCGTTCTTCGTGTTCTTCGGCTGGCTATCCGACCGCATCGGGCGCAAGCCGATCCTGATGCTCGGCCTGCTGCTGGCCACCGTGCTGTATTTCCCGATGTTCAAGGCCCTGAGCCACTATGCCAACCCGCAGATCGACGCGGCCAGCCGCCAGGCGCCAATCGTGGTCACTGCTGATCCGCAGGGCTGCACCTTCCAGTTCGACCCGGTCGGCAAGGCACGCTTCGACAGCCCGTGCGACAAGGTCAAGACCTTCCTGGTCAAGCAGGGCCTGCCGTACAGCTCGGTGAGCGTGGCCGGCAGCGATGTGGTCGTGAACATTGGCGACAAGACCATCAACGGCTTCGACGAAGCGGCCATGCGCGCGGCAGTGGAGCAAGCGGGCTACCCGGCCAAGGCTGACCCAGGGCAGGTCAATCAGGTGATGGTGGTGGTGCTGATCGTGGCGATGATCCTGATCGCGACCATGACCTACGGCCCGCTGGCAGCGGTGATGGTCGAGCTGTTCCCGACTCGCATCCGCTATACCTCGATGTCGCTGCCCTACCACATCGGCAACGGCTGGTTCGGCGGCTTCCTGCCAACCGTGTCGTTCGCGCTGGTGGTGTATACCGGGGATATCTTCTACGGCTTGTGGTACCCGGTGCTGGTGACCGGTATCAGCCTGGTGGTGGGGATCTTCTGCCTGAAAGAAACCAAGGACGTGGATATCGACAAGGTCTGAGGATCTGCGTCGGCCTCTTCGCGGGCTCACCGCCAACCTTGTGGGAGGGGCTCACCGCTCCCGCAGGGCTCTCCGCTAACCTTGTGGGAGCGGGCTTGCCCGCGAAAAGACCTACACCGATTACCACGTTCCACGCATAAAAAAACCGGCTGTAAAAGCCGGTTTTCTTATGCTCCAAAAAAACTTATGCACGTTTTTCAGAAAAACGTCATACATAGAAATAAACAGCTAATTCATAGACTTAGCGTCGATTCCAGGTATTTCAAGAACAAACTGTTCACAAGTTATCCACAGATGCTCAGGCCATCTGCTCCTGCGGTTTTTCATCCACTGGCGGCAGCGACCCCATGGCCCGCTGGGTCGCTTCGTTCCACGCTGCAGCGCGGTCATTGAGCTCGGCAATGGCCCGTGGCCCGGTACCCTCGGCATACATCGGCTTGCCGATCACCACCTCGATGGTGCCCGAGCGCTTGCCCCAGCCCGTCTTGGGCCAGAACTTGCCTGCGTTGTGGGCAATCGGCAGCACCGGCAGCCCGGCATTCACGGCCAGCGCGGTACCGCCTCGGGAGAATTTGCCCACGGTTCCGAACGGCACCCGGGTACCTTCCGGGAAGATCAGCACCCAGGTTTTCTGCTTGAGCAACTCGTCACCCTTGCTGGCCACCTGGCGCAGGGCTTCCTTGGGGTTGTCGCGGTTGATCGCGATCGGCCGCAGCATGGCCATGGCCCAACCAAAGAACGGCACATACAGCAGCTCGCGCTTGAGCACCTGGCTCAGCGGCGAGAAATACTGGGAAAGGAAGAAGGTTTCCCACGTGCTCTGGTGGTTGGACAGGATCACGCAGGGCTCGTCCGGCACGTTCTCGGCACCGGTGACCTTGTAGTTGATGCCAAGGATGGTGCGCACCAGGAACAGGGCGCAACGGCACCAGTACACGTTGATGAACGTGTAGCGCTTGGGGAACGACAAGAACGGCGCGACGAAGAAGCTCAGCGAGCACCACAGCAGCGAACTGGTGCCCAGCAGCAGGTAAAAAAGAAAGATTCTGATCGCCTGCAGGATCGACATAGTGGCAAGTACCGTTGCGGGGCGTGCCCGCCTGGGAAAAATGCGCCCGAAGGCGCATTGTTGTTTAAATAATTTCTCTGGCGATAGCTGCCAGATCGTCGAAAATCAGTGTAGTTTCCGGGACGCCTTTTTCCAGGGTCCGCTCACCCTTGCCGGTTTTCACCAACACGGGTTGTGCACCGACGGCCAGGGCGGCCTCCAGGTCACCTTTGCTGTCGCCAACGAACCAGACGCCTTCAAGGCCTACCTGGTAATGCTCGGCGATCGCCCGCAGCATGCCAGGCTTGGGCTTGCGGCAATCGCAGCCTTCATCCGGCCCGTGCGGGCAATACACGATGTGGCCCACCTCGCCGCCCTGCTCGGCCACCAGCGCGCGCAGGCGCGCGTGCATGGCCTCGAGGGTTGCCAGCGGGTAGTAGCCACGGGCGATGCCGGACTGGTTGGTGGCCACGGCCACCGTCCAGCCCGCCTTGCTCAACTGCGCGATGGCCTCGACCGAGCCAGGGATCGGGATCCACTCTTCCAGCGTCTTGATGTAGGCGTCGGAGTCGTAGTTGATCACCCCGTCACGATCGAGAATCAGCAGTTTCAAGGCTTACCCCAGCAGCGAAATGTCGGCCACGCCCAGGAACAGGCCGCGCAGGCGGCTGAGCAGGGCATAACGGTTGGCACGTACCTTGGCGTCTTCGGCGTTGACCATCACCGCCTCGAAGAAGGCGTCGACCGGGTCACGCAGGGCCGCCAGGCGCGCCAGCGATTCGCTGTACTGGCGAGCAGCTGCCATCGGTTGCACGGCCTGGTCGGCCTGCTGGATGGCCGAGTACAGGGAGAACTCGTTGGCGTTGTCGAAGTACTTCGGCTCGACCTGTTCGGCGATGGCGCCTTCGGCCTTGCTCAGCAGGTTCGATACACGCTTGTTCACTGCCGCCAGGGCTTCGGCTTCCGGCAGCTTGCGGAAGGCCTGCACGGCCTGCACGCGCTGGTCGAAGTCCAGGGCAGAAGCTGGTTTCAGGGCACGTACCGACAGGTAGGTGGCAACGTCGATGCCTTCGTCTTCGTAGCGTGCACGCAGGCGGTCGAAGATGAACTCCAGCACCTGCTCGGCCAGGCCAGCGGCCTTGACCTTGGCACCGAACTGCTTGACCGCGAACTCGACCGCAGCGCTCAGGTCCAGGTCCAGCTGCTTCTCGATCAGGATGCGCAGCACGCCCAGGGCGGCACGGCGCAGGGCGTACGGGTCCTTGCTGCCGGTAGGCAGCATGCCGATGCCGAAGATGCCGACCAGGGTGTCGAGCTTGTCGGCGATGGCCACGGCAGCACCGGTGAGGGTCTGCGGCAGCTCGGCGCCAGCACCGCGCGGCATGTACTGCTCGTTCAGGGCCAGGGCGACGTCTTCCGGCTCACCGTCGTTGAGCGCGTAGTAATAACCGGCAACACCCTGCATTTCAGGGAATTCGCCGACCATCTCGGTGGCCAGGTCGCACTTCGACAGCAGGCCGGCACGGCCAGCGCGCTGGGCGTTGCCGCCGATCAGCGGGGCGATGAACGCAGCCAGTTTGGAAACGCGCTCGGCCTTGTCGTAGACAGTGCCCAGCTGAGCCTGGAACACCACGTTCTTCAGGCGCTCGTTGAAGGTTTCCAGCGGCTGCTTCTTGTCCTGCTTGAAGAAGAACTCGGCGTCGGTCAGGCGCGGGCGCACGACTTTCTCGTTACCCAGCACGATCTGCTTGGGGTCACGGCTCTCGACGTTGGCCACGGTGATGAAGCGCGGCAGCAGCTTGCCTTCGCTGTCCAGCAGGCAGAAGTACTTCTGGTTGTCCTGCATGGTTGTGATCAGGGCTTCTTGCGGCACTTCGAGGAAACGCTCCTCGAACGAGCACACCAGCGGCACCGGCCACTCGACCAGGGCGGTCACTTCGTCCAGCAGTGCCGGCGGCACGATGGCGCTGCCTTCCTGCTGCATGGCCAGCTCGGCGGTACGCTTGCTGATCAGTTCGCGGCGCTCGGCGAAGTCGGCCAGCACGTAGGCTTTGCGCAGGTCTTCGACGTAGTTGGCCGGGGTGGTGATGACCACGTTTTCCGGGTGGTGGAAGCGGTGGCCACGGGATTCACGGCCGGCCTTCTGCGACAGGATGGTGCAGTCGACCACCTGGTCGCCCAGCAGCATCACCAGCCACTGGGTCGGGCGCACGAACTCTTCACGGCTGGCGGCCCAGCGCATGCGCTTGGGGATCGGCAGGTCGTTGAGCGAATCCTCGACGATGGTCGGCAGCAGGCTGGCGGTGGCCTTGCCCGGGATGTGCTGGGAGAAGCGCAGCTTGGCGCCGCTCTGGTCGATTTCCGACAGCTCAACACCGCATTTCTTGGCAAAGCCCAGGGCAGCCTGGGTCGGCTCGCCGTCTTTGAAAGCAGCCTGCATGGGCGGGCCGTCGATGTTGATGCTGCGGTCAGGCTGCTGCACGTCAAGCTGGCGGATCAGCACGGCCAGGCGGCGCGGCGCGGCGTAGACCTGCTTGCCGGTGTAGTTCAGGCCTGCGGCCTGCAGGCCTTTCTCGATGCCGGCCAGGAAGGCGTCGCCGAGACTTGCCAGGGCTTTCGGTGGCAGCTCTTCGGTGCCCAGTTCTACCAGGAAATCTTGAGCACTCATTGTGCAGCCTCCAGCTTCGCCAACACTTCGTCACGCAGTTCAGGGGTGGCCATCGGGAAGCCCAGGCGTGCGCGGGCTTGCAGATAGCTTTGCGCCACGTCCCGGGCCAGGGTACGTACGCGCAGGATGTAACGCTGGCGCTCGGTTACCGAGATGGCGCGGCGGGCGTCCAGCAGGTTGAAGGTGTGCGAGGCCTTCAGGACCATTTCATAGGTCGGCAGCGGCAGCTCCAGCTTGATCAGGCGGTTGGCTTCGCTTTCGTAGAAATCGAACAGTTCGAACAGCTTCTCGACGTTGGCGTGTTCGAAGTTGTAGGTCGACTGCTCCACCTCGTTCTGGTGGAACACGTCGCCGTAGGTGACCTTGCCGAACGGGCCGTCGGCCCACACCAGGTCGTAGACCGAGTCGACGCCCTGGATGTACATGGCCAGGCGCTCCAGGCCGTAGGTGATTTCACCGGTCACCGGGTAGCACTCGATGCCACCTACCTGCTGGAAGTAGGTGAACTGGGTGACTTCCATGCCGTTCAGCCAGATTTCCCAGCCCAGGCCCCAGGCGCCGAGGGTCGGCGATTCCCAGTTGTCTTCGACAAAGCGGATGTCGTGGACCAGCGGGTCGAGGCCGATGGCTTTCAGCGAGCCGAGGTACAGCTCCTGGAAATTGGCCGGGTTCGGCTTCAGGACCACCTGGAACTGGTAGTAGTGCTGCAGGCGGTTGGGGTTTTCGCCATACCGCCCGTCGGCAGGGCGACGGCTTGGCTGCACATAGGCGGCGTTCCAGGTTTCTGGACCCACGGCGCGCAGGAATGTAGCGGTGTGGAAAGTGCCGGCGCCTACTTCCATATCGTAGGGCTGAAGCACCACACAACCTTGAGCTGCCCAGTAATTTTGCAGGGCGAGGATCAGGTCTTGGAAGGTACGCACGGCTGGCGTAGGCTGGCTCACGAAATTCACCTGTATCTGGGGATGCGGATGTAAAGAGCGGGAGTATAACCTGATTCGCCTCGCCCTCTACTCATTGGAGCCTTATGCCACGCTGCTTTTGGTGTACCGACGATCCGTTGTACCAGGCCTACCACGACCAGGAATGGGGAACGCCCCAGCGTGACCCGGCGTTGCTGTTCGAGATGCTTTTGCTCGAAGGGTTCCAGGCCGGGCTTTCATGGATCACCGTTTTGCGTAAACGCGAGCGTTATCGCCAGGTGATGCACGGCTTCGATCCGGTGAAACTGGCTGCCATGAGCGACGAACGCATCGAGGAGCTCATGCTCGATGCCGGTATCATCCGCAATCGCCTCAAACTCAAGGCTGCCCGGCGCAACGCACAGGCCTGGCTGGCTGTGGATAACCCAGCCGAGTGGTTGTGGTCGTTCGTGGGGGGTGAGCCGAAGATCAATCACTTCCAGGGCCGCAGCGATGTGCCCGCTGTGACCGACGAAGCCAAGGCCATGAGCAAGGCCCTGCAGAAAGCCGGTTTCACCTTCGTCGGCCCGACCATCTGCTACGCCTTCATGCAGGCCACCGGCATGGTCATGGACCACACTACCGATTGCGATCGCTACGCCGCCTTGTTGCGCTGAGGGGTTACAATGCGCGCCTTGCTGAAATAAGGAATTGCCTGTGGAAAAGTTCAAGGGCGCCCTGATGGTCGGGGTGCTGCGTCTGTTTGCCAAGCTGCCCTGGGGCGCTGTGCAGCGCGTCGGCGCCGGTATCGGCTGGTTGATGTGGAAAATCCCCAATGGCTCGCGCAATGTCGTGCGCATCAACCTGGCCAAGTGCTTCCCGGAGATGGACCCGGTCGAGCGTGAGCAGCTGGTCGGCCGTGCACTGAAGGATATCGGCAAATCTTTTGTCGAAAGTGCCTGTGCCTGGATCTGGCCACCGCAGCGTTCGCTGGAGCTGGTCAAGGAAGTACACGGCCTGGAAGTGCTGGAGCAGGCCCTCGCCTCGGGCAAGGGCGTGGTCGGCATCACCAGCCACCTGGGCAACTGGGAAGTGCTCAACCACTTCTACTGCAACCAGTGCAAACCGATCATCTTCTACCGCCCGCCGAAGCTCAAGGCAGTGGATGACCTGCTGCGCGAGCAGCGCGTGCAGATGGGCAACCGCGTGGCGCCTTCGACCAAGGAAGGCATCCTGAGCGTGATCAAGGAAGTGCGTCGCGGCGGGCAGGTTGGCATTCCTGCCGACCCGGAGCCGGCCGAGTCGGCGGGTGTGTTCGTGCCATTCCTCGGGACCCAGGCGCTGACCAGCAAGTTCGTGCCGAACATGCTGGCCGGTGGCAAGGCGGTGGGCGTGTTCCTGCATGCGCTGCGGCTGCCGGACGGCTCGGGTTTCAAGGTGTTCCTGGAAGCTGCGCCGGAAGAGATGTACAGCACCGACGTGAACGTGTCGGCAGCGGCCATGAGCAAGGTGGTCGAGCGCTATGTGCGCGAGTACCCGAGCCAGTACATGTGGAGCATGAAGCGCTTCAAGAAGCGCCCGGCCGGCGAGCCGCGCTGGTATTGAGATTGTTGGGGGCGCTTCGCGCCCCTTTCGCTGGCAAGCCAGCTCCCACACCGACCGCATTGACCTGAGGTTATGCTTTAGCCTGAGGAATCCAGGGTTTGTACAGAATCCAAGACCCTGCCCGGTCCCTGTGGGCGCTGGCAAGCCAGCTCCCACACCGACCGCATTGACCTGAGGTTATCTTTAGCCTGAGGAAGCCAGGGTTTTTACAGAATCCAAGAGCCTGCTCGGTCCCTGTGGGAGCTGGCTTGTCGTGGCGACGAACCGCTGCGATGGGCTGCAAAGCAGCCCCGGCGATCTCAAGCCTTGTTCAGTTTTTTCAGGAACACGGCCATCTCTTTCTCGGCCTGCTTGTCGCCATGGGCCTGGGCCGCCACGATTCCGTCTTCCCAGGCCTTGCGCGCCGCAGCAAGGTCACCGACCAATTGATACGCCTTGCCCAGCAGCTTCCACGCCGCCGAGTACTTCGGGTCCTGTTCCACACACCGCGCCAGGTGCATCGCCGCCTGCGCGCCATTGCCCTCGTCGAGCCAGGCCTTGCCCAGGCCAAACCGCAGCAGCGGGTTATCCACACCCTTGGCCAGCATCTTCTCCAGCGATTCGCGCATGCCCTCTTCTCCTAGAAGAAACTCAAGCCGACGTGGAACAGCTTCTCCACATCGCGAATGTGCTTTTTATCCACAACGAACAGGATGACGTGGTCGCCCGACTCGATCACCGTGTCGTCGTGGGCGATCAGCACTTCCTCGTCGCGGATGATCGCGCCGATGGTGGTGCCCGGTGGCAAGGCAATGTGCTCGACGGCCTTGCCGACCACCTTGCTCGACTTCGAATCGCCGTGCGCCACCGCCTCGATGGCTTCGGCTGCGCCGCGGCGCAGCGAGTGCACACTGACGATATCGCCGCGCCGCACGTGCGCCAGCAAGGTACCGATGGTGGCCAGCTGCGGGCTGATGGCGATGTCGATTTCGCCGCCCTGAACCAGGTCGACATAGGCCGGGTTGTTGATGATGGTCATTACCTTGCCCGCGCCCAACCGCTTGGCCAGCAGCGACGACATGATGTTTGCTTCGTCGTCGTTGGTCAGGGCCAGGAAGATGTCGGCGTCGGCGATGTTCTCTTCGAGCATCAGGTCCTTGTCCGAGGCACTGCCCTGCAGCACCACAGTGCTTTCCAAGGTATCGGAGAGGTGCCTGCAGCGTGCCGCGCTCATCTCGATGATCTTCACCTGGTAGCGGCTCTCGATGGCTTCGGCCAGACGCTCGCCAATCTGCCCGCCCCCGGCGATGACAATGCGTTTGTTGGTCTCGTCGATGCGGCGCAGCTCGCCCATCACGGCGCGGATGTCCTTCTTTGCGGCGATGAAGAACACTTCGTCATCGGCTTCGATCACCGTGTCGCCCCGCGGAGTAATGGGCCGGTCGCGGCGGAAGATCGCCGCCACGCGGGTATCGACGTTGGGCATGTGCGCGCGGATCTGGCGCAGCTGCTGGCCCACCAGCGGGCCGCCGTAATAGGCCTTCACCGCCACCAGCTGGGCCTTGCCCTCGGCAAAGTCGATTACCTGCAGCGAGCCCGGGTGTTCGATCAGGCGCTTGATGTAGTTGGTCACCACCTGCTCGGGGCTGATCAGCACGTCGACCGGGATGTGGTCGTTGTCGAACAGCTCTTCGCGGGTCAGGTAGGCCGACTCGCGCACCCGGGCAATCTTGGTGGGGGTGTGGAACAGCGAATAGGCCACCTGGCAGGCGACCATGTTGGTCTCGTCACTGTTGGTTACCGCCACCAGCATGTCGGCGTCGTCGGCACCGGCCTGGCGCAGCACCGTCGGCAGCGAGCCACGGCCTTGCACGGTGCGGATGTCCAGGCGGTCGCCCAGGTCGCGCAGGCGGTCGCCATCGGTGTCGACCACGGTGATGTCGTTGGCTTCGCTGGCCAGGTGTTCCGCCAGCGTACCGCCCACCTGCCCTGCGCCGAGGATGATGATCTTCATCCGCTACTCCCTACCTTTTGTTCTTATCCGCGCGAGGCGGCGATCTTGATCAGCTTGGCATAGTAGAACCCGTCGTGGCCGCCTTCCTGGGCCAGCAACTGGCGGCCGTGGGGCTGGCGCAGGCCGGCTGCGGTGGAAAGGTCCAGCTCACGGGCGCCCGGGGTGCGGGCGAGGAAGGCGTCGATCACTTCGGTGTTCTCGGTCGGCAGGCTGGAGCAGGTGGCGTACAGCAGCATGCCGCCCACTTCCAGAGTTGGCCACAGGGCATCGAGCAGCTCGCCTTGCAGCGTGGCCAGGGCCGGGATGTCGTCGGCCTGACGGGTCAGCTTGATGTCCGGGTGGCGGCGGATCACGCCGGTGGCCGAGCACGGTGCGTCAAGCAGGATGCGCTGGAACGGCTTGCCGTCCCACCAGCTGGCAGTGTCGCGGGCATCGCAGGCGATCAGCTCGGCGTCCAGCTGCAGGCGGTCGAGGTTCTCGCGCACGCGGGTCATGCGCTTGGCTTCGAGGTCGATGGCCACTACATGGCCCAGGCCGGCTTCGGCTTCGAGCAGATGGCAGGTCTTGCCGCCCGGGGCGCAGCAAGCGTCGAGCACGCGCTGGCCGGGTGCCAGTTCCAGCAGGTCGGCGGACAGCTGCGCGGCTTCGTCCTGCACGCTCACCCAGCCTTCGGCAAAGCCTGGCAGGCCGCGCACGTCGCAGGCTTCGGCCAGCACGATGCCGTCACGGCTGTACTGGCAGGCGCTGGCGGCAACGCCCGCCTCGGCCAGCAGCGCCAGGTAGGCGTCACGGCTATGGTGGCGGCGGTTGACGCGCAAGATCATCGGCGGGTGGGCGTTGTTGGCAGCGCAGATGGCTTCCCACTGCTCCGGCCAGAAAGCTTTCAGCGACTTCTGCAGCCAGCGCGGGTGCGCGGTGCGCACCACCGGGTCGCGCTCCATGCCGGCCAGCAGTTCCTCGCCTTCACGTTGGGCGCGGCGCAATACGGCATTGAGCAGGCCCTTGGCCCAAGGCTTCTTCAGCTTGTCGGCACAGCCAACGGTCTCGCCGATGGCGGCGTGGGCCGGGATGCGGGTGTAGAAAAGCTGGTACAGGCCGACCAGCAGCAGCGCCTGCACATCGGCGTCGGCGGCCTTGAATGGCTTCTGCAGCAGCTGTGCGGCCAGCAGGTCGAGGCGGGGCTGCCAGCGCGCGGTGCCGAATGCCAGGTCCTGGGTCAGGCCGCGGTCGCGTTCTTCGACCTTGTCCAGCTGTGCCGGCAGTGAGCTGTTCAGCGAGGCCTTGCCGCTGAGGACAGCGGCAAGGGCGCGGGCGGCGGCGAGGCGCGGGTTCATTGGCCCAGTACCTTGCCGGCGGCGAATTTCTCGCGGCGGCTGTTGAACAGGTCGCTGAAGTTAAGCGCCTTGCCACCGGGCAATTGCAGGCGGGTCAGGCTCAGGGCCTGGTCACCGCAGGCGACTACCAGGCCATCCTTGCTGGCGGAGAGGATTTCACCCGGCGCGCCTCTGCCTGTGGACAAGTTGGCGGCCAGTACCTTGACGCTCTCGGCGTCGAGCGTGCTGTGGCACACCGGCCAAGGGTTGAAGGCGCGGATCAGGCGTTCCAGCTCGATGGCCGGGCGGCTCCAGTCGATGCGGGCTTCGTCCTTGTTCAGCTTGTGTGCGTAGGTGGCCAGGGCATCGTCCTGAACTTCACCTTGCAGCGAACCGTCAGCCAGACCGGCGATGGCCTGGACTACAGCAGGCGGGCCCATTTCGGCGAGGCGGTCGTGCAGGCTGCCGCCGGTGTCGTCGGCGCTGATCGGGGTGACCACTTTGAGCAGCATCGGCCCGGTATCCAGGCCGGCTTCCATGCGCATCACGGTCACGCCGCTCTCGGCATCGCCCGCTTCCACGGCGCGCTGGATCGGCGCCGCACCGCGCCAGCGAGGCAGCAGCGAGGCGTGGCTGTTGATGCAGCCCAGGCGCGGGATGTCGAGCACCACCTGCGGCAGGATCAGGCCGTAGGCGACCACTACCATCAGGTC
This sequence comes from Pseudomonas sp. NPDC089428, assembly GCF_044749325.1. Classification (NCBI taxonomy): domain Bacteria; kingdom Pseudomonadati; phylum Pseudomonadota; class Gammaproteobacteria; order Pseudomonadales; family Pseudomonadaceae; genus Pseudomonas; species Pseudomonas sp. NPDC089428. The sequence goes on from NZ_JBIVHT010000002.1 coordinate 551,605, forward strand.
TGGCTTGAGCGCAGCCAGTTCAGCCTGTGCTTCGGCATTGCGCAGGGTCGGTGGCTGGAACACCGGGATGTCATGGGCCACGGCCAGTGCCTTGACTGCACTGGGCATGAGCTTCTGGCCACGACCGGCAGGGCGGTCAGGCTGGGTGTAGACGGCCACGATCTCGTACGGGCTGTCGAGCAGGGCCTTGAGGTGTTCGGCGGCAAACTCTGGAGTGCCTGCAAAGACGATGCGCATGGAGTTCTCGCTTCAAAAAAGAAAAAGGCTTGCCGGAGCAAGCCTTCTGGAAGGTGGGGATCAGGCTTGCTGGCGGTGCTGCTTTTCCAGCTTCTTCTTGATCCGGTCGCGCTTGAGCTGCGACAGGTAGTCGACGAACAGCTTGCCGTTGAGGTGATCGAACTCGTGCTGCACGCACACAGCCAGCAGGCCTTCGCATTCCAGCTCATACGGCTTGCCGTCGCGGTCCTGGGCCTTGACCCGCACACGCAGCGGGCGGTCGACGTTCTCGTAGAAGCCCGGGACCGACAGGCAGCCTTCCTGGTACTGGCCCATGTCGTGGGTCAGTTCTTCGACAGTCGGGTTGATGAAGACGCGCGGTTCGCTGCGGTCTTCGCTGAGGTCCATGACCACCACCTGCAGGTGCACATTGACCTGGGTGGCGGCCAGGCCGATGCCGGGGGCTTCGTACATGGTTTCAAACATGTCGTCGATCAGCTGACGCAAGGCGTCGTCGAACACCGTCACCGGTTTGGCGATGGTGCGCAGGCGCGGGTCCGGGAATTCGAGAATGTTCAAGATGGCCATAAGGTCAGGCAGTCACTGTGCGGTCGGTTGAAAACTGAGCACACATAATAAAGGGAAACGGGGATTTCGGCACCTGGCAAGCTCGTCTAGGGTGTCTATGGGCGTAATAGCCCCCAATCAATGGACAGCTTTTCAAAGTGTTACTCACAGAGTTATCCACAGGTTGTGCCACGTAGATGGCCCTGTTTCGATCAAGGATGATCCCCATGCCCAGTTACCATTCGTCGCCTTGTCCACCTTCCGAACTGGAAGCGCGATTACGTCTGCACCGCCTGCCCGAGACGGGACTGCGACGCTTTCGTACCTTGTTGGAGGCCTTTGGCAGTGCTTCTTCCGCGCTCAGTGCGCCGGGCTCGGCCTGGCGTGCACTGGGCATTGGGCAGGCCAGCATCGATGCCCGGCGCAGCGCCGAAGTGCGCGACGGCGCGCTGGCCGCAATGGCCTGGCTAGAGGGCCCTGACCAGCATTTGCTGATGTGGGACGGCCCTGACTACCCGGCACTGCTGGGGGAAATCGACGATGCCCCACCGCTGCTTTTCGTTGCTGGCAACCCGACACTGCTTGACCGACCTCAGCTGGCCATTGTGGGCAGCAGGCGTGCCACACCTCCGGCACTCGACACGGCCAGGGCATTTTCCCGCTACCTGGCCCAGGCCGGTTTCACCATCACCAGCGGGCTCGCCCTGGGCATCGATGGTGCCGCTCATCGGGCGGCGCTGGAGGTCGGAGGGGGCACCGTAGGTGTGCTTGGCACAGGCTTGCAAAAACTTTATCCACAGCGCCACCGTGACCTTGCCCGGATGATGGTCGACCGAGGTGGCGCACTGGTGTCCGAGTATCCGCTCGATGCCGGGCCGCTGCCGGGTAACTTCCCGCGGCGCAACCGCATCATCAGCGGCCTGTCACTTGGGGTGCTGGTGGTCGAGGCCAGCCTTGCCAGCGGCTCGTTGATTACCGCCCGCCTGGCGGCTGAGCAGGGCCGCGAGGTGTACGCGATTCCCGGTTCGATCCACCATCCTGCGGCCAAGGGCTGCCATCAACTGATCCGCGATGGTGCATTGCTGGTGGAAAGCGTGGAGCAGATCCTGGAAAGCCTGCGCGGTTGGCAGAACTTGCCGCCCGCGATCGTGGAAAAACCGGCGCATCCGCTGCTTGCCCTGCTACATGCCGCACCACAGACTAGCGAGAACCTGGCCCACTTCAGCGACCGGCCGCTGGCCGAGGTGCTGGCGCAGCTGACGGAACTGGAGCTGGAAGGCCGGGTCAGCAATGTCGCCGGGCGTTGGTTTGCCCGCGCCGGCTAAGTACACTGCGCGCAAGCAAGGTTAAAAAGGCGGAGAGACACAAATGGTGAGCAGTTTTCGTGTGCAACAAGCCGCACGTGAGATCCGGGCGGGCGCAGTGATCGCCTACCCGACGGAAGCGGTCTGGGGCCTGGGCTGCGACCCGTGGAACGAGGACGCGGTGTATCGCCTGCTGGCGCTGAAGTCGCGGCCTGTGGATAAAGGCCTCATCCTGGTCGCCGACAACATCCGCCAGTTCGACTTTCTGTTCGAGGACTTTCCCGAGGACTGGATCGACCGCATGAGCGCCACCTGGCCGGGCCCGAACACCTGGTTGGTACCGCATCAGGACCTGTTGCCCGAGTGGGTGACCGGGCAGCATGACACTGTGGCGTTGCGGGTCAGCGACCATCCGGTGGTGCGTGAGCTGTGCGCGCTGGTGGGGCCGCTGATTTCCACCTCGTGCAACCCGGGCGGGCGCCCGGCGGCGAAGACCCGGTTGCGGGTGGAACAGTACTTCCATGGCCAGCTGGACCTGGTGCTCGGTGGGGCGCTGGGCGGGCGGAAGAATCCGAGTGTGATTCGCAATCTGGCGACCGGCGAGGTTGTTCGTCCAGGCTGATGTCGCTGGCGAGGGCTTTGCCCTCGATCGCCGGCAAGCCAGCTCCCACAGGTACGGCGCATGACTTGTAATCGGCGCGGTCGGAGTGGGAGCTGGCTTGCCGGCGATTGGGCCGCAAAGCGGCCCCAGAACGGTAACGATTTTTCTGAATTTGTCTCGAATGGCTGTCCGGATTGAGGATTGGGAAATATCCTACGACCTGCGTCCCCTGCCATCACCTTCTCAGCGGGAATCTCTGCCTCTAGGCTTCATCCGTCGCCGAATAACTCGGTGATCGGGTGTGGTAGCCCGGATGCATTTTTTCCATGACAGTCTATGGCGGCTGTGCGTGGGAGGCTTTCGAGCCTGCCTGGATTGGAAAATGCCCGGGTCTACCACCTCGCGTACAGCCGCCACCCTTCACGTGGTAGTGAGTGGTGGCGGCCTTGAGGAGCATTTTCCAATGATCAAGAAAATCGTCCCCGATCCACCCCTTCCCTGCACCTCCACCCGTTCCTTTGGTCGCTGCGACGCCGGCCACGAAGCCCTGTTCACGGTCAACCCGAACATTTCCGCTGAAGATGCCCTGGTTCACGTAGCGCTGTACCTGCGCTGCGCCTACGAAACCGGCTACAAGGCCCTCGATTACATGCGCGAAGAAGGTCGTGGCATGTTCTGGTCGAACCTGCACGCAATTGAAATGGCTGAGGGGGTGATTGAGGCGATTCTCGATGGTATCGAGACGACGCCATCATCGGCGAACCGGCCCTCGCAGGGTTAGCGCCCTATTCGAGGCTGATACGGTATCTGTGGGAGCGGGCTAGCCCGCGAACACCGGCGGAGCCGGTGCCATCCATCGCGGTGGCTGCTTCGCGGGCACGCCCGCTCCCACAGGGGGATCTACTGGCTTGAGAGCGGTGTTTGGCTTAAGGCAGCAGAACGGTAGAGCCGACAGTTCTGCGCGCCGACAACTCCGCCTGCGCTTTCGCCGCCTCACTCAATGGATACCGTTGCTGGATATCCACAACCAGCTTCCCGCTGCCAATCATCGCGAACAGGTCATCGGCCATGGCCTGGGTGTTCTCGGCATTGTTGGCATAGGTCGCCAGCGTCGGCCGGGTGACATACAGCGAACCCTTCTGCGACAGGATCCCCAGGTTCACCCCGCTCACCGCCCCCGAAGCATTGCCGAAGCTCACCATCAACCCACGCGGCTGCAGGCAGTCCAACGAGGTGAGCCAGGTGTCGGCACCGACACCGTCATACACCACCGGGCACTTCTTGCCATCGGTCAGTTCCAGCACCCGCTTGGCCACGTCCTCTCGGCTGTAGTCGATAGTCGCCCACGCCCCCAGCGCCTTGGCCCGCTCGGCCTTCTCGGCAGAGCTCACGGTGCCGATCAGCTTGGCGCCCAGGGCCTTGGCCCACTGGCACGCCAGGGAACCCACACCACCCGCTGCGGCGTGGAACAGGATCACCTCACCCGGTTTCACCTCATAGGTCTGTTTCAGCAGGTACTGCACGGTCAGCCCCTTGAGCATCACCGCTGCCGCCTGCTCGAAACTGATGTTGTCGGGCAGCTTGACCAGGTTGGATTCCGGCAGCGTATGCACCTCGCTGTAGGCGCCCAGGGGGCCGCCGGCATGGGCCACGCGATCGCCGACCTTGAGCCGGGTCACGCCCTCGCCCACGGCTTCGACCACGCCCGCCGCTTCGGTGCCCAGGCCAGAAGGCAGGGACGGCGGCGCGTACAGCCCACTGCGGAAGTAGGTGTCGATGAAGTTCAGGCCGATCGCATGGTTGCGCACGCGCACCTGCTGCGGCCCCGGTGGGGTGGGGTCGAACTCCACAAGCTGCAGCACTTCCGGGCCGCCATGCTGACTGAACTGGATACGCTTGGCCATCTCGCACTCCTGTTGTCGGGATCGGTAAAAGGCCTTCTATCGGACGCCTTTGCACAAGTGACGTCAACACCTGCGTCAGGATGCGTTTGATCAATCACCGATGAATGCCGTCTTTCTATACGTTCAAGGAACGGAAGCATGAATCGTCGCTGAAAACTGCGGTGGCACGAGCGTTTATATTTTTCAACTAGCAAATATGTGGGTTATGCGAACTATTGCATCAATGCACTATCAATCGGCACGTAACTAAGGAGGTGCAATATGCAATACCGTGTCTACTTTGTTGATCGTTCAGGTAAAATTGAGGAACTCCTGCTTCCTGAAGAGGATCGAAAAGCGCTGTTCATGGGTATGTCCATTGGGGATGCCTTGAATTACGATGGGTTCAAGCACGGTCGAGTATCTAGTAAGACCTGTTTCTACAGTGGTCCTGCCGATGCTCCCGTGTGCTCTTTATATTCACGGGAGGAGGCAGAATCTCACGCGAACTTGGAGTAATTTAAATAGTTGTTAATACCTGATCTTGCCATCGCTACGCTAATGTGAACGCCGTATTTTTCTCTGGTGTTTCAGGCGAACTGCGGCTGCTGACCAAGTGCAGTATAGGCTTTACTTGGTTAGCAGTGGAATTTGCAGCCGGCATGGGGTAGGGGAAGTCTTCGACGCCTTAGTTTGATCGCCGTCAACTGCGGCGCACAGGCCGGCGGTGGTATGCTACGCGGCGAATTCTTCCCTGCCCGTTCCTGGTGACCCGATGACTAGCCGCACCGAGGCCGTGAAAGCCTACCTGCTCGACCTGCAAGACCGCATCTGCTCTGCCCTCGAAGCCGAAGACGGTGGCGCCCGCTTCGTCGAGGACGCCTGGGTGCGCGAAGCCGGTGGCGGGGGCCGCACGCGGGTGATCGGTGATGGCAAGCTGATCGAGAAAGGCGGGGTCAACTTCTCCCACGTGTTCGGCGCCGGCCTGCCACCCTCGGCCAGCGCTCACCGCCCCGAACTGGCGGGCCGTGGTTTCGAGGCCTTGGGCGTGTCGCTGGTGATCCACCCGCACAACCCGCATGTGCCCACGTCCCACGCCAACGTTCGTTTCTTCATCGCCGAAAAGGAAGGTGAAGAAGCGGTCTGGTGGTTCGGCGGCGGCTTCGACCTGACTCCGTACTACGGCAATGAAGAAGACTGCATCCACTGGCACCGTGTGGCCGAGCAGGCCTGCGCGCCGTTCGGCGCCGACGTGTACCCGCGCTACAAGGCCTGGTGCGACCGCTACTTCCACCTCAAGCACCGCGGTGAGCCGCGTGGCATCGGCGGCCTGTTCTTTGATGACCTGAACGAGTGGGACTTCGACACCTGCTTCGCCTTCCTGCGTGCCATCGGCGATGCCTACGTCGAGGCTTACCTGCCGATTGTCCAGCGCCGCAAGAACACTCCCTTCACCCCGCAGCAGCGCGAGTTCCAGGAATATCGCCGCGGCCGCTACGTGGAGTTCAACCTGGTCTACGACCGTGGCACCCTGTTCGGCCTGCAGTCCGGTGGCCGCACCGAGTCGATCCTCATGTCGCTGCCACCGCAAGTGCGCTGGGGCTACGACTGGAAGGCCGCGCCCGGCAGCGAAGAAGCGCGCCTGACCGAATACTTCCTGCAGGACCGCGACTGGCTTGGCCAGTAAGCCTGTGGATAAACAAGGAATCGTCATGGACCAGTATGTTGTTTTCGGTAACCCTATCGGCCACAGCAAGTCGCCGTTGATCCACCGTCTGTTCGCCGAACAGACCGGCCAGGACCTGGAATACGCCACGCTGCTGGCGCCGCTGGACGAATTCAGCGATTGCGCGCGCGGCTTCTTCAAGCAAGGCAGTGGCGGCAATGTCACCGTACCGTTCAAGGAAGAAGCCTACCGCCTGTGCGACAGCCTGACGCCGCGTGCCCAGCGTGCGGGTGCGGTGAACACACTGAGCAAGCTGGCTGACGGCACGCTGCAGGGCGACAACACCGACGGTGCTGGCTTGGTGCGCGACCTGACGGTCAATGCCGGGGTCGAACTGGCCGGCAAGCGAATTCTCATCCTCGGGGCCGGTGGCGCCGTGCGCGGCGTGCTGGAGCCGATCCTGGCGCATCAGCCGCAGTCGCTGGTGATTGCCAACCGTACGCTGGAGAAGGCTGAGCAGCTGGCGCGGGAGTTCGATGAACTGGGGCCTGTGGTGGCCAGCGGGTTTGCCTGGTTGCAGGAGCCGGTGGACGTGATCATCAACGCCACTTCGGCGAGCCTGGCCGGCGAGTTGCCGCCGATTGCCGACAGCCTGGTCGAGGCGGGGCGCACGGTGTGCTACGACATGATGTATGGCAAGGAACCGACGCCGTTCTGTCAGTGGGCTGAGAAGCTGGGAGCGGCCAAGGTGCTGGATGGGCTGGGGATGCTGGCCGAGCAGGCGGCTGAAGCTTTCTTCATCTGGCGCGGGGTGCGCCCGGATACGGCACCGGTGTTGGCTGAACTGCGCCGGCAGCTCGCCCGGGGCTGATCTCTTCCGGGATTGCCACAGTACCTGTGGGAGCGGGCTTGCCCGCGAAGAAGCCACCGCGGAGCCTGGCACCGGCTCTGCCGGTGTTCGCGGGCAAGCCCGCTCCCACAAGATTTACACAAAGGGGTAGTCAGAGCTTGGCTTTGACAGCTTCCAGGGCATTGCCATCGGTTTTGGTGGTCACCCCCGCCAACCACCCCTCCAGCCGCTCGGGATGCTGCTTCACCCAAGCCTTGGCCGCTTCGTCAAAGCTGATCTTCTTATCCACAACCTCGGCCATGATGGTGTTTTCCATGTCCAGGGTAAAACTCAGGTTCCCCAGCAGCCTCGCCGCATTCGGGCAGGCTTGTGGATAACCCTTGCGAGTCAGGGTGAACACCTCGCCCTTGCTGCCGAACCACTTCTCGCCGCCAGTCAGGTAGTGCATTTTCAGCTTCACGTTCATCGGGTGCGGTGTCCAGCCGAGGAAGGTGATGAACTGTTGTTTCTTCACCGCCCGATCCACCTGCGCCAGCATCGCCTGCTCGCTGGACTCCACCAGCTTCCACTGCCCCAGGTTGAAGTCGTTCTTGTCGATGATTTCCTTCAGCGACAGGTTCGCTGGCGCGCCGGAGCCGATGCCGTAAAGCTTCTTGTCGAACTGGTCGGCGTGCTTTTGCAGGTCGGCGAAGTCTTTCACCCCCGCATTCCACACGTAGTCTGGTACCGCCAGGGTGAATTCGGTGCCTTCCAGGTTGCGCGACAGCTGCTGCACATCGCCATTGGCGATGAACTTGTCATGGAAACCCTGTTGCGCCGGCATCCAGTTGCCAAGAAAGGCATCGACCCTGCCGTCCTTGAGGCCGCCGTAGATGATCGGCACCGCCAGGCTGTCGATCTTCACCTGGTAGCCCAGGCTTTCCAGCAGCAGCCGGGCTACGGCGTTGGTCGAGGCGATGTCGCTCCAGCCGGGGTCGGCCATCTTCACGGTGCTGCATTGTGCGTCGCCGTCGGCGGCATGGGCCGTGGCGGTGGCTAGAGCCAGAGGCAGAGCCAGGGCGAATACGGCGGTGGAGAACTTGTGCATGGCGGCCTCTCTTCTCAAGCCATGGGTGCGGGCTGTGGATAACGTGCCTTGCGCTCGAGGTCGTCGAGATCGATGTGATTGCGCATGTACTGTTGGCTGGCGTCCACCAAGGGTTGGTGGTCCCAGCTTTTCAGCTCGCCGATGGCCAGCGCCTCGGCCACCAGGCGGCGGCGGCGCTGGCTGGCCAGAACGTGCTGGCGCAGGCTGGGGATGTCCCAGCGCTGCTGTGCTTCATCGACAAATGCCTGCAGCAGCGCCTGATGGTCCGGGCTGCCGGTGAGGTTCTCCCGCTCATGCGGGTCGCGGCTCAGGTCATAGAGTAGGCAGGGGTCGTCTTCGCTGTACACGAATTTGTACGGCCCCCGGCGGATCATCATCAGCGGGCCGACGGTGCCTTCGGCCATGTATTCGCCGATCACCTCGTCATGGCCGCCCTGCCCTTGCAGATGGCCGAGCAGTGAGCGGCCGTCCAGGTGCAGATGGTTATCCACAGCGCCACCGGCCAGTTCGACCAGGGTCGGCAGCAAGTCGCAGGTCGATACCGAGGCGCTGATTCGGCTTGCGGCGAAGCGTTGGGGCGCGTGTACCAGCAACGGGACACGAGCCGACATCTCGAACCAGTGCATCTTGTACCAGAGCCCTCGCTCGCCAAGCATGTCGCCGTGGTCACCGGAGAACACGATCACTGTGTCGTCGGCCAGGTTGCATTCTTCCAGGGTCTGCAGCAGCTGGCCGATGTTGTCATCGATATAGCTGCAGGCGCCGAAGTAGGCGCGACGGGCGTCGCGGATCTTGTCCACAGGCAGAGGCTTGTTCCACAGGTCGTAGACCTTGAGCAGGCGTTGCGAGTGGGGGTCGAGTTCGGTCTGGCTGAGTTCGGCGCGGGGCATGGGGATATCCACAGCCTGGTAGCGATCCCAGTAGCGTTTGGGGATGGTGTACGGGTCGTGTGGGTGAGTCATGGAGACGGTCAGGCAGAACGGCCGGCCATCGTTCTCGCGCACATGGTCGTAGAGGTACTGGCGCGCCTTGAACAGCACTTCTTCGTCGAAATCCAGCTGGTTGGTACGCACGCAAGGCCCGGCCTGCAGCACCGAAGACATGTTGTGGTACCAGCTCGGGCGCACGTCGGGTTCATCCCAGTTCACTGCCCAACCGTAGTCGGCCGGGTATATATCGCTGGTCAAGCGCTCCTCGTAGCCGTGCAACTGGTCCGGGCCGCAGAAGTGCATCTTGCCCGACAGTGCTGTGCGGTAGCCCAGGCGGCGCAGGTAGTGTGCATAAGTCGGCACGTCGGCGGGGAAATCGGCCGCGTTGTCGTAGGCGCCTATACGGCTTGGCAGCTGGCCGCTGACCAGGGTGAAGCGTGATGGTGCGCACAGGGGGCTGTTGCAATAGGCCGAGTCGAACACCACTGCCTGCTCGGCGAGGCGACTCAGGTGTGGCATGTGGATCGGCGAAGGGCCGTAGATCGGCAGCAAGGGCGCGGCCATCTGGTCGGCCATGATGAACAGGATATTCGGGCGCGTCATGGTGGCTTCCATCGTTGAGGATTATGCGAACCGCTTGCCTACCAAGATGCGACTGTGGATAACATGGGTAAAGCCCATGGCGGGCAATGCCTGGGATTAGCTGAGCTTATGTTTGACCACCTTGCCGAATTGTCGCTGGATGCCTTGCGTGTGTTCGAGGCGGCTGCCCGGCTGCGCGGCTTCACCGCAGCGGCATTGGCGCTGGGTACCACCCAGCCGGCAGTGAGCCAGCAGGTGAAGCGCCTGGAGGCACAGCTGGGTACACGTCTGTTCGATCGGATCTACCGCGGCATCGAGCTGACCGAGGCGGGCCAGCTGCTGTTCGAGCAAGTGCATCAAGGCCTGCAGGCCATGGACGACGGCATTGTCCTGGCCAGTGGGCGAGGCCAGCGTGAAGTGTTGCAGGTAGCCACCGACTTTGCTTTTGCGGCGTTCTGGTTGATGCCACGGCTGCAGCGCTTTCATGAGGCTTATCCACAGGTGGACGTGAGCCTGGTGACCGGCGAGCGCAGCCAGGGGATGCTGCGCCCAGATATTGATGTGGCGGTGCTGTTTGGCGATGGGCGCTTTCACCAGGGCGAAAGCCGCTGGTTGTTCGATGAGGAGGTTTTCCCGGTCTGCAGCCCGCGGCTGACTCATGGCAAACCCTTGTCAGCCGAGGCTTTGCAACGGTTGCCGCTGCTCCATTTGCGGGGTGAACAGGCCAGCCGCTGGTTTGACTGGGCGGGGGTGTTTCGCGGGTTTGGCGTGGCCAGCCCGCCGCCGCCGGGGCAGTTGCGGTTCGACAATTACACCTTGCTGATTCAGGCGGCAATTGCCGGACAGGGGGTGGCGATTGGCTGGGCGCACCTGGTGGATGGGCTGGTGGAACAAGGGTTGTTGTGCCGTCCGCTGCAGGGCAGTTTGCGCTCGGCGCGGGGGTATTACGCGGTGCTGCCGCCGCGCAAGCGGCGTGGGGCGTTGATCGAGCGGTTTGTGGACTGGCTGGAGCAAGAGCGCAGCCTGTGATATCCCCGGGGCCGCTTTGCGGCCCATCGCCGGCAAGCGCGGCTCCCACAGGTGAATCACCGGTTTCAAGAACAATGCAGTACCTGTGGGAACCGTGCTTGCCGGCGATGGGCTGCAAAGCAGCCCCGGCAATCTAGACCACGAAGTTCAAATGCTCGCCCCGATGCAGGTCCAGCTCCAGGATGTCCACCATACCCGCCGCCACACGTGCCAAGCCCTCACCCGCCAGCGTTGGCGGCATGTTGATCAACGTCCAGCGCAACGCACTGCGCTGCAGCCTGTCGACCACCTGATCAGCCCATTCACGCTCAAACTCGGCGTACTGGCCCGGCGCATCCAGCACGTCGAAATCGCCCACCAGCAACAGCCGGCGTATAGTCGTGCGGGCCAGCCCGGCCATCAGCGCTTCGCTCATCCGCGCCTGCGTTGCCAGATCTCCCTGCGCCAGCAAGGCAATCACCGCTGACCCGCCAGCCGCACCCTGCTCAGCCTGGTCGGCATTGCCCAACCCGCCTATCTTGAAGTGCAGGCCAGGGCGGGGCGCATGGCGGTTGAGGTCGTCGACCACCGCAATGACCTCGTGCTGGCGCGCCAGCAGCTCAACCATCAGGGCATTGCCCAGGCTGCTTTCAGCCCCGAACAAAACCAGTTTGAACACTGGGGTTTCGGCATTTTTCACCGCATCACTCCCTTTGCAAGTGGGGGTGAAGGTTGGACCGCAATCAGGAGTTATCGTGCAGAGGATCAAGGGTTACCATGCCCACGTTTACTATGACGCATTCACCCTCGAGCAGGCCCGCGAGCTGTGCGAGGAGGCGGCGCGGCTGTTTCCCGTGACCATGGGGCGCATGCACCAGAAACCAGTCGGGCCGCACCCGGACTGGAGCTGCCAGCTGGCCTTCGAGCCGGAATTCGTGGGAGTGGTGTTGCCGTGGTTGGCGCTGTATCGGAAAGGCTTGGTGGTGTTTCTGCATCCGCTGACCGGGGATGAGCTGGCAGATCACCGGGACCATGCGATCTGGATGGGGGCTGTGCGGCCTTTGAATCTGTCGATCTTCGGTGGATAGCCTATGCCGGCCTCTTCGCGGGTCAAGCCCGCTCCCACAGGTTGATTGCAATCTGTAAGACTGCAGTGAACCTGTGGGAGCGGGCTTGACCCGCGAAGCAGGCGATGCGGTTTAGCGGCGGGCGCCGCGCACGCCTTCAGCCAGTGCCGAGCACAGGCTCAATACATCGTTCACTGCCTGACCGGCATCCTTGGCCTGGGCGATCTTGTCGACCAGCGCCGAACCCACCACCACACCATCGGCCAAGCGCGCGATTGCGGCAGCCTGCTCCGGGGTACGAATGCCGAAACCAACGCTGATCGGCAGGTCGGTATGCCGACGCAGGCGGGCAATCGCTTCGGTCACGTGCTCGGTAGTCGCCGAGCCGGCACCGGTCACGCCTGCTACCGACACGTAGTAGACGAACCCGGAGCTGCGCTCCAGTACACGCGGCAGGCGCGCATCGTCGGTGGTCGGGGTGGTCAGGCGGATGAAGTCGATGCCTGCGGCTTGGGCCGGGGTGGCCAGCTCGGCGTCGTGCTCAGGTGGCAGGTCGACGATGATCAGGCCATCGACGCCGGCTTGCTTGGCTTCGGCGACAAACTTATCCACACCGAAGCGGTGGATCGGGTTGTAGTAACCCATCAGCACGATCGGCGTGGTGTGGTTATCCACACGGAACTCGCGAACCATTTGCAGGGTCTTGGCCAGGGTTTGGCCAGCTTCCAGGGCGCGCAGGGTGGCGAGCTGGATGGCCACGCCATCGGCCATCGGGTCGGTGAACGGCATGCCCAGCTCGATCACATCGGCGCCGGCTGCCGGCAGGCCCTTGAGGATCTGCAGGGAAGCGTCATAACCCGGGTCGCCAGCAGTGACGAAGGTGACCAGCGCGGAGCGGCCTTCGGCCTTCAGCTCGGCGAAGCGTTGTTCAAGACGGCTCATGCCTGTTTCTCCTGGGCTGCCATGTGGTTCATCACGGTTTGCATATCTTTGTCGCCGCGGCCGGACAGGCAGATCACCATCAGGTGGTCCTTGGGCAGGTTCGGTGCGCGTTTGATCGCTTCGGCCAGGGCGTGGGAGCTTTCCAGGGCCGGAATGATGCCTTCCAGGCGGCAGGTGGCGTGGAACGCATCCAGTGCTTCGTCGTCGGTGATGCTGACGTATTCGACGCGCTTCACTTCGTGCAGGTAGGCGTGCTCCGGGCCGATACCTGGGTAGTCAAGGCCGGCGGAAATCGAGTGGGCGTCGGTGATCTGGCCGTCTTCGTCCTGCAGCAGGTAAGTGCGGTTGCCGTGCAGCACGCCGGGTACACCACCATTCAGGCTGGCGGCGTGCTTGTCGGTGTGCACGCCGTGGCCGCCCGCTTCGACGCCGATGATCTGTACGCTTGGCTCTTCGAGGAACTCATGGAACAGGCCCATGGCGTTGGAGCCACCGCCAACGCAGGCGATCAGGCTGTCTGGCAGGCGGCCTTCCTGCTCTTGCAGCTGGGCGCGGGTTTCCTTGCCGATGATCGACTGGAAGTCGCGGACCATCGCCGGGTACGGATGCGGGCCGGCCACGGTGCCGATCAGGTAGAAGGTGTCGTCGACGTTGGTGACCCAGTCGCGCAGGGCCTCGTTCATGGCGTCTTTCAGCGTGCCAGTGCCCGCGGTGACCGGGACAATCTCGGCGCCCAGCAGCTTCATGCGGAATACGTTGGCCTGCTGGCGTTCGATGTCGGTGGCGCCCATGTAGATCACGCAAGGCAGGCCGAAGCGCGCAGCCACGGTGGCGGTGGCCACGCCGTGCATGCCGGCGCCGGTTTCGGCGATCAGGCGTTTCTTGCCCATGCGCTTGGCCAGCAACACCTGGCCAATGCAGTTGTTCACCTTGTGCGCGCCGGTGTGGTTGAGCTCTTCACGCTTGAAGAAGATCTTCGCGCCGCCACAGTGCTCGGTCAGGCGCTCGGCGAAATACAGCGGGTTTGGGCGGCCGATGTAGTCGCGTTGGAAGTAGGCCAGTTCTTCGAGGAACTTGGGGTCGGCCTTGGCCGCTTCGTATTCGCGGGCCAGGTCCAGCACCAGCGGCATCAGGGTTTCGGCCACGTAGCGGCCGCCGAACGAGCCGAACAGGCCGTTGGCGTCGGGGCCGGGACGGTATTGGGACTGGGTCATGGGGCGCTCCAGGGCGTAATGAATGAGTGATGGGCTTTACTCTAACCACGGCAAGCCCGGCTGAAAACCGATAAGATTGCGCAAACTTGTCAGAAAAACTCACAGGTAACATGGCCCACGACCTCCCTCCCCTCAACGCCCTGCGGGCCTTCGAGGCCACTGCCAGGCTCAACAGCGTCAGCCAGGCGGCCGAAGCGCTGCACGTCACCCATGGTGCCGTCAGCCGGCAGATCAAGGTGCTTGAAGAGCACCTGAGTGTGGCTCTGTTCGTCAAGGACGGGCGTGGCATCAAACTCACAGATGCCGGGATGCGCCTGCGTGACGCCAGTGGTGAGGCGTTCGACCGCCTGCGCAGTGTGTGCGCCGAGTTGAGCCGGGATGTGAGCGAGGCGCCATTCGTGCTGGGGTGTTCCGGCAGCCTGCTGGCGCGCTGGTTCATCCCCCGCCTGGGGCGATTGAAGGCAGACCTGCCCGAGCTGCGCCTGCACTTGTCGGCGGGTGAAGGCGACCTTGACCCGCGCAGGCCCGGGCTGGATGCGTTGCTGGTGTATGCCGAACCGCCATGGCCTGCGGACATGCAAGTGCACGTGCTGGCGCAGGAGCGCATCGGCCCGGTGCTGAGCCCGCACTTCGCCGGCTTCGACCGCTTGCAGGCGGCACCTGCCAAGGCCCTGCTGGACGAAGCCCTGCTGCATACCACCTCACGCCCGCAGGCCTGGCCAACCTGGGCGGCAGAACAAGGACTGGAGGTGAACGCATTGCAGTATGGCCAGGCCTTCGAGCATCTGTATTACTTGCTGGAGGCTGCGGTTGCCGGCCTGGGGGTGGCGATCGCCCCGCAACCACTGGTTGCCGACGACCTGCGAGCGGGACGCTTGAGTGCGCCGTGGGGCTTTTCACCGACCCCTGCCGCGCTGGCGCTGTGGGTGCCGCGGCGCGCCGCAGATGGGCGCGCCGAGCAACTGGCGCAATGGCTACGCGCCGAGCTGGCCAGGCAAAGCGCTTAGCTGCGCTTGCACAGCAGGTACGCCGCCAGCAGGCCCAGTGCGCCAATGGCAACGCCAGCAGTGGTGTACGGGTGCTCCTGGGCGTAGTCGCGGGTGGCGATGCCGGTCTGGCGGGTGCGCTCTTTGACTTCCTCATAGGCATCGCTGATAAGGCTGCGCGAATGGCGCAGCGCGCTTTCGGCGTTGCTGCGCATCGCCTTTACTGACTTCTGGGTTTCCTCGGAGGCATCGTGCTTCAGGTTCTCCAGGCTTTTCAGCAGGCTTTCGATCTCCGCTTCCATGCTTTCCAGGGACGTTTTACGCAGCGAGTTGCGGTGCATGTTGACTCTCCTTTGCAGTATGGACTGTAAGGATTGCGACTCTCGGGCTGCGGGAAAGTGCGATCGAACTTTACTGAACGGCGATGGCTCGCAGGTAAACCAGGCCTGCGCTGCTAGGCTCAATCTGACCGTCACCCAAGGAGAGCGCTCATGACCGATCATCACACCTACAAGAAGATCGAGCTGGTGGGTTCGTCCCACACCAGCATCGAAGAGGCGATCAACAATGCCTTGGCCGAAGCCGGCAAGAGCATCAAGCACCTGGAATGGTTCGAAGTGGTCGATACCCGTGGCCATATCCGCGACAACAAGGCGGCGCACTTTCAGGTTACGTTGAAGGTTGGTTTCCGCATCGCCAACAGCTGAAACATTCCCGGGCTGGAATAGCCCGGCGTGATGGCGTTATAACTCCGGAGGGCGCCTTGGCGGCGCCCTTTTGGTCTTTTCTCATCTGTACAAGGAATGCGATCGATGAAGAAACTGGTGCTGGCGGTGGGCTTGATGGTGCTGACGGGCGGTGCGATGGCGGCCGGGAAACCGTGCGAAGAGCTCAAGGCGGAGATCGCAGCGAAGCTGGATGCCAAGGGTGTGAAGGGCTACAAGCTGGAGATCGTCAACAAAGGCGAACCGGCTGGCAAGGTTATCGGTACTTGTGAGGCAGGTCGCAAGGAAATTGTCTACCGCCGTGGCTGATGCGTTGCATTCTTCGCGGGTGAATCGGGCGCCGAACCGCCGCTCCCACAAGTACTGCACAGCCCTCGAAGGCGACGCTATGCCTGTGGGAGCGGGTTTACCCGCGAAGAAGGTCACTCGGCCTTGAGGGCCTGCGCCATCAGCTCATATGACCGAATCCGGTCTGCATGTTCATACAAATCGCAGGTAAAGATCAGCTCATCCGCTCCGGTCTGCGCCAGCAGTACCTCCACCTTGGCCCTGACCTTCTGCGGGCTGCCGATCATCGCCAGGCCCAGGAAACTCCCAACGGCATCGCGTTCATGGGGTAGCCACAGGCCGTCCATGCTCGGTACAGGGGGCTTTTGCATCAGGCTCTGGCCGCGAATCAACGCCAGGATGCGCTGGTACACCGAGGTGGCCAGGTATTCAGCCTTTTCGTCGGTTTCCGCCACCACCATCGGAATCCCCAGCATCACATAGGGCTTGTCCAGCGTGGTCGACGGCTTGAAATGGTCGCGATAGATGCGGATTGCCTCATGCATGAGGCGCGGCGCGAAATGCGAGGCAAAGGCGTACGGCATGCCGCGCATACCGGCCAGCTGGGCGCTGAACAGGCTTGAGCCGAGCAGCCACAGGGGGACGTTGGTGTCGTGGCCGGGAACGGCGATCACTTTTTGATCATCGGTACGTGGGCCCAGGTAGCGCGACAGCTCCTCGACATCATCCGGGAAATCGTCGGCGCTGCCTGCGCGGTCGCGGCGCAGGGCGTAGGCGGTCATCTGGTCAGAGCCTGGCGCACGGCCCAGACCCAGGTCGATACGTCCGGGGTACAGGCTGGCCAATGTGCCGAACTGCTCTGCGATCACCAACGGCGCATGGTTGGGCAGCATGATGCCGCCGGAACCGACGCGAATGGTCGAAGTACCACCTGCCAGATAGCCGATCAGTACCGAAGTGGCCGAGCTGGCGATACCGTCCATGTTGTGGTGTTCAGCCACCCAGAAGCGGTTATAGCCAAACCGCTCGACATGCCGGGCCAGGTCCAGCGAATTGTGCAGCGATTGCGCCGGGCCTTTATCGGCGCGCACCGGCACCAGGTCGAGGGTGGATATCTTCAGGTCACGCAACTGCGTCATTGGAGCCTCCGCAAGAGTGGTTGGCCCGGAGGCCTTGTTGACTCTGTATGGGCACATTCGCCGTATTCAATGCTCATTAGGCGATTGCTCTGAACTTGCCGTAGGACTATGACCTCGTAAACGTAGGTAAGTAACCCTATGACCAGGAGGCATCATGAAAAAGACAGCATCGGCGATCTGGCAAGGTGGCCTGAAGGATGGCAAAGGCCTGCTTTCCACCGAAAGCGGCGCACTCAAACAGAACCCCTATGGCTTCAACACCCGTTTCGAGGGCTCGCCGGGGACCAACCCGGAAGAGTTGATCGGTGCGGCCCATGCCGGTTGTTTCTCGATGGCGCTGTCGATGATGCTCGGTGAGGCAGGACTCACCGCGGACCGCATCGATACCATTGCCGAAGTCACCTTGGACAAGCAACCCGACGGCTTTGCCATCACCGCCGTGCACCTGATCCTCAAGGCCAAGGTGCCGGGGGCCAGCGAGGCGCAGTTCCTCGAAATCGCCAACAAGGCCAAGGCCGGTTGCCCGGTGTCGAAGGTGCTCAACGCCAAGATAAGCCTGGACGCTGCATTGGTGGGCTAGACGGCGCAACGGCGACGCTTTGCTGTAGTCTAAACAGCGTCGGCAGCGCAGCTGCCATTTCAGGAGCCGTTCCATGATTCGCGTAGCAATCGCCGTGCTGGCTTCGCTTGTGGCCACTTCTGCATTGGCGGCGGTGAAACCGTGCGAAGAACTCAAGGCTGAGATCGAAGCCAAGATCCAGGCCCAGGGTGTGACGTCCTATACCCTGGAAATCGTGCCCAACAGTGAGGTCAAGGATCAGAACATGATCGTCGGCACCTGTGATGGCGGGACGAAGAAGATCATCTACCAGAAAAACGATCGTTGAATGACTGGGGCCGCATTGCGGCCCCAGTGCTTGTTACGGAATGCAGAACACGTCGCTCGGCTCGTTGACCACCACATTGCGGCTGGCGTCGTACAGCAGCACCTGCGGGTCCATGACCGGCGCCCGCGCCTCCAGGCGATAGCGTTCGCCAGCCTTGAAGTCATCGAAGCGCACGGTCAGGTAACAGGTGCGTTCCTTGGGGCTGGTGAGCATGCCGCCGGCATAGATTTCGTAATCGAACCGCACCACCAGTTCATGCTTGCCAGGAGTTATCTGGAAGTAGCGGCCATCCTCCAGGCGCTGGCCATCCAGGCGGTCGGCCATCAGTATGCGCCCTGGGGTGACGGTGTAGAGATCGACCCACGCCTTGCTGGGGTCGACAGGTGGCAAGGGGCTGGCGCAAGCCCCCAGTGCACTGAGGGCGATCAGCATCATGGGCTGGCGCATGGCAAAACTCCCACTCGCGATACACGGGTTACAAGCATAGCGCCGTTTGTGCGGTTCAGGTGCGTTGGCAACCGGCTGGCAGGCCCTGACTGAGTAGTTTCTGCTGGTGGTCGTAGAGTTTGATCCAAGGGCGGAAGCCAATGCTGCCGGCTTGCAGCTGGTAGCGCTGGCCGGCGCTGAAGTCCTTGAAGGTCAGCTTGACCTGGCAATCACGCCACAGTGGCGCGTCGACCGGGCCGATGTTGCTCGGCGTCACCGGAAACTGGTAGCGCACGGTCAGTTCGTGGCTGCCGGGCTGCACTTCGAAGTAGCGGCTGTCGGCCCAGTCGCGCTCATCCACCTGTTTCGCGTCCAGCGACGTTTCGCCGTAGGGGGTAAGGTCTACCCAGGCCAGGTTCGGGTCCGGGTCCGGCAGGGTCGAACAGGCAGAAACCAGCAGCATTGAGCCGATGACCAACAGTGCACGCATGGCGAAACTCCCCCTTGGCGAGATAGTCTTGAAGCGCATCGGCCATGAGCGAGATGGATAGCCCCAGATGGATCTCTTTGTTCTTTTCAAGCGCTCAGGCCCTGGGCCACTCGACCGCCTTTTCAGGCCTTTGGTTCCGCTGCTGGGTGCCTTTCTGCTGAACGGTTGCAGCACTGTGGGGTATTACTCCCAGTTGGCCGAGGGGCAATGGCAGCTGTTGCGGGCACGCCAACCTGTGGACAAAGTGATCGCCGACCCGGCCAGCAGCCCGCAGTTACGCATCCGCCTCACCCATGCCGAAGAAGCGCGGGTGTTTGCCAGCGACCAGCTCAAGTTGCCTGACAATCGCAGCTACCGGCTCTACGCCGATCTGCAACGCCCCTATGTGGTGTGGAACGTGTTCGCCACACCGGAGCTTTCACTGCAACCAGTGACACACTGCTTCCCTGTCGCTGGCTGCGTCGCCTACCGCGGCTATTACCGCCAGGGTGCTGCGCGTGGTGCTGCGGCGTTGATGCGCCAGCAGGGCCGGGACGTTTACGTGAGCGGTGTTGAAGCCTACTCGACATTGGGCTGGTTCGATGACCCGATCCTCTCGTCGATGGTCGGTTGGGGGGATGAGCGGCTGGCCACGCTGATCTTCCATGAGCTGGCCCATCAGCGTTTCTATGTTCAGGACGACACCGAGTTCAACGAGTCATTTGCCACCTTCGTCGAGCAGGAGGGCACGCGGCAATGGCGCGCAGCGCGTGGGCTTGCAGCGATCGATGCGGAGCAGTCGCAGCGCAGCGACCAGTTCACCCGGTTGGTGCTGGCCAGCCGCGAGCGGTTGCAGGCGATCTATGCCGGGCCGCTGGACGATGCGCACAAGCGGGTGGCCAAGCAGGCAGAGTTCGAGCGTTTGCGGCGTGAATACAAGCAGGTGCGGGACAGCCAGTGGCACGGGGACAAACGCTATGACGCCTGGATCTATGCGCCATTGAGCAATGCCAAGCTGTTGCCGTTCGGGCTATATGACCAGTGGGTACCGGCGTTTGCGGCCCTGTTCCGGGAGGTGAATGGGGACTGGGCGCGGTTTTATGAACGGGTCGAGCAGCTTGGCAGATTGCCAGCTGCTGACAGGAAGGCGGCGTTGCAGCGGTTGATGTGAACCTGGGGGATCTTGGGGCTGCAAAGCAGCCCCATGGCCCTCAGGCCTGGATAAAGGCCTGATGCATATCGGCCACGGTCGCGAAGTGGAAGGCTGGCGCCTCGGCCTGCAACTCTTCCTGGCTGCCAAACCCGTACCCCACCGCCACCGCCTGCAAGCCATTGCTGTGGGCACCGATCAGGTCATGCTTGCGGTCGCCGATCATCAGCGTCTGCGCCGGATCCAGCCCTTCCGCGTCCAGCAGGTGGCGGATCAGCTCGACCTTGTTGGTCCGCGTGCCATCCAGCTCGCTACCGTAAATCACCTTGAAGTGGTGATCGAAAGCAAAGTGCCGGGCAATTTCCCGGGCGAATTCCCAGGGTTTTGAGGTGGCGATGTACAGCGTGCGGCCCTGGCCATTGAGTGCTTCGAGCAGCGCTGGCACCCCTTCGAACACCAGGTTTTCATACAGGCCGGTGACACGGAAGCGTTCCCGGTAGAAGTTCACCGCTTGCCACGCCTTGGCCTCATCGAAGCTGTAGAACTGCATGAAGGCCTGCAGCAGAGGTGGGCCGATGAAGTGTTCGAGGCGGGTCAGGTCGGGCTCGTCGATGCCCAGCTTGGCCAGGGCGTACTGGATCGAGCGGGTGATGCCCAGGCGCGGGTCGGTCAAGGTACCGTCGAGGTCGAAGAGGATGTTCTGCTGGTGCATGTTCGTCTCGGTAGTCGGGTTCATTGCGCTTGGTCGTAGCCTTCGGCCAGGTGCTGGTCCTTGAGCTTGACGTAGTTGCCGGCGCTGTAAGGGAAGAAGGCGTGCTCCTGTTCGCTGAGCAGCCTGACCTGTTTCACCGGGCTGCCCATGTACAGGTAGCCACTGACCAGGCGTTTGCCGGGCGGCACCAGGCTGCCGGCACCGATGATCACTTCGTCTTCGACAATGGCGCCATCCATGATGGTGCTGCCCATGCCGACCAGGATGCGGTTGCCCAGGGTGCAGCCATGCAGCATGACCTTGTGGCCGATGGTCACCTCGTCACCGATGATCAGCGGAAAACCGTCGGGGTTGAAGGGCCCTGCGTGGGTGATGTGCAGCACGCTGCCGTCCTGCACGCTGGTGCGTGCGCCGATGCGGATGCGGTGCATGTCGCCGCGGATCACCGTCAGTGGCCAGACAGAGCTGTCTTCACCGATTTCAACATCGCCCAGGACCACCGCCGAACGGTCGACGAAAGCCCGAAGTCCCACTTTCGGAGTGTGTTGCTGGAAGCTGCGGATGGCCATGATAGCGTCTCTCATCTGTGCCGATAGGCAGGCTGCCTGCTGCGGTCGGCGTCGATTGTAATTAAGATGGGGCAGTGTTTCTCCTGCCAAGGTATCCGAACCGTGAGTGCGAACAACCCGCTTCTGCAGTCCTACGATCTGCCGCCCTTCTCGCAAATCCGTGCCGAACACGTGTTGCCGGCGATCGAAACGATCCTGGCCGACAACCGTAAAGCCATTGCCGAGATCCTCGAACAGCAGGGCAACAACCCTACCTGGGCTGGCCTGGTGCTGGCCATGGACGAACTGAACGACCGACTGGGCGCCGCCTGGAGCCCGGTCAGCCACCTCAATGCGGTGTGCAACAGCCAGGAACTGCGGGAGGCTTACGAGTCCTGCCTGCCAGCGCTGAGCGCCTACTCTACCGAACTGGGCCAGAACCGTGCGCTGTTCGACGCCTACCAGGCGCTGGTCAACAGCCCGGAGGCTGCCAGCTTCGACGTGGCGCAGAAGACTATCCTCGACCACGCCCTGCGTGACTTCCGCCTGTCGGGCATCGACCTGCCGGCCGACCAGCAGCAGCGTTATGCCGAAGTGCAGAGCAAGCTGAGCGAGTTGGGCAGCCGTTTTTCCAACCAGCTGCTCGACGCCACCCAGGCCTGGACCAAGCACGTCACCGACGAAGCCGCGCTGGCCGGCCTGACCGATTCGGCCAAGGCGCAGATGGCCGCTGCCGCCCAGGCCAAGGGCCTTGACGGCTGGCTGATCACCCTGGAATTCCCCAGCTACTACGCGGTGATGACCTACGCCAGCGATCGCGCCCTGCGCGAAGAGCTGTACGCCGCCTACTGCACCCGTGCCTCGGACCAGGGCCCGAATGCCGGCCAGTTCGACAACGGCCCGGTGATGCAGCAGATCCTCGACCTGCGCCAGGAACTGGCCGGGCTGCTGGGTTACAAGAATTACGCCGAGCTGAGCCTGGCGACCAAGATGGCCGAGTCCAGCGACCAGGTGCTGAGCTTCCTGCGTGACCTGGCCAAGCGCTCCAAGCCGTTTGCCGCCCAGGACCTGGAGCAGCTCAAGGCCTACGCCGCCGAGCAAGGCTGCCCTGAGTTGGCCAGCTGGGACGCCGGTTATTTCGGCGAGAAGCTGCGCGAGCAGCGTTACAGCGTGTCGCAGGAAACCCTGCGCGCCTACTTCCCGATCGACAAGGTACTCAGCGGCCTGTTCAGCATCGTCCAGCGCCTTTACGGCATCGAGATCGCCGAACTCAAGGGCTTCGACAGCTGGCACCCGGACGTACGCCTGTTCGAGATCAAGGAAAACGGCCAGCACGTCGGCCGCTTCTTCTTCGACCTCTACGCCCGCGCCAACAAGCGTGGCGGTGCCTGGATGGACGGCGCCCGCGACCGTCGGCGCACGGCTGGTGGCGAGCTGCAGAGCCCGGTCGCCAACCTGGTGTGCAACTTCACCCCGGCCGCACCTGGCAAGCCTGCGCTGCTGACCCACGATGAAGTCACCACGCTGTTCCACGAGTTCGGCCACGGTCTGCACCACATGCTGACCCGCATCGAGCACGCCGGTGTTTCCGGCATCAACGGTGTGGCCTGGGACGCGGTCGAACTGCCGAGCCAGTTCATGGAAAACTGGTGCTGGGAGCCGGAAGGCCTGGCGCTGATCTCCGGCCATTACGAAACCGGTGCAGCCTTGCCCCAGGACCTGCTGGACAAGATGCTGGCGGCGAAGAACTTCCAGTCCGGCATGATGATGGTGCGTCAGCTGGAGTTCTCGCTGTTCGACTTCGAGTTGCACGCCAGCCACGGCGATGGCCGCAGTGTGCTGCAGGTGCTCGAAGGTGTGCGTGACGAGGTGTCGGTGATGCGCCCGCCAGCGTACAACCGCTTCCCCAACAGCTTCGCGCACATCTTCGCTGGCGGTTATGCGGCGGGCTACTACAGCTACAAGTGGGCTGAAGTGCTGTCGGCCGACGCCTTCTCGCGCTTCGAGGAAGAGGGCGTGCTGAATGCCGAGACCGGCCGTGCGTTCCGCGAAGCGATCCTGGCCCGCGGCGGCTCGCGTGAACCCATGGAGCTGTTCGTGGACTTCCGTGGGCGTGAGCCTTCCATTGATGCATTGCTGCGCCACAGTGGCCTGACCGAGGACGCTGCGGCATGACCGAGGTAGCTGTGAACAAGACCAAGAAACGCTTCATCGCCGGGGCGGTGTGCCCGGCGTGCAGCGAGCCCGACAAGCTGATGATGTGGAGCGAAGACGACGTGCCGCATCGCGAGTGCGTGGCCTGTGGCTTCACCGACACCCTCAACGAGCAGGGCCTGTCGGTGCCCAAGGAGCTCGGTACGCGGGTTAACCAGCTGGCGCCGAAGGCGGCGCCGGCCAAGGTCCAGACCGTGCAGTTCTTCCCTAACCCGAAGCTGAAGAAACCGGCTGAATGAAGCCGTCTTGCCTGCCTGGGCCATGTGCCCAGGCAGGCATCCCCATGCTGCTCGCCGGTAGTAGATACTCAGGCCATTTCCCACTCGCCAGCCATGCATGCTCGCTTGCTCCTCGACATGAGCAAGGTGAAGTACCGTGGACAACCCTCTCCTGCAAAGCAGCCAAATTCCGGTCGACTATCCATCGATTACCCTCGAAAACATGGCTGACGCCTTCGATTACGTGCTAGAGGCGCATGAGCAAGGCATTGCGCGGATCATCGAGCGGCAGCAGGCCCTTCCTACCTGGGACGACCTGGTGCTGGCGGTAGATGGCCTGGACGCACAGCTACTGGCAGTGCTCTACGCTTGTTTGCCACTTGTGGGCAAGGGCGCTGACTGGGGGCAGGCATTCGGCAGCTATTTCGACAAGACGGTAACGCGCTTCGACCAGAAGTTCTGCAACAGCCGGCTGCAGGTCTTGTATGAGCGCTTGTCGAACACGGCCAACGGCGTGAATCTGGATGCCGCCAAGCGTGCCACCCTGCGCTGGCACCTCGGCAAGTTTGCTATAAGCGGCGCCGCGCTGGCAGAACAGGACAAACCCCGTCTTGCCCAGTTGCAGGCTCAGATTGGCGCGCTGCGGGCAACCTTTCTGGCCAATATAGGCCGGCCTGGGCTGCTGATTGCAAACGAGGCGCAGTTGCAGGGGTTGCCGCAAAGGCTGCGCGAGGAGCTGGCGGCACAGGCTAAAGCGGCTGGGGAACAGGGCTGGCTCATTGCTTGTGAAACCGCAGTCACCGAGGCAGTTCTAAACCAGGCGCAGCATCGCCCGCTACGCGAAAGGGTTTATCGCGCCTTTCACCTGCGCGGTGTAAGTAGCGACGCGGAACTGGATAACGGTACCCACCTGCAGCGGTTGGCGCAGCTGCTGGACGAGAAAGCCCGTTTGTTGGGCTACGCCAGTCACCTCGACCTCAGCCTGCTTGCCAAGAGCGCCGGCTCGGCCAGTCAGGTACGCGAATTTCTGTATGCACTGGCAAAGGATCTGCGCCCTGCGCTGGAGCAATGGCGTGCGGGTCTTCAACGACAGGCAGTGGTTCAACACCTGCAACAGGTCGAACCCTGGGATGTTGGCTATCTACAGAACCGTGGCGGCGAGGTGCAGGCTGACACCGAGTTCCGCGAGCACTTCCCGCTGAAAACCGTAGTGGCGGCCCTGGTGGACCTGGCGCAGCGACTCTTTGCCCTTGAGCTGCGGCCCGTGGCACTGGCGACGTGGGACGCTAGCGTGCAGACCTTCGAGGTTTGGCAGGATCACGCTCGTGTTGGTTTCTTCTACCTGGATGCAGTTCAGCATGCCGGCAAGCAGGCCGATGCGGTGTATACCAACTATGTCCGTAACCGCCGGGTGGATGCCGAGGGTATCTATCACGCAGCGGTGGTGGTGGTGAACAGTGATATTCCAGCTGCACTGGCGGGCGCCGAGCCGCTATTGGACCACCTGTCGCTGCGCAAGCTGTATCACGAGTTCGGTCACGCCTTGCATCACCTGTTGGTACGCACCGGCAACCATGTCATGTCCAACGTGACCGAGCTGGGTACCGATGGTGTGGAGCTTTTCGGCAAGTTGTTCGAGCGTTGGGTGTGGAATGCACGCTACCTGGCCTCCATTGCCACGCCGCGCCCGGATGGCAGCGGCATGAGCCAGTCCGAGGCTGAACGCTACCTGGTGCAGTATCGCCAAGCCGATATAGGCGACACCGGCCGTGAGCTGAGCCTGGCACTTTTCGATCTGGACCTGCATGACACGCCGTTGGACGGCAGAAGCCTGGCTCAGCGCCTGGCCGATGCGCGCGAGCGTTGTGGGTATTGGCCGTTGGCTGATTTCGAACGGCCCGCCCATGCGTTCGATCACCTGGTCACTGGTTACGATGCAGGTTTTTATGCCTACCTATGGGCCGATGTTCATGCATTCGACCTGTTTACCCGCTTCGAAGCCAATGGCTTGCTGGACCGTGCCACAGGCAAGGCATTGCAAGAGGCGCTGTTCGAGCCGGGTGCGTCACGCCCGCTGAGGGAGGGGCTGGAAACTTTCCTCGGGCGCTCGCCCAACCAGCAAGCCTATTTGCGCTGGCACGCCGTGTCCTGACCGGAGGGGCTGGTCATATCGCAGGGATGCAGATACTGTATATGAATACAGTATCAGGGGTTGGCGATGATACCTCCAGCAGCGTTAAAGGGCCGTGGTACGGCTCACAATCCGCATAACCGCTTCGCACCCAACCATTCGGTGGCGGAGGACGACGGCTGGTACCAGGAGGTGCCCCAGACCCAGGGTACCGAGGTGCGCATCGAGACGGCGAAATCGGTCATCAGCCGCAACACTTCCCCCGACCTCCCCTTCGACCGTTCGATCAATCCCTACCGAGGTTGCGAGCATGGTTGCATCTACTGCTATGCCCGCCCTTCGCATGCCTACTGGGATCTGTCTCCAGGTTTGGATTTCGAGACCAAGCTGATTGCCAAGACCAACGCAGCCGAAGTGCTTGCGCAACAGCTGAGCAAGCCGGGCTACGTCTGTGCACCCATCAACCTGGGCTCCAACACCGACCCTTACCAGCCGATCGAGCGGGAGCAGCAACTGACAAGGCGGATACTGGAAGTGCTGCTGCGGTTTCGGCACCCGGTGACCATCGTCACCAAGGGCGCGCTGGTATTGCGCGACCTCGACCTGCTGGCCGAAATGGCCAGCCAGCGTCTGGCCCGGGTGATGATCAGCCTCACTACCCTGGACGATGACCTCAAGCGGGTGCTTGAGCCGCGCGCGGCGTCACCCAGTGCCAGGTTGCGGGCCATTCGCGTATTGCGCGAGGCCGGTGTGCCGGTGGGTGTGCTGTGTTCACCGATGATCCCGATGATCAACGACAGCGAGCTGGAACGTTTGCTGGAGGCTGCCAAGGAAGCGGGCGCGCAGAGCGCTGCCTACATGATGCTGCGCCTGCCTTTGGAAGTGGCGCCATTATTCGAACAGTGGCTACAGGACCATTACCCGCAGCGGGCCACCCATGTGCTCAGCCTGATTCGCCAGAGCCGGGGTGGCGAGTTGTATGACAGCCGCTTTGGTGCGCGAATGCGTGGCGAAGGAATTTTTGCCGAGTTGTTGGCGCAGCGTTTTGCCAAGGCCATGAAGCGCCTGGATTTTGCCGGGCGCGAGGCGCAGTCTCTGGACTGCTCGGCGTTCTGCCCGCCGGGTGGGCAGATGGCATTGTTCTGATGACAGTGGCCATCCCCAGCTCAGCTAATCCGAGATGATAATTATGCTAATGGCTCTTGGCAGTTGATGCTTTTTTGCTATTATTCAATTCCCGCCTATCCGATCTGGAACACCCGTTCTAGAGCCTTCGAATTAAGTTTCAGTTAAGTTTTCCCCGCTAGCGTAGGAATCCAGTCAGCGAAGACTGTGATCTATCGCTCTCGCGCGTCATCTAAATCTGCGCATAGCCAGAATCTTTCACCGGTAAAATGGATTTACCTACACACCGTCAAGAGGATGAATCATGCCCGTCAAGGACCCATCCAAGGTCATTCCGCAAGCCCCCGCGGAGAGCGCCGATGCCGCCCTGAAGCACATCGTCGACGGCTTCCTGCGCTTTCACCATGACGTCTTCCCCGAGCAGCAAGAGCTGTTCAAGAAGCTCGCCACCGCGCAAACCCCGCGCGCCATGTTCATCACCTGTGCCGACTCGCGCATTGTTCCCGAACTGATTACCCAGAGCTCGCCGGGCGACCTGTTCGTGACCCGTAACGTCGGTAACGTGGTACCCCCTTACGGCCAGATGAACGGCGGCGTGTCCAGCGCCATCGAGTACGCCGTGTCGGCATTGAAGGTGCACCACATCATCATCTGCGGTCACTCTGACTGTGGCGCCATGCGTGCGGTGCTCAACCCGCAGTCGTTGACCAAGATGCCAACGGTTTCCGCCTGGCTGCGCCATGCGGAAGTGGCTCGTACCGTGGTCGAGAACAACTGTTCCTGCGGCAGCGAGCACGAAACCATGCAAGTGCTGACCAAGGAAAACGTGATCGCCCAGTTGCATCACCTGCGTACGCACCCGTCGGTGGCGTCGCGCCTCGCCGCGGGTGAGCTGTACATCCACGGCTGGGTCTACGACATCGAAACCAGCAAGATCGAAGCCTACGACGCCGCCAGCGACAGCTTCCTGCCCCTGGCTGCTGGCGAGCCGATCCCGAGCGCCACTCCGAGAGGCCGCTACTAAGCGACCCGTCCAACGCTGAACCTTGAATAGCCGGCTGCACCCATCGCGGGTGTGGCGCGGCCTTCGGCTGCCTTGAAAATGCCCTGACTGCCCTGCCGGCGATTTCGCTGGCGGCCTGCGCCTGCGCGTTCGTCAGGGACCAAACGTGCCCACGGCCAGAGGAATGGCCGTGCGACAGAGAAAGGAGAACGATGGTGAACATGACACAGTTGAAAGCGGCCCTGCCGCGTGAGTTGCTGGCGTCGGTGGTGGTGTTCCTGGTCGCCCTGCCGTTGTGCATGGGCATTGCGATCGCGTCGGGCATGCCGCCGGCCAAGGGCCTGATCACCGGCATCATCGGCGGTATCGTGGTCGGCTTCCTGGCGGGTTCGCCGCTGCAGGTCAGTGGCCCGGCAGCTGGCCTGGCGGTACTGGTGTTCGAGCTGGTACGCCAGCACGGCATGGCGATGCTCGGGCCGATTCTGCTGCTCGCCGGCATCCTGCAGTTGCTGGCCGGGCGTTTGCGCCTGGGTTGCTGGTTCCGGGTCACGGCGCCGGCAGTGGTTTACGGCATGCTCGCCGGTATCGGTGTGCTGATCGTGCTGTCCCAGGTGCACGTGATGTTCGACACGGCGCCACAGCCGTCGGGTATGCAGAACCTGCTGGAATTCCCGTCTACCGTGGCCGCGGCCCTGCCGCTTGAAAATGCAGGTTCTGGCTGGATGGCTGGCGCGCTGGGCTTGGGCACCATTGCCATCATGTGGGGTTGGGAACGCCTGCGGCCACAGAAGCTGCGCTTCGTGCCGGGCGCCTTGTTGGGCGTAGCGGCGATGACCGCCATTGCGATGTGGCTGGCGTTACCGGTGAACCGGGTGCAGGTTCCGGCGGACCTTTCCGAAGCGATCGACTGGATCCGCCCCGACGATTTGATGAAACTGGCCGACCCGACCCTGCTGGTGGCGGCATTTGCCCTGGCCTTCATCGCCAGTGCCGAGACGCTGCTGTCAGCGGCTGCCGTGGACCGTATGCACAGTGGCCAGCGTTCGGATTTTGACCGTGAACTGTCGGCGCAGGGCATCGGCAACATGCTCTGTGGTGTGCTGGGTGCATTACCGATGACCGGGGTGATCGTGCGCAGTTCGGCCAACGTTCAGGCTGGCGCGCAAACCCGTGCTTCGGCAATTCTGCATGGCCTGTGGTTACTGGCGTTCGTGGTGGTGCTGAGCAGCGTGCTGCAGCAAATTCCAGTGGCGAGCCTGGCCGGGGTGCTGGTGTTCACCGGCGTGAAACTGGTGGATTTCAAGGCGTTTCGAGGGTTGGGCCGTTATGGGCGGATGCCGATGTTCACCTACGCGGCTACCGCGCTGGCGATCATCTTTACCGACCTGCTGACCGGCGTGCTGTTAGGCTTTGCCCTGACCTTGCTGAAGCTGGCGTTCAAGGCGGCGCGGCTGAAGATCAACCTGGTGAGCCTGGAGAAAAACGGCCATATGGAGCTGCGGCTCAGTGGCGCGGCGACTTTCCTGAAGGTGCCGGCGTTGACCCAGGTGCTCGATACCGTGCCGGCGGGGACGACTTTGCATGTGCCGTTGGGCAACCTGAGCTATATCGACCATTCGTGCCTGGAACTGCTTGAGGACTGGCACCGCAGCAACGCGGCCAATGGTGCGCGGCTGGTGATCGAGCAGCGGCGCTTGAAGCGGCGGATCGAGGGGAGGCTGCGCACCACGGCTGGCGTGGGGGCCTGAGCTGAAGGGTTGTGTTGCCTGGCCGGGCCTCTTCGCGGGTGAACCCGCTCCTGCAGGAATCGCGTCGTACCTGTGGGAGCGGGTCTGCCCGCGAAAGGGCCAGGGCAGGAACATCAGGCCGGCTGGCCCAGCTCCACACCCAGCTGGCGCGACAGGCACGGCCAACGCTTCCATGCCTCGCCTGTCTCGGGGCTGGTGAGGGTGTCGCGATAGGCTTCCACCGACTCTGCGGCAAAGCTTTCATCGTTCAGCATCTCATCCACCGAGTGGTGCACCACTTCATCCAGCTGGTTGGCGAAGGTTTCGCCAATCAACTGGTGCGCGATCAGGTTGGCCACCGTGGTGTCGACCGGGATAAGCGGTTGCTGGAAGTGGCGGATGTACAGGTCGTTGACCTCCTCCACCAGGCGGTGCGCCAGGTAGGCCTCATCCAGCAGGCAATCGAGCCCCACATGCCCCTGCATCACACTCGGCGGCTGCAGGAAGTAGGCCTCGGCAATTTTCAGCACAGGTTTGATCTGCGATTCGATACCGGCTTCGCGGGCGACCTCGTGGGCGGCTTCCAGCAGCTCTGGAACTTGATCGATATAAGCGCTGACGAAGCGCGCCAAAGTACCCTGGGCGTCCTGCTCAGGCAGTTGGATCGAGGGGTGCAGGTGGGGCAGTTGCAGCTCGAGACGCTCTTTCAGTTGGCCGGTGCGGCCTTCGTGATCGTGGGCTTGGCTAATCTGCTCGCGTACAGCAGCGATGTTCATGACAACTCCAGGGACAAGACGTTTCAAACGGAAGACACTAAATTAGCTCGGTATACAGAATACCTAAGACGCATTTGTTATAAACCGCGCAAACGTGTGCGCAGTTCGGCATATCGCGGTGCCATTATTTTGCCATAACCCATCAAGCTCGGGCCTTTGCAGCGTTTTACCGATTTCGTGAAGTTCATTTCACCGGTGCCGTTGCGTGCCGTTGGTCGCTGTCTATACTCCCGTTGAACGTGATTCGTTGATGAGGCCCGACTGCTTTTGCAGGGGCTCGGTCGTCGAAGCCAGGCAGTCTTGACCGCCGTTCCCTCTTGCCGCAGGCCACGCCTCCGGGACTACAAGAACGAGAAGGGGAACCCGCAATGATGCGACATCCACATGTCTGGATGGGCCTCCTGTTGTGGTCGGTTTTTGGTCAGGCCAACGCCGCCTGGACCGTGAACATGCACCCGGGGGCGACGGAAGTCTCCAACGCCGTGTTCGACCTGCACATGACGATCTTCTGGATCTGCGTGATCATCGGCATCGTGGTATTCGGTGCGATGTTCTGGTCCATGGTCATCCATCGCCGTTCCACCGGCCAGCAGCCAGCGCATTTCCACGAGCACACCTGGGTGGAAATCCTCTGGACCATCGTCCCCTTCCTGATTCTGGTGGCCATGGCCATTCCGGCCACCAAGACCCTGATCGACATCTACGACGCCAGTGAATCGGACATCGACATCCAGGTCACCGGCTACCAGTGGAAGTGGCATTACAAGTACCTTGGCCAGGATGTGGAGTTCTTCAGCAACCTGGCCACCCCTGCTGATCAGATCCACAACAAGGCGCCCAAGGACGAGCACTACCTGCTTGAGGTCGACCAGCCGCTGGTGCTGCCGGTAGGTGCCAAGGTGCGCTTCCTGGTGACCGCCGCCGATGTCATCCATTCCTGGTGGGTGCCGGCCTTCGCGGTCAAGCGAGACGCCATCCCCGGCTTCGTCAACGAAGCCTGGACCCGTATCGAGAAACCCGGCATCTACCGCGGCCAGTGCACCGAACTGTGCGGCAAGGACCACGGCTTCATGCCAGTGGTGGTCGAGGTCAAGTCCAAGGCCGATTACGACACCTGGCTCGGCGAACGCAAGGCCGAGGCGGCCAAGCTCAAGGAACTGACCAGCAAGGACTGGACCCTCGAAGAGCTGGTCGAGCGTGGCGACAAGGTCTACCACACCACCTGCGTGGCCTGTCACCAGGCCGAAGGCCAGGGCTTGCCGCCAATGTTCCCGGCGCTCAAGGGGTCGAAAGTGGCCACCGGGCCGAAGGAAGAACATCTGGGCGTGGTGTTCCACGGTCGCCCAGGCACGGCAATGGCCGCATTCGGCAGGCAGCTCTCGGAAGTCGACATCGCCGCCGTGGTCACCTACGAGCGCAACGCCTGGGGCAACAACAAGGGCGACATGGTCACGCCGAAGGACGTGCTGGCGCTCAAGCAGGCAGAAGCCAAGTGAACCGGGTTTTGCGCGGCAATCAGCGGATTGCAGGAGACAGGACATGAGTGCAGTGATCGACGACCACGCCCACGGCCATGACCACGCCCACGGCCCGGCCAAGGGCCTGATGCGCTGGGTGCTGACCACCAACCACAAGGACATCGGCACGATGTACCTGTGGTTCGCCTTCATGATGTTCCTGCTTGGCGGCTCGTTCGCCATGGTGATCCGCGCCGAGCTGTTCCAGCCTGGGCTGCAGATCGTGGAGCCGGCGTTCTTTAACCAGATGACCACCATGCACGGCCTGATCATGGTGTTCGGCGCAGTGATGCCGGCCTTCGTCGGCCTGGCCAACTGGATGATCCCGCTGATGATCGGCGCGCCCGACATGGCCCTGCCGCGGATGAACAACTTCAGCTTCTGGCTGTTGCCGGCAGCCTTCCTGCTGCTGGTCTCGACCCTGTTCAGCCCGGGCGGCGGGCCTAACTTCGGCTGGACCTTCTATGCCCCGCTGTCGACCACCTATGCGCCGGCCAGCGTCACTTTCTTCATCTTCGCCATCCACCTGATGGGCATCAGCTCGATCATGGGTGCGATCAACGTGATCGCCACCATCCTCAACCTGCGCGCCCCGGGCATGACCCTGATGAAGATGCCGCTGTTCGTCTGGACCTGGCTGATCACCGCGTTCCTGCTGATCGCGGTGATGCCGGTCCTGGCGGGGGTGGTGACCATGATGCTGATGGACATCCACTTCGGCACCAGCTTCTTCAGCGCCGCCGGTGGCGGAGACCCGGTGTTGTTCCAGCATGTGTTCTGGTTCTTCGGCCACCCCGAGGTGTACATCATGATCCTGCCGGCCTTTGGCGCGGTCAGCTCGATCATTCCGGCGTTCTCGCGCAAGCCGCTGTTTGGTTACACCTCGATGGTGTACGCCACCGGTGCCATTGCCTTCCTGTCGTTCATCGTCTGGGCCCACCACATGTTCGTGGTCGGCATCCCGGTGGTCGGCGAGCTGTTCTTCATGTACGCCACCATGCTCATCGCCGTGCCCACCGGGGTCAAGGTGTTCAACTGGGTCAGCACCATGTGGGAAGGCTCGCTCAGTTTCGAGACGCCGATGCTGTTCGCCATCGCCTTCGTCATCCTGTTCACCATCGGTGGCTTCTCCGGGCTGATGCTGGCCATCGCCCCAGCGGACTTCCAGTACCACGACACCTACTTCGTGGTGGCGCATTTCCACTATGTGCTGGTGCCCGGGGCGATCTTCGGTATCTTTGCCTCGGCCTACTACTGGCTGCCGAAATGGACCGGCCACATGTATGACGAAACCCTCGGCAAGCTGCACTTCTGGCTGTCGTTCGTCGGCATGAACATGGCCTTCTTCCCCATGCACTTCGTGGGTTTGGCCGGGATGCCGCGGCGTATTCCCGACTACAACCTGCAGTTCGCCGACTTCAACATGGTGTCGTCGATCGGCGCCTTCCTGTTCGGCACCACGCAGCTGTTCTTCCTGTTCATCGTCATCAAGTGCATCCGTGGCGGCGCGCCAGCGCCTGCCAAGCCGTGGGATGGTGCCGAGGGGCTTGAGTGGTCTATCCCCTCGCCTGCGCCCTACCACACCTTCCAGACCCCACCGGAAGTGAAATAGGAGCGCTGCCATGAATGGCCTGTCGCTCAAACGGCTGGTAACGCGCCTGCTGATGCTGACGGTGGTGATGTTTGCCTTTGGTTTCGCCCTGGTGCCGATTTATGACGTGATGTGCAAGGCGTTCGGCATCAACGGCAAGACTGGCGGGCAGTACGAGGGTAGCCAGGTCAGCGACCCATCGCGCTCGGTGAGGGTGCAGTTCATGTCGACCAACGCTGGCGACATGGTCTGGGACTTCTACTCCACCGCCGACCAGCTCGAGGTCAACCCGGGAGCGGTGAACCAGATGATCTTCATCGCCCACAACCCGACCGACCGGCCGATGAGTGCGCAAGCGATTCCCAGCATCACCCCGGCCGAGGCCGCGGCGTATTTCCACAAGACCGAGTGCTTCTGCTTTACCCAGCAGGTGCTGCAGCCCGGCGAACGCATCGAGATGCCGGTGCGCTTCATCGTCGACCGCGACCTGCCGGCCAGCGTGAAGCACCTTACACTGGCCTACACCTTGTTCGACATCACTGCGCGTCATCCGCCGGTCGCCCATGCCGCGGTGCAGAACGCCCAGGGCGCCCGCTAAGGGAAGGAGATCGGCAATGGCAAGTCACGAGCACTACTACGTACCGGCGCAGAGCAAGTGGCCGATCATCGCCACCATCGGCATGTTCATCACGGTGTTCGGCCTAGGCACCTGGTTCAACGACCTCAAGGCCGGCCACCCGTCGTCACACGGGCCGCTGATCTTCTTCGTCGGTGCGCTGTTCCTGGCCTACATGCTGTTCGGCTGGTTCGGTTCGGTAGTCCGCGAGAGCCGCGCCGGCTTGTACAGCCCGCAGCTGGACCGTTCGTTCCGTTGGGGCATGAGCTGGTTCATCTTCTCGGAAGTGATGTTCTTCCTGGCCTTCTTCGGCGCCCTGTTCTACGTGCGCGTGCTGGCCGGGCCCTGGCTGGGTGGCGAGGGGCACAAGGGTATCGCCCATATGCTGTGGCCAAGTTTCGAGTTCGCCTGGCCGTTGCTGCACACCCCGGACCCGAAACTGTTCCCGCCGCCCAAGGAAGTGATCAACCCGTGGCACCTGCCGCTGATCAACACCATCCTGCTGGTCAGTTCCAGCGTGACCATCACCATCGCGCACCATGCCTTGCGCCGTGACCACCGTGGCCCGCTGAAATTCTGGATGGCGCTGACCATCCTGCTGGGTATCAGCTTCATCTCGCTGCAGGCCTACGAATACCACGAGGCCTACACCAAGCTGGGGCTGACCCTGGGATCGGGCATCTATGGCGCGACGTTCTTCATGCTCACCGGCTTCCACGGGGCCCACGTGACCTTGGGCACGATCATCCTGATTGTGATGTTCGTGCGCATCCTGCGTGGGCACTTCAACCCCGACAAACACTTCGGTTTCGAGGCGGCGAGCTGGTACTGGCACTTCGTCGATGTGGTGTGGGTGGGGCTGTTCATCTTCGTGTATGTGCTCTGAAGCCCGCTCTCACAGGTTTAAAGGATGATTTCAAAAGGGGGCGTGGGACACCAGCTGGCCACTGATGAAGCCCCAGGCGACCAGGCCGACGGTCAGGGCCGCCAGGGTCACCCGCACGGTCAGGGCCTTGAGCAGGCGGGTCGAGTTTTCATCGTCCTTGACCAGGAACACCAGGCCACTGAACAGGCTGGCGACCGTGGCCAACAGCATCAGGACAATCGCGGCCTTGAGCATGGCGCTTCTCCGGGGGATGCGGTGATGTGGATAAGTATAGCGAGGCGCCCGTGAGGCCGTTTCGCCCTGGCTGGATACCGACCCTGGTGGTGCTCGCGCTGCTGCCGGGGCTGATAGCGCTTGGCTGCTGGCAGCTCGGCCGGGCTGAAGAGAAGCGCGCGCTGCTGGCGACCTATGCCGAGCGTGAGGTCGAGGCCCCGCTGGCTACCACGCAGCTGCTGCAGACGCAGGACGCTGCCTTCCGCCGGGTGCATCTGTACGGCCGGTTTGACGCCGAGCACAGCCTGCTGCTGGACAACCGCATGCGTGACGGCCGGGCCGGTGTCGAGCTGTTGCAACCCTTCCATGACCAGGCCAGCGGCCTGTGGCTGCTGGTCAACCGTGGCTGGCTGGCGTGGCCAGACCGTCGCGTGCCGGTGCATTTCGACACGCCCGACCAAGCCCTGGCGCTGAACGCGTCGGTGTATGTGGCGCCGGGCAGCACCTTCCAACTGCACCCCGACCCGGTCGGAGGGCAATGGCCGCACCTGCTTACCGCGGTCGACGCTGCGCACGTGTGGCAGCAGCTGGATCGCGAAGGCTTTGCCCATGAATTACGCCTGGAGCCCGGTCCGGCGGCTTATCGGCTGGACTGGCCAATAGTTGCCATGGGCCCGGAAAAACACCTCGGCTACGCGGTGCAGTGGTTCGCACTGGCCACTGGGCTGGTGCTGCTCTACCTCTATTTCGGCTGGCACAACAACAAGGAGAAACAGCATGGCCACCGCCACTCCACTGGACCTGCCTGATCGTAGCAAACCCAGAGCCCGCGGGCGTTTGCAGCTGATGCTGATCTTGCTGGTGGTGCTCGGGCCGATGATCCTGGCCACCTGCATGTACAAGCTCCAGTTCTGGGTGCCGGAGGGCCGCAGCTACCACGGCACGATGATCGGCAACGGCGAGAGCCGCGCCGATATCGGCATCGCTGCCGAGGACCAACGCTGGCAACTGCTGGTCAGCGCCCCGGCAGCCTGCGCCGAGGATTGCCAGCGCCTGGTGTACCTGGTGCGGCAGATCCAGGTCGGCCTGGGCCGCGACGCCAGCCGTGCCAGTCACGCCTTGGCCACCGCCCAGCCGTTGGCCAGCGACTACCAGGCGCAGCTGGAGCGTGAATATCCGCAGCTGCAACGCTATCCGCTGGATGCCCAGCGCTACCTGCAGAAGGTTGGCGAACCCGGCCCGCAACTGTGGATTGTCGACCCGCATGGCAACCTGGTGCTGCGCTACGACGCCAAGGTCAACGGCAAGCACGTGCTCGACGACCTGCGTCACCTGCTCAAGCTGTCCAACATCGGCTAGGAGCCTGCCATGGCCAGACCCGGATTCCGCTTAGCTGTGTTCGCCACCCTGCTGGCACTGCTGGTCGTCCTGCTCGGTGCCTACACCCGCCTGACCCACGCCGGGCTCGGCTGCCCTGACTGGCCTGGCTGCTATGGCTTCATCAGCGTGCCCAAGAGCGAAGCGCAGCTGGCCCATGCCGAACTGCACTTCCCTGACCACCCGGTGGAAGAAGCCAAGGGCTGGGCCGAGATGGTCCACCGCTACTTCGCCGGCACCCTGGCCGTGGTGATCGCCCTGCTCGCCTTGCAGGCACTGCGCCGGCATGCCCGCGATGGCCAGCCTTATCGCCTACCCTTGCTGTTGCTGGGCGTGGTGCTGGCGCAGGCGGCGTTTGGCATGTGGACTGTTACCCTCAAGCTGTGGCCGCAAGTGGTCACCGCGCACCTGCTGGGCGGCTTCACCACCTTGAGCCTGCTGTTCCTGCTGTCCCTGCGTCTATCCCGCGCCTTTGCGCCCTTGCCGAAATTGCCGCTCAGCCTACGGCGGATCGCTGCGCTGGCGTTGCTGGTGGTGATCGGCCAGATCGCCCTGGGTGGCTGGGTCAGTGCCAACTATGCGGCGGTCGCCTGCATCGACCTGCCCACCTGCCATGGCCAATGGTGGCCGGCGGCAGACTTCAGCAACGGCTTCCACCTCACTCAGCACGTTGGCCCCAACTACCTGGGGGGGCAGCTCGACAGCGATGCGCGCACGGCCATCCATATCAGCCATCGCCTGGGCGCGCTGCTGGTGACCTGTGTACTGCTGATGCTCAGCTGGAAGTTGCACCGCTGTGGCCTCACTGGTCTGTCGCGGGTGGTGTTGCTGGCGCTGGCCGTGCAGATCGGCCTGGGCATCAGCAATGTGCTGTTCCACCTGCCATTGGCCGTGGCGGTGGCGCATAACGCCGGCGGGGCGCTGCTGCTGCTGAGCATGGTGCTGGTGAACTATCGCATCCGCGTGGTCGACAAGGTGCGTGTCGGGGTTGGCCATGGCTGGCGCCTGCGGCCCGTGGCCGGGGTGAGCATCAGCCATCACATGAGGAACGATTCGTGGCGACGCTTCTGAGCGCACGGCGTGCCGGCTGGCGCGATTACCTGGAGCTGACCAAGCCCAAGGTGGTGGTGCTGATGCTGATCACGTCGCTGGCGGGGATGTTCCTGGCGACTCGTGCCGGGGTCGGCTGGAGCGTGCTGCTGTTCGGCAACCTGGGTATTGCCCTGTGCGCGGGCAGCGCGGCCGTGGTCAACCATGTGGTGGACCGGCGCATCGACGCCCTGATGGCACGTACCCATAAACGCCCGTTGGCCCAGGGCCGGGTCGAGCCGTTGCCGGCCTTGCTGTTCGCCCTGGCCCTGGCGCTGCTCGGCATGGCCTTGCTGCTGGTGTTCACCAACGCCCTCACCGCCTGGCTGACCCTGGCCTCCTTGCTCGGTTACGCGGTGCTCTATACCGGCTTTCTCAAGCGTGCCACGCCGCAGAACATCGTCATTGGCGGCCTGGCTGGCGCCGCTCCGCCGTTGCTGGGCTGGGTTGCAGTGAGCGGCCATGTCAGCGCCGAGCCTCTGCTGCTGGTACTGATCATCTTCGCCTGGACGCCACCGCATTTCTGGGCGCTGGCCATCCACCGCAAGGAAGAGTACGCCAAAGCCGATATCCCGATGCTGCCGGTCACCCATGGCGAGCGTTACACCAAGCTGCATATCCTGCTGTACAGCCTGATATTGCTGGCGGTGAGCCTGCTGCCGTTTGCCATCCACATGAGCGGCCCGTTGTACCTGGCCTGCGCCCTGGCGCTGGGCCTGCGCTTCCTGCAATGGGCCTGGGTGTTGTACCGTGGCAGCCGGCCGCACGCG
This sequence comes from Pseudomonas sp. NPDC089428, assembly GCF_044749325.1. Classification (NCBI taxonomy): domain Bacteria; kingdom Pseudomonadati; phylum Pseudomonadota; class Gammaproteobacteria; order Pseudomonadales; family Pseudomonadaceae; genus Pseudomonas; species Pseudomonas sp. NPDC089428. The sequence goes on from NZ_JBIVHT010000002.1 coordinate 590,104, forward strand.
GCGATTGGCACCTTCAAGTACTCCATCGGCTACCTGTTCGCGCTGTTCATCGCATTGCTCGTTGACCACTACCTGTTGCTGAATCTATGACCCGAACCCAGAAAACCGTATTTATCCTCGTCGCCCTGGTCGCGCTGATCCTGGGCCTTACCGTCAACAAGGTGCTCAATGGCCGTGGCCAGCTCAACCCCACCGAGCTGATCGACGCTGGCATCATTCTGTTGCCGCAGAGCCGCACGGTGGCTGACGTGACCATGACCAACCAGGATGGCCAGCCAGTGCAGCTGGATGACCTGAAGGGCAAATGGTCGCTGCTGTTCTTCGGCTACACCTACTGCCCGGACATCTGCCCGACCACCTTGGCCCAGTTGCGCCAGGTGAAGAGTGAGCTGCCCAAGGAGGCCGTGGACCGGCTGCAGGTGGTATTGGTGAGCGTGGACCCGAACCGCGACACGCCGAACCAGCTGAAGCAGTACCTGGGCTATTTCGACAAGGATTTCGTCGGGGTGGCGGGGTCGATCGAAGATACCCAGAAGCTGGCCAATGCCTTGAGCATTCCGTTCATTCCGGCGGATACCAGCAAGCCGGGGTATACCGTTGATCACAGCGGCAACCTGGCGATCGTCGGGCCGGATGGGCGCCAGCGTGGATTCATTCGTGCGCCGTTCAACAACCAGAAGCTGGTGGCGCAACTGCCCGGGCTGGTTAAACGGGATTGATGGGGCTTTAAAAGCTTCGCGGGCAAGCCCGCTCCCACAGTGATATCGACAAGCCTGAGGCTAGCGGTAATCCTGTGGGAGCGGGCTTGCCCGCGAAGAATCCAGCGCGATGTGACGGCTTAGAAGGCCGGAACCACAGCGCCCTTGTACTTCTCGACGATGAACTGCTTCACCTCAGGCGAGTGCAGGGCAGCCGCCAGTTTCTTCATGTCTTCCGAATCCTTGTTGTCCGGGCGGGCAACCAGGATGTTCACGTACGGCGAGTCGCTGCCTTCGATGGCCAGCGCGTCCTTCTCCGGGTTCAGCTTGGCTTCCAACGCGTAGTTGGTGTTGATCAGGGCGGCATCGACCTGGGTCAGCACGCGCGGGATGGTGGCCGCTTCCAGCTCACGGAATTTCACGCTTTTCGGGTTTTCGGCAACGTCCTTCACGGTAGACAGGATGTTGGTGTTGTCCTTGAGCTTGATCACGCCGGCCTTGTCCAGCAGCAGCAGGGCACGGCCGCCGTTGGTGGCGTCGTTGGGGATGACCACGGTGGCGCCGGAGGACAGCTCGTCGAGCTTCTTGATCTTGGTCGAATACACGCCCAGCGGCTCGATGTGCACACCGGCAACGCTGACCAGGTGGGTGCCCTTGGCCTTGTTGAACTCATCCAGGTACGGCTGGTGCTGGAAGAAGTTGGCATCCAGACGCTTTTCCGCCACTTGCACGTTCGGCTGGATGTAGTCGGTGAACTCCTTCACCTTGAGGTTGACGCCCTCTTTCGCCAGTTGCGGTTTGACGAAGTTGAGGATCTCGGCGTGCGGCACCGGGGTGGCGGCGACGGACAGATCACCGGCATGGGCCGAGAAGGCCGCGACGGCGGCAGCGACAGCAAGCAGCTTCTTCATGAATCACTCCTTGTGAGGGCCGCGACGGCCCCCGAACGGGTCGGCCGGGCCGACCCCATTGGGGTTACTTACGGGAAAAATGCACGACCAGTTTGTCGCCCACGCTCTGCAGGACTTGAACCAGCAGCAGCAACAGCACCACGGTGACCACCATCACGTCGGTCTGGAAACGCTGGTAACCGAAGCGGATGGCTAGGTCGCCAAGGCCTCCAGCGCCGACCACACCGGCCATGGCGGTGTACGACACCAGGGTGATGGCGGTGACGGTAATGGCCGCGAAGATGCCCGGGCGGGCCTCCGGCAGCAGCGCGCTGGTGATGATCTGGCGGGTGGTGGCGCCCATCGACTGGGTGGCCTCGATGATGCCGCGGTCCACCTCGCGCAGGGCGGTTTCCACCAGGCGCGCGAAGAACGGCGTGGCACCCACCACCAACGGCGGGATGGCGCCAGCGACACCCAGCGAGGTGCCGGTGATCAACACGGTGAACGGGATCATCACGATCAGCAGGATGATGAACGGCAGCGAGCGCAGGATGTTGACCACCAGCGACAGCAGTGCGTACACGCCCTTCTGCTCGAACATCTGCTTCGGCCCGCAGAGGAACAGCAGTACCCCCAGCGGCAGGCCGAGCAGCACGGTGAAGAACAGCGAGCCGAACAGCATGATCATGGTATCGACGGTGGCCAGCCAGATCTCGGCCCAGTCGACATTGGCGAAGAAATTCAGGGCGTCCATCAACGCAGTACCTCCATATGTACATCAGCTGCCTTGAAGCGGGCGAATGCCGCTTCCATGTCTCCGCCGATCAGGGCGAGGGTGAGCTGGCCATAGGGGACATCCTTGATGCGGTCGATACGCCCGGCGAGGATGCTGTAGTCCACACCGGTTTCGCGGGCCACGGTACCCAGCAGCGGCGCGTAGGTGGCGTCGCCCTGGAAGGTCAGGCGCACGATACGGCCTGGCACGTGGGCGAAGTCGTCGCGCTGCTCGCCTTCGTCGACCTGCTCGTCTTCCTGAACGAAACGCTTGGTGGTCGGGTGCTGCGGGTGCAGGAACACCTCGGCCACCGAGCCTTGCTCGACGATCTGGCCGGCATCCATCACCGCCACGCGGTCGCAGACACGGCGGATCACGTCCATTTCGTGGGTGATCAGCACGATGGTCAGCTTCAGCTCACGGTTGATCTCGGCCAGCAGTTGCAGCACCGAAGCGGTGGTCTGCGGGTCGAGGGCGCTGGTGGCTTCGTCGCACAGCAGGATCTTCGGGTTGGTCGACAGCGCGCGGGCGATGCCGACGCGCTGCTTCTGCCCGCCAGAAAGCTGGGCCGGGTACTTCTTCGCGTGGTCCTGCAGGCCGACGCGGGCCAGCAGCTCGGTGACACGCTGATCGATCTCGCTGCGCGACAGCTCGCCGGCCAGGGTCAGCGGCAGGGCAACGTTGTCGGCGACGGTCTTGGACGCCAGCAGGTTGAAGTGCTGGAAGATCATGCCGACCTGTTGACGGAAGCCGCGCAGCTGGCTGGCGTTGAACGCGGTGACGTCTTCGCCGTCGACGATGATCGTGCCGCCGGAAGGCTCTTCGAGGCGGTTGATCAGGCGCAGCATGGTGCTTTTACCGGCGCCGGAATGGCCGATCAGGCCGAACACCTGGCCATTTTCAATGGTCAGGCTGGTCGGATTCAGTGCGGGGATTTCCCTACCGGCGACGCGGTAGGTCTTGTGTACCTGTTGGAACTCGATCACGTAGCGAACCTTGTGGGGCGCATGAAATTTGGGTCAGCGGTTAGCTGGGGTCGCGCATTTTAGCCTTTTCCCATAGCTGTTCTTAGCATTTATTTCGTAATGCACCAATCCTTCGGGCATATCGCGACAACCGGTAATTCTGATTGAACGCTCGGCAAAGCCCTCCAGTCACTACTTGAACAAGCCCGTCAGGGGCACGCCTGAAGACTGATAAGGAGAGCCGTGATGCCCAGCAAGAAACCGGATTCGCCGAAACAGAGCCAGCTCGCCGGTACCGACACCCCCGACCGGGCCAACTCCAACAGCAAACTGCAGGCTTTGGAGGCGGCTCGCAGCGATGCCACCGGCCAGGCCCTGCGGACCAACCAGGGCGTGCGCATCGCCGACAACCAGAACACGCTCAAGGCCGGCCCGCGCGGACCGTCGCTGCTCGAAGACTTCATCATGCGCGAGAAGATCACCCACTTTGACCACGAGCGCATCCCTGAACGTATCGTTCATGCTCGCGGCACCGGCGCGCATGGCTTCTTCCAGAGCTACGGCAATCACGCCGAGCTGACCAAGGCGGGCTTCCTGCAGGACCCGGAGAAGATCACCCCGGTGTTCGTGCGGTTTTCCACCGTGCAAGGCCCGCGCGGGTCGGGTGACACGGTGCGCGACGTGCGTGGGTTCGCCGTGAAGTTCTATACGGATGAAGGCAATTTCGACCTGGTGGGTAACAACATGCCAGTCTTCTTCATTCAGGACGCGATCAAATTCCCGGATTTCGTGCACGCAGTGAAACCGGAGCCGCATAATGAAATCCCCACCGGTGGTTCGGCCCACGACACCTTCTGGGATTTTGTCTCGCTGGTGCCTGAATCCGCCCACATGGTCATCTGGGCCATGTCCGACCGCGCCATCCCGCGCAGCCTGCGGATGATGGAAGGCTTCGGCGTGCATACCTTCCGCCTGATCAATGCCCAGGGCGTGGCGAGTTTCGTCAAGTTCCACTGGAAGCCGCGCCAGGGTGTGCACTCGCTTTTGTGGGACGAGGCTCAGAAACTTGCAGGCAAAGACACCGATTTTCAGCGCCGGGACCTGTGGGAAGCCATCGAGACGGGCGATTATCCGGAATGGGAACTGGGCGTGCAGATCGTGCCCGAGGCGGATGAACACAAGTTCGACTTCGACCTGCTCGACCCGACCAAGATCATTCCCGAAGAGCTGGTGCCGGTTACGCCGCTGGGCAAGATGGTGCTCAACCGTAACCCGGACAACTTCTTCGCTGAGGTGGAGCAGGTTGCCTTCTGCCCAGGCCATATCGTGCCGGGAGTCGATTTCACCAATGACCCGTTGCTGCAGGGACGGCTGTTCTCTTACACCGACACCCAGATCAGCCGTCTTGGTGGGCCGAATTTCCACCAGATCCCGATCAACCAGCCAGTTGCGCCAAACCACAACAATCAGCGCGATGCGCTGCATCAGCATGTGGTGCACAAGGGGCGAGCTTCCTATGAGCCTAATTCGATCGATGGCGGCTGGCCGAAAGAAACGTCACCGGCTGCCCAGGATGGGGGCTTCGAGAGCTACCAGGAACGCATCGACGCGCACAAGATCCGCCAGCGCAGCGAGTCGTTCGGGGATCACTTCTCCCAGGCGCGGTTGTTCTTCCAGAGCATGAGTCCGACCGAGCAGCAGCACATCATCAAGGCCTACAGCTTCGAGCTGGGCAAGGTGGAGCGTGAGCACATTCGCGCGCGCCAGGTGAATGAGATCCTTGCCAACATCGACCTGAAGCTGGCCGCCGCCGTCGCTGCCAACCTTGGCTTGCCGGCTCCCAAGGCCGGTACGGTGCAGGTCAAGGGTAGCCAGCTTGCGAAATCGCCGGCCTTGAGCCAGATGAACCACCCTGGCGTGGTCGGCATCAAGGGGCGCAAGATCGCGGTGCTGGTAGCCGATGGCGTAGACGGCGCAAGCGTCGACAAGCTGGTCAAGGCGCTGGAGGCCGAAAGCGCTCGGCCGAAGCTGCTGGGGCCAACTTCGGCGCCGGTCAAGACCGCGGATGGCAAGCAGTTACCCGTAGATGCATCAATGGAGGGGATGCCGTCGATCATGTTCGACGGGATTGTCGTGCCCAAGGGGGTGGACAAGGCCTTGGCTTCCAGTGGGCTGGCGAAGCACTTTCTGCTGGAGGGCTACAAGCATCTGAAGGCGATGGTGCTGACCAAGGACTTGATGAACAGTCTGGGGCTCAAGGAAGACAAGGGTTTGCTGCTTGGGGACGAGCAGAAGGTGGTCGATGCCTTTGTCAAAGCAGTTGAAGGGCATCGGGTGTGGGAGCGGGAAGCCGCTGCTGAGGCTGTGCCGGCCTAGGGGCTGCTTTGCAGCCCGTTCGCGACGCAAGGCCGCTCCTACAGGAAACCGCAAGCGCTTGTAGGAGCGGCCTTGCCGGGGCACCGGACCGGTCGGAAAGGGGCGCGTTGCGCCCCCGGATTCTCAACGCTGCTGCGGGACCAGTACCACCTGGGCCGGCATCGAGCGCTGAATCTCATGCTTCTGCTTCAGCTTGAACCCGCTGTCGAGCTTGTGCACGCGCTTCTCCAGCAGGTTCTTCAACCAAGGTGCATCCTGGGTGCGCGGCACCTGGAACACCACCTCGCACTGGTAATTGACCACGTCCTTGGCAATCTCGTCGAGCTGGCGACGCATTGCCCGAATGTCGGTGGTCTTCAACGCAATCACGGTGCTCGGCGCCGTAGGATCGATCACCCGTGCCTGGGGCTTGGATTCGGCTGCCTTCAAGGCCGCTTCTGCTTTCTCCAGCTCGGCCTTGCGCGCCTGGGTCACGGCATCGCCACCGGTCACTGCCGGTGCCTGCGGCATCAGCGCCCGGGCCCGGGCCAGCGCGGTGGCGGCGGCATTGACGTCGCCCTTCTGCAGCACGATCTGGCTGCGTTTCAGGTAGGCCTCTGCCAACTGGCGCTGGTTTTGCTCCAGGCGTGCGTCATCAGGCGCCTGCGCCTGCAGGGCAGCCAACTGGTCTTCGGCGGTGGCCAGCTCGTTGCTGGCGATACTCTGTTGCAGCTGCTGCCAGGCATCGGCTTGGGCAGGTGCATCGGCCTGCTCGACCGGCGCGCTGGAACACGCTGCCAGGAACAGGGAAAACGCGGCAACAAGCAGATAACGGGATGCGAACGGCTTCATTCCTGCGACTCTCTATTTGCGCAAAAAGCGAGCAAGTCTACACCCAGGTGCGCACGCTCGAAAATAAGTCTTACAGACCCTTTACCCGCTAAAAGGTTGCAGGGTGCACCGGCATGCACCCCGTTTTTCAGCGTTTTGGCAGAGCCAGGCTCAGCAAGAATAGCACCGCCGCGCAGACCACGATCGATGGCCCGGCCGGGGTGTCCTTGAACCAGGACATGGCCAGGCCGCCGCACACCGAGGTGATGCCGATCAGTGTGGCGGCCGCTGCCATCTGCTCTGGCGAGCGGGCGTGACGCTGTGCCGCCGCGGCGGGAATGATCAGCAGCGAGGTGATCAGCAGCACGCCGACGATCTTCATGGCCACGGCGATCACCACTGCGATCAGCAGCATCAGCGCCATGCGCAGGCCCGCCACCGGCAGCCCTTCGACCATGGCCAGTTCCTCGTGCACGGTGATCGCCAGCAACGGCCGCCACAGCGCGGCGAGCAGCAGCAGGACCAGCGCGCTGCCGCCCAGGATCCAGGCCAGGTCGCTGGTGCTGATGGCCAGCAGGTCGCCGAACAGGTAGGCCATCAGGTCGATGCGCACGTCGTGCATGAAACTCAGCACCACCAGGCCCAGCGACAGGGTGCTGGGGGCAAGGATGCCGAGCAGGGTATCGGACGCCAGTGGCTGGCGTTGCTGCAAGGTCACCAGCAGGATCGCCAGCAGCAGGCAGCCCACGGTTACCGCCAGGGCCGGGCTGACATCCAGCACAAAGCCCATGGCCACGCCCAGTAGCGCGGCGTGGGACAGGGTGTCACCAAAGTAGGCCATGCGCCGCCACACCACGAACGAGCCGAGCGGGCCCGCCACCACTGCCAGGGAAAGACCCGCAAGCAAGGCGTAGAGAAGAAAATCAGCCATGCTTGCAGTGCTCTCCGTGAACATGGGCGCCAGGGGCGACGACCGAGCCGTGCAGGTCGTGGCTGTGGTCGTGATGATGGTGGTAGACAGCCAGGCTTGGGGCGTTCTGGCCGAACAGCTCGACAAAGGCCGGGTCGTTGCTGACCTGCTCGGGGTGGCCCGAGCAGCACACGTGGCGGTTCAGGCAGACCACCTGGTCGGTGGCGCTCATGACCAGGTGCAGGTCGTGAGAGACCATCAGCACGCCGCAGCCGTGGCGGTCGCGCAAACGGGTGATGAGGTTGTACAGCTCGGTCTGGCCGACCACGTCGACACCTTGAACCGGCTCGTCGAGCACCAGCAGCTGCGGCTCGCGCAGCAGCGCCCGGGCCAGCAGCACGCGCTGCATCTCGCCGCCGGAAATGGTCTGGATCGGGCTGTCGATGACCTGTTCGGCGCCCACTTCCTGCAATGCCGACAAGGCAGCCGCACGGTCTACGCCGGGCACCAGGCGCAAGAAACGCAGCACCGACAGCGGCAGCGTGGCGTCCACCTGGATCTTTTGCGGCATGTAGCCGATACGCAGCTTCGGCTTGCGCCAGACCTTGCCGCGGTGTGGCTTGAGCAGCCCCAGCACGGCGCGTACCAAGGTGGTCTTGCCGGCGCCGTTGGGGCCGATCAGGGTGACGATCTGGCCGGGCGCCACCGACAGGTCGATGCTGTCGAGCACGGCCTCGCCGGCGAAGCTGACACCGACCTGCTCAAGGCGGATCAGGGCGTCGCTCATGCTGCGCTCCGGCAGTTGGCGCACAGGCCGACGATTTCCACTGTCTGGGTTTCGACGCTGAAGCCGACGCCCTTGGCGCTGTTGATGATGGCGTCGCTGATGCTGTCCTGCTCCAGCTCGATGGCCACATGGCAGGCACGGCAGATCAGGAACTGGCCCTGGTGCGCGTGCTCCGGGTGGCTGCAGCCGATGAAGGCGTTGAGCGAGGCGATGCGGTGCACCAGGCCGTTTTCCAGGAGGAAGTCCAGGGCGCGGTACACGGTCGGCGGCGCGGCGCGACGGCCATCCTGCTCGCTGAGCACGGCGAGGATGTCATAGGCACCCAGCGGCTTGTGGCTCTGCCATACCAGCTCCAGCACACGCCGGCGCAGTGCGGTCAGGCGCAGGCCCTGGCGCGTGCACAGGGCATCGGCTTCGGACAAGGCGCTGTGCACGCAATGGGAATGATCGTGGGGACGGTGAGCCAGCGGCGTGATGGACATGGGCAGCGACGGTTCTGGATGGAGACGTTATTATGTTACCTGTTTCTGACGAGTCGAGTATTCATCGTGTCCCGATTCCTTGTGCTTTTTGTCGCTTTCATCGCCTGCTCGGCACAGGCCGACGTGCGGGTGCTGACCAGTATCAAACCGCTGCAGCAGATTGCCGCCGCCGTCCAGGATGGCGTGGGCAGCCCTGACGTGTTGTTGCCGCCTGGCGCTTCGCCGCACCACTATGCCCTGCGCCCCTCCGATGTGCGCAAGGTCGGCGATGCCGACCTGCTGTACTGGATCGGCCCGGACATGGAGAACTTCCTGCCCCAGGTGCTGGGCAGCCGCAGCAAGCCGACCGTGGCCGTGCAGTCGCTGGCGGGCATGAAGCTGCGCCACTTTGGCGAAGACAGCCATTCCCATGAAGAGGCGGATCAGGACGACCACGACCATGATCACCGCCCGGGCAACCTGGATGCGCACCTGTGGCTGTCGTCGGTCAACGCCCGGGTGATTGCGGCGAAGATGGCGGCTGACCTGGCGACGGCCGACCCGGCCAACGCCGCGCGTTACCAGAGCAACCTGAAGGCCTTCGACGAGCGCATGGATGCCCTCGATGCACGGATCAAGGCGCGTGTGGCGGGTATCGCCGGCAAGCCCTATTTCGTGTTCCACGAGGCGTTCGACTACTTCGAGTCGGCCTATGGTTTGCAGCACACTGGCGTGTTCAGTGTGGCGTCCGAGGTGCAGCCGGGCGCGCAGCATGTGGCCGCGATGCGCAAGCGCCTGCAGGAAGTGGGCAAGACCTGTGTGTTCAGTGAGCCACCGCTGCGGCCGCGCCTGGCCGAGACACTGACGGCCGGGCTGCCGGTTCGCCTGGCGGAGCTGGATGCCCTGGGTGGTGCCGACCCGGTGGATGCCAAGGGCTATGAGCGCTTGCTCGAAAAGCTGGGTGGTGACCTGGCTGGGTGCCTGGAACAGTTGTAAGCCGGCACCTGCCTCTTCGCGGGCAAGCCCGCTCCCACAGGGACAGCACTAGCTTCGCTGTGGGAGCGGGCTTGCCCGCGAAGAGGCAGGCGCGGTTCAGAGGGCGAACGGCAGGTGCAGGGCGACTTGCTGGCGCTGCGCCAGGCGCACCTCGAACTCGCTCGGGTCATGGATCATCACATCCATCCCGGCAAACGATTCTGCGGCAATCAGGCGCGACAGCCAGAAGCGCACGCAGCCTACCCGCAACATTTCCGGCCACAGCTCGGCTTCGGCAGCGGTAAACGGCCGCAGCGCCGCATAGGCCGCCAGCAGCGCCTGGGCCCGTGGCATATCGATCGCGCCGTGCTCATCCAGGCACCAGTCGTTCACGGTGATGGCGATGTCATACAGCATCGGCCCGGAACAGGCGTTGTAGAAATCGATGACACCGGTCAGGTGGGTCCCTTCGAACATCACGTTGTCGCGGAACAGGTCGGCATGCAGGTTGGCCCGCGGCAAGGCCAGGATCTGCGCCTTGTGCGCGGTGATCTCGTCCAGCGCAGGCTGCAACAGGCTTGCCTGCTCGGCGCTCAGGCGCGGCAGCAGTTTGGCACCGGATGCCAGCATCCAGTCCAGGCCGCGGTCGGTGCGGCGCTCGATGATGCGTTCGCGGGTGGCCAGGTGAATGTGCGCCAGCAGCTCGCCAACCTGGGCGCAGTGCTGGGCGTTCGGTGCCTTGATGTGCTTGCCCGACAGCCGTGGCTGCAGCAAGGCCGGCTTGCCGCACAGCTCGCGCAGGGCATTGCCGTCACGGTCACGCAGGGCGTAGGGCACCGGCATGTCGGCGCCGTGCAGCACGTCGAGCAGTTCGATGAAGAACGGCATGTCCTCGACCGGGCCGCGTTCGACCAGCGTCAGGACGAACTCCCCCTGTTCGAGGCTGACGAAGAAGTTGCTGTTCTCGGTACCGGCGGCAATGCCCTGGAAGTCGAGCAGACGGCCCAGCTCGTACGGCGCCAGAAAGGTTTCCAGCTCAGGCCGGGTCACGGGGGTGAAGACTGACATGATGAAAAAAAGCCCATACGGGCACTTCCGCCGGGAAGTGCCGGGTTGATGTGAACGGTGCGCGCGTCAGATTACCACTCGAAGATCTTCCAGGACGGGATCAGCATGTCCGGTTGGTCGGAACGAATGAAATTGGCATCAGTGCCATCGGCGCGGACCAGGAAATACGGCTTGCCGTTTTTCGGCGTGATCTTGATCGCATACAGGAAGCCGTTCTGCCGGTATTCCTGGATGGTTTTATCGCCTTCCGTGCGAATGGTCACCTCGGGATCGGCCGAGGGGGCGTCTTCCGCCGCCAGGGTGACGACCGGCATGGTTGCCAACAGGCCGAGCAGTAACAGGCGATTGAGTGTACGCATGATAACCTAGTCCCTTTGTCGTCATTGATCCGGCTATTCTAGCTCCGGACCCGCCGAAAAGGTTGATTCTGCTCATGAGCCAAGCGCCCCTCGTCCTGGTGGACGGTTCCTCCTACCTCTACCGCGCCTTCCATGCGCTGCCGCCGCTGACCACTTCCAAAGGCATGCCGACCGGCGCGGTCAAGGGTGTGCTGAACATGCTCAAGAGCCTGCGCAAGCAATACCCCGACAGCCTGTTCGCCGTGGTCTTCGACGCCAAGGGCGGGACCTTCCGCGATGCCATGTTCGCCGAGTACAAGGCCAACCGCCCGAGCATGCCTGATGACCTGCGCGTGCAGGTCGAGCCGCTGCACGCCAGCGTCCGGGCGCTGGGCTACCCCTTGCTGTGCGTCGAAGGCGTCGAGGCCGATGACGTGATCGGCACCCTCGCCCGCAGCAGCGCGACCCAGGGCCGGCCGGTGATCATCTCGACCGGCGACAAGGATATGGCGCAGCTGGTGGACGGCCACGTGACACTGGTCAACACCATGACCGGCAGTGTGCTGGACGTGGCCGGCGTGCACGAAAAGTTCGGCGTTGGTCCGGAACACATCATCGACTTCCTTGCCCTGATGGGTGACAAGGTCGACAACATCCCGGGCGTGCCGGGCGTCGGCGAAAAAACCGCTGTTGGCCTGCTGACCGGAATCGGCGGCGGCCTGAGCGACCTGTACGCCAACCTCGACAAGGTTCCGGCCCTGGCCATCCGTGGTGCCAAGACCCTGCCCGCCAAGCTTGAAGAGCACCGCGACGCGGCGTTCCTGTCCTATGAGCTGGCCACCATCAAGTGCGATGTGCCGCTGGATGTGGAAGTCGAAGCGCTGGTCTGCGGCGAGCCTGACCGCGAGGCGCTGCTGGCGCTGTACACCGAGATGGAGTTCAAGAGCTGGATCGCCGACGTGCAGCGCGATGCAGCCAAGGTCGGCGATGCCGTCGCCGCGGTCGAAGTGCCGGCCGCCACGGTCGAGCCCAAGTACGAGACCATCCTCGACCAGGCGCGCTTCGACGCCTGGCTGGATAAGCTGCGCCAGGCGCCGCTGTTCGCCTTCGACACCGAAACCACCAGCCTGGACGCCCAGCAGGCGCAGCTGGTTGGCCTGTCGTTCGCCGTCGAGCCCCATGAAGCGGCCTATGTACCGCTGGCCCACGACTACGAAGGCGCGCCGGCCCAGCTGGACCGCGAGGCGGTGCTGCTGGCGTTGAAACCGCTGCTGGAGGACCCGGCCAAGGCCAAGGTCGGGCAGAACGCCAAGTACGACATCAACATCCTCGCCAACACCTCGCCCGCCATCGAGATGCGCGGCGTGGCCTACGACACCATGCTCGAGTCCTACGTGCTCAATTCCACCGCCACCCGTCATGACATGGACAGCCTGGCGCTGAAATACCTCGACCACACCACCATCGCCTTCGAGGACATCGCCGGCAAGGGTGCCAAGCAGCTGACCTTCAACCAGATCAACCTGGACAAGGCCGGCCCTTACGCCGCCGAGGATGCCGACATCACCCTGCGCCTGCACCACGCGCTGCAGGCGCGCCTGGCGCAGACGCCAAGCGTGCAGCCGGTGCTGATGGACATCGAGATGCCGCTGGTGCCGGTACTGGCCAAGATCGAGCGCCAGGGCGCATTGGTCGATGCGGCGTTGCTGCAGGTGCAAAGCGGCGAGCTGGGCGTGAAGATGGCCGAACTGGAGCAGCGCGCCTACGCGCTGGCCGGCGAGGAATTCAACCTTGGCTCGCCCAAGCAGCTGGGGGCGATCCTCTACGACAAGCTGGGCATGCCAGTGTTGAGCAAGACCGCCAAGGGCCAGCCATCCACCGCCGAAGCGGTGCTCGACGAGCTGGCCGAGCAAGGTTATCCGCTGCCTGAGGTGCTGATGCAGTACCGCAGCCTGAGCAAGCTCAAGAGCACCTACACCGACAAGCTGCCGGGGCAGATCAACCCGCGCACCGGGCGCATCCACACCTCCTACCAGCAGGCCGTGGCCGCCACCGGGCGCCTGTCGTCCAGCGACCCGAACCTGCAGAACATCCCGATCCGCACCGCCGAAGGCCGGCGCATTCGCCAGGCCTTCGTTGCCAGCCCCGGCTACAAGCTGGTGGCGGCGGACTATTCGCAGATCGAACTGCGCATCATGGCCCACCTGGCCAAGGACGAAGGCTTGCTGCACGCCTTCCGCAACGATCTGGACGTGCACCGCGCCACCGCCGCTGAAGTGTTCGGCGTGGCGCTGGAAGAGGTCACCACCGACCAGCGCCGCAGCGCCAAGGCCATCAACTTCGGCCTGATCTACGGCATGAGTGCGTTCGGCCTGGCCAAGCAGATTGGCGTCGACCGCAAACAGTCGCAGGATTACATCGACCGCTACTTCGCCCGCTACCCCGGCGTGCTGGCCTACATGGAGCGCACCCGCGCCCAGGCGGCTGAGCAAGGCTTCGTCGAAACCCTGTTTGGCCGCCGCCTGTACCTGCCGGACATCAACGCCAAGAACCCGGCCTTGCGCAAGGGGGCCGAGCGCACGGCGATCAACGCGCCGATGCAGGGCACTGCCGCCGACATCATCAAGCGCGCCATGGTCAACGTCGACAACTGGCTGAGCGCCAGCGGCCTGGACGCACGCGTGATCCTGCAAGTGCACGACGAACTGGTGCTGGAAGTGCGTGAGGACCTGGTCGAGCAGGTGAAAGATGAAATTCGCACGCACATGAGCAGCGCCGCACAGCTGGATGTTCCGCTGGTGGTCGAGGCAGGTGTTGGTTCGAATTGGGACGAAGCTCACTAATTGAGCAGGGAAAGGTGTGTAGGATCTGCGACGTAGCGACGCGGATCCTGGCATGGCTCGATGCCATTAGTTCGGGAGATTCATGAAACTATCGCAAATAGTTTTGAGGGCTCCGGAACTAAACCGGTGAAGCGGAACTCAGAGTAACTGAATGGCTGGTGAAGCCTTTCGATGCTCCTATGTTGTGTTAAGTGTTGGCAGATACCTGGACCCCGCCCTAGCGGTCCAGACTTGAACCCCGAACTTCCCCCTCCCCATACGAAGTCCGGGGTTTTTTTTGCCCGGAATTTGACCTGTGGCCTGTAGGCAACCTCTGTGGGAGCGGGTTTACCCGCGAATGCGATGTTGAATGTGCCGTCGCATTCGCGGGTAAATCCGCTCCCACAGTGTGTGACGCCAGTCATCAAACAGCTGGCTTGTCTTCCAGTTCCATCCAGTCCGCCAGCACCCGGTAGGCCTCTTCCAGGCCCAGGCGCTTGGGCGCCGAGAACAGCTGGATGGTTACGCCATCACCCCAGCCCTTGCGGATTTCCGACTGGACTTTGAGCAGGGTGTTCTTGCCCGCACCGTGGGTCAGCTTGTCGGCCTTGGTCAGCAGGATGTGCATCGGCATGCCGCTGGCCTTGGCCCAGTCGAGCATCATCTTGTCGAAATCGGTCATCGGGTGGCGCGTGTCCATCATCAGGATCACCCCACGCAGGCACTCGCGGCTGCCGAGGTACGCCTCCAGGTGTTTCTGCCAGTGCTGCTTGAGCGGAATCGGGACTTTTGCATATCCGTAGCCCGGCAGGTCGACCAAACGCCGTTCATCGTCCAGACTGAAGAAATTCAACAGCTGGGTGCGCCCTGGGGTTTTCGAGGTACGCGCCAGGCTGGCATGAGTCAGGGTATTGAGGGCGCTGGATTTGCCGGCGTTGGAACGGCCGGCGAAAGCCACCTCGTAACCCTGGTCGTCCGGGCATTGTTCGACCTTGGCAGCGCTGAGGGCGAATTTGGCTTTCTGGCAGAGGCCGAGGATGGGGTTCTTGACTTGCATGGGATATCCGATGTGGGTGTTGCCAAAGCCTAGGCCGGCAAGCGGTGTCGTTTCCGTTTGGATGGCGGAAGTATATAATGCCCCAGTTTTTGTGTGCTCATTCTTCCAGCGAAGGGGAATGCGCATGGGGTGTCGAACAATAGCTCGCGCATCAGAACGCAGCGCGTCCCCCAACCCTGTCAGGTCGTTTCGCATGGCGAAATGGCTGCTAGCTGTCGGTATGTTCCTGCCGTTTTTCAGCGCACAGGCTACACAGGATCCCGAGGCGTTGTACAACCGCACGTGTGCGGCCTGTCACGCCGGGCAGTTGCCACAGGCACCCAAGAAGGGTGACCCGGCAGCTTGGGAGCCAAGGCTGGCGCAAGGCATGGAGCAACTGGTGGTGCATGTTACCCAGGGTTTCAAGGCTATGCCGCCGCGTGGATTGTGCATGGACTGCAGTGCCGAGGACTACCGTTTGGTCATCCTTTGGATGAGCGGCAGTCCCGATACATAACATTTCACCCTTAGCCGTGTTGGATTAGCTGATGAACAAACTAGTCGTGAGTCTGCTGTTGACCCTGGGTGTCGCAGGTGCGGCCACTGCTGCAGAACCCATCAAAGGCGATGCCGCCGCCGGCCAGGCCAAGACTGCCGTCTGTGGTGCCTGCCACAACCCTGACGGCAACAGCCTGGCGCCGAACTTCCCGAAACTGGCCGGCCAGGGCCAGCGCTATCTGGAAAAACAACTGCACGACATCAAGTCGGGCAAGCGCACCGTGCTGGAAATGACCGGCATGCTGGCCAATTTCAGTGACCAGGACCTGGCCGACATCGCCGCCTGGTTCTCCAGCCAGAAGGGCAGCGTCGGTGCCGCCGATCCCAAGCTGGTCGAACGCGGCCGCGCGCTGTTCAATGGCGGCAACCTGGAAAAAGGCATGCCGGCCTGTACCGGCTGCCACTCGCCCAACGGCGCGGGTATCGCCCTCGCCGGCTTCCCGCACCTGGGCGGCCAGCATTCGCAGTACGTGACCAAGCAGCTCACCGACTTCCGTGAGGGCAACCGCACCAACGACGGCGATGCGATGACCATGCGCACCATCGCCGGCAAGTTGAGCAATCACGAGATCGAAGCACTGGCCAGCTACATCCAGGGCCTGCATTAACATTCGGTTAATGCTGCAACGCTAAAGATGAAAGGGCGGCGCGGACCGCCCTTTTTTCTGTCCGCAGCCGTTACACTACAGAACTCGGGCCCTTCGCCACCGGTCTCAGCACAGGTCGCGTCGAGGCGACCAATGAATGCTCAGGAGTAAAGCATGCGTAAACTGATTCTCAGCGCCGCGCTGGTCGCTGCCAGCGTCTTCGGTATGACTGCCGTCCAGGCCGCCGAGCCTGCCACCGCCGGCAAGGAATACATCGAGCTGAGCAACCCTGTTCCGGTGTCGCAGCCAGGCAAGATCGAAGTGGTCGAGCTGTTCTGGTACGGCTGCCCCCACTGCTACCACTTCGAGCCGACCATCAACCCGTGGATCGACAAGCTGCCCAAGGACGTCAACTTCAAGCGCGTACCGGCCATGTTCGGTGGCCCGTGGGACGCTCACGGCCAGATGTTCCTGACCCTCGAAGCCATGGGCGTCGAGCACAAGGTTCATGCTGCTGTCTTCGACGCCATCCAGAACCAGCACAAGCGCTTGGTCAAGCCTGAGGAAATGGCCGACTTCCTCGCCACCCAAGGCGTAGACAAGGACAAGTTCCTCGCCACCTTCAACTCGTTTGCCATCAAGGGCCAGGTCAACCAGGCCAAGGAACTGGCGAAGAAGTACGAAATCACCGGCGTACCGAGCATGGTGGTCAACGGCAAGTACCGCTTCGACCTGGGTACCGCTGGCGGGCCGGAAGGCGTGCTGAACGTCGCCGACCAACTGATCGACAAGGAGCGCGCCGCTAAGTAAGCGGCGTACCCCATGCGCCGCTTCAGAACCGCGCGTGGCATTGGCCTGCACCAGCCGCAGGTCAACGAGCATCACTTGCAGGCCCCAGGCCTGCCCGAGGATGGTCGTCTGCGGCTGCTCAGCTTCAACATCCAGGTGGGTATCAGTACCGAGCGCTACCGGCATTACCTGACGCGCAGCTGGCAGCACCTGCTGCCGCACACGGGTCGGGCCGGTAACCTGCAGAAAATCGGGCAACTGCTCAGTGATTTCGACCTGGTGGCCCTGCAGGAGGCCGATGGCGGCAGCCTGCGCTCAGGCTACGTCAACCAGGTGGAGCACCTGGCTCAGCTGGGAGCCTTCCCTTACTGGTACCAGCAGCTCAATCGCAACCTCGGGCGTTTCGCTCAGCACAGCAATGGCGTGCTCAGCCGCCTCAAGCCGCAACTGCTCGAAGATCACCCGCTGCCTGGACCCGCCGGCCGTGGTGCGATCCTGGTGCGTTTCGGTGAGGGGGAAGACGCGCTGATCGTGGTCATGATGCACCTGGCCCTGGGGGCCAAGACGCGTGCTCTGCAACTGGCCTACATCCGAGAGCTGATTGGTGGTTACCGCCATCAGGTGTTGATGGGTGACATGAACACCCACGCCAGCGACCTGCTTGAACACTCGCCCCTGCGTGATCTGGGCCTGATCGCCCCCCAGGTCGAAGCCACCTTCCCCAGCTGGCGCCCGCAGCGCTGTCTGGATCACATCCTGCTCAGCCCGAGCCTGACCCTGGAGCGGGTCGAAGTGCTGGCACAGCCAATATCAGACCACCTTCCCGTTGCGGTAGAGATCCGATTGCCTGATGCACTGACTGTGGATACGCTGCCGGTCTTGAGCTAAATCAGCTAAAGCGCGGCAAGCCCTCAAGTGTTCGCGGGGCGCGCCGACAGCGTGTCATTACAGCCCACAGATGCATTACCCGTCGCGGATCCAGGCATGACCGAAGAAGCCGAGCGCTGGAAAGAAAAATACCTAAAAAGCATCGAACAGCAGGAAAAGCTCGAGCGCCGCTGGAATGCGCGCCTCGACCTGCTACGCCGTGGCCTGGTGCGCAGTACCCTGGCGGCCGAAGGCAGCGACAAGGTCGTCGACCAGTGCATGAAGGAAATGCGCGAGGTCATCCGCAGCGACAACATGGACGCCGGCCTCGCCGGGCTGATCCCGCGCCTGGAAAAGGCCGTGCTGGACTCCGAGCAGCGCCGGGAAACCCGCATGAATCAGGTCAGTGATGCCCTGAACGCGTTGGTTACCCAGCTTCAGGGCTTGCCGTTGCCCGGTGAGGTTGCCCGGCCGCTGAAAAAACTGGCAAAGAAGCTCGATGGTGGTGTCGCCCAGTCACGTGAACTGCCACCCCTGCTGGGTGAGCTCAGTGGCCTGCAAGGCCGCGCCCTTTCCTCCTTGAGCAAGGCGGATGACGAGGCCAGGCCGGGCTTCCTGCAGCGCCTGTTCGGCAACCGCGATAATGAGCCGCAGGCAGAGAGCGCACAGGCAGCGCAGCCTCAGTCGGAAATCGCCCCGGCCGCCGCTCAGCCGCAGCCGGATGGGCCTGTGCTGGTTGACTTGCTGCCGCGTGATGCGGACGAGCTGCAACCGTTAGAGGCGGCAGCCCCTGCTCAGCTGCCTGAGGAGGCGCCTGATGCAGCCGAGGCGCAAGCGCTCGCAGAGTCGCATGCGGTTGAACAAGAGGTCGTGGCCCCAGCCGAACCCGTGATCCAGGCAGACGAGCCTGGCGACGTGCAAGCGCAGCCAGAGCAACTGGCGGCCCCGGTGCCGGCGACACTCGAAGAAATGTTCGGTGAGGACGGCCCCTACTCCCTTCCCGATGCGGTTGAGCCGCCCTACAGCCAGGTCGCTGCGCATATAGAACAGACGCTGATCGGCCTGCTGGACGACCTCAGCCTACCGGAACGCCACAAGGCTCAGGCCCTTGAGATGCGTGAGCGGGTGGCACGCGGGCTGAACTGGTATGAACTGATCCCGGTCCTCGATGACCTGGCCGTGCTCATGCTGGCGATCACCGACAGCGGGCAGCACGAATTCGAGACATACCTGCAGCAACTCAACGAACGCCTCGACAGCTTCCAGAGCCATCTTCACGAAGCCAGTGCCGGCCATGCCGACAACAGTTCCGCCGCGCGTGAACTGGACAGCCAGCTGCGCGAACAGGTCGATGGCCTGCAAAGCAGTGTGCAGGGCGCAGTGGATGTGGACAGCCTCAAGCACATCCTGGAAAGCCGTCTGGAAGGACTGCTTGGCACCATGGACGAGCACCAGCTCGAGCGTGATCGCCGCGAGCAGGAGCTTGCCGGGCGCCTGCAGGGCCTGGCCGAGCGCGTCGCCAGCATGGAGCAGGAAGCGCTTGGCTATCGCGAACACCTGGAAGAGCAGCGGCAGAAGGCGCTGATCGACCCGCTGACGGGGTTGCCCAATCGCGCGGCCTGGACCGAGCAGGTGGAGCGCGAAATGCTCGACTGGCAGGAAAACGGCGGCCACCTGGCCATGGCCATCCTTGACCTGGACCACTTCAAGCGGATCAACGACAGCTATGGCCACCTGGCCGGCGACAAAGTGCTGAAGATCGTTGCCGACCAGTTGCGCAAACGCCTGCGCCCGCGTGATTTCATCGCCCGGTTCGGCGGCGAAGAATTCGTGCTCTTGCTACCGCAGACGTCTCCGGCAGCCGCTGCCCAGGTTGCCGAAGTACTGCGTGCAGCGATCGAGGCCTGCCCGTTCCATTTCAAGGGCGAACGTGTGGTCATCACCACCTCGATCGGTTTGAGTACCTTCCGTTCCGGCGAGCGTGGCGACCAGGTGCTCAAGCGCGCCGATGCCGCGTTGTACCGCGCAAAGGACCAAGGCCGAAACCGCGTGCTGTCGGCGTAAATAGATACCCCATTCAGCCCCTGTCTGATTCTGACAATGACGCCCCGCCTACCTGATAGTCAGGCCGGCGAAGTCGTTCAGACCGGAGTAGAAAAATGAAGATGAGTAATGGGCTCGTGATGCTCGCCTTGGGCGCGACTTTCCAGGGCGCCGCCTTCGCCAATGATGACCTGTTGACGGCTCATGTGTCGGCAGATGGCAAGGTGCTCAGGCAGTGGCCGCAGTGGATAACCGAAGTCGATTACCAGCCGAAGGAAAATTACTTCAGCCAGTATGCGCTGAAGCTGAACACGCGAATCGTGCATAAGGACCCGGGCTTTTGCAGTGTTTCGCCGATCGATGCCAGTACTTATGCGCGGCAATTGCACGGGCAGGCGAAGGTGATTGGCAAGCCTTTGGCCGAGAAGGTCGATGTGATGACCCAATTGGTCGACAAGCAGGGGGCGAGCGGTGACAACTCGCTGGAGTTCCTGGTGATGTGCAGCCGTTGACATAACGGCGGTAGAAGCACCGAAACCGGAGGAGCACGTTATACTGTAGCGCTGTCGTCAATGACCCTACCTATGTGTTCCTCTCCCATGAAAACGCTTTTTGCCGGGCTTTTGTTTCTCATTCTTGCCGGTTGCTCGACCGGCCTGCGCATCGACCGCAGCCACCCTTCCGCCAACCAGGACAACCGTATCCAGTTCGTTGTCCTGCACTACACCAACGCCTCGCTGGAGCGTTCGCTGGCCTTGCTCACCCACGGCGAAGTCAGTGCCCACTACCTGATTGGCGACGGCCCCGGCACTGTCTACCAGCTGGTCGACGAGAACCGCCGAGCCTGGCATGCCGGTGACAGCCAATGGCAGGGGCGCACCTGGCTCAATTCCAGCTCCATCGGCATCGAAATCGTCAATCCCGGGTTCGACGAAACGGCCAATGGCCGGGTCTGGTACCCGTACAGCGAGGCGCAGATCCAGTCGTTGATCGCTTTGCTCAAGGACATCGTCAAGCGCAACAACATCGAGCCGCGGCACATCATCGGCCACAGCGACATTGCTCCATCGCGCAAGCTTGACCCAGGCCCGTTGTTCCCCTGGAAGCGCCTTGCCGATGCAGGCCTCGGCGTGTGGCCCGAGCCCAATGCCGTGGCCCGCCAGCAGGCTTACTTCAACGTCAACCCACCGACCATCGGCTGGTACCAGCAGGAGCTGGCGCGCTTTGGATATGCCATCGAGCAGACCGGGCAGCTCGATGTGAACACGCGGCATGTCATCGCCGCCTTCCAGATGCACTTCCGCCCGCAGCGTTTCGATGGCATGCCGGACGCGCAGACCGCAGCCATGCTGTCGGTGCTCAACCGCATGCGTTAAAGCGAATTGCATTCGGGCGCCAAACGGCAGAGCCGATTCTCATTCCAGTTGCTATACCTTGTTAATCAACTGGATGCTGCCCATGTCTGCCCTGATTTCTGCGTTGCGCCAATTTTTTTACCGCCCCTGGATGCTGGCCTCCCTGGCAGCATTGGCCAGCGCCGCAGTATTGCTGACCGCCAGCATCGGTATCGCGCTGCAGCAGATGAAGGAAAGCGAGAGCGCGCAGATGAATGCCCAGGGCGAGCGCTTTCTCGACCGCCTGGAGCAGGTGTTCGGCCAACTGCGCGAGGGCGTCGACGAACTGCAGGCGCAGTCGCTGCGCGGCTGCAGCCCGGCAATGATCTCGGTGTTGCAACAGGTCGGCCTGGGTTCGCGCTTCATTTATGAGGCGGCCTATGTCGATGCCAATGTCGCTTGCTCCAACCGGGGTGGGGCAAGGGCCTTCGTGCCAACGCGAGCACCGGATATCCAGGGCCCCACCTATAGCTACTGGCTCAATACAACCACTGAACCCAACGAAAACCTCGCCGCCCTTATGCTCGCTCGGGGTAATTTTCTGGTCTCCACTTCACGCGGGCACTTGACCGATGTAGTCGACCTGCCACCGGGCGGCAGCTTGCTGGTGGTGCTGGATAACGGCACCCGCGCAATCCCTGTGCTGGGCCCGCCCCAGGCCTGGCCGCCGACCAGTGGCTGGCCACCGCCCAGCCAGAAGTCCCTGTTCGAGCTCCGCGATCGGTTGGTCTATCGCATGCCGACCAAGTCGCCGGACTATCAGTTGGTGCTGATCGCGCCGCGGGCCAGTCTGCCGTTGCGCATGAACGGCATGCTCTGGCTGTTGTTCCCGGGCAGTGTGCTGGCAGCCTGCTGCATTGGCTGGCTGGTGCTGCAGTTGATCCTGCAGCGGCGCTCGATGAGCTCCGAACTGCAGAATGCCCTGCGTCGGGGCGAGCTGCAGGTGTTGTATCAGCCGATCATCGAACTCGACAGCCGCCGCTGTGTCGGTGCAGAGGCCCTGGTGCGTTGGCGCCGCCCGGACGGTTCGCTGACCAGCCCGGACCTGTTCATACCCCTGGCGGAAAACACCGGGCAGATCCGGCAGATCACCGATTTTGTACTGCAACGCGTGCTGGAGCAGTTGGGGCAGCTGCTGCGCTCCCATCGCAACCTTTATATCTCGGTGAACCTGGCGGCCTGCGATGTGATGGTGCCGCGCATTGGTCGGGTGGCGGCGCGGCTGCTGGCGCTGCACCGTGTGGCAGCCAGCCAGATTGCCTTTGAAGTCACCGAGCGTGGCCTGATCGATGTGGTTGTGGCGCGGGATAACCTGCAAGCCCTGCGTGCGGTCGGGCACCAGGTGCTGATCGACGATTTCGGCACGGGCTATTGCAGCCTGGCCTACCTGCAGACCTTGCCGGTGGACTGCCTGAAGATCGACAAGGCGTTCATCGATGCACTGGGGCACGATGCCGCCAGCAGCGGCGTGGCGCCGCACATCATCCGCATGGCCCATGACCTGCATTTGCGGGTGATTGCCGAGGGCATCGAGTGCGAGGCGCAGGCGGTGCTGCTCAACAGCGAGGGGGTCAACTATGGCCAGGGATGGTTGTTCGCCCACCCGCTGAACGCCCGGCAGTTTGCCGAACTCGTGACCCGCGGCCGGCAGCCGCGGCGGGCAAGGATTGACGATGAGCCCTGAGTAGTCCTGCACCGGCCCTTTCGCGGGGCAAGCCCGCTCCCACAGTATCGCGCCACTTTGAATGTTGTGCGCATCCTGTGGGAGCGGGCTTGTCCCGCGAAAGGGCCGGTTCGGGAGAATGCTAGACCGGCAAGGCCATGTAGAACTGTGTGCCCTGCCCTGGCCGGGAAAACACCCCCATGCGCCCGCCATGCAATTGCACAATCTCCTTGCACAGTGCCAGTCCCAACCCGGCGCCACCTTTCTTGCGCCCCACCTGTACGAACGGTTCGAAGATCCGCCCCTGCTGCCCGTAGGCAATGCCCTCACCATTATCCTCGACACTGATGATCACCCGCTCCGCATGCCGCCGCGCATGCAGGCGGATGCGCCCGCCGCTGGCGGTATGGCGAATGGCGTTGTGCAGCAGGTTGTCCAGTACCCGGTCGAGTTGCGCCACGTCGGCCTGAATACGTGGCAGCGGTGGCTCCAGGGCTTTGATCAGCTCGATCTGCTTGTTTGCGGCCTGCTCGCCGAAGCGTGCTTGCGCCCTGTCGAGCAGTTCGTCGATGGCGCATGGGGCAAGCTCAAGCTTCTGCAAGCCGCTCTGGTAGCGCGAGAAATTGAGCAGGTCGTTGATCAGTTGGGTCAGGCGCTGCATTTCTTCGCCGATAGTCTCCAGCAGATCGTTCTCGCGTGCCTCGGGTGGGAACTTCAACCGTTCACGCAACAGGCCGAAAGCCATGTGCATGCCCGTCACCGGAGTGCGCAGTTCATGGGAAGCACGGAGTACGAACTCGCTGCGTACGCGCTCGAAGGCGCGTTGCTCGGTGACATCGTGCAACACCATGACCGCGCCCAGGATCGGCCCTTGCGGATGGCTGACCGGGGTCAGGCTGTAGGTCAGCAGGCGGGATTCTTCATCGACCTCGATGCTCAGGTCGTCCGGTGGGCGATCCAGGCTGCCGCCACGCAGCACCTGGCGCAGCTGTTGCTCCAGCTCCGGGCGCTGCAGGGCTTCGGCCAGGCCACTGCCGACGCGACTGTTGTTCCAGCCCAGCTGCCGCTGTGCAACCGGGTTGAGGTGCTCCAGCTGCCCTTGGCGGTCGATGATCAGCAAGCCGTCGTCGATACTGTCGAGTACGGCCTGCAGGCGCTGCTGGCCAGCCAGCAGTTCGTCGACATTGGTTTCCTGATGCTTGCGCAGGGCCTCGGCCATCAGCCCGAAGCGGCGGGTCAGCTGGTTGAGTTCGATGGCTTGGGTGACCGGCAGGGTGATTTCGAAATCCCCTTGGCCGAGCTGGTCGGCAGCCTTGGCCAGGGCTTCGATCGGCTGGCCGAAGCGGCGGGCGATATTGTGTGCGGTGACGAAACCGAGCACCAGCACCACCAGCCCCATCAGGCCCAGCACACCGCTGACCAGCAAGGCGCGGTCACGGGTGTGCTCTTCGCTGCGGGTGATGTAATCGAGGGCCTGTTTGTGCGAATCGACCAGGTCGCTGCGCACTTGGTTGAACGCTGCCCCCAGTGGCTGATCAATACCCATGCTGCGGGCCGGTGCCGGGCTGTCGCGGTAAGCCTGCAGGAAGGCCTGGTAGTTGCTGCTGGCCTTGCTGAAACCGGTGCGTTCGCCGCCTTGCGTCAGGCCCTGGTTGAGCAGTTGCTGAAAGTCGTCCTGCAGGGTTCGCAGGTTTTCCGGGGCAGTGTCCTCGTCCAGCAGCAATATCAGTTGCTCGCCGAGGTTCTGCCGCAGTTTCAAGCCCACTTCCAGCGCATGGGTGGTTTCGCGCACCGACTGCTGCTGCACCGTGGCCATCTGCAGCACGCTCACCAAGCCCAGCAACAGGCCCAGCAGGGCCACGGTCACCAGGGCAGAGATGCTGAGAAAGAGCCGCGTGCGCAGCTTCATCGGCAGCCTCATAGGTTGTACTGCTTGCGTTTGCGGTAGAGCGTGGAGGCGTCGATGCCGAGGGTCTTGGCAGCCTGGTCGAGGGTGTCGCTGGCGGCAAGTACCGCGCCGATGTGCGCCCGTTCCAGTTCATCCAGGCTCATGGCCGCGCCTACCCGGGGCGCATTGCCTGCGGGCTGTTCGCCCATGCCGAGGTGGACGATTTCGACGCGCTCCTGCGGGCAGATGATGCTGGCACGTTCGATGACGTTGCGCAGTTCGCGGATGTTACCCGGCCAGCGGTAGTTGAGCAGCGCACTGCGCGCTTCGTCGCTGAAGCCACGGGCCGGGCGGGAGTACTCCTTGACGAAGCGGGCCAGGAAGCGGTCGGCCAGGGTCAGGATGTCCTCGCTGCGCTCGCGCAGCGGCGGCAGGTGCAAGGTAATGACGTTGAGGCGGTACAGCAGGTCTTCACGGAAGCGGTTCTCGCGCACCATGTCGTCCAGGTTGAGGTTGGTCGCCGCGAGAATGCGCACGTCGGCGCGTCGGGTGACCGGGTCGCCGACCCGCTCGTACTCCTTGTCCTGGATGAAACGCAGCAGCTTGGGCTGCAAGGTCAGGGGGAAATCGCCGATTTCATCGAGAAACAGTGTACCGCCGTCCGCCTGGCTGACCCGGCCCAGCGTGCTTTCGCTGGCGCCGGTAAAGGCCCCGCGGGTATGGCCGAACAGTTCGCTCTCCATCAGTTCGGCATTCAGCGACGGGCAGTTGATGGTCACGCAGGCCTTGCGCGCCCGCTTGCTCCAGCCGTGGATGGCGCGGGCCAGTTCGCCCTTGCCGGTACCCGATTCGCCGAGGATGAGGATGTTGGCATCGGTGGTGGCCACCTGGCGGGCGGTTTCCAGTACCGCCATCATCGCCGGGCTGTGCGAGTCGAGGCCGTCCTTGGGCTTGCGCACTTCGCCTTCGAGGGCTTCCAGGCGCGCCGAAAGCTGGCGGACTTCCAGCTGCTTGGCGGTGGCCAGGCGCAGTTGGTCGGGGCTGCAGGGTTTGACCAGGTAATCGGCGGCACCGGCCTGGATGGCATCGACTGCGGTGTCGATCGCCGAATGAGCGGTGACGATCACCACCCGCATCCACGGTGCCTGAATACGCATTTGCGCCAGTACGTCGAGGCCATTGTCCTCGCCCAGTCGCAGGTCGAGGAAACACAGGTCGAACACCTGGCGCTGGAGCAAGGCCTCAGCCTGTGCGGCGCTGTTGGCGGTGGCCACGCTGTAGCCTTCGTCTTCCAGGCAGTAGCGGAAGGTGCGCAGGATCGCGGACTCGTCATCCACCAGCAGAATGCGGCCTTGGTTGTCCTGGGCTGATTCCATTTCCTGCGCTCCTTCGGGTAGGTCTTCAATTAGTGTGGGGAAAATCGGGCAAGTTGCACGGTCAATTGTGAAGGAATCGGTCCTTTGCATGCTAGCCAATGGCCAAGCCTTACCGTGACGCCGGATATCTCGATGATTTCCTTAGAGCAGCGCGCTGGCACATTGGTTGCGATGATTTTCTGCTTTTGCCAACTAAAAGGAGGTACAGCCGTGTCCCATGCCATCCGAATGGCCGTGTTGGCGGCCACCCTGCTGTCCGTTTGCACACCAGCGTCGGCAGACCCTGTTCAGGAAGCTCGCCTGGAGGGGGCGCTGCAAACCGCGTTGGCCCTCAACCCGATGCTTAACCCATTCAGCATCAAAGTCGAGGTCGATGGCCAGCGGGCTCACCTTACCGGGGAGGTCGAGAACGATGTCGAGCGGCAGCTGGCCGAACATGTAGCCCTGGCCACACGGGGCATCGAGCAGGTCGACAACCAGTTGCGGGTCAACGCCGAACTGGTCGAGCGCCCACTGGAGCTGCGTGCTTACGCCCAGCGCCTGGAAGATGCGACCTTGGCGGCCGTGATCCGGGCGCGCCTGCTGTGGAGCCGGGCCACGGAAAAGGCGCCCATCGAAGTGCAGAGCAGCGATGGCGTGGTCACCCTGCGTGGCAAGGTCGACAGTGCCGAGGCCAAGGAGCTGGCGGGCGTGGTGGCACGCACCACCGACGGCGTGCACCTGGTCAACAACCTGGTCAGCCTGGATAGCGCAGCCATGGCCAAGGCAAGGGAGAACCCTGCAGGCGCGGCGAGCGGGCCGCAGCCGAGCGACAGCTGGGTAGTCGACAAGATTCAGACCAGTTACCGCTTCAGCCGCAATCTGGACGGCCTGAATATCAAGGTGGCCAGTGAACATGGCATGGTCAGGCTGACCGGCGAGGTGGTCAGCAGCGAGCAGAAGACCATTGCCGTGGATATCGCTCGTCAGATCATCGGCGTACGGGGGGTCGATGCCGATCTGCTCAAAGTGGCAACCAAGGTCGAGGGCTGAATCGTGCAATTCGCACGACGCCTGAAGGGGCATCGTGCAGGATACGTCCTCAGTGACAATGCGCATTGATTGTATCTTATTGATTTATAAGGGTTTTTATTGATTTGCCGGGCTGGCATGCAGGCTGCAATTACCTGTTCAGGTTTGAACAAAAAAATTACAGCAGGAGAAGCCGGCATGAACCGCCAATCCGTCCACCGCTCGCTGAATGCCGCACTCCCCGTGCGCCAGTTCCTGTTCTTTGGGATGGCTGTGCTGCTGAGCTTGGCCGCTGGCCTCTTCTACTACAGCTGGCAGACCGCGCGACTGGCTGATCAGGTCGCGGCGCAAACCGCGCTGATATCGCAGATCCAGGCGACCCGTGCCAATACCTTGGTGAAGGCGGCCGAACCCGCCGGGCAGCAGCCTGCCGCCAATACCTCGCCGGCCACTGTAGACAACGTCGTGCCCCAGCAGCGCTGGGTGTTCTGAGGCGCTGGCTGGACCCATTTCAAAAAAGAAAGGAGAAGCATCATGCTGAGTTGGGCTATCACTTTCCTCATCATCGCCATTGTCGCTGCTGTGCTTGGCTTCGGTGGTATCGCTGGCGCCGCTACGGGTATCGCGAAGATCCTGTTCATTGTCTTCCTGGTCCTGTTCGTAGCCTCCTTCTTCTTTGGACGTGGCCGAGGTTGACGATGAGCAGGAAGCTATCCACAGCCCTGGCTGCTGCTGCCCTGATGTTGGGCAGCAGTGCAGCGGTGCTGGCGGCCAATGATGGCCAGGTCCGGGTCGAGCAGTTGCTCGGCTCGGACCCTGAATACCGGGAAACCTGGCAAGACACGATCAAAGGCGAGGAACGCTTGCCCGATTGGGTGATCAACCTGAGCGGCAGCGGCCAGGAGCAGATGTCTGCCGTGACTGAAGACGGCGACAAATATCTGGTCGGCCCGCTGTGCGAGTCGCCGCAGAACTGCACCTACAAGCGCCTGATCGTGGCGTTCAGCTGGGACAAGGACGACGCCTACGGGATGCTGGTGGAAGTGCCCGAGGGCTTGCCGAGTGACAAGTCGCCAACCCGCCATGCGCAGTACCGCTGGCTGGGTGATCCGGACGACGGCATGAAGGCGATGTTGCAGGAGCAACTCAAGCGCGATCCGAAGTGGTACTGACCAGCGGTCGCGCGCTGTCATCTAATGGAAGCGGAACCTTTTTATCTTTCTCGCTTCTATGATGCGCCGCCCCGAGGAGGGGTAGCGCATGACCAAGGGGCCGGGCTGTTCTGATTGTTGCAGGATCGGAGTGGCCTAGGGGTACAGGGAGTACCTCCAGCACTGGGCCGGGTCAGGCAAAGGCAGAATCGGAAGCTTCAGGTCAGGCGTGTCGAAAAACACGTGCACCCGGCCTGGC
This sequence comes from Pseudomonas sp. NPDC089428, assembly GCF_044749325.1. NCBI lineage: Bacteria > Pseudomonadati > Pseudomonadota > Gammaproteobacteria > Pseudomonadales > Pseudomonadaceae > Pseudomonas > Pseudomonas sp. NPDC089428. The sequence goes on from NZ_JBIVHT010000002.1 coordinate 618,604, forward strand.
TTCCGAGGCGCCATCCCGCCGTTTTGCTAAATCCTTTCAGGATTTCTCTCTTGAGACACATTTTGTCTTAACCGTACGTCAAATTTTTTTCGCTCAATACGGGTGCCGCGCAAGTGTCATTTCGGCCATTCGGATTGTCGAACAAGCCGTTTTTATCCCTGCCAATACACCGCCAAAACTGCCTAAATATGGCGGTTTGGTCTTGTTCGGATTTCCGAACGTTATAAATCAATGACTTACGTGCGGCGTATTTTGACTCCGATGTCTATGCCGTATCGGCATGGGGTATGCGTTTCCGGCATTAGATTTCAGCCTTCCCCGTCGCAATAGTTGCCGCCTTTTTCGCTGGCCCGAGCGCCCTGTCGCTCGCTCGCGGTGTCCTTACATGAGGTCTCCGGACGGAAGCCAAAAGCTCCCCGTGACGTTGCCAACGGCTTTGTTACGCGCTTTTCCGGTCGGTGCCCGTGACCACTACAACAAAGGGTAAAGACATGAAGAAGGCAAAACTGAGCCTCGCCTGGCAGATCGTCATCGGTCTGGTCCTGGGCGTTGCAGTCGGCGCGCTGCTGAACCACTTCAGCGCGGAAAAGGCCTGGTGGATCAGCAACGTCCTCCAGCCCGCCGGTGACATCTTCATTCGCCTGATCAAGATGATCGTTGTCCCGATCGTGATTTCGTCGCTGATCGTGGGTATCGCCGGGGTTGGCGATGCGAAGAAACTCGGCAGCATCGGTCTGAAGACCATCCTCTACTTCGAGGTGGTGACCACCATCGCCATCGTTGTCGGCCTGGTGTTGGCCAACTTGTTCCACCCGGGCGCCGGCATCGACATGAGCACCCTGGGTACCGTCGACATCTCCAAGTACCAGGCCACTGCGGCTGAAGTGCAGCATGAGCACGCGTTCATCGAGACCCTGCTCAACCTGATCCCGTCGAACATCTTCGCGGCGCTGATGCGTGGTGAAATGCTGCCGATCATCTTCTTCTCGGTCATGTTCGGCCTTGGCCTGTCGAGCCTGCAGGCCGACCTGCGCGAGCCGCTGGTGCGTACCTTCCAGGCCGTGTCGGAGACCATGTTCAAGGTCACCCACATGATCATGAACTACGCCCCGATCGGTGTGTTCGCCCTGATTGCCGTGACTGTTGCCAACTTCGGTTTCAGCTCGCTGCTGCCGCTGGCCAAGCTGGTGCTGCTGGTGTACTTCGCCATCGCCTTCTTCGCCTTCATGGTGCTGGGCCTGGTCGCGCGCCTGTTCGGCTTCTCGGTGATCAAGATCATGCGCATCATGAAAGATGAGCTGATCCTCGCCTACTCCACTTCCAGCTCCGAAACCGTGCTGCCGCGCGTGATCGAGAAGATGGAGAAGTACGGTGCGCCGAAGTCGATCTGCTCGTTCGTGGTACCGACCGGCTACTCGTTCAACCTCGACGGTTCGACCCTGTACCAGAGCATCGCGGCCATCTTCATCGCCCAGCTGTACGGCATCGACCTGTCCTGGAGCCAGCAGTTGCTGCTGGTGCTGACCCTGATGGTCACCTCCAAAGGTATCGCCGGGGTACCGGGCGTATCCTTCGTGGTACTGCTGGCGACCCTGGGCAGCGTGGGCATCCCGCTGGAAGGCCTGGCCTTCATCGCCGGTGTCGACCGCATCATGGACATGGCGCGTACCGCCCTGAACGTGATCGGCAACGCCCTCGCAGCCCTGGTCATTGCGCGTTGGGAAGGCATGTACGACGCCGCCAAGGGCGAGCAGTACTACGCCTCGCTGATGGCGGACAAACAGCAGGCTGCAGTCATTGGCGAAGCTGCCAAGCGCTGAGCCTGATGTGCTGAACCTGAAAGCCCCGACTCGTCGGGGCTTTTTGTTGTCTGTGGTTTTATCCGGTCTGCTGGCAGTTCGGCGATCTCTGTGGGAGCGGGCTTGCCCGCGAACACGGGCGAAGCCCGTGCCATCCACCGCGTTGTCTGCTTCGCGGGCAAGCCCGCTCCCACAGGGTTCAGCGTCAGCCGAGAGTTCTCCAGTCACAGGCCCCGATACGCTATCATTCGAGCATTTTTCAGGGGGAACACACGGATGCTCAACGGCCTTTGGCTCGGCTTTTTCCTGGTGGCGGCCGTCTCCGCCCTGGCCCAATGGCTGGTCGGTGGCAACGCTGGCATTTTCGCCGCGATGGTCGAGAGCATCTTCGCCATGGCCAAGCTGTCGGTGGAGGTCATGGTCCTGCTGTTCGGTACCCTGACCCTCTGGCTGGGTTTCCTCAAGATCGCCGAAAAGGCCGGCATCGTCGAATGGCTGGCCAAGGTGCTGGGGCCGCTGTTCGCCCGCCTGATGCCGGAGGTGCCACCCGGCCACCCGGCCCTGGGCCTGATCACCATGAACTTCGCCGCCAATGGCCTGGGCCTGGATAACGCCGCAACGCCGATCGGCCTCAAGGCCATGCGCGCGCTGCAGGAGCTCAACCCCAGCAGCACCACGGCCAGCAATGCGCAGATCTTGTTCCTGGTGCTGAACGCCTCGTCGCTGACCCTGCTGCCGGTGACTATCTTCATGTACCGCGCCCAGCAAGGTGCCACCGACCCCACCCTGGTGTTCCTGCCAATTCTGCTGGCCACCAGTGCCTCAACGCTGATCGGCCTGCTGTCAGTGGCAGTGATGCAGCGCCTGCGCCTGTGGGACCCGGTGGTGCTCGCCTACCTGATCCCTGGCGCGCTGCTGCTGGGCGGTTTCATGGCCTTCCTGGGCACCTTGTCGGCCGCTGCGCTAGCCAGCCTGTCGTCGATCCTAGGCAACCTGACGCTGTTTGGGGTGATCATCCTGTTCCTGGTAATCGGCGCGTTGAAGCGGGTGCAGGTGTATGAAGCCTTTGTCGAAGGCGCCAAGGAAGGTTTCGACGTAGCCAAGAGCCTGCTGCCGTATCTGGTGGCGATGCTGGTAGCGGTCGGTGTACTGCGCGCCTCTGGGGCGCTGGAGCTGGCGCTGGACGGCATTCGCCACGCGGTCAACTGGATGGGCCTGGATACCCGCTTCGTCGAGGGCCTGCCCACCGCGCTGGTGAAGCCGTTCTCTGGCAGTGCCGCGCGGGCCATGCTGATCGAGACCATGCAGACCCACGGTGTCGACAGCTTCCCGGCGCTGGTCGCGGCAACCATTCAGGGCAGCACCGAAACCACCTTCTACGTGCTGGCGGTGTATTTCGGCGCCGTGGGCATCCAGCGGGTGCGCCACGCCGTCGGCTGCGCCCTGCTGGCCGAGCTGTCCGGTGTGATTGCGGCCATCTGCGTCTGCTACTGGTTCTTTGCCTGAGCCTGATTCTGAGCCTGGGCGCTTTGCGCCACGGTCCAGTTCACCACCAACCCGGCCAGCTGATCGCTGGCCGCGCCAAAACCGGCGACCACGGCTGATACCTGGGTGTCGGTCAGCGGCTGGCGCACTTCGAAGCGCTTGCTGCTGAGGATGCGCTGGCTGCGGCCTTGCACCAGGCGTGCGTCGTAGCGGATTACCACTTCCACCTTGCCGCCCGGCTGATATTCGCTCTGGAACGCCTGCAGCTCGCCGCTCAGCTCGTAGTCGGCTTGCAGGTTGCTGTCGTCTGCGCTCAGGCGTTGCACCCGGCCGTCGCGCTGGAAGCCATCGAGCAGGCGGTTGCGCACCAGCAAAGGCACCGGGTCGCTCCAGCGGGCGCCCTTGTAGCTGCTGATCACATCCCCTTGAGGGATCACGGCGATGCGTGGCCCGGCCAGTACTTCGCTGGCCAGCGGCTTGTTCAGGCGCAGTGACCAGTCCACCGGGGTATTGCTGTGGCTGGCCTGGTTGACCGGCAGGCGGTAGATATCCACAGGTTCGCTCTGCGGCAGGATCGAGCAGGCGCCGGCCAGGCTCAGGGCGGCCGCCAGGGCCAGCAGGCGCAGCGAAGGGATCATGGCTGGAACTCCTTGTTGTTGTCGCGGCCCAGCAGGTAGCCGCTCGGGTCGGCCTCCAGGCGCCGGGATATGCCCTTGAGCGAGTTGAGGGTTTCGCGCAGTTCGCGGATGGCCGGGGTCAGCTGGTTGAGCCCCTGGGCGCCGTCATCGATGGACTGGCGGTTGTCCTGCAGCAGGTTGTTGATGGTCGCAGCGCTTTGCGCCAGCGACTGCATGGCCTGCTCGGCACTGCCAACGGCCTGTTTACCCTGGGTGCCAAGCAGGCCGTTGGCGTTGCGCATCAGCGCCTGGGTTTCGGCCAGGGTGGCGTTGGCCTGCTTGCCGACCTGGGCCAATTGCTCGATGGCGTCGCTGATACCGCCCTTCTGGTTGGCGAAGGCGCCAGTGGTCTGCTCCAGGTTGGCCAAGGTGTTGCTCAGGCGGTCGATGTTGCTTTCCGAGAACATCTGGTTGGCGTTGTGCAGCAACAGGTTGATGTTGGTCACCAGGTCGCTGCTGTCGTTGAGCAGGCGGGAGATCGGCGAGGGGGAGGCGACGATCACCGGCAGCTTGCCGTCCTTGCCCCTGAGTTCCGGGCTGTGCGGCGTGCCGCCGCTGAGCTGGATGAACGAGTTGCCGGTGACCCCGGCCAGGGTCAGTTTGGCCTGGGTGTCTTCCTTGACCGGGGTGTCGCCGCTCAGGCGCACCCGGGCCAGCACCCGGCGCGGGTCTTTCGGGTCCAGGCGCAGGCTGGTGACATCGCCGACCTTGATGCCGTTGTACTGCACCGGGCTGCCACGGGACAGGCCCGAGACGGCTTCGTTGAAGATGACTTCGTAATCCTTGAAGGCGTCGTCGACGCTGGACTTGGTCAGCCACAGGCCGAACAGCATGGCGCCAGCCACCACCAGGACGGTGACCAGGCCAATCAGGACGTGATGAGCTCGGGTTTCCATTGTTCAGCGCTCCTGCCCGGCGTTGGCGGCGGCGTGTTCGGCCGCGCGCCCGCGTGGGCCGTGAAAGTATTCGTGGATCCAGGGGTCGTTGGTCTGTTCGACCTCGGCCAGGGGGCCGGCGACCAGCACCTTCTTCTGTGACAACACGGCGATGCGATCGGTGATGGTGTAGAGGGTGTCGAGATCGTGGGTGATCAGGAACACGCTCAGGCCCAGGGCATCGCGCAAGGTCAGGATCAACTGATCGAAGGCAGCGGCGCCGATCGGGTCGAGGCCGGCGGTGGGCTCGTCGAGGAACAGGATGTCCGGGTCCAGCGCCAGGGCGCGAGCCAGGGCCGCGCGCTTGATCATGCCGCCGGAGAGCGACGAGGGGTATTTGTCGGCGGCGGAAATCGGCAGGCCGGCCAGCGCCAGCTTGACCCCAGCCAGGTGCTCGGCATCGGCGCGCGACAGGCCGGCATGCTCGATCAACGGCAGGGCGACGTTTTCGGTGACGGTCAGGGATGAAAACAGTGCGCCCTTCTGAAACAGCACGCCGAAGCGGCGTTCGACCAGCGAACGCTGTTCCTCGCGCAAACCGGCCAAGTCTTCGCCGAATACCTTGACCTGCCCCTCGTTGGGGCGCCGCAGGCCGATGATGCTGCGCAGCAATACCGACTTGCCGCTACCCGAACCGCCGACCACCGCGAGGATTTCGCCGCGGTACAGGTCCAGGTCGAGGTCCTTGTGTACCACCTGGCTGCCAAAGCGATTGCAGATGCCCCGCGCTTCGATCACCGCTTCCCGGCCATTCACCAGCCCATCTCCATGCAGAACAGTGCCGCCACCGCATCCAGCACGATGACCACGAAAATCGATTGCACCACGCTGGAGGTGGTGTGGGCGCCGACCGATTCGGCGCTGCCGCTGACCTTGAAGCCTTCGAGGCAGCCGATGGCGGCGATCAGGAAGGCAAAAATCGGCGCCTTGGCCAGGCCGACGAGGAAGTGCTGCACGCCGATGTCGGTTTGCAGCAGCGACAGGAACATCGCCGGCGAAATGCCCAGTGACAGGGCGCAGACCACCGCACCACCGACGATGCCGCAGATCATCGCGACGAAGGTCAGCAGTGGCAGTGAGATCAGCAGCGCCAGTACCCGTGGCACCACCAGCAGCTCGATCGGGTTGAGGCCCAGGGTGCGGATGGCGTCGACCTCTTCATTGGCCTTCATCGAGCCGATCTGCGCGGTGAAGGCGCTGGCGGTGCGCCCGGCCATCAGGATGGCAGTCAGCAGCACGGCGAATTCGCGCAGGAACGAGAAGGCCACCAGGTCGACGGTGAAGACCGTGGCGCCAAAATCGGCCAGTACCGTGGCCCCGAGGAAGGCCACCACGGCGCCCACCAGGAAAGTCAGCAAGGCGACGATGGGGGCAGCGTCCAGCCCGGTCTGCTCGATGTGCGCGATGACCGGAGTGACGCGCCAGCGGTGTGGCTGCAGCAGGCGACGCAGCAGGGTCTCGATGATCAGGCCAAGAAAGCCGAGCAGCTGCATGGTGTCTTGCCACAGCGTGCCGACCGCGCAACCGATACGCTCCAGGAGCACCAGCAGCACGTTGCGCTCCGGCTCCTTGACCGGGATGCAGTAGTCCTGCACCGAACAGTAGACATTCTTGAGCAGGGCGCGGCTGGCTTCGGGCAGGTCGTTGGTGCAGTGCGACAGGCGCTCGGAGCCGAGCAGCTCGGCCAACAGCGAGGCACCGGCAGTGTCCAGGCGGCCCAGCTGGCTGAGGTCGGCAATGGTGTCGGCGCCATACTGCGTGCGCAGGCGCTCGCTGTCACGTTTGAGGCTGGCGTAGTGGGCCAGGGTCCAGTCACCGGCGATCCGCAGGCAGGCTGGCTGGCAGCTGGTGTCCAGGGTGGCGCTGGGGGTGGTCATAGGCTCCATGCATCCGACTGGGCTAGAGGCTGATCATAGCGCAGCGGGCATGGAGCGGTTTGTTGAATATGTGCTGTCCTGCGCCGATGTCACGGCGCAGGCAAGTCGTCCACTACCTTGAAGCGCAGCACGCCGATCACCTGGCCATCCTCGGTCAGCACCCGCACCTGCCACTTGCCCACCGGGTTGGGCGGGAAGTTCTGCTTGTGGGTCCAGGCGCGGTAGCCTTCCTTGCGCCCGCCGTGGATGTCCAGGGCAATGCGATCGACCTCCTGGCCGTCCTTCTGCCACACGTGGTAGATGCGCTCGTCCAGGCCTCGCGGTGCGTTGATCGCGGTATAGGCGTAAAGGCCATTGCTGCGAATGCGGCTGGCGGCAATTTCCTCGAGCGATTCGCCGGGCTGGCGATTGAGTACTTCGGTGCTCACCGCCACGTCCGTCATCCACAGCGTTGCCGGTGGCACCCACGAGCGCAGCAGCCAGCCGCCAGCGCCTACGGCCAGCGTAACCACCACCAGTGCCACGCCGCGGCGCCAGGTATTGACCGGGAAACTGCTGACCAGGCTTGGGAACGACAGTGCCATGGCAGCGATCAACGCCAGCTTGAAGCTCTGTGCGGTAGTCAGGTGCAGGATGATCGGCAGCGCGGTGAGCAGCGCGGCGAACAGCGTCAGGGTGTGCAGCGCGAGGAACAGCCAGCGCCGGGGCGCCAGCCACTTGTAGTAGAGCGGATCGATGATCGAGATGAGCCCGGCGGCGCCAAGCAGGCCGGTGAACACCAGCTGGCCGCTGTTCCAGGTGGTGGTGATGAAGAAGAACGGCAAGACGAAGAACAGGCTTTCCTGGTGGATCATCTGTGTCGCATAGCGCAGCAGCGGCTGCGGGATCTCGCGGTTGAAGGTGCGCGCGAACAGGCCGGTGAGGGTGTTTTCCAGCATTAGCCAGACCCAGCTGACCAGCATGAGGATGGCGATCCAGCTGGCCAGGCTGGCCTGGCGGTCGACCAGAATGAAGCTGCCGATGCCGGAGAGGAAACCACCGAGCGCAATGACGCCGGGGTAGCGTTTGAGCAGCTCGATGACGCGCTGGACGAAATGGGGTATTGGGGGCATGGGTCTACAACAGGAGTTTGAGGTGGCTGTGCCGGCCTTTTCGCGGGTAAACCCGCTCCCACAGGTCGTGCACTGATCATGAAACCTGTGCGGTTCCTGTGGGAGCGGGTTTACCCGCGAAAGGGCCGGTACTGGCAAAAGGATACCGCCGATTCACTACTGCCGTGTAGCACCACTGGGTCGTTCCGGCTTCTGTCGCCGCCAGCGCAACAGCCCAAGCGCCAATATCAGCCCCAGCAGCAAGGCCACCAGCCCATAAAGCTCGTCATACCCCAGCAACGGCTTCTCGATCCGCAGGTAACCCTCATCCTTGAGCAATTCCTTCAAGGCCGCATTGGCCTCTTCCAGCGTCACCTGGCGCAACTTGCGCGCCGGGTCGGCAAAGCGACCGTTGTTGTAATCGTTCAGCGCCCCCCAGTAGTAATCGGCCAGCGCACTGTTGCCCTGGGTGCTCCAGCTTTCCTTGGCCACGGCGGCATCCTTGATGCGGGCGAAGGTATCCGGGTCGAGGCCTTCCTTGCGCAGGTGGTCGAACAGCTGCTGCATCACCTTCACAGCCTGGTCGACATCTTCGCGCTCGAGGTCGGCATTGAGGCTGAGCATGCCGCTGTCGCCAAAGCTCTCGCGTTGAACGGACGGCCCGTACGACAGGCCGTTGCGCAGGCGCAGCTGGTCATACACCGCCCAGTCGAGGTAGCGCGACAGCAGGTCGAGGGTTTGCTGATGGTCACTGTCCAGGACCGGTTCGATGAACAGCCAGTGCAACTTGACGCTGTCGCCCAGCAGGCCCCGGGTCAGGTCGCGGCGCTGTTCGGCCTGTTGGCTGATGCTTTCGAGGGTGCGCCGCTCTTCCGGCTCGGTGGCCGGCAGCTCACCAAAGGTGCGTTCCAGATAGGCTGGCAACAGGCGATCCAGGCCGCCCACCACGATCAGGGTCATGTTGTTGGCGGCGTACCAGTGCTCACGCAGGGTTTTCACCTGCTCCAGGGTCATGTCCGCGACGTTGGAGCGTTCAGCGCATTTCAGGCCCAGCTCGGTGGCCAGCTGGTCGCTGGCCGGGTGGCCGATGTCCTGGCGGTCGAGCCAGCGCTGCAGGTGGCCATAGTGGCCGCCATCCTCGCGTTCGATGATGTGCTTGGCCGTGGCCAGGGCCTTGGCGTCGATGCGGGTGTCGCGGACGATTGCCAGCAACAGGTCGAGGACCTTGCGCTGGTTGCGTGCCGGTGCCTCGATGACGAAGGTGGTGTCGGCGCTGCTGGTATAGGCATTCCATTCGCCGCCCAGGCTCTGCAGGCGCTCCTCCAGGCCGCCTTCACCGGTCTCGTCGATGCCGGTGAACAGCAGGTGTTCAAGCAGGTGCGGCAATTCTTTCTGCTCGCAGCCAAAGTCATCCAGGCCAACCCCCACCACCAGGCGGATCGCCACATGGTCGCGTTCGTAACCGGATTTCAGGATCACCTGCAGGCCATTGGGCAACAGGTAACCCTCGACCCGCGAGCGGTCGAGGGCAAATGAGGGCAGGCTGCAGATCAGCAGGCAAACGAACATCAGGCAACGCATGGGCGAGCGACGGTCTCCAGGTGTGCGAGATCAGGACAGGTGGGCATCTTCCGGGACGCTGTCGAGCAGCAGCCCGCCGGTGTCCGAGCCACCCAGTACCACATAGGCACTGCTGCAGAACAAAGAGTTCAACCGCTTCATATCGGCAATCAGCTCCAAGTGTAGCGAACTGGTCTCGATACTTTGCACGACCTTACGCTGCAAACGGCTGACGTGGGCGTGCGCCAGGCGCCGTTCCTGGGCGCGGAAACGGCGTTTTTCGCGCAGCAGCAGGCGTGCGCTCTCCGGATCGGCGCTGAGGAACACCGACAGGCCCAGGCGCAGGTTGGCCAGCAACTGCTCCTGCAGCCCGGTGAGTTCTTCAAGGCCGACCTGGGAAAACTCCCGGCGCTGGCTGGTTTTCTGCTGCTGCACCTTGCGCAGCATGCGTTCGATCAGGTCGCAGGCCAGCTTCAGGTTGATCGCCAACTCGATGACTTCTGCCCAGCGCCGGTTGTCCTGATCGCTGAGGTCTTCCCGCGGCATCTGCGCCAGGTACAGTTTGATCGCACTGTAGAGTGCCTCGGCATCTTCGCCCAAGGCCCGTACCTGCTGGGGGATGGCAGTGTGGGTACCGCGCAGGGCGCCAAGCATGGCTTCCAGCAGGCTGTCGACGATGTCGCCCAGGCGCAGGGTTTCCCGCGCGGCATTGGCCAGGGCCAGGCTGGGCGTGGTCAAGGCCGAGGCATCGAGATGGCGCGGGCGTATCTGGCCGTTGGTGGTCTCGCGTTCGGGCAGCAGCGCATTGCACAGGCGGCCCATGGGTTTGACCGTTGGCAGCATGATCAGGCAGCGCAGCGTGTTGTAGAGCAGGTGGAAACCGATCACAAGCTCCTGAGGGCTGAAGCTCAGGCTGTCCATCCACTCCACCAGTGGGTGCAGCACAGGGATGATCAGCAGCAGGCCGATCAGCTTGTACAGCAGGCTACCCAGAGCCACGCGGCGGCCGGCGGCGTTCTGCATGCTGGTGCTGATGAAGGCCAGCAGGCCGCTGCCGATGTTGGCGCCGACGACCAGGCCGATGGCCACCGGCAGGCTGATCACCTCAGCGCCGGCCAGGGTGGCGGTGAGTAGCACGGCAGCCAGGCTGGAATACGAGACCATGGCGAACAGTGCGCCAACCAGGGCGTCGAGCAGGATATCGCCAGTCAGCGAGGCGAACAGCACCTTCACCCCTTGCGCATGGGTAATCGGCGCCGCGGCCTGCACGATCAGCTGCAGGGCCAGGATGATCAAGCCCAGGCCGATTGCCACGCGGCCCAGCTGGCCCACACGGGTCTGCTTGCGCGAGAGGAAGAAGATCACCCCGAGGAACACCAGCAGCGGCGACAGCCACGACAGGTCGAAGGTCAGTACCCGGGCCATCAGCGCGGTCCCGACATCGGCGCCGAGCATGATCGCCAGCGCCGGGGTCATGGCCATCAGGCCCTGGCCGACGAAGGACGTGACCAGCATGGCAGTGGCGTTGCTGCTCTGCACCACGGCAGTGACCACGATGCCGGCAATGAACGCCAGCGGTCGGCGGTTCATGTTCTGGCTGAGCACGCGGCGCAGGTTGGAGCCGAACACCCTGAGGATGCCGGTACGGACGATATGCGTGCCCCACACCAGCAAGGCCACGGCGGAGAGCAGGTTGAGCAGGGTCAGCATGGTCGAGCCCCCCTTTGTTATCGGGCTCCAGTGGCGGAGCCAAAATGGATGAAGCTGTAAGCCTGGCCCGGGGGTGGGTGTTTTGATCCAGTGCTTACTCAAGCTTTAGTTGTTTTGCGAAGCTCGCGCCAGCTTGGCACGCTCTGCAAGCATTTGAAATGTTTGTGTGATGAAAGCCTGTACATGAAAAAGGGCCCCGGAGGGCCCTTTACACTGCGTCGGATCTTATTGACCCGGAATGTCCTTGCGCAGTTTCACCGGCTCATGCTCCTTGCCCTGCTTGCGCGCCAAGGCAGTACGCATGCGGATGTTGATCGCCTCCACGGCCAGCGAGAAGGCCATGGCGAAGTAGACGTAGCCCTTCGGCACGTGAACATCGAAAGATTCGGCGATCAGCACGGTACCGACGACGATCAGGAAGGAAAGTGCAAGCATCTTCAGCGAAGGGTGTTTGTCGATGAAGTCGCTGATGGCGCCGGCGCAGGCCATCATCACCAGCACCGCGACGACGATTGCGGCAATCATTACCGGCACGTGCGAGACCATGCCGACGGCAGTGATCACCGAGTCCAGCGAAAACACGATGTCGATGATGGCGATCTGAATGATGGTGTACAGGAACTTGCCGCCAGCCCCCTTGGGTTCGTCGGCGCTCTCTTCCTCGCCTTCCAGGCCGTGGTAGATCTCTTGCGAGCTTTTCCACAGCAGGAACAGGCCGCCGCAGAACAGGATCAGGTCACGCCCGGAAATGCCCTGGCCGAATACCACGAACAGGTCGGTGGTCAGGCGCATGACCCAGGTGATCGACAGCAGCAGCATGATGCGGGTGACCATGGCCAGGGCCAGGCCGAAGATCCGGGTGCGCGGCTGCATGTGCTTGGGCATGCGGCTGACCAGGATCGAGATCATGATGATGTTGTCGATCCCGAGGACGATCTCAAGTGCCGTCAGGGTAAAAAAGGCAACCCAGATTTCCGGGCTGGTCAGCCATTCCATGTGTATTCCTTCAAACGATAAAGGCGATGCACCCCGACCGGGGGCATCGCGTTGGGTGATGCGTGTTAATTAAAGACTACTGAACAGCGGGAAAATGCCCATCAGCAGCGCGGCGAACATTATGCATAGGCACACCAGCACTGCCCACTTGAGTGTGAAGCGCTGGTGGTCGCCGAACTCGATACCGGCCAGGGCCACCAGCAGGTAGGTCGAAGGCACCAGCGGGCTGAGCAGGTGTACCGGCTGCCCGACGATCGAGGCACGGGCCATTTCCACCGGGCTGATGCCGTAGTGGCTGGCCGCTTCCGACAGCACCGGCAGCACGCCGTAGTAGAAGGCGTCGTTGGACATGAAGAAGGTGAACGGCATGCTCACGATCGCGGTGATCACTGCCAGGTAGGGGCCCAATGCTTCAGGGATGACCGCCAGCAGGCTCTTGGACATGGCCTCGACCATGCCGGTACCCGACAGGATGCCGGTGAAGATGCCGGCGGCGAAGATCAACCCGGTCACGGCCAGCACGCTGCCGGCGTGGGCGGCGATGCGGTCTTTCTGCTGCTGCAGGCACGGGTAGTTGACGATCATGGCGATACTGAAGGCGATCATGAACAGCACCGGCAGCGGCAGCACGCCGGCGATCAGCGCGACCATCAGGGCGGCGGTCAGGGCACCGTTGAAGTAGATCAGCTTGGGGCGGCGCGCTTCAGGGAACTGCGACACGCTGATTTCGCTGTGGTCGATGTCATCGGTCGGAAGGTGCAGCTCACCCAGGCGGGCACGTTCGCGCTTGCCGTACAGGTAGGCGATGGCAAGGATCGCCAGCACACCGAAGAGCATGGCCGGGATCATCGGCACGAAGATGTCCGACGGGTCTACATGCAGGGCACTGGCGGCGCGGGCGGTGGGGCCGCCCCACGGGGTCATGTTCATCACACCGCCGGCGAGGATGATCAGGCCGGCCATGATCCGAGGGCTCATGCCCAGGCGGCTGTAAAGCGGCAGCATGGCGGCGCAGCAGATCATGTAGGTGGTGGCACCGTCACCGTCGAGTGAGACCACCAGGGCCAGCACGGCGGTGCCGACCGAGACTTTCAGCGGGTCGCCCTTGACCAGCTTGAGGATCTTGCGCACGGCCGGGTCGAACAGGCCGGAGTCGATCATCAGGGCGAAGTAGAGGATGGCGAACATCAGCATCACGCCGGTGGGCGCGAGCTTGCTGATGCCTTCGAGCATCATTGGGCCGATCTTGGCGGAAAAACCGCCGAACAGGGCGAACAGGATCGGTACCAGGATCAGCGCGATCAAGGCCGACAGGCGCTTGGTCATGATCAGGTACATGAAGGTGATGACCATGGCAAAGCCGAGGAAGGTCAACATGGCAATACTCCAGGCGTGGCGCGGCGAAAGGACGGTCGATTCGGGCGGATCAGCGCTTTTGGCGCTGCGCGGGGAGCATGCGGAGGGGTAGGACGCAAAGGCGGGCGCAGGAATACATCAGAATCACCATTGTTGTTGTTGATGGGCCGGGCGCGGAATGTTCCGGATGCCCTGGCTGACCGGTCTTGTGCCGGTAGTGGGGGCTATCCTAGGGGGGCAAGCTTTCAGCCAGCTTTCGCCGAGAAAACGGCGACGGGAGGTAGGTGATGCAGGATTTTACTGAGGGTGGCTGCCATTGCGGCGCCTTGCGTTATCGGCTGCAGGGTGACCTGACGGATGTTGCCCATTGCCATTGTTCGATCTGCCGGCGCGTAAGCGGCGGTTTGGTGGTGACCTGGGTCACCCTGCCCCGTTCGGGTTTCCGCTGGTTGGCGGGGCGGCCCCAGTGCTATGTGGCACCGGCCAGTTGCAAGCGGTATTTCTGTGGGGAATGCGGGGCGCATTTGGCGTTGGTCACGGAGCATAGTCCGGGAAGCATCGATGTGACGGTGGCGACGCTGGACCATCCGGAGCTGGCGCCAGCCAAGAGGCATATCTGGGCTAAAAGCCGGTTGCCCTGGCTGCATCTGGATGAGGGGTTGCCCTCGGAATCTGAGGAGAGGCTGTAGCCTTGGGCTGCCTTTGCCGGCCATTTCGCGGGGCAAGCCCGATCCCACAGGTTCGAGGCTTGCGCTGGACCTGTGGGAGCGGGCTTGCCCGCGAAGAGGCCGGTACAGGATTCAGGGTAGCTGCAGGCCGCCAGCTGCCTTGTGCAATGCCCGCAAATGCTCGCCGATCTGCTTCACATTGGCCTCGACCGCAGCAATTTCCTTCGCCCGAGAAGGCTGCAGCAGCGCCCTCACCTCTTTGTCCAGGTCGCTGCTCAGGCGCAACAGCTTGGCCTGCCGCTCGGTACTGACCTGCTCCAGTTGCTTGCGCTCTTCCGGCTGCGGCAACCCATAGCCCTTGGCATCCAGCAACTCGGCCGGGCGGCTCAGGAAGCCGCTGTTGGCGAGCATCTGCTTCAGGGTTTCGTCGGCCTTGTTGATGCTGCCGTCCTTCAGCGCTGCAGCGTTCAGGTACCGCTGTTTCACTTCGTCCTGAGCCAGCAGCAATTGCCGGCGCAGGCTGGCCTGCTCGAGCAGCAGCAAGGCCGCACTGGTGCGCAGATCTGCCTTGTCGAACCACGGGCGCCTTTGTTCTGCATCCTGGGCCAGCCAATCCTCGACCTCGGTCTGCTTGATCGGCAGCTGCTTCCTCAGCACATCGAACATGGCCTGGTAGCGGTCGCGATAGGAGTCGAAGCGATAACCCAGGCGCAGGGCTTCACGGGGGTCATCAAGCACGCTGGTATCGGCCAGCCCCCTCCCCTTCAGCACAGCCAGCAGGCCATTTGGCATGATGTTGTCGAGGTCGTTGAGGCGTGGGTTGGCAGTACCGCTGCGCAGCAGCTTCAACGACTCCACGGCGCAGTTGTTGGACAGGAACCAATAGTTGCCGTCGTAGCTCCAGTGCATCTCGGCGGCCTGGCGTACCAGGTTTTCGATCTCGTCGCGGTTGAGCTTGAGCGGTACCGAGGCCAGGCTGCGCAGTTCAGTCTTGGTGTATTCGTCGATCACCTGGCCCAGCGGCAGCACGAACAGCCGTGAGGGATAGACGCCGACCAGGCCGTCCCAGCTGGATAGCTGCACATCGTTGACGAATGCACGGTAAGACAGCACCAGGCTCTGGTCGAGGTCCAGGCGGCAGTCCGGGCCACGCGGGCGACCGGGTTTGCAGATCACCAGGCGCAGCATGCTGTGGCCCCAGCGGCTGACCAGGTTCTGGTTGGCTTCAGCCAGCAGGAAGTCGACCTGGTAGACCCGTTCTGGGTCGATCTCGCCCAGCGGCTGACGGGCGAAGTCACTGCCGGCATTGATGAACGGCAGGCCCTTGGCGCAGGTGTTCTGCTGTGGCGCCCAGTCAAAGTGGTCACGCAGGTACTGGTTGAGCGCCGGGCGACGGCAGCCGTAGCTCGGGTCCAGGAGGAAATACTCCATGTTGACCGCGATGTATTCCTTGGGGCTGCTCAGTTCATAACTGTCGGGGCTGCGCATGAACTGGGCGTTGTGCTGCTCTCGCTCACCACGTCGGCCAACGTATTGCGGCCAGCCAGCCAGGTCGAGCAGACGCGGGTCGTCGCTGAGGGTAAAGCGGCGTTCGGCTTGACCTCGGCATTCTTCCAGCTGGCCGACCTTGCCCAGCGTGCCTTGCTGTCGCGCGCAGCGGGCGATCAGCGAGCGCTCGGCGCTGGGCCACAGGCGTGCACGATCGTAGATGTGGGTGAGTTCGTGCAGGACAGTGGCCAGCAGCTCCTCGCGCACAGTGCCATGAGGGCGGTTGGTGCGCTTAGTGGCGGCACTGCCGTCAGTCAGGCCCGGCAGCAAGCTGCGGTTGAGTTCGAGGGTCGACACCAGCGAAGCCTGGCCATAGGCATCGGCTGGCATGTTGTCGCTCCAGCTGACCCGGACGCGCCGGTCCAGCCGTTGCTTGAATTGTGGGGGCAGCTTGCCCATGGCCTCGTCGAGCAGGGCCTGGCTGGCTTGGGTCTGTTGCGGATCGAGGCCTGCCGCCTGCAGTTCGAGCTGCAGGTCGGCCAGGGCGGGCGTGCCCAGCAGCGTCAAAGCGCCGCCGAGCAGCCAGGCACGCACGCGGTTCACAGCGCGAGAATGGCTTCGGCCAGTACTTGGTCGCTGGCGTCGCGCGCTTCAGGTACGCGCTCGCGCAGGGTGCTGAAAGCGGCTTCGAGCTGCGCGCCACGGATATCGCCATTGCTGGCGACGAAGCTGGCGGCGTCGTCATGGGCTTCGCGCACGACTTTGGCGTCGCGGATCGAAGTGGTGGTGTCAGAAGTGAAATCGATCGAGCGGCCAAAGGCGCGCACGATGATGTTGCTGGTGGCCACCAGGGTCTGTGCATGGGCCAGGTCGGCCAGCAGCAACATGCCGAGGGTAGCGGCAATCAGCGGTTTACGCATGGAGCATCTCCGAAAAATACAGGGAGTCAGGGGTAGTTATTGGACGAGAATTGCTTCTGCCAGTTCAAGGTCGCCGACGGAGTGCCGGGCGCAGTTGTGGCGCAACGAGTCGAGTGCCGCTTCCAGGCGTGCACCGCGGATCAGGCCATCGCTGGCAACGAATGCCGCAGCATCGTCGCGGGCCTGCCTGACCAGTTTACGGTCGAAGGGGGCGGCGGTGACCTGGCTGGTGACGTAACCGGTGATGACCAGGCCTTGGGTGGTGGTGTCCATGGCGTGGGCGCTGGCCATGCCAATGGCGGTGAGCAGCAACGGCAACAGATAACGCATGAGCTTTCTTGACGGCTTGGGAAATGAACGGCGAAGGCTATCCCAGGCGCGTGAGCCGAAGCCAACGCACCTGCTGTGCAGCGCCTTGATCAGATCGCGAGGATGGCCTGAGCCAGCTGCGCATCACTGGCTTGCAGCTGCGGCATGGTCGAACGGATGTGCAGGAAGGCACTTTCCAGCCGCGCACCACGAATGGCGCCTTGGGTGCCGACGAAGCTGGCGGCGTCATCACGTGCGGCCTGCACGATCTTGTCATCACGGAACGACGAGGTCAGGTCGGAAGTGGCGTCGGTGGAGGCGGCGACGGCGCGTACCACGGCATCAGTGGTGACAACGAAGCTGCTGGCATTGGCGGTGCTGGCCAGGCCGAGCAGCAGGGCGGCGCCAATCAGGTATTTACGGGACATGTTCTTGGACTCCTGGATAGGGTTCTGCTGTATCGGACGCTTGCACAGCCCGTCGCGGTACGTTTTTGACAACTGGTTCTACCAGACTGTTTGGCGAAGCGTATCACGCGGTGCTGTATCTGGATGTTAACGCGAGCCGCAGCGAGCAACTGTTATGGTAATTTTTGACTTCCTGAAAACTGTACATGTTTCTCTTAGAACGGCTCTGAGACGCAGCTTTCGGGCAATAAAAAACCCGCTGCAGTCGCCTGCAACGGGTTGGGGAATTCGCGGTGCCGGCCGTAGCCGGCGAACCGGAGCTTAGCGCCAGAAAGGCTTGCTCAGCTCTTCGTAACGCTGCGACTCGCTGATACCGGCGTCGGCCAGCAGGCGGGCGTCAAGGCGAGCCAGTTGACGGCGGCTGGCCATGCGGCGCTGCCACAGCAGCAGGGTGGAAATAGCACGCAGTGGCAGGGAAGCCTGGGACTGCTGGGCGTTGCTTTCAAAAACCAGACCGGAACTGAGGGTACGTTCCATGATGTTTCATCCTTCCGCTTATGGCGGGATTAGGTAGTGATTTAACTGATGCCAATGATCCTCCTCTGCCGTCCATAACAGTAGATACAGTTCAATGGTAATGCGATGGGCCAGTTAACTGTTTAACCAGACTGTTGCACTCGAAATAGGCGTAACTGTACTGGTCTGCACTGTGGTGGTGCGTTTTTGCTTGGTCGTGGGGATTTACAAGATGAAAAGGCCTGAAAATACCAGTACAGAAGTACAGTTTTAATCAGTAAAGGGCGGGAGGTGTTCCGATGGGCGGGTTTGACTGTACTGGCCCTGTCGCCGGCGTGGCGACGACAAGGCCCGAACAGTTGAGGCGAGTGGATCAGCTGGCGAGCATGCGCCCGGTTTCTTCCAGGTTCTCGTGCCAGCTCAGGGCTTCACGCAGGATGTGCGGGGTATGGCCGCCACGCTGGCAGGCGCGCTCGAAGTAATCGTTCAGCGCTGCGCGGTAGTCCGGGTGCACACAGTTGTCGATGATCGCCCGAGCGCGCTCGCGCGGTGCCAGGCCACGCAGGTCGGCCAGGCCCTGCTCGGTGACCAGGATGTCGACGTCGTGCTCGGTATGGTCAACGTGGCTGACCATTGGCACCACGCTGGAAATGGCACCGCCCTTGGCGATCGACTTGGTGACGAACACCGCCAGGTGGGCGTTGCGGGCGAAGTCACCCGAACCACCGATGCCGTTCATCATCCTGGTGCCACAGACGTGGGTCGAGTTGACGTTACCGTAGATGTCGAACTCCAGCGCCGTGTTGATGCCGATGATGCCCAGGCGGCGGACCACTTCGGGGTGGTTGGAGATTTCCTGCGGGCGCAGGACCAGCTTGTCCTTGTAGCGCTCAAGGTTGCCGAACACGTCGGCATTGCGGCGGGTCGACAGGGTGATCGAGCTGCCCGAGGCAAAGCTCAGCTTGCCGGCGTCGATCAGGTCGAAGGTCGAGTCCTGCAGCACTTCGGAGTACATGGTCAGGTCTTCGAACGGCGACTCGATCAGGCCACACATCACCGCGTTGGCGATGCTGCCGATACCTGCCTGCAGCGGGCCGAGCTTGTTGGTCATGCGGCCAGCTTCCACTTCTTGCTTGAGGAAGTTGATCAGGTGGTCGGCGATACCCTGGGTTTCGTCATCCGGTGGCAGCACGGTGGATGGCGAATCCGGTTGGTCGCTGATGACGATGCCAACGATCTTGGCCGGGTCGATCGGGATCGCGGTGCTGCCAATGCGGTCGTCGACCTTGACCAGCGGGATTGGCGTGCGGGTCGGGCGATAGGT
Source organism: Pseudomonas sp. NPDC089428 (assembly GCF_044749325.1). Taxonomy (NCBI): domain Bacteria; kingdom Pseudomonadati; phylum Pseudomonadota; class Gammaproteobacteria; order Pseudomonadales; family Pseudomonadaceae; genus Pseudomonas; species Pseudomonas sp. NPDC089428. Next base: position 637,722 of record NZ_JBIVHT010000002.1, read on the forward strand.
CGGGATATAGATGTCGTGCAGGCCTTCGAGGTTGGCGTTGTGCGACAGGTTGATCTCGACGATCACTTGCTTGGCAAAGATCGCGAAGCTGGCCGAGTTGCCTACCGAAGTGGTCGGCACGATGTGGCCCTGCTCGGTGATGGCCACGGCTTCGATGACCGCGATATCCGGCAGCTTGAGCTGCTGGTTGCGCAGCTGCTCGACGGTTTCCGACAGGTGCTGGTCGATGAACATCACCTGGCCGTCGTTGATGGCCTTGCGCAGGGTGCTGTCCACCTGGAACGGCATGCGACGTGCCAGCACGCCGGCTTCGGTCAGCTGCTTGTCGAGGTCGTTGCCCAGGCTGGCGCCGGTCATCAGGCTGATTTTCAGTGGCGACTGCTTGGCGCGTTCGGCCAGGGCATGCGGCACAGCCTTGGCTTCGCCGGCGCGGGTGAATCCGCTCATGCCGACGGTCATGCCGTCCTCGATCAGGCCAGCGGCATCAGCCGCACTCATTACCTTGCTGTGCAGGGAGGACAAGCGGATACGATCACGGTACATGGATTGTTATCTCGGGCTACTGAAACTACTGAAGCGCAGTCTAGAGATTTCGCCCATTGCCGTCCCACGACCATGGTCGTATGAGAAGCCTTGAAGTAGAGCCGTTGATCCGGATCAATAAAAGAAAAGCCCCGGCAGATTCTGACCGGGGCTTTCTTTATATCAGCGGGTTTGCAGCGGTAGCTGTCACTCCACTGCCTTGACCATGTCTTCGATGACCTTTTTCGCGTCACCGAACACCATCATGGTCTTGTCCAGGTAGAACAGTTCGTTGTCCAGGCCGGCATAGCCGCTGGCCATGGAGCGCTTGTTGACGATGATGGTCTTGGCCTTGAATGCCTCCAGGATCGGCATGCCGGCGATCGGCGACTTCGGATCGTTCTTCGCCGCCGGGTTGACCACGTCGTTGGCGCCCAGCACCAGCACCACGTCGGCCTGGCCGAACTCGGCGTTGATGTCTTCCATCTCGAACACCTGATCGTACGGCACTTCGGCTTCAGCCAGCAGAACGTTCATGTGCCCAGGCATGCGCCCTGCTACCGGGTGGATCGCGTACTTCACGGTCACGCCGTTGTGGGTCAGCTTCTCGGTCAGTTCCTTGAGCGCGTGCTGGGCACGGGCCACCGCCAGGCCGTAACCCGGGACGATGATCACGCTGTCAGCGTTGCTCAGCAGGAAGGTGGCGTCGTCGGCCGAACCGGACTTCACCGGGCGCTGTTCTTTCGAACCTTGCGCCGCGCCGGCATCGGTATCGCCGCCAAAGCCACCGAGGATGACGTTGAAGAACGAACGGTTCATCGCCTTGCACATGATGTACGAGAGGATCGCACCGCTTGAGCCGACCAGGGAGCCGGCGATGATCAGCATCGAGTTGTTCAGCGAGAAGCCGATACCGGCCGCTGCCCAGCCCGAATAGCTGTTGAGCATCGACACCACCACCGGCATGTCGGCGCCACCGATCGGAATAATGATCAGCACGCCCATGATGAAGGCCAGGACCAGCATCAGGGTGAAGGCACTGTAGTGGCCAGTAAAGGTGAAGAGCAGGCCCAGGGCGATGGTGGTCAGGCCGAGGATCAGGTTCAACTTATGCTGACCAGCAAACTGTACCGGTGCGCCCTGGAACAGGCGGAACTTGTACTTGCCCGACAGCTTGCCGAAGGCGATGACCGAACCGGAGAAGGTAATGGCACCGATGGCTGCGCCCAGGAACAGTTCCAGGCGGTTGCCGGTGGGGATCGGGTCGCTGATGGCGGCAACGATGCCCATCGACTGCGGCTCCAGCACGGCTGCGATGGCGATGAATACCGCCGCCAGGCCGATCATGCTGTGCATGAAGGCGACCAGTTCAGGCATCTTGGTCATCTCGACGCGCTTGGCCATGATCGAGCCAGCGGTACCGCCGACCAGCAGGCCGACGATCACGTAGCCGATGCCGGCAGTCGCCAGCTCAGCTCCAAGCTTATAGATAAGTCCAACCGTAGTGAGGATGGCGATCCCCATGCCGATCATGCCGAACAGGTTGCCGCGCCGCGAAGTGGTCGGGTGCGACAGGCCCTTGAGCGCCTGGATGAAGCACACCGAGGCGACGAGGTAGAGGAGCGTTACCAGATTCATGCTCATGCTTACTTCTGCGCCTCGGTCTTGGTTTTCTTCTTGAACATCTCAAGCATGCGGCGGGTGACCAGGAAGCCACCGAACACGTTGACCGCAGCCAGGGCCACCGCGAGGGTGCCCATCAGCTTGCCTGCCGGGGTTACGGTCAGGGCCGCCGCCAGCATGGCACCGACGATGACGATTGCCGAGATGGCGTTGGTAACCGCCATCAGCGGGGTGTGCAGCGCCGGGGTAACGTTCCACACCACGTGGTAGCCCACATAGATGGCCAGCACGAAGATGATCAGGTTGTAGATGCCATGGGAAATCAGCATGTCTTCCATTGTCGTGCTCCTTAGCCGTTCTTGCGGACGACCTGGCCATCGCGGCACATGAGGCAGGCCGCGACGATGTCGTCTTCGAGGTTGATGACCAGTGCGCCGTCCTTGTCGAACAGCAGCTTCATGAAGTCCAGCAGGTTGCGCGCATACAGTGCCGAGGCATCGGCGCCCACCTGAGCCGGCAGGTTGGTCGGGCCGACGATGATCACTCCGTTCTCCTGCACCACCTGGTCGGCAACGGTCAGCGGGCAGTTGCCGCCCTGGGCTGCCGCCAGGTCGATGACCACCGAGCCGGGCTTCATCTGCGCCACGGTATCGGCGCTGAGCAGCGTCGGTGCCTTGCGGCCAGGGATCAATGCGGTGGTGATGACGATATCGGCCTGCTTGGCGCGCTCGTGCACCGCCTGGGCCTGGCGTTGCATCCAGCTGGCCGGCATCGGCCGGGCATAGCCGCCGACGCCTTCGGCGCATTCACGTTCCTCATCGGTCTCGTAAGGCACGTCGATGAACTTGGCGCCCAGCGACTCGATCTGCTCCTTCACCGCCGGGCGAACGTCGGACGCCTCGATCACCGCACCCAGGCGCTTGGCCGTGGCAATGGCCTGCAGGCCGGCAACCCCCGCCCCGAGGATCAGCACGCGCGCGGCCTTAACGGTACCTGCGGCGGTCATCAGCATGGGCATGAAGCGTGGGTAGTGGTGGGCGGCCAGCAGCACGGCCTTGTAACCGGCGATGTTGGCCTGAGACGACAGCACGTCCAGGCTTTGTGCCCGTGAGGTGCGGGGTGCGGCTTCCAGGGCGAAAGCGGTGATCCCGCGTTCGGCCATCTTGCCGATCAGTTCGCTGTTGAAGGGGTTGAGCATGCCCACCAGGAGGCTGCCACTGTTGATCAGGGCCAGTTCCTGGTCGTTGGGAGCGACCACTTTGAGGACCAATTGGGCGCCGTAGGCATCGGCTGCGCTCCCCAGTGAAGCGCCCACGGCCTCATAGGCACTGTCCGGAATGCTGGCGTTGAGCCCTGCCCCCCGTTGGACGGTGACCTGATGGCCCTGGCCAATCAGTTTCTTGATGGTTTCTGGGGTCGCAGCGACCCTTGTCTCACCGGTCTGCGTCTCGAGAGGAACACCAATGTGCACGACTATTTCTCCTGCGGTGACCTTTTGTCTTTGTAAAAGCCAGCACACTGCGGATGGCGCGCTGGGACGGCTGTTGAGCGCCGAGCCCGCCGAATCCAAGGCGGGCGAAGCATTTTGCAGACGAACCCGGGGGCCTTCAACCGGTTCTGGAGCGAAACGAAGTTAAAACTACAAGTCACCCTGTGACCGTATGTCGCAAGTGATAGGCTGCAGCCCGTCAACCATGGGCTATTGGCAGATTAGGGTAAAATTTGAAATTTTTTGCGATGATTTCGCGGATGGGCTGGTGAGTGTCGTAAAACCCTCTGAAAGCCGCGTGTTTAGCGGCTTCGATGGGTTTTTCGATTCACCTGAACAGTTTTCGCTAATGCGACAAAAACGTATATCTGTAGGTGTTTAAAATAATTGACTACAAGGGTAGGTCAGCGCTGTCGCCTCTGTGCGAGGCGGTATAGAGCTGTGCCTGGCTCACCAGCCAGTCACGGAAGGCTCGCAGTGACGCTGACTCGACCTTGCGTTCGGGAATCATCAGATAGTAGGCCTTGTCGCTGGACAGCGCGTACCTGTTAGCGACCACCAGCCTGCCCTCCTCCAGTTCGCGCTGGATCAGGAAGGGTGGGATCAGCGCGACGCCCATCTCGTGCATGGCCGCCTGGGCCAGCATCGAGAATAGTTCATAGCGCGGGCCTGTCATGTCGCCCGCGATATTCAGGCCCAGGCCATTGAACCACTGGCGCCAGGCGTAGGGCCGGGTGGTTTGCTGCAGCAGCGGCAGGCTGGCGATGCGCTGAGCGTCGAGCATGCCCTGCCCGCCCAACAAGGCCGGGCTGCACACCGGCATGGGGTTCTCGCCCATCAGGCGATGGGACTGGGTGCCGGACCAATCGGCATCACCGAAGTAGATGGCGGCATCGAACGGGGTGTCGGCGAACAGGAACGGGCGGGTGCGGTTGGTCAGGTTGACGGTGACCTCGGGGTGACGTTGCTGGAAGTCCTTGAGGCGTGGCAACAGCCATTGAGTGCCGAAGGTGGGCACCACGGCCAGTTCGATCACGTTGGCGCCCTGCTGACGCATCACCGACAACGTGTCGCGTTCCACCGCATCGAGCTGCGCTGCAACCTGTCGGCTATAGGAAAGCCCGGCTTCGGTCAGTTTCACGCCACGGCGTGAGCGCCTGAACAGTTCGACGTTGAGGAACTCCTCCAGCCCAGCGATCTGGCGACAGACGGCACCCTGGGTCAGGGCCAGCTCCTGGGCTGCCTTGGTAAAGCTCTCGTGACGTGCGGCCGCTTCGAAGCAGACCAGTGCGGTGGTGCTGGGGATCTTGCGGCGCATGTACGACAACCTCACTTATAGAGCCGTGAATATGGCGATTTCGAGTATCACGGAGTGACAAAATATCACTTATGCGTGCGCAATCCTCGTTTGTCGTGTTGCCAGATCAGGCCTAGGATCAATGGCACAAGAAACCGCTCCCCTATTTCGAGGATTTCGCTCATGGCCGGTAAAGCAAGCTTCAACTGGATCGACCCGCTGCTGCTGGATCAGCAGCTCACTGAAGAAGAGCGCATGGTGCGTGACAGCGCTTATCAGTTCGCCCAGGACAAGCTGGCCCCGCGCGTACTGGAAGCCTTCCGTCACGAACAGACCGACCCGGCGATCTTCCGCGAGATGGGTGAAGTCGGCCTGCTTGGTGCGACCATTCCCGAGCAATACGGCGGCAGCGGCCTGAACTACGTGTGCTACGGCCTGATTGCCCGCGAAGTGGAGCGCATCGACTCCGGCTACCGTTCGATGATGAGCGTGCAGTCTTCGCTGGTGATGGTGCCGATCAATGAGTTCGGTACCGAGGCGCAGAAGCAGAAGTACCTGCCCAAGCTGGCCTCCGGCGAGTGGATTGGCTGCTTTGGCCTGACCGAGCCTAACCATGGCTCCGACCCGGGCTCGATGATTACCCGTGCCAGGAAGGTCGATGGCGGCTATCGCCTGAGTGGCAGCAAGATGTGGATCACCAACAGCCCGATCGCCGATGTGTTCGTGGTCTGGGCCAAGGATGATGCCGGCGATATCCGCGGCTTCGTGCTGGAGAAAGGCTGGCAAGGGCTCAGTGCTCCGGCGATCCACGGCAAGGTCGGCCTGCGCGCATCGATCACCGGTGAGATCGTCATGGACAACGTATTCGTCCCTGAAGAGAACATCTTCCCGGATGTGCGTGGCCTCAAAGGTCCGTTCACCTGCCTGAACTCGGCGCGGTATGGTATCTCCTGGGGGGCGCTGGGGGCAGCCGAAGCCTGCTGGCACACCGCTCGCCAGTACACCTTGGACCGTCAGCAGTTCGGTCGCCCGCTGGCTGCCAACCAGCTGATCCAGAAGAAGCTGGCCGACATGCAGACCGAAATTACCCTGGCCCTGCAAGGCTGCCTGCGACTGGGGCGGATGAAGGATGAAGGCACTGCGGCGGTGGAGATCACTTCGATCATGAAGCGCAACTCCTGCGGCAAGGCCCTGGACATTGCCCGCATGGCCCGTGACATGCTCGGCGGCAACGGCATCTCCGACGAGTTCGGTGTGGCGCGCCACCTGGTCAACCTTGAGGTGGTCAACACCTATGAGGGTACCCATGACGTGCATGCGCTGATCCTCGGGCGTGCGCAGACCGGCATCCAGGCCTTCTACTGATAAGGAGCCAGTCCATGGGCGCGCTATCTCATCTGCGGGTGCTGGACCTCTCCCGTGTGCTGGCGGGGCCTTGGTCTGGCCAGATCCTGGCGGACCTTGGTGCTGACGTAATCAAGGTCGAGCGCCCGGGTAGTGGCGACGACACTCGCGCCTGGGGGCCACCCTTCCTCAAGGATGCCCGGGGTGAGAACACCAGCGAAGCGGCCTATTACCTGTCGGCAAACCGCAACAAGCGCTCGGTGACCATCGACTTCACTCAGCCAGAAGGCCAGCGCCTTGTGCGCGAGCTGGCGGCCAAGTCGGATATCGTCATCGAAAACTTCAAGGTCGGTGGGCTGGCGGCTTATGGGCTGGATTACCCAAGCCTGAAGGCGATCAACCCCAAGCTCATCTATTGCTCGATCACTGGCTTCGGCCAAACCGGGCCGTACGCCAAGCGCGCGGGGTATGACTTCATGATCCAGGGGCTGGGTGGGCTGATGAGCCTGACCGGCCGCCCGGATGGGGAGGAAGGTGCCGGGCCGGTGAAGGTGGGTGTTGCACTGACCGATATTCTTACCGGGCTGTACTCGACGGTGGCGATTCTGGCCGCCCTCGCCTACCGCGATCAGCATGGCGTTGGGCAGCACATCGATATGGCGCTGCTCGATGTACAGGTGGCTTGCCTAGCCAACCAGGCGATGAACTACCTGACCACGGGTAACCCGCCGCGGCGCCTGGGCAATGCTCACCCTAATATCGTCCCTTACCAGGACTTCCCGACGGCGGATGGCGATTTCATCCTCACCGTGGGTAACGATGGTCAGTTCCGCAAGTTTGCCGAGGTGGCTGGGCAGCCGCAGTGGGCAGATGACCCTCGCTTCGCTACTAATAAGCAGCGGGTGGCGAACCGGGCCGAGCTGATTCCACTGATTCGCCAGGCGACGGTATTCAAGACTACCGCCGAATGGGTGAGCCAGTTGGAGGCTGCCGGGGTGCCGTGTGGGCCGATCAACGACCTGGCGCAGATGTTCCAGGATCCACAGGTGCTGGCTCGGGGGCTGGCGGTAACAATGCCCCATGCGCTGGCTGGGAGCGTGCCGCAGGTAGCCAGCCCGATTCGGCTGTCCGAAACGCCTGTGGAGTATCGGCGTGCGCCCCCGCTGCTGGGCGAGCATACCGAGGCGGTGCTGGGTGATGTGCTGGGAATGGATGCGGATGCTGTAGGGCGTTTGCGCAGCGCTGGCGTGCTCTGACGCTACATAGAGCTATTGAAGAGCGGGGAGGCCGTCAGGCCTCCCCGCTTTGCTTTTCAGCGATATTGAAGTTTCTTGAAATTAAGGGTTGACGCGCTTTCGAATCCCCTTATAATGCGCCCCACTTCCGACGTAGTCGAAACGAAAAATTCCTTGAAATTCAATGAGTTGGACGATTCAGGTAGTATCGGAAGTGCTTCGATCGAATGATCGATAGCGGTTGAAGTGAAGGTTGACAGCGGTTTTAAACGCTGTATTATGCGCCTCCCGCTACGAGAGATCGCAGCGAGTCAAGTGTTTGAAGCTAAACGAGTTTCTCGCAAAAAACTTCAAAATAAACGCTTGACAGCAAATGAGGAAAGCGTAGAATGCGCGCCTCGGTTGAGACGAAAAGCTCTTAACCAAACGCTCTTTAA